>JAZQCP010000023.1:0-3632 GCA_045546295.1 Candidatus Nanosyncoccaceae bacterium | reverse complement strand
GGCGTTGTCGTTCCTGATTGGTACATCTTTGAATTTCCTCGTTGGGTGCAGGTCATAGCTATCACAAAAGATGAAAAATTTGTGATGATTAGCCAATATCGCCACGGACTCGGAGCAACAAACTACGAGCTAGCCGCAGGAGTATGTGAGGAGAATGAAGATATAGAGCAAGCTGCTCGTCGTGAACTACTTGAGGAGAGTGGTTATGGAGGTGGCGAGTGGAGAGAAATTATGCGCGCCTGCCCAAATCCGACAAACCACAACAATATCGCCTATACTTTTCTGGCTGTGGGAGTAGAGCGAGTTTCGGAACAAAATACAGAGCAGAGCGAAGATATTGACGTTCACCTACTTAGCCGAGAGGAGGTACGCTATCTCCTTGATAATAATATGATAATCCACGGACTGCACTCTGCCCCACTATGGAGATGGTTTGCAGAGAATAGATAATACCGTAACGCCGCAAAAGCCGCTCAAAGTAGCACCAATTTTGTTATTTTGAGTGAGGTTTTGCAAGGCTTGCGAAGTTAATTTTTGAATTTTAGGCGCGGTTTTACAACGCCGTCAAGACGCACGACCACTCAAGTAGCACCATTTTGTTATTTTGAGTGTGATTTTGCAAGGCTTGCGAAGGTGAAAAAAGCGGAGCATAGTAAAGCTATGTGAGCATTATTGACACGAGTACTATGCATCACAGTCGCTCAAAGTAGCACCATTTTGTTATTTTGAGGGAGATTTTGCAAGGCTTGCGAGGGTGAAAAAAGCGGAGCATACTAAAACGTATGTGAGCATTTATAAGACGAGTGCAATGCAGCACGACCGCTCAAAATAGCACCAATTTTGTTATTTTGAGTGAGGTTTTTCAAGGCTTGCGAAGGCGAAAAAAGCGGAGCATAGTAAAGCTATGTGAGCATTTTTGAGACAAGCATAACGCGGCAAAAGCCGCTCAAAATAACAAAATTATGGAGGTTAGACTAGATAAATACCTATGGGCAGTCCGCATCTTCAAGACAAGAAGCGACGCTGCCGATGCGATTAGAAATAATAGGGTGACAGTGAATGGTAGCTACGCTAAGCCGTCGCGTGAGGCGAAGGTTGGGGATAAGATAGAGGTTAAGAAGGGTATGATTACATACTCATACCTTGTCACCGAGCTTGTGGCTAATCGCCAGCCGGCGAAGAGTGTTCCGCAGTTTTGCCAGAACATTACCCCTCAGACGGAGCTTGACAAGCTCAACGTTCCACGCGAGACAATCTTTGTATTCCGCGAAAGGGGTACGGGTCGTCCGACCAAAAAGGAGCGACGTGAGATTGATGCTGTGATGGGAGAGATGTTCCTCTATGATGACGACGAACTGGAGCCAGAACTTGAGTATGGCTCGGAGATAAATGACGAGCCAGATATTGAAGAGATAGACCCATACGAGGACTTTTAATGGATAACGCTGCAAAAAATGGTAATGATGCCAAAAGCGGCGCTTGACTAAAAATGTAACTACCTATAAATTTGGGAATTACAGCGATATTTTAGAGATTAGTAGAAAACGGTTTCTACTAATCTCTATTTTTTATGGTAAAAAAGCGCAAACTTCGTTGTCCGCAGTGCGGTTTTCTTGACACAATTAAAAAAGGCAAGTGAGATGGATATTCTCGTTATTTCTGCAAGAATTGCAAGAGCTATTTTACGGATCGTCGGGCTTATATTTCAGAGCAAAATATGTTTGTTTGGTTTGAGAAGTGGGTGCGAGATAAACAAAGTATTTCTCAAATATCGGCAGTTAGCGATTATAGCGAAAGAACTCTAAAACGATACTTTTACAAAGTATTGCCAACTTGTCCTACTTGGCAAATCCAAAAGAGGGAAAAAGTAAATCTTTTGATAGACGGCACATACTTTACTAATAAGGTTTGTTTGCTCCTCTATCGTGACCATAATATCAAGATGACAATTCTTTATCGTCTTACTAAGCACGAAGCTCTGCGAGATTTGAAAGAGGATTTGCAAGCGATAAAAGATATTGGTATTGAGATAGAGAGTGTAACCTGTGATGGTGCTGCTAACATAATAAAAGCTGTGCGAGAGGTGTGTCCAGAGGCGATTATACAACGCTGTACCTTTCATATTGCAAATGAAGTGTGTTTGTGGCTAACGAAAAAACCACAAAGTGAAGCAGCTCGTGAACTGCGAGAATTAGCGTGTTATCTGAGCAAAATCAATACCCACGAAGAGGCGCAACTCTGGATGCGAGCATTTATTGACTGGCACGTAAAACATGAGGAATATATAAACGAGAGAAGTGTAGATGAGGAGACGGGCAAATGGTGGTACACTCATAAAATGTTGCATCGTAGCGCATCTCATATAATGAGAGCAATACCATATATGTTTAATTATACAAGATACCCGAATGTACCAAAAACTTCAAATTCTATAGAGGCATTTTTCGGACATCTAAAGGATCATCTGCGACTCCATCGCGGTCTGTCCAGTAAGCATTTTAAAGACTTTGTCAAATGGTTCCTTTTTCTGCAAAGTAATCAGGGTAAAGCAAGAAAAAAATAGGGCGAGAAATACTACGTTTCTCGCCATTTATTTACTCTCTAAAATGCGCCACTTTTGGCATCATTACCATTATAGCTTGGCCTTCTTAATAGCGCGCGGGTTTGTGATATAGCCCTTGATTGAGTACCAGATATTGCCCCAGTAGCTATCTGGTACTACTTTATCATAGCACCATTTGCGAGCAAATCGGTTGCGGGTCTTGAGCATAAAGGCGCGCAAAAATCCCATCTGAGTGTGCTTCGGCTCATCATCGTAGCTCAGAATATCATCCAGCACTCGCTCCGAAAGTTCAGCATATCTATCTGGGAACTCAAGCGGTAATTTAACGCCCAAAATCTGCTCAGCGATAGTTGTGAGAATAGATGCGTAGCGTGTAAGACCGCTATTCTCAAGGTGGGTGAGCAGCGTTTGGCAGTCCAAACTATCCCTATAGTGGTTTAGCAGCATACCCCAGTCGCAAATATCCCACAGCTTAATGCACTCGCGGGCGTAGTGCCAGCAGGAGTGGCGCGCCAAGAAGAGCGCCGAGAACTCTGCCGAAGGGATTAGCGCCCCAGATACGATAGGGTGGTTGCTATGGTTATCAACCATCGTAAGCAGAGCCTTCTGAACATACTCGCCACAGCGATTGACAAAAGGATTGACAAAATAGAGGTGATTCTCAACATTTATACCCTCAACAACAAACTCTGAGTGTACAAAGTAGTCGTAACGAACATCTATACCCATTTTTTTAACCTCCTCATTGCCCTTTGCATACTTACCCATAAGGTATATGTCAATATCCCCCGACTGACGGTGTGTAGGTTCTGGATATATTGATGCAAAAGACAACCCCTTGAGAATCATTGTTTTAATATCCTTCTTGGCAAGAAAATTGACAAGTTTATTTGCCGAACTGAGCTGTTTGGCGCTAATTTTCTCAATATGGCTGACGTTATATGCCCACTGTACTTTAATCTCCAGTTCTGGTTGGTACTGCTCGTCTAACTTACGAATGCCATCGTATGCAAAGGCGAGCACACCCTGCTCAAGGGCGGCATTATATAGATCTTGCCACTTACTGTCG
>JAZQCP010000022.1:0-1533 GCA_045546295.1 Candidatus Nanosyncoccaceae bacterium | reverse complement strand
TACGATCCGACTTAGACACTGCAGGAGGTCGGCGAGTACTTGAATTATCAAGTCTAACAGGTTGATCGAAGTGGGCGCCTAAAGAGGTGCCCACCTCGGAACCGGCGCCGAGCGATCCCCTCAAGGGGAACGCCCGGATTATTTCTAGCAGACACTATTTAAGATTGTTGCACCAGTTCACGCAACCATTCGATACCTTTCATCTCAGGATCTTTCAAAAATCTAAAAGATAAAAATAAACACAATATTGCGCCCGAAAAAATGACTGTTGATATATCTACTTTAAAAATGACTAGCATAATAATGAAGGCAATTATGAATAGTGCTTGAATAAAAGTAGTCCACTTCTCAATCTTTCTCTTTTTGTCGTAGATGGTTAAGAGTTCTTGTGCATCGTCCGCTTTGGCAAGCTTTGGGTACCAAATCATGTCATGAATCCCTGCAACTAAGAATATAATACAACCTACAATACCGATTAGCCAGTCCCAATACCCGATAACTGCACTGAATATACACAATCCAGCAAGCACGCAAAAAATGACAAAGGTTATTGTGCTTGTTTTGGCCTGCCTTGAGAAGTAGCTCTTGTAATTTTCAAAGAGCCTGTCTCTCTCATTGGTTAATTCTTGTGGTTCCATAATGTCTCGTATTTATTGGTTATTAATTTTTTCTTTAGACTTTAGACGCAAAGATATATCGAAAAACTACATGAATCGGCATCTTTTTTGGGAAAATCTTGTGTCTTTTGCCGTCCCAGGACACAAACATACCTTTGCGGTAAATAAATTACCGCGATTGTGGGCGGCGACTCGGCGACGCTCAAGGCAGCTCGGCGTTGCGCTCGACTTGCACCACAATTGCCACAAACTTAAATCGATAGAATATGTCAGTCACATTGAATAACCAGCTGGAGGATCTTATGTTTTCCTCGCAGATTCCCGACCTCGACCTCTCGACGAGCGACGACAACGAGGCCGTCGTGTCGATCGTCTCGGGCGGGGCCACGGTTTTCTCGGCCACACACATCCCGTATCAAAGGAATATCATTGTCCACGATGCGTATAAAGCCAAGTATAATCTACAAAGAAAAGACTTCTAATAGTTCAATTCAGCTCTTGACACCTGCGCCGTCTTGGGCGCAACCGCTTGCAGGAAGAATCTGCCATGTTGCCCCTGAAAAACAAGCCAAACATACTTTCACTTGTTCACCGTCGCCTCACTTGCCTTTACGCTGAAAAGTTAATGCGGCTCATCCACACGCAAGGTCGAGACGAGTTGCCTTCGGAAATTACTAAGTGAATTTCGGCTGCGCTCGGCAGAGTCCAAACAAGTTTGGCTCTGCTCTCGCTGCTCCCTCAGATGACTTCAAGGCTTTTGCCCGTGAGCTGTTCATGTCTGACTATGACATGGGCGATGGCGGCCACGTGTTCCGCACCTGCTAAGCCGCAGCGCACCCAGCGAGAGAGGCCGCCTTCGGGCGGCTTTTCTTGTGCCCAAGCGGAACGGGATAGAAGTCGGAGGGCCAAGCGGTCT
>JAZQCP010000021.1:0-3449 GCA_045546295.1 Candidatus Nanosyncoccaceae bacterium | reverse complement strand
ATCCCACCAGGGCGATTGCGCCAAACAACGCAACGCACCACAATAGCATTTTGTTTTTCCTGTTCATAAAACTTGGAAATTAAAAAGGTTAAAAACTAAAATTGATTTGGTTGGTAAATATTTTTATTTACTCTTTTGTTTTTTGCTTTTTTTTCGGGCAGTATGGTTTGCTCGATAAATTGTCGGTAAGGCTCGACTTGCGGACTCTCTTCACGTGCTTTCTCTCACTCTCTCACGATGCTCTCGCTCTCTACTCGCGCTCTCTCACTCTCTCACGATGCTCTCGTTATCTGCTCGCGCTCTCTCGCTTTCTCACGATGCTCTCGTTATCTGCTCGCGCTCGCGCGCTCTCTCACGATGCTCTCGCTCTCTCACTCCGCAACTCTCGCCTAACTCGTCGAGGTCGGATTACAATCGGTAATCACAGCCCCCCGCCTGACAACTCTTCTCACAATCCTATTCTGCATTGCAGCCCCTCGTCACTGGACGAAAGCCGCCAAACCTTACAGTTTGTGGAGAAATAGTCAATTTTTCTTCTTATAGGCTTCTTGTGTTTAAGTTTAACAATTCATTATTTCGGTGATTTTCATTATGTTAATCCTATTGTTTACATAATCTAAATATTACATCAAATATTTTCAAAAAGCGACTAAATGCAACTCTGCGGATATTACAAACAGTAAGTTTTGCTATACGCTGAATTACAACTTGTTGCTATTATTTATGGAAATTTTGACCTTTTATAATCTATTCCTGATTAATTATATAATTATCCTATTTTTCGTGATTTTATAATTTTTGACTTTTGATTTGTTACGACGCGCCCTATTTGGGCTTCTCGACCCCGCCCTTTGCCCAACTCCTTTGCCCAACTCCTTCGCCCAACTCCTTCGCCCTACCACGTCACTCCACCGAGCCGCGAGGCGAGGATTGGAGTCACTAACGTCAAACCCCTCCATATAGAATTAATCTCCCGCATCAAGGAGAGTAGGAGATTACCACGTCGGACTAAAGTCCTCCTCGTAATGACATCTCTATGCGCCTTTGTTCTCTCTTGTCATTGCGAGGAGCGGCATCTTTTTTTTCTTGTCATTGCGAGGAGCGCAAGCGACGTGGCAATCTTAACTCCCAATTTTGAACCGACGCTGCGGAGCGAGTGCAGAGAGTGTTTATACTCTCTGCCGAGCCGTGACGAGGAAACGAGAGTCTATCTCTCGTAATTTTGAATTCTGAATTTTGAATTTTTGATTTTCCCTCTCACCCCCGCGCGTTTTTTTAACCAAAAAAAGCACAGAATCATAGAAAAAAATCAAAAAAGTTTGTTAAGAAGTATTGTCAATTCAAAAAATAATCATATCTTTGTGTTACGAAGATTGTGAACCAACATACAAAAGCAGTTTTATAGCACACGATTTATTGATTGTTTTTTGGCCGCGTTGTCGGCTGCAACAATTTTGGCGTACAGGCCGCTTGCAAGGGCCGACGTTGATGCTATCGGTGTTAATCAGTTAAATATCACGCTTTTATGTTTTCCCACTTCGCCCTGCGTCGCCGACGCTTGAGCCAAGTCCCTTGCGGTTGCAATCTTCGCCGAGGCCCTCACAGCCTCGCCCAACGCGCTACGGCGCTCGTCTAATGAGAGGCTGCGTTGGTTCACAATTTTCGACGCTCGGCGGGTCCGAGCATAGTATTTTGGCCTAAATAGCGGACCAAAATGCTATACAAAATGATTTTTGGACTAACTGTTTTGATTTTCTGCGGTTCAGTTCGAAAGTTTGCCGCTATTATAGTTCTTTATATAATAAAAGGTATAACAACAAAATTTCGGGGCTACGGCTCCGAGCGTTTCATAGATAAGTTTTTAGGGTTGTTTGGTGAGGCTCCCGCAGGGGAAGGGCTGGGTGTTCTCAGGAAATGGTTGTGAAAAGATGGAAGGTGTATAAAAGGTTACTCTTCCCCTGCGGAGTGGTCACCGAGAGGTGCTCGATGGCCCGCGAGCCAAAATCGCCCGTCCTAAAGACTATATTTACAGTGAAACCAATATTTAGATTATGCAAAATTTGATTTATGACATAAATACCGATAAATGAATTGTTTAACTTAAAATGCAACAACGCCTATAAGAAGAGATTGACAATTAACCCAAAATGCACTTACAAAGTGCAAGTAGCCGCACAGACGGCTCGAAAAAACAACAAACAAAAAACAAAAGAGTAAATAAAATATTTACCAACCAAATCAATTTTAGTTTTTAACCTTTTTAATTTCCAAGTTTTATGAACAGGAAAAACAAAATGCTATTGTGGTGCGTTGCGTTGTTTGGCGCAATCGCCCTGGTGGGATGTAGTGATTCCGATGACACAACAACTCCTGGAGGAGGTGACCAGCCGTATGACGGTCCCGTTGTAGAAGGTAGTTCAATGTCATTGTCGACTTTCTCTCCCAACTATGGTAAGTACCTTCAGAAGGTAGTATTCGAGGGCTCAGGTTTTACCTCACCCGAGAATATGAAGGTTTACTTCAACCAGCGTCCTTCAGCCGTTATTGGCGTATCAGCCGACGGTACGAAGTTCTATGCTTTGGCACCCCGTCTCCCGGGAGACGACTGTGTCATCTCTGTAGTTCAAGGCTCAGACTCATTGGTTTACCACGAGCACTTTGCCTACACTGCCTCTACAACCGTTGAGACATTGGTAGGTACAGGTACGCCCGGCCAGACTATGGGTTCATTTGCTGAGGCTGAGATTTCACCTTACTATTGCGTGGCTGACCAGAACGGTAACCTCTTCGTAGCGAGCCGTAACCAGAACGCGATTAACTCGTCAATTTCTGACAACCACTCGTTTATCCGCGTTGATATGAATAACAACGAGGTATCGATGTTGTCTAATGGTAGTGTGCCTAACGTGCCTACTTGCGACCAGACAACAGGTATCGTGTCAGTTCCTACAGTGGCTTACATCGGTTCGTTTATCGTGTTCAACCCCATCGAGATGTGGGCACCCCGTAACCGTCAGTTTACTTGGGACCCCAACAACAGTGACGTTCCACCTAACCCTTGGAAGCACTCTATGGTGGTTAACCCTACAGACGGTAAGATTTACACTCGTTTCTACGCTGGTCACATCGTAAAGATTGACCCTGTAACTTATGAGTCAGAGTTCGTCTTGAAGGCTCGTTCAAACGTGGATACATACGGTTTGTGCTTCCGCAATTCAGAGCCTAACGTATTGTACTTCACTACTTATCAGGAGCACCGTATCTGGAAGATAGATATGAATCTTCCTAAGGAGCAGTGGGAGGCTGTACAGATTAGTGGTGGTACAGGTGTAGCAGGTCACCGCGACGGTGATTTGGACCAGGCGTTGTTCCACAATCCTACAATGATTTTCCAGGATAGTGAGGATAACATCTATGTAGCAGATGAGTACAACCACTGTATCCGTCGT
>JAZQCP010000020.1:0-4469 GCA_045546295.1 Candidatus Nanosyncoccaceae bacterium | reverse complement strand
CAAGTAGCACAACGTTGCGCTCCGTGGAAGTAAAGCACCTCAACAACATCTTTTTTTGTCTGCTGATTTTCAGCCGCACTCTTGGTCTTGCCTTCCGAGCAAGCCACCATACCCATACATAGGGTAAGAATCACTAATACTTTTCTCATAGCTTTGAATTTTATATTATTTGTAGTTCGTAGAACAACGAACATTGTTTCCAAAAAAAGAGGCTGTTATTTACAGCAACTCTCCTTTTTGCAGGCGCAATCGTCAAAAAACTCAACGAATAGAGCCTTTGCAAGTCGCAAATTTTCTCGGTTGATACAATACTTAACCTTCGGTGTTTCGACCTCACCCTGTATTAAGCCTGCCTCTTTTAACTCTTTGAGGTGCTGCGAAACGGTTGCTTTGGCAATCGGCATCTCCTCGTGAATATCTCCGAAATAACAAGTGGTCTGCTTGGCAAGAAAGTTCATTATGGCAATGCGAGCAGGGTGTCCCAACGCCTTTGCAAAGCGTGCAACTTGCTCTTGCTTAACGGTATAGTTCTTATTTGCCATTGTCATTAGCCGTTTTGTTGTTCGCAAATATACGAACAATAATCCAAAGTTCCAAATCCCAAGTCAAGAAACGGCGAAAATTACTCGTCACTATTATCCGCTGTCGCCTCAACCTCGGCAATAAATCGCTTGACCGCATCGAGGCTATCAACCTTAACAATGCGACCATCGCACTCTAAATAACCGCTCACGGTCTTACTTGTTGAAGTAGGCTTGAAGAGTTCTGCGACCTCAACATCGAGTATCTTCGCCACCTCCGAAAGTCGAGAGAGGGTTGGATTGCCGTTGAGGCTGTTCGATAAGTTCACTCGGCTAATGCCTATCTGCTTGGCTATATCAGCCATCGTAAGCCCCTTCGCGTGGGCTATTTCAACTACTCGAAGTTCCATAGAAGTAATATATTTCTCACAAAGGTAGTAAAAAACTCAATATATCATTAAAAAATCGATGAAAAATGAAATAAAACATTACAAACACTTGCATATATCAAAATAAAGTATTACATTTGCAGTAGAAATAAATAATAAACCATTACAAATATGACACAAGTAGTAGCAATGAACGGAATGACAGCTCACAGAGCGAATGTAATCGCGCGACGCACAGGCTCGGCAGCGATGGGCGTAGTTAAGGCGCAGATGATAGACTTGTTGAAAGAGAAGTTGCGTAATGGCGTGGCTCACTTCATCTACATAAAGCAGAGCACGGGCGAAGTACGCGAGGCGTGGGGTACTTGCGCTAGCAATCTGATGCGTGCGACCCAGAACGGTCGTGGCTTGTCTGGCGATGCGGTGAACACGGTCAAATATTACGATGTGATGTCTGGCGGTTACCGCTCGTTGAGGTACGAAAATCTGGTGCAGGTATTCTAACCGATGGATATTGATAATTAAGACAATCCAACCTATCAAAAGTTGATACATAAATAGTATCCCAAAATGACACAACAAACACCAAAAACAGCGGTAATTTACGCGAGGGTATCGAGCACTGGCGAGCGTCAATCGACGGCTCGTCAGGTTGCCGACCTGACCGATTATGCCGTACGCAACGGTATGACGGTTACTGAAATCTTCGAGGAGCACATCAGCGGCGCAGTTAAGAACGAGGAGCGACCCGTGCTATGCCAATGCTTGGACTATTGCATCGGCGGTGGTATCAACACGTTGCTTATTAGTGAGTTGTCCCGTTTGGGTCGCAATGTTGACGAGGTGCTGGCGAACGTGAAGCGATGTAAAGATGCTCAACTCAACATATATTTCCAAAAAGAGAATATATCCATATTCCAGACCGACGGTACTAAAAATCCGTTTCTCAACATCTTTATCTCGGTACTGGGCACTTGTGCCGAGATGGAGCGCGAGGCGATTGCCTACCGCCTTAACAGTGGTCTAAAACGATACCGAGAGGCTGGCGGTAAAGTCGGTCGCAAAGTCGGGTCGGTTAAGAGCCTAGAACAGAAAAAAGAGGAATATGCCAGAGTGATACGCTGCTTGAAACAGGGAAAGTCTATCCGCGATACGGCGACCTTATGTGATGTGTCGGTCAGTACGGTGTTCCGTGTAAAACGGGAGTTCGGGGTGTAAGTGCCTAATTTTTAAGCCCCAATTTTTTTGGGAAAATATTAACGCCCAACAGTGTTTTCTCATAGGGTATATGGTCGCGTATATATGCGAAATTGGGATAACAGGATAACACTTTGCAAAATGGGGGATACACCCACCCGTATCCCCCCAATATTTAATAAAAATTATCCAAAAATTTTTGCCATATAAATCGGCGTAAATGCCTGTAAGTCTGATTACTAACAATAAAATAAAAAGTTAGCAAATACGCTAATAATTACTACCCGATTTCCAGTAAATTATATGTAGACTTTTGACTACTCGAAAAGCCGCTGCAACATATCGGCGTGAACTTCAAACAGCTTGTCGAAATTAACTGCGATGTAGTGGTTGCCCGCGAGGCTCTTGGTCGAGTGTCCCAGACCAGCATCGGAATATTCCTGTCCCAGCTGGTAGTCGTCGCTCAAAATCGTAGACCAGCTGTCGCGAGCAGTGTAAAATGTAAAATGGTCGTCGTAGCCCATTATATCACGTATCTGTCTAACGACCTTACGGCAATTACCTGCAAAAACCTTATAGGTCGAGTAATTGTAATCAAATGCAAAATACCTCTGTGAATTGGTCTTTGTATTCCAAACATTTCGCTTGCTCGCGCTCGCATAAGGGGCAATAAGTTTCCGTAACTGCTCGGCGTGCGAGTTTATCAACACGATAATCTCTTTGGCGGTCTTGTTTCGGATATATTTGACTTCGCCAGCATCACCGCTCCACTTAATTGCCTTCTTGTCGATATGGTATATGTCGGTTAAGTTCATACCCATCGTACAGAACGAAAAGATGAATAGGTCGCGCACCATCTTCTGGCGCATTGTCTGGAACGGGTAGTGCAACAGCTCTCGCAAATCATCAATCGTTAGCGTGTAAGGGTGCGAGCGAACGATGTTCGGCTTAAAATTGCGGAATCCACGCATAACGTCTGCCGATAATTTGTCGGAATCAATGGCGCAGTTCAGCACCTTTTTCAAACACGATGCGTATGTGTTGACCGACCACGGCGATAACCCTTTGTAGCGTTGCTGTGTTCCGTGCCCTTGCACAAACTGGTAGCCACTTTTAATATATGCCAGAAATCCGCGCACCCAGTCGGTGGTAATGTCCCGAAAATATATACGGTCTATACCCTTGACCGCAATGTGGTAGTTTACGACCGCCTTTAAGGCGTATTGATATTTGGTCTGGCTCTTGGGCGTTTCCATAGCGATACCATACCAGTACTGGACGAAATCGCCGTTGCCTTCGGTTTTTTTGGCATTGGGCGAGTATTCCAGAATCGCCTTTTTGATTTGCGCCGCTGTCATCTCGTTCAGAACACCGCGATGTTTCAACTCCTTCTCGACCTCTTTGGCTCTGATGATAAGCGAATCCAAAAAATCGTTATTCTTCTCCTTCTCGATGCGGGTGTTGTAATCATCGGCGCGTCGTATGCTTATCCTCTGACCAGCCTCATTCCACTCCGATTTGACGACCTCCATATCCAAAGATATTGTCGTATTGGTGTTTCGATTGGTGATTCGTAGGTAGACGGGGTATCTGTCATTATCCTTCTTTTTGCCGAGAACATAATTGAAAGTAGCCATATATCACTCCCATTTACTATGTTTTTACTATGTTTTACTCGTCATAAAGATAGAAAATATAATCTAAACGAAAAAATCTAGTTGCTAGGTTTTGATTATATTATAAATAGGTATATTGGGAGGAGTTTATAAAATATATTGAGAATCAGGGACATATAAAAGAAAAAGAGGAAAGATTTACATCTTCCCTCCTTTGAGCTGTTGACGAGGCTTGAACTCGTGACCTCTTCCTTACCAAGGAAGTGCTCTACCCCTGAGCTACAACAGCAACTGCTCTCGAAGAGTGGTGCAAAAGTAGAAAACAAATTTCATTTGAGCAAATATTTCGACCACTTTTTATCGTAAGGCGAGTTTTTCACGCGCAGAGTTACATCAGTTACACCAGTTACATCAGTTACAGGGGTGTAACTCGTGTAACTGGTGTAACTGGTGTAACTGGTGTAACTTGCGAGGAGGTGTATATATTAATATTTTCAAACATTAGCTTCTATCTTTGGAGGCATCGCGCAAAGCGCGCCACCCCCTGCCTCCAAAGATAATTTTCTTTTAATCCCTTTTCAAAACCCAAAATCTCAATTATGAATTTTGAATTATGAATTTTGAATTCAAACTCTACTCCTCCACAATAGTAATAGAGAAAATAAGGTCGCCTGGGCGGATGTCGTCAATCACATCAAGACCCTCCACAACCTTACCAAAGCAGGTGTGTACGCCGTCGAGGTGCT
>JAZQCP010000018.1:0-10538 GCA_045546295.1 Candidatus Nanosyncoccaceae bacterium | reverse complement strand
GTTGATTTACTGTCCCCAACTTCAACCTCAAGAGTTCTCTCCGCTAGAACATCGAACGTCAGGCTGATGACTTTCGCATTGTAGTTGATATTAAGGGGAGTATAGATAACAGAGACAATGTCACATAGATTAACACGCTCTAACGGAGAGTCTTTATATTCGTCCGTGTCCGCTAAGTCCACGAATGATAATTTGATATTCTTGTTCGGTATTCCTAAATTTACCTGGCTGAGATACTCAACGGCTGCCGAGTTTAACTGTGATGATGTCGGAGCGGTTTCGAACTGATCAGACAAGTCAAGGACTACTGTCCTTTTATAGTCGTACTCGCTCACGGCTGAACTGTATTGAACGTCGCCGTAAAAAAATTCTGTTTCGTCCTCGTTTGACCAATAAGGCAACGCACCCGTGACGATGTTCTCCATGTTTGCGGTTTGCTCTAGATCAGAGATATTCTTTCCAACTCGTAATTCGACGCCGTTATCTTGGCCACGGTGTAAAAGTAAATTAATGGTGAAGTTGTCCCATTTATACTCACCACCGAACACGTCTAAGACAGAGCCCTCAGTTCCACCTAAACGGGAACGTAAAGACGCTGGAGCCGTTTGGTTGTAAGTGCTCTGTTCGTTTGTTATCGTTGTATTAAAAGTGAACGGGTTAGTCTCCATTGAGTTGGTGATTAACCCGTTTAATGTTTGTGTGATTCCCGTGCAACTGAACGGCTTTACCGGGATAAAAGACGTTCTATAAGAGATGTGGTTCGCTCTTACTGTTACACGCTGGAGAATCGGTCGAGTGATTTCGTATATCTCGAACGCTTGCAAGCCCTGATCGTGATTAGGCTTAGCTACGATTATCTTGCCGACTTCAAGTTCTTCGAAGTATGGCGTTGTCGTTGCGACTCTTAGCTCTAATTCGAAGACGCCGTTTCTTTCTTCCTTGACCTTACAGTATTCTGTGTCAGTTAATGGAATGCCGACCTGAGTAAAGTCGGTGACGTTCGCATTCAATAAACGAGGAATCATAGACGCCACCACCTCGGCGTAATGATTACACGAGTTAAGCCACTCAGAGTTAATGTATTCTCGCCACCGACAAGCTCAGGAAAGTCGGTCATTGAGACCGTGGAACCTTTATTCACCGAGCCTTTGAAGACTTGCATTCTTTCGGAGTCTATGTCCACGTACTCGTCGACTGAGTTTATCGTTATTTCTAAATCATTCACCGTGAGCGTCCCTGTACCATAAACACGAATGAGCGGTTTAGAGGCGTTCTGCGTCGGGTTTGTAATCGTGCCACTAGTTGTTAGGGTGACAGTCGTTTCGCCCGTCTTGAGGTATTTCTGAGGCTTACAGTCGAAAGAAATCGTCGCACGTCCGAATCTATTCAAACTTGTAAGCGTGTAGTCTAACTGGTTGTAATATGATGCCATTCTAAACTGATCAGGAACGTAAGTGTCCTCAAGTCTGTTATAGCCTTTAGTAGATAAAAGCCACTCGCTGATTTCTTGAGCGGTGGCTTTTGTATCGTCTATGATGCTTACTTCATAGGTCAAAATGTAGTTATTATAAACGCCTGTATCAATTAGCAGGTCGCCGTTCCTGTAAGGGATTTGAACCTTTTCAACGACTCGTGACGGGCTTCCGTAGATGTTAGCACCGCTAACTAATAGACCGAACTCGCCCGTGGAGTGTCCGTTATAAGTGAAATGATTTAACATTATCTCCAAACTCTCCCTTCCGTAGCAACTTGTAATTGCATTCTATTCATTACCGCCTCGGCCGTTGCCTCTGCGTTGTTTGCTTCGTTGACTGTGACGTTGATAACAGTTCCGCCCATCATTGAGCGAAGTTTATCTTCACCGATTATGATTTCTCTTCCTCTTTCACCGCCAGCCATGAACTCGCCGTTCTTATTCATTCCGAAGATGGTAGCGCCGTCTAAGACTAAGCCGTCATAACCTTTTGAGTACCAGTCTATTCCAATGCTAGGTTTAACGCCCTGTAACAAGTCCGTCAATTTCCAGCCACGAGGGCTAATATACGGGTGCGGTAGCTTAATCTTAGGGAACTCAAAATCGCCATTGAATAAATCGTTCGCTATCTTAATCGCTCCACCGATCAGGGAGATTAATTTCTCAATAATCGGCCATACTGTCTTAATAGCTGAACCGATTTTATCAAACGCATTCTTGACGTTAGTTCTTACCTCGTCCCAGTCTACGGCCTGAACCCATTCGACAAACTTTTCAGTTAAGTCCGCAACTACTGGAGCCAACGCAACGGCTATCGTATTTTTAGCCGTGTCGAAAGCCTTGTCTAATCTCTGCATACTGTCGTCAATACCACCTAGGCTCTGCAAGGTGTCGTTATCCAAGACATAGCCCATATCATAAGCCTCTTGTCTGAATGCGTCTAACTGTTCAGAACCAGCCTCAATAATAGGGTTTAACTCTTGACCACTTTTACCGAATAAAGCCATTGAAAGAGCGTCTCTTTCCGTTTGGTTCTCCATCTGACCGAGTTTATCTATTGCCTCGTTAAATACGTCGTTAGCGTTTCTCATTGAGCCGTCGGCGTTTGTGACGTCAATTCCTAACTGTTGAAAAGCCTCATAAGCTGCGCCCGTTCCGTTAGTTGCCGAGTCCATGTTTCTCGTTAATTTAGTTAAGGAGCCCGTAATTGTTGATACGTCCGTGTCTACTAACTCGGCCATATAAGCGTATTCCTGTAACTCGTCAGTTGATAGTCCTGTAATGGTTGACTGTGTTAAAAGGTCATCGGCGAGTGTTACGGTGTCTCCGATCAGAGCGTCATATGCTCCTGTTACGGCTTGCACACCCTTTTTAAATAACTCGGCTCCCTGATTTAAGCCCGTTAATACTCCGCCCAAGTCGGCGAATGATACCTTAGCACCGCCAGCACTCTTGCCAGCCTCATCGACTTCTTTTTCGAGTTGGTCAGATGCTTTGCTGGCTGCGTCTGACTGGCTCTTCACGTCGGCTAATTGATTCTCATAACCACTTAATTGAAGTTTAGTCGCCTCTATTTCACGACTTAAAGCTTTCTGTTGCTCGGTCAGTTCCCCGTTGGCGTCGCTTGGTAGAGCTGCCAGCATATTCTGCTCTTCTAATAACTTCTGAGCCGTTAAAGAAATAGCCTCTTCGAGGTAGCCTTGTTTCTGTGTTAATAGCTCGACGTTAGACGGGTCTAATTTAAGAAGTTTGTTGACATCTCTTAACTTGCTATCGGTTGAAGATAAGTCTTTACTGACTTTATTAAATGCGTCCGTGACTTGCGTAAAGTCCGCACCGAGCTCGATAGTAATGCCCCTGATCTTCTTGCCAGCCATATAATCGCTCCTTTCTAGAATTTATCGAAATCGCTCTGCGTTGCCTCGTAATCATACTCGACTGAGTCGTTGTCCGATTCTATGAACATATCCTGAACCATTCCATAAGTTAAATGTTCGAGGTCGTCATATCTTAGCCCGAGCTGAGTACATCGAAGTAAATACAGAGCCGTATTATATTCACGCTTTACTTGTTTATGTTTTTTTTTGGTTCAGACGTCGTCTTTTTGCTCTTTTCCCATAAGCTCACGATTTGAGCCATTGATAAGTAAATATCATCGATGCCGAACTGTTCCAGCCACTCGTTAATGTTTGTGAGTGACGGGTCATATTGCTTAGCCATAATAAAGGCCAAATTCTCTATTGTTGAAAAATCAAAGTCCCCAATTAATGACCCTGATTTTTTATCAACATGTTTTAAAAACTTACTCCATTCGACCATCAAGTCACGGCCGAATGTCTCACGATAAAGTCTCGGTGTGTTTCCGTTGACCTTCATTCCGATTTCGTGTTCTCCGATTTTAATAATTTCTTCCATATTGTCTCCTTAATGAAAAAAGGGTGAGAATGCTCCCACCCTTATTAAGAAATAGTTGGCACGTATACGGCCGTGTTCCAAGCGTTATACTGAGTAGCCTTGTCTGCTCCGCATTTCCACTTTACTAAGCCGTCGGAAAGACGTCCGCCGACTGTTACTGGAATTGAAATTTCTCCCGGTGAAACTGTTGTGTCTTTTGTTTCACTTGAAATTTCATACTTTCCAGCTGTGCAACGATATAAAACGTGTCTTGTTGCGTTCTCGTCACCTTCGAACTGGAAAATAAGAGCGAACTTCTTCGGCTTGTCATAAATTGATTCACCGATTAAGTTGTTAGTGTCTGTCTGTTCGCCGTATACTTCAGTTCTAAAGTCGTCGCTCAGAGTTGCAAGAACTAAGTTACCTTCGTAACCGCTGAAGATGTTATCTGTGTAATAGTTAGCATCGTTATCGGCTGCGAAGTTAACATTTTCCTGTGATGGACTGAGTGAGATAGAACGAGCACCGATTAATCTCTTAGGTGTGGCGTATGTTTCGGTATACTGGCCATTTGTTCCAAGAGTTTCGGTGACTACGGCGTAATATACGTTAGTAATTCCATAATGGATTTTATTAGCCATTGATTACGACCTCGCTTTCATAAATTGTTTCATACATCTTTTCCGAGTCGATGTATAAGGACTCTTTCGAGTATGGGAATGGTAACAGGCTCTCGATATTATCCTCGAGAGTAAAGTCTTTCGTGTCGGTATAAAGTTCTATTCTCAGCGTCGCTACTTTTACATAGTTTGAGTTATCTGCCATGACGTCGTCACGATCAGGATAGTAATAAATCACATAAGGCAAACTCGGAGCCTCATTAGTTGGAAATGAATAATAAGTAGAGGGAAGTCCAAAGCTCTCGATTAATTGCGCTATCTGTAATCTCGTCATAACTGTTTTAATACCTCATCATATAACTTTTCTTGTGCGTACTCGTCCGCCTTGTCAGCGTGGCCGTCGCCTTGTGTACGTCCGCCACCTCTCTTAGCGTGACCGTCGTTTAATAAATGAGTAAGCCCAGGCTTTGTCTTGTTATAGACAGTCGCCTCGACGCCTTTCCAGTTTGACACGCTCTTAGTTACCGTCCACCCTTTAGCATATCCGCCCGTTCTTTTTGGGCTTACGCTTTTAAGATATTTGACGGTATCTTTTGCGGTCGTGTTAGTGGCATTTATGACGGCATCTCTCAGTTCCTCGCCGTACTCATTTATTATGCTAGCCATTTGTTGCTGGAGCGATTTCATACGCCCTCTCGTTTCTCGGCGTATAACTCTATTAACTCGTTACGGTCGACGTATGTCCTGTATATGGAGTAAGTGACCCCGTTATACTTGACCAGCGACTCGCCTTGATAGTCGTAAGCGAACATTCGGAAACGTAGTTCAGGGTTAAGACCATTACGACCACCCTCGAACCATTCCGACTGACCAACCGAACTAACCTCAGCGAAGACCTTTCTTTCTGTTAAGTTGTCGACCCATATTCCTAACTCGTTTTGTGTTTTGTTGTTACTGACTAAATAAATGACCGAACTTCTATCCATTAGCCCATTTTGTATACCCTGATCTCATTGAAAGCTGAGCCTTTTGTTCGTCGTAACTGGCTTTCAGTCTCTCGTAGTTCTCAGGGTTTCCGAAGTGTGCACGGACGTAAGTCTTAACCGCCATTAGCACGAGTTCGTCTATCGGTTCGGGAATAATAACCCCAGCCGTTTTTAAGTCTTCCTGTGCTGAGTCGATTAAGTCCGATATTTCCTCGTCAAAGTCGTCAGTAACAACTCTCAACGTCAGTTTTACTTTTCCGAGTATTGTTGTATCTGCCATTATTTCACCTCTCTAAAAGGCTCAGAATTGCTCCTGAGCCCTTACTGTTTTGTAACTTTCATAAAAGTTTCTTGATATGATTTGTGTTCCAACGTGTCCCAAGAAGAAAGACGGGTCACAATAAATTTTGTAACCGCAGTCTCTCGCTCTCCAGCAAAAGCTCAAGTCCTCACCCGTGCCCTTTATCGGTGTGAAAAACGCCTGATGTTTAATGAACACGTCAATGAATACCGACGTTTTCATAAGGACGCAACCAAAACCGCAACCACCGACCTCGAATATCTCGTCAGGTATATCGGTAAATTCGGTATTAATGCACCCCTCGTCTGTCATTTCCAACTTATCAAATAGCACGGGAGTAAACGGAGCTACACGTCTAAAATATAGCCCCGTTAATATGTCGATGTTCTTTTTCGTCATTGTTTTGAACATCAGCTCAAGCGTGTTCGGGTTGAAAACCATATCACTGTCAAGCCATAAAACATAATCGCTTTCCATCTCAATGGCTTTTTTGGCTAAATCGTTTCTACTGTTATAAACTAAACTACCTATTTCAAAAGCGACCGTACATTCACCGACCCGTCTCAGCGTTGCGAGACTTTGTGCGAATAATGTCGGAACGCTATCCATCGCTGGAATTGCGATTAGTGTCTTCATAGCTTCTTTTAATCTCCTTTATGTTGTTATTACTTCTTAATCTTAACGAAAGCGTTTGGTGCGACTGGTGCTAATGCAACATATTCACGACCTAAGATTTCGATTAAGTCCTGCTTCTTCAAAGTGTTATCATCGAACTTGAACTCGATTTCTTCGCCGTTTGGGAAGTTAGCTAAAGCACCGTGGCCAAAGTCACCAACGATAGCCCAAGCATCACCAGTAGTAGCAGCGGCTAATGTCTTTAAGCTATTGTTGAAGATAACTGGTAAGCCCTCAAATGGGTCAACTGGATACTGAGCAGCATACTGAGCAGCCTTGAAGTCAGCCCAAGTTGCCTTATTCATAACTACTACTGGGTTGGCGGCTTCATCTGATAAGTTAGCAATAGCCTGAGCAACTAAACCGATAGAAGCTGCGGTTGCGGTAATAGCAGGAACGCCAACACAAGTGGCTGTTGACTGTGTTCCGCAAGCTACGATTTTAGCCAGTAATGTGTCGGCTGCTTTCTTAGCGATCTGGTATGTTAATTCATCATAGATGTAATTTAAGAACTCATCGCTTCTCATGTCGTAAACACCATCACTAATTTGAATGACTTTCTTAATTGACTGAGGAACGAGATTTACTACACCAAGAACTAAGTTCTCAGGGTCGATAGCGGCTCCGCCTTCTGTGTGAATTACGGCACCGTCTGATGAGATTTCAAAACCAACTTTTAAGTTGCCCTTTAAGTAGCTCTTACGAACGAGAGCCATAATGCCTTCTTTTTCCCAAGCGGTTTTGACAATGTCATAAACCAGTTCAGGTACTGGAACAGTTCCAGCGGCTGCGTTTTCAGTCAGTAAAGCACGGCAAGCTCTGTCGTCGCCTGTCTTAATATATTCAGCGTAAGCGTTGATATATTCCTGTGAATTTCTGATTTCCATATTTGTTTTCCTTTCTGTTTCCTTGAATGTGCGTACTTCTACGCCTGTGTCGATTACTTCCTCGACTTCCTTTTTACGTTCTTCGATTTCGGCCTTGATTTCGGCTTTTCTATCCTTTAAAGCCCTTATCTCTGTTTCGAGTGCGTTAAGGTCGGAACCGTCAACGTTGAGCAAGTCCTTGACTTCGTTTAAGCGAGTTTCGACCTGCTCTAAGTCCATTTCTCTAATTTCCATTAGTCCTCGCTTTCTATCAGCTTTGTCAGTTCTTCAATTCTCTTAGCTCTTTCGACCTTCTCTTCATGCTGGTGTAATCTCTCCGTTACACGTGCGGAAATCACTCCGTTTCCGTACGCTCTAGCACTAATAGATGTGAAATCATTCTGAGGAAGACTGACGGCTGAAACGTCATACAGACGGCCGATTTTTTCAATGGTGTAAACCCAGGTTTCGTCGGCGTCGTTATCGCTTTCGATTTCCCTTAATTCGCTAGCCTGATCAATGGTGAAACCGAACGACATCTTGTTTGTATAACCGCCCTTTATTTCTTCATATAACTGACGGCCGATTTCTGTTCCGCCTAAGTCAGCGGAAATAAAAAGACCCTTAGGGTCGTCTTTATTCAACTTTAAAGTTCCGTTGGAGATACGAGCAAAAACTCGTCCTTCGTGGTTATACTGGAGAATTACGTCGTCCATGTTTGTCTCGTCGAATGCGTGGCGGTCGACTTCTTCTCTAACCTCGATGGTATAACCATCAGGAGCCTTAACTCTGTATAGGTAATATGGTTCGTTGTAGGTGCTGGCGTAACCTTCGACGATATGATCAGGAGTCTCGCTTTCTTCTTCTCTTACTGATAATACGAGGTCTCTGTATTGCATCTCGCCAGTTGATACCTTTTCCAATATCTTGTCTAATTTACTCATTGTTTTGTTCCTCACTTTCTGAGCCGTTTTCCGCCGTTTCTACGGGCTTTTCTGTTGGCTCGGTTTGTTCCCCGAGTTTCTCATTAACGGCGTAATACTCGCCACGAATGACGGCCACGTCGCCGTTCTCGATAGGAGCGTAGTTAAATAACTCTCTTATTTCGTTAATTGTTAATACGCCACGGTCTCCCAACTGTTGAGCCATGTTTACTTTCTCGCTAACGCTCATATACTGGAGCCTGTTAGCATTGACATAGACGTGGTTTCCATAGGCTCTTTCCTCATCTGTATAGATAGCCCTTGAGAGTGCCTCGCTTAATGCGATGGCAAACGGCTCTATTGCTAAATTGAAGAAAGCGTCCAGTTGTTCGCTTGTGGCCTTGCCTTGAATAACGTCCTCATTGATACCGAAGTAGTCGAACACGTTCTCTTTAATGAACTCCATCTGTTCGGTGTCTACTGTGTAATATTTGTTAGTCAGTTCCTTAACGTCAGTATAGGTATTTGGGAACAGTAACACGCCGTCGGTGTTTTCACCCTTGAGGTTGTACTCGCTGAACCTTTTACGTTCCTCGGCCAAGTCCTCAGGGTCGGTGAAATTAGAAACGCTGGCTAAAAACTTATAATTGTTAGAGTTCTCAACAGCGTTCTTGATGCTTGCTTCTTGGACGGCGATTAAATCCATTGTCGGACGTAATGCGTCGTTGTCTTCGCCAAATAGATCAGACTTGTATTGATGTCTCACCAAGTAAGCGCACTCGTCGAATTTAGCAGCCCCATACTTTCCGTGTTCGAACTTGTACTTTAACCAGTAATGACCTTTTTTGTCTTCTACTAATTTGACCTTTTCGGGCAATACCGGGAAAAAGCCTATTGTCTCAAGATATTCATTTTTTACAGGAATGATAAACAAGTTGTTTGTCATGTCGAGAATGGTTGAACATCTTGCTAAGAACTGAGGCCAAGTCATAAACGAGTTAGGATAATGGCGGAGCCTGTTCTTTAACTTCGGCTTAGCTGAGCCTTGCAACTCGACCTTTAACTTTGAAATGTGCTGAGCCTTTGTCTCGACCGCTGAGCGAACTATTGCGTTCTCATAGGCGTGATTATAATAGCGAATATCAACGCCATTTCTACGGGTCAGAAACTCGAAGTCTTTCGTTTCTTTTAGGGCTTTCGGTGTCTCTTTTTCTTCGCCGAATAGCCATTCTTTTAAGCCCATTTAAATTCTCCTTTCATTAATTAGTCGCTTGCCGTACTCATTCCACCATTTCTGTCGAACGGTCATAGCGCATAAGAGAGACGCCACGCCGTCAATGTGAGCCTTGTTGTTGAGTTTGACAATTCGACAACGTTCTTTTTCAGCGCTGAACTTTAGCGCCGTGTCTAGTAAATGCACCTTTAGAAGGTCGTTGTCTCCTATGTGTAGTCGCCCGTCCTTGATAATGCCCTCGGTCTCAAGAATGACGGGTGATAAATTAAAGCCTTGAACGACGTCATCACAATGGAATCCGTATTCCTTCAAGGCTGATGTTAAATAGTTAGCGTTATATTTGTCATAGCCGACCTGTACGGGATAAAGTTTGTACTTCTCGACTAATTCCTTACACCAGTTAAAACAGTCGTTATAATCAACGACGTTGTCTCCTGATGGCGATAATAAACCACGCTGAACATATAATTTATACGGGAGCGAGTCTCTTACACTGGCCTCTTCTATCTTCTCGGCTGGCAGCCAAAAATGATTAAATGCATAGAGGTCATTTCCCTTTTGAATTAAACAGGTCGCCGAAGTTAAGTCGGTCGTCCTTGAAAGGTCTATTCCTAAAACGCAATAGCATTTCTTAAAGTCGTCCAGGTTGAGAGCGTCGCCCGTGCATTTGTTGATTTCGTGAGTAGGAAGCCACGCCTGACTTGAATTTTCCTTGACGCAATTATATTTCGTCATAAATTCAATTTTTTTACTGAGCGAGCCCTCGGCCTTTGCGATTTCTTCGAGTATGAAATCAACGGAAACCGAGACGCCTAAGTTCGGCATAGCCTTTTGTATTTCGTTGATGTCGTTCCATTTTGAGACATCGTCTATCATGTACAAAAACGGAGCGAGCTTCTTTTCTCTTGAGTCTCCGTTCAGAACCGCCGTCCCTCTTTTTATCAGTTCGTCGTAAATTGACTCGTCAACATAGCCAGCCGTCGTGATACTCATTACTAAGCCCTCATCACGAGCCCCGAGTGCTGACGTCATTACTTCATACTGTTTAAGACCGCCGTCGCCTTG
>JAZQCP010000017.1:0-2065 GCA_045546295.1 Candidatus Nanosyncoccaceae bacterium | reverse complement strand
GTTTGCCTGACCATTAGGCAGGGCGAAAGTAATCGTCGAACCAACGAGGGCCACAGCGGGAACGATGTTGGACTCGATGGCGAACAACTCACTGAGGTTGTCAGCCGTGATAACGGTATCATCGGTGAGAGCGTCAGCGATACGGAAACGAGCAATCTCAGCGGATCCGTTGGCGGTAAGACCAACGAGCGTGAAATACTCGCTATCACCAAGACCAAGCGCACTCTTGATTGCTGCAACGGTCATTGATGATGCAGAAACGGTCAGCGTAGCTTTGTCAGCTGCGTTAACGAAAGAGGTGGGCAAGTATGCCTTACCTGCAGAGATATTGTAGCTACCCTGCTTTGCGCCCTTTTCGCCATACTTGACGATACCGAAAGCGTTACCACTTGCGGGGTTGGCTGCAACGTCAGCTTTTACCAGGGCATAATTACGGCGAATGAACTCACTCACGTTAGGCTGACCAACGGCCACGTTGTCAAACGAGTGGTCAATCACCTGAGCAAGAGCCGAAACAGCCTGCATCACGGTAGACATGATAGCACGTCCGCGCATCTGTGCGACGGTCTGCGGGTTAGCTACACTCTCAGCCAGAGAGCGAACAACCTGTTGCTTCTGACCCTTTGAATCCTTTCCGACTGAGTACACGTCAGAGCCTACGCGACCACGGAGGAATGAACGAGTACCGCCATTTTTAGATTTTCCCATAATATAAAATGTTAAAAATAAAACTTGCGGCCTCTATCCCTCAGCCATTGGGGTTTTTGAACTGGATGCTCTTCAACGTCGGCAAAGGTACAAATTTTATTTTTTCGAACCAAATCGGGAGTTAATTCGGAGTTGGTCGGGAGCGGGTGGGCATTAACGTAAACGTTTTTTACATTTTAACTTTTGATGGGTATTGACGCGTTATGTTTAATTAAGATAGTTTAACGCGAAAAGGGGTGCAGGGGGCGAGCCCCCTGCCATTTTTCGGGCGCAAGGGCTTTGCCCGTAGCGTCCCGCGTGTAAAAAAAAAGCCCCTCCGCTATGGAGGGGGATCACCTTAGTAAATGGCTCTTTGGAATTGGGCTAAACAGGGCAACCCACATGCCAACTTTCGAGTAAACACGCTATACTCTTCTTCATAGTCACGTAATCGCCACCTTGCAAGAGCCTCGCTTTCGGGTGTTGTCGATTCGTGAAACTCTCTCAATGCCTGCATGTAACGATACACGATAGACATCAACTCTAACGCCTGCATGGGCGTGATTGGAGCGGTCTTGACCGCATCCAGAAACTCGCTAAATGAAATTCTCTCCATAACTCAAAACCTTAAATCTTACTAATAGCCTTGTGAGTGCATACACATTCTTTCGTTACCTTATAAAGGGCAACCGAATAGCCTTTCTTTTTCAATTCTTCATATTTCTTATACATAGCCATCTTTTGACCCTTTTCAGAGCTATCCATGATGCTATTAGAACTCAAAACCTGAACCATACAATTTGGTTCTAATGGATTAACATTAGCATATAATTTATAAGTAACCATATCTTTTATTTTTAATTGTGAGGAGGGGCGCGCCCTCCTCGGGTTAAACACTAATCTGTATAAGTCAAATACAATGAAACAATAGTCCGAACTCCTGTTTTATCATCCATTGTAGTAAACTCCTGCACTAAAAATGGAGCAGATTCACGGCCATTAGGATAGTCACTAATGATTCTTTCATTAAACATGTTAATTCGTGTGTCCTTATGTCTATCCATGCTCTTTTTAGCTCGCGCCAAAGAGGTGAAAACACAAGGCACCTCGCCATAATCGGCAATTTGGTAGTCGATACCTCTAGCGTCCTGATAAAAGGACTTAGACAGAATTACATAAACTTTCATCATAACTAAGTAAATTTATGTGGAGGGGATAACCCTCCACGGGTTAAACACTAATCACAAAACTGGAGGCCATGTAAAGGGGCGGCTATCTGCCTTATCATCGAAGATTAGAGCACCGCACTCATCAGCTGAACACCACTCTTTCAAATAACACCCGTTGCAAGGGTCTGCACCTAATCGAGTATCGACCT
>JAZQCP010000016.1:0-1500 GCA_045546295.1 Candidatus Nanosyncoccaceae bacterium | reverse complement strand
CCCATGGATTTTGATATTATTTGAAGTTTGGTCGCTGCAAATATACAAAATCCTGGGGAAGTGGCCAAGGGTTTCTTCCCCTTTTTTATTTAGTGCATAAATGATTCATGCTTTCTTCGGTTTATCGGACAGCAATAATATTTATTATATTAAATATTACGCGCGATGCTTTTTTTCATCGATTAAAGAATTAAAGATTTAAAAAATTAAAAAAATTAAAAAAAAGTTCCACGCTTGAGTGTGTTGTACTCCCCTAAAAAAAGTTGACTGGTTTTTGATATAACCCTAGTAAAAGTTGACCATTTCATGACCTAACTCTGACTTGGGTTTACTAGCGACCTCTATCCCTGGAATTTGTTGACTGGGGAGCTGAAGTCCTGGTCAATCAAATTTAGGGTTTGTGGAGCAAGGGCTGTACTCCCCTAAAAAAAGTTGACTGGTTTTTGATATAACCCTAGTAAAAGTTGACCATTTCATGACCTAACTCTGACTTGGGTTTACTAGCGATCTCTATCCCTGGAATTTGTTGACTGGGGAACTGAAGTCCTGGTCAATCAAATTTAGGGTTTGTGGAGCTGTCGTTTCCTACCAGCTGTAGACAGTGTGTCGATGGTGTGTCACTGAGGGGCAATTTTCAAAAATATCTGCAAAATAGAGGAGAAAATGACAAAACTTTATCTAAAAATCTGTTAAATCCGATGGCCCAAGCCCTATTTTTAGCGAATATCCCCCAAAAATGCGTAACTTTGCACTGTCAAAAAGAAAATGCGCATATCTTCGAGACACTAGAAACTCCTTTTGTTCGTTAACCCTATGTTTAATTAAATCCAAAGAAACTATGTTTACGATGATCTCTTTCTCGAACTCCAGGCCCAAACGCAGAGTGAAGCACTCTGACGGACGACAAAGTACTTCCTCCTTTTGCGGAAACATCGTGACGGCCGATAGAATACTTCCGCCACTGGATGAAGGACTCTCACGGGCGACAGAGTACCCGATGCTGCAGGATGGAGTACTCTCACGGGCGATAGAGTACTTGCTACGATTGCGGAAATATCATCACGGCCGACAGAGTACTTCCGCAATTTGCGCAAGCATCGTAACGGCCGAGAAAGTATTATCTCCGACAGCGTTGAATACCACAGCGGCCGACAAAGTACCCGATGCTTCGGGATAGAATACTCTAACGGCCGTCAGAGTACCAGCTACAATGGAAGAAGCACTCTAATGGCCGTCGTAGTTCAAATTCCCGCGTTGATTAGCGAACGGAACTGCTGGATGCCCTGATGATTGTTGTCGAGAGCCTCCACTTCCTGCAGGTAGCGCTCGGCGTGCTCCATATCGCCCATACCGCAGTAACCGAGGGCGAGCATATACTTGCAGTGGATGAGGTTCTTCGTGTCGAGCGAATCGTCCCAGATGAGCAGGTCGGGCAACGAAACGGCGAAGTAGTCCATAATCTGCTTCTCGAAGATGTGCTGCTTTCCGTAGTTGATGAGA
>JAZQCP010000015.1:0-5748 GCA_045546295.1 Candidatus Nanosyncoccaceae bacterium | reverse complement strand
GTTTCGGAGGTTTGTGGCTGCATATTTGCCGCCATGGCGTGATTGAAAAATTGAGGTGTACCGCTGGATATTGGCGCAGTTGGGCTATCAAAATTATCGTTACTATTTCCGTTCATAAATATAACACCTCTAGGAAGCCTCCCATTTTCCCTT
Source organism: Candidatus Nanosyncoccaceae bacterium (assembly GCA_045546295.1). Taxonomy (GTDB): domain Bacteria; phylum Patescibacteriota; class Saccharimonadia; order Saccharimonadales; family Saccharimonadaceae; genus UBA2834. The sequence continues at coordinate 5,595 of JAZQCP010000015.1, read as the reverse complement.
TATGCTTTTTATTATATCAAAACATAAGCACGAAATATATATTTATATAAAAAATACCCCCTCTAAGGAGGGGTATTTTTTGAATGCTCTATGGTGCTGGGAGTAGGAGTCGAACCTACGAAGGCCGAAGCCGGCAGATTTACAGTCTGATGCGTTTGACCACTTCGCTATCCCAGCGAATAGATATATATTAGCATTTTTGGGAGACATGTGCAAGTAAAAGCCCGCAATTACTTGCGGGCTTGGTTTTTTGTGGCCATATAGAGGCTCAGGTTGATTGTTGGTCGAGCAGTGGGTGCCATCTCTGCATCGTCTTAAGCATGGCAAGCGCGTAGCGCATGCGTGCATCCATGCCTGGCGCATATCCTTTCTTTTCGAGCAGCTGCTCATACATGTCGATTCGCGCGCGGATGTACTCTCCGCGGTGCTCGCCGGCGATACTGAGAATGAATTCTTCGACGCCTTTACGGCGAAAGTCGCCGGGCGGAAGATTCAGAATATCGTCATATCGACCGCCAATGCAAATCTCTTCATGTAGACAGGCGAGGTCTACGTACCAGCTCGGAGCATCTTCGCTGACGTAGGTGAACTTGTCCATGAAATCGTAACTTACGAGCCACTTTGTGATACCCATAAGGTTACGCTCTCTTACGAGCGGCGACTTCGTCCAATCGCGTGGACGATACTTAATCTGCACCGTCTCTGTTCCGATTCTCAAGCTTTTAGTAATCACTATTTATCACCCCTTTCATGTGATTCTCGCTCTGATTCATTGTGCAACATCAATGGCGCTTTATCGAGTTTCGCGAGCCTCCAGCAATCTGGCGAGCTCTGCCTTTGCGATGTCGGCGTCTTTCCTTGTCTTGGGATCTTTGAGGACTTCTAATGTATCATCCTCGCAGTACATGAAGCTATCACCCTTAGGCGTCTTGTAGCCCGAAAGGATGCCTGCGATGGTTCTTGCGATTAGCATAGGTCCGCCAATTGTGCCCCACGGATATAAATCGACGATATTTCCATACCGATCGACGAGCCATGAGTGCTGGAGGCCCGGCGTGTAATAGCCGTGTTTGATCTTGAATTTGGACTCAAAAAGTTCTCCAACCGCAATGCAGAGCACGTGGCAGCTCAGCTTGTCGACGTTTTTGAAAGTTGCTTCGTTGATAATTTCCCTGATTAACCGAAACTGTTCTACGCAGTCCGGACAATCTTTACTTAACTGTTCTTCGGTAAAAGATACCATGCTTCACCTCCTAAGCTGGTTTTGTGGATTATGAACGATAAGTATATTATAACACATTATACTCTGTTACGCAAAAGGAGATACTTGACTATTATGCTTATGTATGCTATAATTAGAGTATATTTTGGAAAGGGGGTGCTAGCTATTGCCGGTTTCCATTGCGCCGGTTTTCATCTCGTAGGAGAGATATTCCTGTTCTGAATCTTCAGAATTAATCTTGCCCGATAGAAAGATGCGATCGAACAGATTCGGGTCGTCGATATTCTTTTCGATGAATTTCCAGGCATCAATGTTGCCGTTATAGTAGGCAAGGTCTTTGTTATTTGGCAGTGCACCAGTGCCGCGATATACGCGTTGGAGATTATCATAGAGCTGCCCCTCGTTCCAACCGCCGGTTAGATGTTCTAGGCGTTTCATGATTTCGAAAGTTTGGCGGAAATTTGTTTGGCGGAAGTTTGCTAATCCGATCATGATGTATCTTGATGGAGCTGGAGAGTCTGGGTCTTCGAATTTTCCTTCCAGAGATTGCTCTACGGCCTTGGCTATGCCCTCCTCAAAGGTTTCGCGCCCGGGGAGGCTTTCAGTGCGAAAAATCTGAATGGTGGAGTCTTCGTAGGCTATGCCTCGAAGTGCGTGCGTACCAAGTTCGTGTACGATAATCTTTTCTAGCTCTCGTGTAGTATAATCGCCTTTGCTGCGTGCGCCAGGAAAATTGATAACTTTGGTTTTTGACCCTACGCTGGCCATTCCTGCTTTCGGTTTAACCTTTGCGCGCCATGCGGTCTCCTCGCCTATCTCATCACGGATTATTTCGTTGACAATATCAGCAGCGTCTTGAGCTGTAAAAGATTCTTTGTCTTTTGGGACATGGCGTAGAAATGGCTCGTAAAAGATTTTGACCATTTCGCCAAAACGGTCAATGGTGCTTTGCTGTGGGGCGTATAGTGGCTCGGTGCTTGTCGGTAAATCTCCGAGCATGCTTATTAGCTCATCGTACTCTTGACGATCTTCTGGCGATAAGGAGTCTACGTCGATTTTGCCAATTTTTTGCTTAAGTAAAGCATAGAAAGTACCTTCGTCGGGTACGCCGTATAGTTCAGCGTTTGCTTTTTGGTGTTCTATTCGGGCTGCTTGTTGTTCTTCTGGCGTTGTGGCGGAGTTATACCCGGCGGTTGCTAATGCTAGTTTGTTTTTCTTCTTGATATAGCTAAATTCTATTTCGAGTAGGAGTTTCTCGCGATGAGATAGGCGGCCGTCATTTTCTAACTGTGATTCTGCTGCTTCTATTTTGGCGATATTCTCCCTGTAAAGCGAAGGCTCAAGCTTAGCCCACTCATTATTTGGGCGTTCAAGTGTGGGATTTGATAAAAATTCCGTCTTTGCTTCGGGGTTCGTGCTGTTTAGATGGGTTAAAATCGGAATATCGGCTTCGTCTGCGATATTGTTGTAAAACTCGAATGCTCTGGGAGTTTCAATTTCTTGTTCCTCGCTGGTATCTGGGTGCGCGACGGCATCCCAACCATTATTAGCGTCTTTGTCGTTGACGAGTTTTTCTCGTTTATCCATGCTAATTCCCTCCAGATGCTTTTTAGTGAAGCGATATGCCTTCCAAGATTAAGATATTTTTAGGAAAATATCCTAGTCTTGGAGCCGCAAATCAGACTTGAACTGATGACCTGCCGCTTACAAGGCGGCTGCTCTACCAACTGAGCTATTGCGGCATGCAATATGATTATTCTAATAGATTTTTTAGTTTAGCGCAAGGTGTGGCGGGTTTTAATTGAACAACAGGATAATATGTGGATAAATGCGAATTTCGTCGTTCATTTTTTCGATTACTAGCAGTGGACTAATAGTGCGCTGAATCGTCCAGCCTCCTATTCCGCCCGTAAATGTCGTAAATTGGATGGGAATGAGCAATATTGGGAGACATAGTAATATAGCTATTAGCAATTTGTGTTTGTATTTGTTTATTGGAACGACGAATAGTGCTACGTTTGCAATCAAAAGAATGTGGCAGACAATTATATTTGCGGTTGAGTTTGTGATGTATGTGACGCCTTGGTCGCAGCACTCGTCGGTGCCGGTTTGCGTAACGGTTCCACTTTTGACGCCACCCGTAATAATAAATGCAATAGCAATAATGGCGCAGACGATATACCCAAATATTATTAGTTTTGGCGGCAATGCGGTCTTTTTGCGCATAATCAAATTATTTTTCGTTTTTTGACTTGCTTGTCGTTAGTAGTCTTATTGGCTTTGCGCTCTTTTGGTGGCTTTGGCGCTTTAGGTTCGCGCTTGATGATACGGCGTTTTGGTTTGGTGGCCTTTGTAGCGGCTTGTTCTTTTGCCGCCTGTAGTTCATCGATGCGCTTGCGGGTCAATTCGATATTTTCGACGTCGCCGGCATTCTCGTATAGCTCTAGCAGATGCCTTAATACCACTGTGGATGGGTTCAGACTATATGCCGTCTCGAGTGCCTCGGTAGCTTTATGGCGTTCGCCGATTTTTTCTAGTGCTTTTGCATAGGCAATGTAACGGCCCGGCTGATCGCCCTCTAGCTCAATTGCCTGCGAGAACGCCATTGCCGCTTTTTCGAATTTGCCGGTTTCAAGATAGATTAGGCCAACGTTGTGAAGACTCGAAGCGTTGTTGTCTAGTGATTGGGCGATTTCGAAACACTCGATGGCCTCTTTGTAATGCTTTTCTTTGGCGTAAAGAATACCGAGGCGGTTGTACGCCGCGGCATTCTTTTTGTCGAACTTTAGAATAGTGAGTAATGCTTTTTCGGCTTTTAGCGGTTTGCGCTCACGTATTGCAGTCTGAGCAAGACTCCACAGTTTTTTCATCTGAGGGGTTCTGCTGATGTCTACTTCATCGTCGCTTGGTTCGGTGCTGTAATTAGGGATTACGAATGCAGTGTAAAATATAAGAACCAATATTAGAATTGCCGCTAGCATGTTAGCATTATATCACACTTCTCGTGTCTTCTAATACCTCGGTGCGCCTTCCCTTTGCTCAACCGTTACTGCCTGGCTGTAACGAGACATCTGGTTGTAGCTCCAAAGGTAGGTTGCCATATTCATGTCAAATATCTCGGCGCGTTGGATAGTGCTGTTGCCTCTTTCACTACCAGCCGTGCGGTTTAGGATAAGCTTCTTGGTGTAGACTGGGGCCCTAAATTCGACGGTGTTGTTGCAGACGTCTGCACTCAAGTTGCTGCGGTCAGCCTTAATCCTGTTGCCGCTGACGAAGTCTGCGAAAGAGTTGTAGGCGCAGGTGTCGATCTCGTTAGCCAAGATGATGGCATCAATGCGAGTAACACGGTTAGTAAGATGTAACTTGTCGACGGAGATAATTGGTACGCGAACGTTACCTAATCTTTGCATGGTTGGGTCGTCGCGGTAATTATTCCCGCCGTCACGAATGTCTCCAACTTTAATGTCACCATCTAGAACGAAGGTGCCTTTAATCTCGTAGACGTAGGTCCAGTTGAAGGTCTCGGTATCGCTCCAGAAGTTATGGTTCATGACCATGTCGAGTTTGGTAGAGTTGGTCGATGTAGCAGAGCCGAAGTAGGCGTCGCCATTGATGCGAACGTGGATCATGCCGTTTTCGTCGCGGATATATTCGCCGTTTTCGTCCTTGTTGTTGTTCATGTAGACATCGTAATCTGCGTATTTATGGTAAGCGCCGTCCGTGTAGTGGCCTTTGGCGCTGATGCACTTGTGAGTATGGTAGTAATTGCTTGTTACGCAGTCGTTGCCATATTCGGAATCGCTAATCCAAGGAGATGAGCCAGAAGTGAAGCGATCCTCGATGCGCTCACGGAATTGTCTTGCGGCATTTTCGCCAATGCCAGCTTTACCGACATCGTTGCTATTGCAGTTTGCGTTCACGAAAGTCTGAGTGGAATAGACGCAAGTGCTGCTATGGGCGGCGCCGCTCTTGGCAACTTCCCCGCTATTGGAGCGAGTTTGATTGATGGCAATATTGCCATTATTGCCAGTTTGGTAGCCGAAGGTTGCGCCAGAGGCAAAGCCATGGTTGTTGGTTACGGCGACCTTACCGTAAACGCCATATTCCGACCATGAGCCAAACATGTAGCTAGTGCCGCTGTCGTCAAATGCTTTGCTAAATCTAGAGGTATTAAAGCCGGAGCCATTAGGGTCAGTATTGCCAGCAAAGGCATTAGATCCTTCTACGCTCATGGTTGGTAATTTAGCGACAGTGCGACAGAATTCAGCAGTCTTACTGCTAGTGCCGGTTTCTGTGACGGCAACGTAATTGTCTCCTGACCCAGCTACGTATTGCATGAATCTATTGTGGCTATCTGCCGGTGTGACGTTGAG
>JAZQCP010000014.1:0-1984 GCA_045546295.1 Candidatus Nanosyncoccaceae bacterium | reverse complement strand
CCGCGCCAGCCATTCTTGGTTAATTCATGATTAATTCGTGATAATTCGTGTTTTAAAAAACAAGCTTTAGCTTGCATTTTCGTGTTTTTCGTTTCTTTCGATGTTCTTTAATTGAATGTTTATTGGTTATTGGTTATAGGTTATTGGTTATTGAGAGTTTAAAGTTGAAAGTTGAAAGTTTAAAGTAGTGGAAAGTTGAAATTTTAAAGGAAATCCGCGAAACATTGTATAAAATACAGACGGTACAATTGAGGTCGATTGTGACAAGGTAGATGGATTGTCAAGCCTATTAATGTTTGTTGCAAGATAATCAACACTTTACACCCAATAAAAATAACTCCGACCCCGCGGGTAACAGGCGTGTCTCTATTTTCTCAAAAGGGTACAAACCACAAGCGCAATCATCGGTATTACTGCCAAACTACAGTAACCCATAAAAGCGGCTATTTTTTGGAACTTATTAAAACGTGGTCTGCCAGTAACATATTCGTGATTGGCTATCAACATATCATAATGTTTCCGCCTCCATAGATAATACGGCGAGACTGTGACAAGAGAGACTACCGCACCAATAATCATGGCCAGGTCAATGCCGCAGCATCGTTCGAGCAAACAAGCAGCTATGGTAAACGGGGTCAGTAGAATAACAAACCAGAAACCACCACTCAAAAGATACAATTGAGAAGGGACATTCCGTTTCAAGGTTTCTTTGAGCCTCGCTTCCCACACATCGCCATATAATCGTTTGTAGATACCTTTTCTAATCATTTCTGACACATCAACACATAATTCCATTATGCAATATAGCATGTTCAAAAAATATTTCATTTTTTTTTCTTTTAGTATTGATAAAAAAATAAGGTAAAATGATAGCTGCGTCATCATTATCGCCTAAGGCGGAATAAATTTACAAGATTTCGCTCGCCTGCGAGCAGGAGAATCATTTTACTTTATTTTTTGACGATTTCTTAGTGCGTTATGTCAAATGTCCATTTTCCTAATCCTTCGCCAACATAAGTGGCTCCTATGCCCACCGCAAGGCCAACTACAACTCCGAGTGGCCCTCCTATCAAAGCCCCTGTACCGATAGGTGCTAATATACCGCCGACTGCTCCGCCAAAGGCACCATAAGTCTGTTGAGAGTCAATCCCATATTGGCGTGCGTTTAGTGTAACATTCACCGCGCCAGTGGTGATTAACAATGCAGGAATTCTGCTGGATGTCTTATATGCAATTTTCCCAAATGAGGTGTTATTAAACACTTTGCCGTTTCTCCAGCTAAGTCCCTTGCCAAAACCTTCTTTATTCGCATACATGAGAGTCCCGTCGCCCCGTATTGCGACATTCTCGGCGAAATTCTTTGACCCCATGGCGTCATAGACACTGGTCGTGAACGGTAGTATCGGCGGCATGAGGAATTCACTATTCGTCTCTGAGGATGTGGCACAGGGAACGTAGGCGGTAATGTCCGACGGTGTATCCCAATCCTCGTATCCCCCACGCAAACCATCGCCCTCGATGCCTCCAATTTCAAGATCTGGATTCCAGCGCTTGGTTTTCAATCCATCCCCATATAGATATTTTCCGTCCGATGTGGCCTTGTAACCTGTTCCGACATTAGCCATCCCATTTGGAGTACGAACAGAATCCATGCCATTGGGATCTTTTGCAATAATAGGGTTCCATGCGCAGTATGCATACGGTGAGATTGAGGGATATTTATCCGCCAGCGGGTCAACGCTCAGCCACATTGCCATCAACTCATAATCCATGTATCTCGCACCGAAATATGTATATGAGTAGCCAGAGCAATATGGTATTCCGCTCCTCGGCTCGTCGCCTCGCTCGCTGGCGAAAGGTCCGCGGGACCTTTCTTTCTCCTCGTCGCGTTGCTCACTGTATTTTACTTTACTCAAAGGTGTTCGCCACCCCTTACGGAGGCCTTTCCCCGTGAAAGTGAACGAGTGAAACCATGCAAGTCGGA
>JAZQCP010000013.1:0-290013 GCA_045546295.1 Candidatus Nanosyncoccaceae bacterium | reverse complement strand
CAAACGCATCAGACTGTAAATCTGCCGGCTTCGGCCTTCGTAGGTTCGACTCCTACTCCCAGCACCAAGCAAATAGCCCGAGTTTCAGCTCGGGATTTTTGCTTATTGGAATAGGAGGAGAGCCGTAGGTTCGGACGAGGTAGGAGACGAGTGGAGCAGAAATGCTTGCATTTCTATTTCCGAGTCGACGCCCCGAGTTGAGCAACTCAACGAGTTGCGTTCTCCTACTCCCAGCACCAAGCAAATAGCCCGAGTTTCAGCTCGGGATTTTTGCTTATTGGAATAGGAGGAGAACCGTAGGTTCGGACGAGGTAGGAGACATGGCGCAAATATTGTTGTATAATCATAAGCAAGAAAAGGCGAGGAAAATGCAACAAAACTATATAAATTTGGCCGGAACGACGAGCCAAAAACCGAAAAATAGCTTTATTAAGCCAATCATTATATCCGCAATCATCATTGCGATCATGATAATTGCCGCCATCGTCGCCGTTAATGTTGTACCTAAAATGCTCATCGACGACGCACAGAATCAGAGCGACACCGTCAATCATGCCGACTACTATACAACCATGCAAAAGATTTTTACCAAGGTTTGTGGTAGGGAAATTGTCATCAGCACTCTCAGAGACGAACTAAAGGATATCTCCAACGAAATCGACATCGAGGACTATAACAGCTACGGCCGAATCGTCCTGGCGGAAACCAAAGAATATGTCCAATTTTCATCCGTCAACGAAGAGTCTGATTCCCCCGACACGGCCGTAGATTTCGTCTACCATGAGCCCATCCAAAATACCGACACCTTCATTCTCCAATCGGGCGAAAAAGCCTTCCAACATTTTAACGGAAGCTTAACTAATGAATTCGAAACCCTCGACGAAGCCATCATGGACCACCAGCTATTCCAAAAGTAATATGCCAAGCCAAGAATCCTACCAACAACCAAAGGGATCCTCGCAAAGCGAGTGGAGCACGCTAGAATCGCAGAAAGACCCTGCGACAAAGCTAAAGCAGGAAATTGCCACCGCCGCCCAGATAGAGATACCCGAGGACATCGTCGACAAAGAAGCCTATCGACGCTCTCGAGACTATTATGCAAACATGTGCCAATCGGTTTTTGCGGCCGCATTTGATAATCCGCCCGAAGGCCTATCCGAAAACGACATCAAAACAGCCACTATCGACGTACTTGTCGAAGAATCGCAAAAGTTTATCGCAGATGGCGGCAAGATGTCCGGTGATTTGGATGAGATATTATTCCCAGACCAAGACCTTACGGAAGAAGAATCCTCCATGTTAGCTCACTACGAAGACAGTTTTAAGGTTTTACGCGAAGCTAGACTAAAACAATGCGCCAGCGAATCGATGCAAAGTTTCCAAAGTTTGGCTCAAAGGTTCGACGAAGCAAGAAAAAAAGGAACCGAAATGCCATTCTTCCGCTTTTCGGAACCCCTAAGACGACTGAAACAACTCAAGCAATACGATACCGATAACACTTCAGGCCTCGATTCAGTCTTCAATTACGTCCAAAAAAATATCGTACCAAATTTCTATCCAAACCAAGCCGTGCCGACAAATGGCCGACGTTCTCAATTACGAAGACACTCTTCGTCGGAAATAAATTCCTACAGCCACTTGTGGATCAATCGCAGGTTTTATATGGACAAATTGCTCGATTTCGCCGAAGGAATGCCAGAACTCCTCGACGACGCCCCCGAAAACGTACGAAGTTGTATAAGATTTTTGAACAACTCTAAAAGCGAATTAAGCAACCAGGATTACAATTCAGTTAAAAGAATTGCCACGCTAGGCCTCTATGGCAAAGGTGGCGAGGCGACGTTGTTCGACGAAAATGGCGAGCCAACCGAAGAGTTCCAGGTCGCCATCATGCTAGATTCTGTAACAACTGGCGCTATTTCTCGTCGCAGCAACGAACCCGACGTCCAAGACCTTATAAATAGCCGCAAAGGGCTGTGCGAAAAATATCTCAACGAAAAACAGCTAAAAGTTATACAGGATCTGGCCGAACAAAACTTAGAAAAACCACTTCGTGACGAAATTTTGGCCTCATTATACCTCGAGAACAATCCCGCTATTTATGCCGCAAAACTTAAGGCTGCCAATAAAATTAACAACGCGGATTTCTTTGGCACCGACGCAATAGAGATATTAGCGCAGATTAATACGCCAGAAGACGCCGATTTGCCAATTGAAGAATTGAAAAAACGCGCCGAAAGCAAACTTTTTCACATAGGCTACCAGCGCGAACACTTTCCAGACACTAAACCATATGACAGGATGCATATCTACAAAGCCTACGAAGAACTAATAAAGAGATTCGACAAGCAGACCATCAAAGGCCCAGACGGTTTTTTTAACTACGACACTATCGGGATAAACAGACGGATTTTTGAACAGTATCTCCTGACGGCCATCGATGGCGAAAAAAAATTCCACCAGGATGACCTAGATGCATTCATCGGCCAGATAGAAGCAATCGGGCAAATTTACAACGACACCGACATCGACTTAGTTAGACGCACGCAAATTCTCAGACAAATTGCGCAAAGCAACGAGCCAATCAATAATAATTCTGCACATAATACTGAATGCCTATATAAAAACGCCAAGAACTTCCTAACCGCCTACAACAGAGAATACGACCCATTTGGAGACGACAGTGTTTTTACGACCTTTTTGGGCCTAGAAGAAACTGGCAAATATGAAATATCAGAAGAGTCCATCAATGGCATTGAAGACCTAATCAATCAAATAACCTATTCAAATTCAAACAGCCTCCAGCGTTTGATGGCGCCAATTATCTCAGAGTTTCTGCGCAGCGGCAACTATAACATTGGCGAAGATGGCAAATTATCATTCGATTACACTAGCGCCAAAGAGAAGCTCGAAAAAATCGAGGCAATTTTCCTACGCAACAATCTCCCACCAGTAGCAAAGAATTTCTTAGTCTTCAAAACCATCCACCCAATGGACCAATTCAAACGCGACTTTGTTGAAGGTGCAGAGTATAAATTATCACCAACCCTTGCGCAGGCAGAGGTACAAGGTCCATTTGGAAGTTACGGTATAATTTTGCGCAACCTCATCAAAAGTTCACTCGAGTCCAACGATATCACCATGCGTAAATATCTCGAAAATATGCGCGATGGTCAAAAAATCTTGGACAACATCAAAAGCGGCGAAACAACCTATGACGAACTAGACCAAGCATCGCAACAAACAATCACGAGTTTCATCAAACATATCGCCACCCTCTACAACCAGACCGAGAGCGGACAAGAAAATCCCATCGATGCCAACCTCGCACTAACCAAAGAAAACATCCAAACACTCGAGCAAACGCTCCGCGTCAGAGAGCGCGATACTATCGCAGACCGCGCCGTGCGCTATTTCGGCTTCACGGCTGGCCTACATGGTGTAGAAGACGCCTTACGCAGAATGGATCAAAACAGAAAAACCGCCGACCAACGCAACCGCGAAACCGCCAAACATCCTCTAATCATCCATAGAGGCGACCTAATCAAAAACGTCAACGGAAAATACCTCGACAATATTCTGATGTATGGCTCAAACTCCAAGGAGTTCCTTGGCGAAGATGCCGACACTGACCAAACGGCCCTCGACACCGATGTTACAATGCTCCTAGGCGAAGATGCGGCTATTCAAGATTGTACCGAAATTCAGGACAACCCCAATGGTAACTACGGCTATGTGTGGTTTGTAATAGAAAACACGCCAGACAGATTTAGAACAACACGTCAAGACGATGGGCACCCCGGCGAAGTAGAAGACGTAAAATTATCAGATAACCGCCTAGAACTATTCCAAACGGGCGTATTGGGCGAAAGCCACTATGGCATCGGCGTCGGTTTTGGCTCAGAACATATTAAGGCAATGGTAATCGAGCAGCCCGACGGCAAGAATCTAGACGAAGAAATAATTAAAAAAGGCGAATATCTCGACCGCACCTGCTTTAGAATTGTCAAAAACGGCTTCTACATCCCAGTCTACGACAAAAAGACCAGCAAGCTATTATTCACCGAGGAGCAATACGACAAAATGCGCGCGCAGCTATCCGGCAACCCCGAATACGAAACTGGCCCATATCGCGCCGCCAGCACCGAAGATTTCAATAACGACATCGAGCGCATTGCACAGCTAGGCCTCGGCCAAGAAATTGACACTGCCGCCAACAAGGCAGAAGTTGACCGCAAAGACAAAGCTATTCGGGATGCCATTACCGCAAAGCTACTAGAAAGCGATCCAGGATTACGCGACTATATTGACGGCGACGTTGTTCCGGGCGTAATCGAAGTTAGTAGTACCGGTTCCACTGGGCGCGGCACCAATATTCCTGGCGACGGCGATTTTGATTACATTTTCCGCATCGACCGCGATATCTATGCTGACAGCGAAAGAATGAGTCAGCTGGCGAATCGCATCAAGTCCGCCATCCATGCGACTGCAGGCGTTAGTAAATCTCGCAGTGGCGGCATCTCCCCCTATGATATTCGCACCAAACACGTACGCGTGGATGGGCTAGAAGACGAAGTCGACATCGACATCACCTTCATCCAGCGCACCGACAAGATAACCTATGCCACCGAAAATGCCGTCAGAGATTATCTAGACAACCTAGAAGGCGCTGAGCGCGATCAAGCCGTCAAGAATATCATTGCCGCCAAAAAACTATTCAAGCAATACGAATGTTACAAGCCAAAACACGCCGGCGACAAGGATGAGGTCACCAACGAGACATTAGCGCAAGGTGGCCTAGGCGGCATCGGCACTGAGAACTGGATTCTGCAAAATGGCGGCTCACTCACTGCAGCGGCACGTAGTTTCCTTCAGGCCGCTGGTCTATTGGATCAAAACAGCCAGCGCATATCCAGCGCAGAACCGACCAGATTTACTGATTTCGTGAACAATTACCAGATCTGGGACCTGGGCGCCAATCATACTTCAGAAAGGAAGGGTAGATATCCGCACGATAACTTCATCGCCAATAATCTCGACGAAACCGGCTACCAAAAAATAACAAAAGCATTATTGGATTATCTTGGCGTATAATAGTTAATAAGGAGTTACATGGATAATAATCAAGTCATTCAGACACCAACATCTTTTAACCAGCAAGCGGTACCGGCGAATACCCAAAACAACAATAACAAACGTGCCGGCCTCAAAGTTGCCGCCATTCTGATATCTATCGTCCTGGTCGTTATCGCCAGCATCGTTACGATTACTATTCTCACAAAACCAACTCCGCCAGCGGAACCGCCCAAGACCGGCGACGAAGACGGCGAGGATTATCATCCGTTCGCTTCTGGGCGCAAAATCTTCGAAGATAACGAAGAACTCGACAAAGATTACAGCGATAAATACGACAAGATGACCAAATTCTATCTCGAACTAAACGAAGAAATGACCTTCGACCAGCTTAAGACGCTTGCCAACTCGCACGGCTTCGACTCCGTCAAAGCCAATGGCGACAATGGCAGTATCAGCCTCGGCGAGCTAGTCTTCGTCAAATTTGACGTTACCGAGAAAAATGGTATCCAAATGGTCAGTCGCTACACCCTTAACCGCGAAATGAACGGTCACGAGGACATCCGCTTTGTTGTTCCACTAGACGAAGACGGCAAGTACGAATACTATAACGGCATTGATTACGTCACCTACAGTAGCCGCAAACGCGCCGTCAACGCCTTCATTCTCGATCTCGAGGAAGCTCCAGTAAAGAATACCAACACCGGCAATGACGACTACGAACCAGAAGAGAATTAGCCAAGAAAGAGGCGCCTCGCTGCGCCTCTTTTTTCATGCGCCAAATTTTTACCGCAAAAGACCATATTTAAATGACGCTTATACTTTCATTTACAAGAAGAAAGTTGTATAATTAAAGCAATTATTAACCAAAGTGAGAGTGTTGAGGGAATGAGCGCAAACGAAGACTCTATGTATTCTTCTGAATCTGCATTTGCGGACTCTATTTCTGTGCGCAAAACTTCCACCGCCCAAAGTAAACTCCGCTCCATACCATATCTTGCCACCAAACGAATCTTCGATATTCTTGTCGGCGCCGCCGGAACCATAGCAACTATACCAGTAGTTGGCATAGTTAAGCTAGTAAACATCAAAAACGGCGATTTTGATCCTGTCATCTATTCCCAGACACGTATTGGTAAAAACGGAAAAAAGATAAAGATCTACAAGATTCGAAGCATGATCCCCAATGCAGACGAGGTATTGCTAGAATTGCTTGAAGATCCAAAATATAGAGAAGAATGGGATCAGTACCAGAAATTGAAGAACGACCCACGCATTACTAAGATTGGTCATATCATTCGTAAGGCCAGCCTGGACGAATTTCCGCAATTCTTTAACATCCTCTGCGGAGATATGAGCCTAGTTGGCCCACGTCCGCTCATTGAAGGCGAACTCGATGGACATAAAGGCAATCATGAAGTATACGAATCCGTAAAACCTGGCCTTACTGGCTGGTGGGGCGCAAATGGCCGCAGTAACGTAAGCTACAACGAACGCCTCCAACAGGAGTATTACTACATCGAGAATCAAAGCCTCATTCTAGACATCAAGTGCATTGTAAAAACAGCAAAGTCCATCATTAAGAAGGATGGCGCTAAATGATGAAGAACGTAAAGATCATCGTCGCCACCCATAAGAAATACCAAATGCCGAAAGATAAGATATATCTTCCGCTCCATGTTGGCGCAGCCGGAAAGGATTCCATTGGCTACCAACGCGACGATGAAGGTAAAAATATCTCCAAAAAGAATCCGTATTTCTGCGAGCTTACCGGCCTCTACTGGGCAATCAATAACCTCGATGCAGACTATATCGGTCTCGTACACTACCGCCGCTATTTTAGTACTAAAAAGCATCTCAAGACCGAAGAGGAAAAATTCAAAAACGTCCTCAGCGGCAAAGAAGTAGATAAGCTCCTAAACGAAGCAGACATTATTTTCCCGAAGAAGCGTAATTATTTCATCGAAAATATCTACGACCATTACAAACACACCATGCACATCGAGCCACTAGATCTAGCTGGCGAAATAATCCAAGAAAAATACCCGGAATACTCCACCGAATTCGAAAAACTACATACTCGAAAAAGCGCTCACGTGTTCAACATGTGTATTATGAAACGCGAGATTCTAAAGGAATATTGCGACTGGCTTTTCGATATCTTATTCGAGCTCGAAAAACGCGTTGACGCCAGCCAATACTCAGATTTTCATAAAAGGTTCTATGGCCGCATATCTGAGCGATTGCTAGATGTGTATATAAATACGAATAATTTGAAATACATAGAAGTACCAGTTATCGATATGCAAAAAGTAAATTGGCTAAAAAAGGGTGGGAGTTTTTTAATGGCAAAGTTCACAGGGAAGAAATATGGGAAAAGCTTCTAAAACTGAGCCATTAATCTCCGTCATAATCCCCGTATATAACGTCGAGCCATACCTTGCGCAATGTTTAAACTCTGTCATTTCGCAAACTTACAAAAGAATAGATATAGTCATTGTTGACAACGGTTCTACCGACGGCTCTAACAAAATCATTAATAAATACGCAGAAAAAGACAAACGAATAAATATTATCCGCGAAAAGAACAAGGGAATCTCATATGCGAGAAATGCTGGCCTAAAAAATGCAAAGGGATCTTTAATTACTTACATAGATCCCGATGACAGCGTGGTTAATGATTATATTGAAATCTTATATAACGCTATCACGGATAATAATAGCGACATAGCAATAGCTGGGCATATTACTAGGTATCCAAAAAGGGATTACATACATGTTTGCGACAAAGACATGACGATATCGGGAAAGGAGGCATGCGATAGACTCCTATATGACAACGGCATAGATACATCACTCTGGGCAAAAATATTTAAAACGTCGGAAGCAATAAAACACCCTTTTCCGAATGGGCAATTTTTCGAAGATACCGCAATCACAGGCAAGCTATTGGCTGACGCTAAAAAAATATCAATAATAGCGAAGCCTATCTACTACTACAATAAGCGAGAAAAATCTATCACCACATCGTCATTTTCTATGGAAAAACTTGATTTAATAAAATCAACAAAAGAAGTTGTAAAATATATATCGAAAAAATACCCAGACATGCAAAAAGGATGCAATAGAAGGCTCTTATACTCATATTTAAGCACCGCAGCCCAACTGACAAAAGATAAAAAACCAAACAATAGGATAAAACAAACCCTAGTTTCATACATTAGAAAAAATGCAATCATCTTACTGAAGGATAAACGCATCCCATTTAAAGACAAGCTAGGAACTATATCGTTATTTTTTGGTTTCAATTTATTTAAAACAGTGTGGTTCATTTACGGAAAGGTAAATCGATTAGTATGAAAGTATCATTCATAACAATGCACTGCGTGCAAAACTATGGCTCGCAATTGCAAACATATGCAACTCAAGAATTGTTTAAAGAGTATTTCGATGATGTGGAAATAATCGACTATAGAAGAAGCGACACCTACGGAGAGGGCCTACGAAACTTGTATGCAAAAGGTAACCTATTAAAACTACTAACTATAGAACCGACTATAATCAAATGGAAAAAAGTATTTGGCGACTTTCAGAAAAAATACTTAAATCTCACAAAAAATACCTACAAAAAAAATGAGGATTTCGAAAAAAATCCAATAAGTTGTGACGTATTATTCACTGGTTCAGATCAAGTATGGAATACCGGCTGGAATAACGGGATAATAGAACCGTACTATCTATCATTCGGCACAGAAAAACCAAAGTACGCTTTCTCTTCGAGTTTCGGAAAAGATAAGCTAGCCGACGACGAAATAGACATTCTGCGCAATAGATTATCAACATTTAAGAGAATATCAGTACGCGAAAGTAGCGGCAAAGATATTATCGAAAAACAGTTAAAATTACAATCGGAAGTAATAATAGACCCAACGTTAATATATGATGGAAATTTTTGGAGAAAACTAAAAAGCGAAAATAGAATAAAAAACAACTATATATTAATATATAGTCTAAGAAAAAATAAAGAACTCGACAAATACGCAAAAGAGATATCAAGAATAACAAAATATCCATTGTATCGTTTCTGCACTAGATACGACCAAATACTAAGGACAGGAAGGAAAATAGTAATTCCAAAAATAGAAGATTTCATCACTTATATAGATGGAGCGAGCTACGTAATAACCGATTCATTTCACGCCACAGCCTTTTCGACAAATTTACACACAGAGGTGATACCTATATATCCAGAAAAATATTCCGGTAGAATTCGTAGCTTTCTTAACCTTGTCAAAAACGAAAGAGCGAATCCTAAGAATTTCAATGATTATTCGGTAATAAATACCAAAACAGACTTCGAGCTAACAGACAAGATATTAAACGAAGAGCGAGAAAAAGCAAAAAACTATTTAAAAAGCATCGTAAAGGAGTTGAAAAGTGAAACCAGATAGGGTCTCGGTAATAGTGCCTTGTTATAACTCCGAAAAATATATATCAGAAAGCCTAAACTCAATAATCAAACAAACATATAAAAATATTGAAATTATAGTCGTGGACGATGGGTCTACCGATAAAACCATAGAGGTAATAAATAGCTATAAGAAACGCCACAATCTTAAGCTAATTACACAGCAACATCTTGGCGTAAGTGCCGCAAGGAATAACGGTGTGGCAGAATCGAAAGGCGAGTATGTGTTCTTTTTGGATTCAGACGATACGTTAAACAAAAGATGCATCGAAACCCTTGTCCGCAACGCAATCGAAGAGCAATCAGATTTAGTCATAATTAGACAACCTAATAAATTTATAGGTAAAAATAAAAAAGATATACCAGTCAATAACAAGAGTACAACAATAAGCGGATTAGACGCATTATATGAACAATTAACATACAAGATAGTAGTCTCATCTTGGGGACGACTATATAAAAAAGCAATGCTAACTAATAATCAAATAAGATTTGATGAGCACTTAAAGTATGGAGAAGGTTTTAATTATTCAATAGAAGCTATGCTTTATTCTAAAAAAGTAACGATAATAGACGACCGACTATATAACTACAGACTAGACAGCACCACTAGTGTTATGTCTACGATAAAGCCAGAGATGGTTAAAAATAGTTACGCCGCAATAGAAAGAATTAAAAAAAATATCCCAAAAAATGCTAGGTACACCAATGCTCTAAAATATGCAAAGTTCCACACATCTTGCGATCTGCTGAACACAATAACCGCAACCGGAATAAGCAATATAGACGACATTTCGCTATTAATTATTAATATCAAAAGCGAAAAGTTTAACATCAAGGAGCTACATCTAACAAGAAAAGAAATAGCAAAGATTATTTTATATAAAACAAACCCAGTTTTTACGTCTAGAATAATAACTAGATTGTATAAAAGGAAATTCCATGAGTCCTAAAATAACAATAATCATGCCAGTGCATAATTCAGGAAGATATATTAAAGAATGCATAGACTCAATTATTGCGCAAGATTACGGAAATTTCGAATTATGCATAATAGACGACAACTCGAGCGACGAGAGCGTCGAAATATGCAAAGAATATCAGCTAAAGGACAGCAGGATAAAAATCTTGGCATCGAATCGAGAGGGAGTGTCGGCGGCGCGAAATACGGGAATAATGCATAGTAGTGGTGAATGGATAACATTTGTAGATTCGGACGATATTATAACGAGCAACTATTGTAGTAGCCTCCTGAACTACGTAGATGACTCCACGGATCTCGTCATCGGTAGAACTATTTCTTTTAAAGACGATATTGCCAAACAATACGATGACGGATTTCGCGCTAATATTGTAAATGCATTTAGTACGCACTCGCAAAAAAAGAAATTGCTGAAATCCATATTTAACGATAATTATAAAGACATCAAGTATCCGCACATATCTACTTGCTCCGCTAAGCTATTTCGAAAAAATAAAATTCAGAACAAATATGATGAGTCAATAAAAGTATACGAAGATGCTATTTTCAATATTCAATACATATTCGATAGTAAAAAAGTAAAACTAGTAAATGAAAAAATCTATTACTACAGATTAAACAATTCTTCAACCACAAGAGCATCAGACGAAAAAATCATAGAAAGATATATTAATGCAACGAAAAAAATTAAAGAAATATGCCAAAAAAACAGCATAAATTACAAAGAATATGAGTATTATTTTGCGATCAAAAACCTAAACACTATCCTAGAATCACATTATAGGTTTCATAAAGGCAGCTGCTTTTGTAAAGAATGTATTAACAATAAGTTTTTCAAGGATGCTATAAGAAAGGTTAAAATAAGCGCATTACCTAAAAAGAGAAAGGTGGCCGTTATTCTTATGCGCCTCAAAGCGTACAAATTAATTGAATTTATATATCGGAAGACTACAAAATGAAAAAATGTAATTATTTCGAAAAAGCCTCAGTTTTCTTAGCTGTGTCCACAATCACATTCAGGTCAATAATCGATAAAGCAATATTCAATAATGCACCCGTAGCACTGCTAGCGCTAGCTATCATCTTTTTGGCAATAGGCGTAATTAAGACAAAAATAAAGCCTAAAATAGATTTAATAATATATCCAGTATTACTAATATTAATTTCAATCCCATTAAACCCAATCCTGTTTGAGGATGGCCAGCAGGGCTACATGTACGCATATTACATAGAAGCATTAGTGTATGGATTAATAATCAGCTTCAGTAAAAACTCAAAACAAATTTGCATCCTTATGTTAAGATTATTTGGCTATTTTGCATTAGTCACCTCAGCAGTAACATGGATGAGCGCGCTGCTTCCAAATGCATATGTAGAAAGAATAATACCGCTATTCCCAAAATCAAATCAGCAAGAAATGAAGATCGTATTCGAGAAATTATCAGTAAAACCAGGCTTAACAACGCATTACACACATAATGCCACGTTTATAACAATAGGAACTATAGCTTATATCTCAAACTATATAAAAACTAAAGAAAAAAAACACTTATTAATTACTATCGCACTAATTGCAACATTATTCTTAGTGGGGAAAAGAGCACACGTACTATTCCTAATATTATCCCAAGCGATAAGCTACTTAATGAGAAGAAATGGCCTAAAAGTATCCTCTATAATAAAATTATCGTGCATAACAATCGCAAGCATCTTACTCGCCCTAGCAATAACGACAGCTTTACCGCAAACGAACTACTTAATAGAGCGACTACAGACAAATGGCGAATCTGATTTAAGTAGCGGTAGATTTGAAATGTACAAGGATGGATTACGGCAATTAAACGACGGGTCTTTACTAGTAGGTATAGGATGGGGAAGATATGCATATAACACAAATTACACACATCCAACATTACACAACGACTACTTACAGTCCTTGGTAGAGACAGGAATAATTGGCGCACTTATATTTATTTCTTACACTATCGTTATAGCTAAAAATAGTTACAAATATATAAAAATATCTAATAAAGACGGCGCTTTAGCATACGCAATCACGTCATTTACATTATTTGTATTGTTTTATTCACTGACAGGGTCACCGAGGTTCGACATAGACACACTACTACTATTCCAAACGATACAATCGGTTTCTTTTAGTAACAAGGAAGAGAAAGAGTTGTCATGAAGCGTAAAAAAGTATATATCATTACACTGAATGGATATTTTAATTATGGCAATAGACTACAGAACTATGCTCTCACAAAAACACTAGAAGGGTACGGGTTCGATACTAGGACAATTTGGCATAAAACTAACAAGACAAAATTTAAAAATCTCATAAAAGCGTGCTTGTTCTTTACGAAGCAATATAGAGCTTACTCAAAAATATATATGTTTTCGAAAATGAACATTAATGAAATCAACAATCCAACAGCAAGACGCGACCCAGATTATTACGTCGTAGGTAGCGACCAAGTTTGGAACCCCTCGTTAATAACAAAAGACAGAACTTGGTTCTATTCGACTAAGACAAACACGATATCGTACGCCGCTAGCTTCGGAACCGAATTGCTAAGCGAAAAATATCTCAAAAAAATCTCCGAAATGACATCAAATTACAAATATATCTCCGTAAGAGAAGAGTCGGCTAAAAAGAGCCTAGAAAAATATATTACTAACAAACGCATATATAAAGTGCTGGATCCAACGCTATTACTTAACCAAAACCATTGGAGCAGCCTATGTAAAAGGCCAATATTATACGGGCCAAACGGAAAATACATTCTATGCTACATACTAGGCGATACGAACAATGTCAAAATAATAAAAGATTTTGCGAAAAAACAAAATAAAAAGATCATCCTATTTTCCGACAAAAAGGACTCAATATACGGCATCAGTGAATTTTTATACTTAATTAAGAATGCAGATTTAGTATTTACGGATTCTTTTCATGCTAGCGTGTTCTCCATAATATTCGAAAGGCCGTTCATAGTATTTGAGCGAACTGGCAATATGAACTACACATTCACCCGCATAAAAGACCTAATTAAAACACTAAAAATAGAAGACCGCGAATTTAATGGCAAAGAAATTACAAAAGAAAACCTTGAAGTGGATTATACTGAGGCAAAAGAAATACTAAAAAGGGAGCAAAAAAAATCCCTCGATTTTCTAAAGAAAGCATTAGATGTAAAGAAATAAAGGTATGGCAGGACGAACAAAAAACGCTAGCAGAAATATATTATTTGGCTTAATACTTAAAGCCTATCAGATTGCTATTCCTTTTTTGACGCGCACTCTCATGATCAAATTTATGAGTATTGAATATACAGGGCTGAGCGGGCTATTCACCTCTGTGCTACAAATACTCAATCTTGCCGAACTCGGCGTGGGTTCCGCTATGGTATATAGCATGTATAAGCCAATTGCTGAACATGATACGAAAAAAATACGCGTGCTGATGAATACGTATAAAAAATACTATCGCATCATCGGTGCGGCTATAGCTATTATAGGTTTAATACTGACACCATTTATTCCTTATCTCATTAAAGGTAATCCTGTGCCAGAATTAAACATCTATGCTCTATACCTTATTAGTTTAGCCGCAACAGTTATGTCCTACTGGATGTTTGCATATAAGAACTCCATTCTCCAAGCACATCAACGAAACGATATAATAAGTAAAATCAATATTCTGTCAAATACAATCCTGTGTTTGATACAAATCTCCTCAATCATAGTATTTAGAAATTACTATTTATTCATTACGGCTATATTAGTGTCTCAAATAATTACAAACGTAGCAATCGCAATCGTATCTAAAAGACTATATCCCGAATATTCTCCAAAAGGAGAGCTAAGCGAGAAGGAGAAAAGAGAAATTAACGGTCGGATTAAAGATCTATTCACGGCAAAAATAGGTGGTACTATCGTAAACTCTGCAGACACTCTGGTAATATCAACTTTTCTCGGCCTAACAACATTGACTATATATCAAAACTATTTTTACATCATAACGGCGCTAAATGGATTACTCTCGGTTTTTTATACAGCAACCATTGCTGGAATTGGCAACAGTATCATTACCGAAAGCAAAGAAAAGAACTATCAAGATTTCCAAAAATTTACTTTTATAATTATGTGGATTGTGGGCTTTTGTTCTGTTTGCCTATTGTGCCTCTATCAACCATTCATCAAACTGTGGGTAGGCGAAGAACTCACGCTTGGTATCCCGGCAATAATCTGCCTCTCGGCCTATTTCTTTGTCTACCACTTAAATCAATTAATGTGCACATATAAGGACGCTGCCGGCATTTGGCATGAAGACCGTTTTCGCCCATTAATAACAGCTCTAGCAAATTTAATACTAAATATAGTCTCAGTCCATTTTATAGGTATTTATGGCGTAATCCTATCGACCGTCATAACGTACATGTTCATAGGAAGTCCATGGTTAATTAAAAACCTTTTTTCTACAGTACTTGATGCAAATGGGATGTCTAAATACATTAAAGATATACTATATTATGCTATTTCGACTGTTTTTCTTGCGACCATATCCTTCTTTGTCACGCAGATATTCAGCAATAATATGATTATTCAACTAATAGCCGGAGGAATCATATGTACCATAATAATAAACACTGGATATTTTATCCTGTATAGAAAATCAGACAATTTTAAACAAAGTAAGCAATTGATTGTAAAAGTAATAAAGAGAAAGGCATAATATGATAAAACAGATAGTCAAAAAAATACCTCTCGTAAAACCGATAATCACAAAAATAAAATTCAATCGCGAATATTTGTACGATAAGAACTTCTTCAAAAAGAACTATTCACACTCCTCTCCAACAAAGGCTAAAATTGGCTACAATATGCTCCTAATTTCACACTCGCTAGAAAAGGGCATGTCCAACAAGAATCCACGTCACTTCGGCGTTGCAAAAGTAGACGAATTAATAAAATTAATTCACGATTATGAATCATATGGTAATTACGAAAATGACTTTGACTTCGTAAATGCAATCAATGTCCTACGAAATTATGCTAGATTCTACGAAACAAAGAAATGGACCGATACAAAGGAATATAAGAAAGTGTCCGATTTCTTAAAGAATTATTCTAAGATCAAAAAAATGAATGTCGGCAGCTTTGTTCTGGCGAAGAAAGATTTCGAGAAAGACGCGACGATTGATTATAGTAGGTTCTTGGCTAGCCGCCACTCGGTTCGTGAATTTTCTACGAAGAGGCTCGATGAGAAGGACTTAGAGAAGGCTATTGAAACTGCAATCCTATCACCGTCAGCCTGTAATCGCCAAATGTGCAAAGTCTACTATATTTCAGATTACGAAAAAGCTAAAAAAGTAATGAACACAGCACAAGGCTTTGGCGGTTTCGAAAAGGGAACCATCAATATGCTAATTGTAACCTTCGACGTAAATGCATGTTACTTCATTGGCGAACGTAATCAAGGATGGCTGAATGCCGGCTTATTCTCAATGAATCTTGTTAATGCATTACATTCGCAAGGAATTGGATCTTGTTTTTGCCAATACGGGAGTACCACAAGAGAAGAAGAAGAGCTTAAGAAGCTATTAGATATTTCAAGCTCAGAGAGAGTAGCAGTAGTTATCTCTGTTGGCTATTACTGCGATAGATGTATTGTTCCTTATAGCCCGAGAAAAAGTATTGACGATATTTACCGTAAACGATAAAAAATACTCCGGCCATTCCGGCTGGAGTACTCTGATATAGGCTCTTAACTTCTTTTGCAAATAACAAGGATAAAATGCCCTTTTTGTTCAACCTACCAGTTTTTCGAAAAAATTGGCGCATATTTGACAAGCCGTTTTATTTATTCCGTGGCCTCGATAGTAACGTTCACAGACACCTTAATGTTATTCGTCGCGCAAAAGAGCAATGCGATTTTCTGATTGTTGGCGTCTCTACTGACGAGCTGGTCCAAAAAACGAAGAATAAAACTCCAGTAATTCCATTTGAGGATCGCTGCGAAATTATTGCTACATTAAAGTATGTAGATAAAGTTGTTCCGCAAGAAAACAAAAACAAGATTGCAGCTTTTCATAAATATAAACTTGACGCTATGTTCGTAGGGGACGACTGGAAAGGCTCAGAATTATTTAACAAGCGCGAAGCGGAGCTTAAAAAATATGGCGCCGATGTTGTGTATTTTCCATACACAAAAAAGGTTTCGTCAACAAAACTTCGCCAAGATTTAAAAGACGGTAAGCGTCCGGTAGATATCAACAACGTTTCGACAACTACTGAAGATATCCCAAAAGAATTCCGAGCAGATGAAATAAAATAAAACGTAAAAGCTCAAATAAACTAACATCGCGATAATATCACGGCTACAATAAAGGCCGCCGAAAACACTAAATCCGAAGAATCGTTAATAATTACCGGCGCGGAAAGCTACGTTCATATTCCAGCGCCTTAGTGGAAGATGGACTACTTCGAGGTTCGCTACGAAAATCAAGAAAAAAACAAACGCTATTTCTACCAGCTTGACGGCGAAGGTATTCGCTATGAATTAGTAGCATTCGCCAGAGCCTCTCAGGACGGCAAAACTAATTATAGCTACGTCACCGAAGAAGAATCCATCGCCATCTTAAAGTGACGGAAGGCTATTTGGGCGGAGATGTGATTGAGATATAATATACTTATTAATTATCGAATCGGCCAATCTAATACCGAAATATGGCACTACATAATAATTAGTAGTTCCCGCGTTAAACTCAATAAGCACTAAATAGGTACAAATAATATCACAGCTATAGTCATCAATGCCTAAAAATCGAAACGTAATTAATTACAAAAATGCAATAGTCGCAATAGAAATAGTAGCAACGCAAGTACTTACACCTTTTAAAGATATGCACAGCTGATATAATCAAATACAGATGATTACTAACGAAGAAATAACCAAAAAAGCAAATGAGTGCCTAAGTATATTCAATCCGTCTTTTGAGATACCATTTCCAGTAGATCGAATATCCGACATAGACAATGATCTTCTAGTAACAATAGCGGACTACAATGACGACGACGTATCGGGATTTATTACCTACGACGAAGAAGAAAAGAAATATAAAATCTTCGTCAATTCCGCAAAGCACCACCATAGAGTAAACTTTACCTTAGCCCACGAACTCGGACACTACTTCCTCCATAAAGAGCTATTGCTTAAAAAAGACTTCCTAGACGGAAATGATACTCTTGATGGCGCAGACATATTATATAGGAAGGATCATAAAGATCAATATGACGATCCGCAATACGAAAGGGAAGCAAATAGATTCGCCGCAAGGGTTTTAATGCCAGAAAAACAGGTCAGAAGAGTATGGGGAATGTTTCATAACGTCGAAATCTGTGCGAATATCTTTGACGTCTCCGTAAAGGCGATGAGTATAAGAATAGAAGAATTGAGGTTGATAAATGACTAATAAATTAAACTTGTCCGACCTCTACGATTTATTATCGAAACAGCAATCGAACGAAACGTCGCGATTATTATTACAGAGAAGGTTGACTGATTCACAACAACGGAATTTACGTTCGGGGACAATCGACGAAAGGATGAGGCAGGCTGATCTTCAATCCAAAAACCTAGCCAATCTTGATAAATCGCAGGATATTAATCTTAAAAAGATTTCCGTCAAATTCCTATTTGCGCTCCTAATTATCGAGACCGCAGCTGCATTTACGTTAGTATTTCTTCAAGGATTCGCGATTATAACAATAGAACCCTCTACGCTCGACATTTTACTAACCGCCACTTTAATACAGACCGCTTACATGGTAACCATAATAGTTTCATATCTATTCCCCAAAAATTGATAAAAGGCTACTACGATTTCTTATCGAAAAATAGCCAAATAAAATATAGCTAAAACATAGTAGACGATAATATGGTCAGACCCATCCCTTATTAAATCGGCTATTCAAAAAACTTTTACTGACCTCACTGAAGTTCTATACTTAAACGACGAAAAAGTCTTTCCCGTAATCGGCGACAAAGAAAATATCATAACCACAACGCCGTTTGACTTAGTGTTGGCGGAACTTCGCCTTGAGACAAAAACAAAAACGCCTAATCTTAAATAGGCGCGTAACTAATATATCTCGGAAAAAGTTATCGAATCCTTCAGGTTCATAAGAATCGGCCCGCCATCTTTTCCGGAAGCCCCATAGTTTAAGAAGTATACTTCATCGAATGTGCCATCCATCTTCCTCAGCTTTTCTGCGCCACAATAACGCTCGTACCAGTGTTTAAGAATTGGTTCCGGATTTTCTTTGCACTCTGTAGTAACAATCAACAAGACATTGTAATCGTATTCTTTACTATATATCTTACGAAGTTTTGATACTTTTCGATTAAACACTTTCTCCATTTGGGCTGAAGCTTTATTCGGGTCACCCTGAGCAAATCTCTCGGTATTATTGTTAGACAAAAAAGAATTTAGTCTAGACCTAAACTCATTATAGCTAACTGCCCCATCAAAGACTTCGGCAATTTCTACGCCTATTTTCTGTCCATTATGCATGATTTCAGCATCGGGAGCTTCTCTCATTTCGTAATTATCCTTCGAATAATCACTGGACAATTCTAGAAAAACTAACAGATGGAACAACTCTCTTTTACGTTTAGCGCATTCTTCTGAATTACCTTTAATCTTTTTAACAACAATTTTCTTAATCTTATCTTCATTTTCATAGAATGAAAAATTATCAAAAGGCGGAGAATGTAGGTGACTAAACATTCTAATAAGCATAACATCGACTATTATACTACTTCGTTCAATCCAAACAATATCGTCATCGCCAACTGCCTCGAAGAGAAACTCAAGAGCGTTCCCAGTAAGACTCATACACGCATTTTTATTTGCAAGGGACTAAATCCTTATCGAACACAGATCAACAAGCAAAATTCAAATAGTTTCTTATGTGCTCAATATAAATAGAAACAGATTAATGGTATTCTAGAGGGAGAGGAGGGAAGGGAAGAAATAGTATGCCAGGTTATTTACAGCTCATCACCGAAGCTAAGCTAGAACGAATAATAGACGAGAGCAAACGTAAATCTCAATCACTTTTTCCAGAATTAATAAAACGATTAATAGACGAAACCTGCAAAGATATACGATACTTACGCGCGCCGTCAGCAGACGAGATTCACCAGCACGGATATGACATCATTGTCAAAAATAGGGAAACCGCTAAATATGTACCTAAAGGTGATAGCGTTTGGGAATTGGGAACAGACGTAAACGCTATAAAGAAAATCAAGAGTGACTTAGAAAAAAGAAGTAGGAATCCGCTATGTGTAAAGCAAGACGAAACAACATTTCTCCTTTGCACCCCACGTACGGCACCCGAAGCGCAAAAAGCAAATCTAATAAATAATAGGGCGGGGCGGATGGCAAAATGGAAAAACGTCTTAATATACGACTCCTGCGTAATATGTGACTGGATAAATCAATCGCCGATAACATGCGCGTGGCTAATAAAAAAATTCATAAATACTAAATTCAAAGACTTCGAAACCCTAGAAAATGCATGGGATATTTTATCTAGCAAAACTAACCCCAAGCTTACTGCCTCATTCTTTAGTTATGATATTCCTCAAATCTCAAAAGACGACATTAAGAATAATAGCTATTTAATAGTGGAAGCCGATAATGATATAGATTCATACGGATACGCACTCACGTCATTGATGCGCATCAAGGCAAATAATTCACTTATAGTAAACGACGAAGACTCACTTAAAATACTATTATCCATAACATCAAATCATATCTTTGTAACTAGATTGAAACCAAAAGACCTCCCTCTAAAAAATAATAATAAGATAATATCCTGTCTTAGCAGAGAGCATGGATACGGCAAAAATGTAACAATTAAATTGCCCAAAAGAAATCCAGAAAATACAAGAAACGCTCTTCTTGAAATGGGAGTAGATAATGCGAAAGCATACAGAATCTGCAACGCCACACATTCTTCTACGTATCCAATAATACGAAGGATTTCTAGCAATAACCCGCCAACCGAAAAAGAATGGACCCGGAGAGATGATAAAAACATTATCGAAAAACTATTATTCATACAGCACTTTATAAACGACTCGGAGAAAAAGGTGCTAGAAAAGCTCACAGGTATAGAAAAAATACGATTAGAAGACAAACTTAAAGAAATATCTACTATCAATGATTCGCCAATTCAGAAATTTTCGAACGGATACATTATCTCATCGCCATATGAAATAATTGACGCCTGCAATATAACCAGCGACTCATCCAGTTACAAAAACGCAAATTTACTATTATTCGAAATCGTTTCCTCTATCATGAATCACAATAGTTGGGAAAATATTCCAGCAAATCAAATACGAGACGATGGGATTCTTCCAAGATTAGCTAGGGGATATATTTACGCATCATACGACGATAACGGTCAATTTAATATCAGTAATGACATAGATAAACTACTGCAAACAAACATAATAATAGAAAAAGGTGAAATCACGTTAGATGTTTTTCCGATACTCAGTGAAGCGGCACCAAAAATATTATTAAATTATATAGAACAAAATAAAGAATCGGTCAAGAGGTTAGCAATATCTAATTTCAACTCTTATTTGATTATTGAAGAATCACTCAAAATCATAGCCGAGGATGGGTATCTTGCCGAAGTGTGCAATTTGTTCATTTTCCTAAACAAAGATTTCAAGAAAACATCATATTACAATACCCCACTCAATGCGCTTAAGGACCTTTTATCAATCTGGGGCGAGGAAAGTATTAATACTCCAGACGATAAAATAGACAATATCAAAAACATCTTTCAACGCAACCCTAAATTAGCCATAGATCTAGTAATAGAAATAATCAACAAACAAGGGCATATTACGACCCAAAGAATAAAAGAGACAGAATATACAAGAAACAAGCTGACGTATGGGATAATGTGGGGGTATTACGAGAAGATAATAAGTATCATACTCTCAGGCAGCCAAAATTATAGGTTGGTTGAGTTAATAGAGGCAATCGTACACAATTTAGACTTATTAGAGCCACTCAGTATCGAGAAGATATTGGACTTAATCAACCTAAACTTATTATCAGATTCGGATGCCGCCATAATAGCCACGAAAATAGAGTTTAGAAAAAAATCTACCAAAAACAATAAGACAATGCTCTGTGCACTAAATGCATTTGAAGTCAAACTTCAGCGTAAGGTGGCAATAGAAAAACCGTGGCTCTTTACGGAATTCTTTAATACGCCGGTTAATTATGAAGACAAAAGAATAAAAAATAGAGACAATTACATAAATAGACAACGAAAAGAACACTTCAAGAGGCTGAAGCAAAAATCAAAATATATAGAACAAATATCTATAATAATAAGTAATGAATACTATTGGGGCATCTTTATAGCGAAAAACGATAAAGAAAACACACCTAAGTACATAGAACCACTATCATCACAGGGCAAGCTAAATGTTATATCTGGAATAGTTGATGGCGCAAGCAAAGTTATGCTAAATAATATTTTTAGCAAAATTAAGCCAGAAAATAGGCAAACAATCATAAAAACATGCCAATCGGATATAGATCAATATATAACTAAAGATGAAGAAAAAATATATTGGGAGAATAAAATATTAAGAAAATACTCCAAGCACCGCTACAAAATGATGCTCCTTTATAACCCTTTCGGCTTAATTCCATATATCTACACTAATGATGAGACGTCCCTAGATATCGTCTTGGAGACTTTCGGAGCTATCAATAATAGCAAAAAGACAGATAATAATATATTTAACGTAAAATATGAATTACTAGAAATAATCAAAAGATTCGAGCATCAAGAAGACAATAAGTTCGATGAAGCAGTATCAAAACTACTAATAAACGGCTACATCGATAAGGCCACCGAGCAGTGTAACAGATATTTTACAAAGAGCGTTAAAGCAATCGAAGCGCTACGCGATGCGCGAGATTGTTTCCTAGTTTACAATTTATTTGGACTCAAATTACCTAGAAATGCCTATGCAGAAAAAGGTAAGATAGGAAATATATTAAGCCCTATATTAAACAAAGAAAGCGACAACGGTATCGCAACGGTGTTATTAAGAAATAGCCTATTTAGCGCCAGGTCGGAAAGCGAAGAAAAACAAATACTGCAGTACATTGAGAGCGTAAATAAGAGAAATGAATTAATAAAAGAGCTCTCAATAGAAAATGGGCTTATAGTCTACAGCGGAAACGATAATGATGGCAATGACAGCAAAACAAGATATGCCGGAAAGTACGAAAAATATAAAGACGCGTATCCTAACGCTTCAAGAATATATAAAACATTATCAGAAAAACGAAAAAATGACATGAATCACTTAAAAAAGTTCAGCGAAATACATGAAATAGAATCCGACCAATCTGTCATATAATCAGTTTCTCAAAAGCTAGTACGTCAACCGCATACTCACACCGCCACGGTACAAACAGGCGCCGCGTCCAGCCGCATTACTTCTAGTTCCTTCCGTACAAATAGCGCCATATCTAGCACCACTATTGCTAGGGGCTCTATAGGACGGAGCGGAATAAGTACAATAGCTTCAATGTAATGCTGCGCCCGGATATGCATCATATCAACAATCAATCTTTGAGCTATCTGCATAACTTTGTGCAAGCGCTTTGCTACGATTAGTCTCCCAGGCAAATCTTTTCCACACTATTCCTTTTCATTAAGAGTTCCATATTCAACACCATTACTACATATATAAAGCTGCTTCGTATTAACAATAACAACTTTGTCGACCGGTTCTTTTTCGAGTTATTTGCAAAGATATCTCTCGATCGGTTTCTTTTCCAAAACGACTATTAACTAGATAAGTTACAGTCATAGCGCCATCCACGCCCTTTTGACGAACCTCATAACACCTTCTCTGGTACCAGCATCATATACTGTTTCAATGCCATAGGGAACGACCTCAAACTCCGAAACCTCCTCAGTAGTATAGCCAGCACTAAGAAAGACCATATGCGCCAAACGCTATAGTCAATAACACTCCAGAAATCTTCAGTAAGTCTTTCATGTTCCTATGAAATATTATATCATAAAATCCGAAATAATTCAAAAG
This sequence comes from Candidatus Nanosyncoccaceae bacterium, assembly GCA_045546295.1. Taxonomy (GTDB): domain Bacteria; phylum Patescibacteriota; class Saccharimonadia; order Saccharimonadales; family Saccharimonadaceae; genus UBA2834. The sequence continues at coordinate 266,313 of JAZQCP010000013.1, read as the reverse complement.
ATATCATGCTCAAGCTTTTTATATCATTCAAAGATTTATACCCTTAATTGGTATATAATTTAAATATGAGAAAGGAGAGAAATATGGATAATATTGTCGTACTCGAACCTACTTTTATTAATCTTGACGATAAAAGGCAAAAGAAAGACAAAAAGACAATCAATCAAAAGAAACTCAATAAAATAATCGACAGCATTAAAGATTCACTTCCGGACAGCGACCATGACGAATCTCATCTACAATAAAGACGAAATCGCCCAATATGCAAATGGGTTTATATTAGTAGATAACACGGCACTAATTGACGCCTCAAGAGAAGAGGATAGCGCGATGGCGCAGTTTTTGACACGCCTGACAGAGATGGATTGCGATCTAATATCAACACAGGCCGTCATGCAGGAATTTACCAGAGGAGCAAAAAATCTCACTCAAAGCAATAAGTTCATAGAATTTTTGCAAATATTAAATATTGAATCCGTTAATTGCAATGAAAAACAATTCTTATCCAAGGAAAACGCACTATTTCGAATCGGATATTGCCAAACCGCAAAGAAAGCAAGCTATGCTGATATGAATTTAGCGCTATTAGCCTATATCTATAGATCCACAAATATAGGCATATTAACTAGTAATTATTTAGATTTTCCAACCAATCTCTTCGAGAGGACTGCATTCATATCATACATTTGCGCCGACACCATAAGAACCCACGCCATCTTTAAAGTGCACTCAGATGCCATACTTGCCAAAATTCTAAAGAAATATAACCAATAGTTTAATCAACGAAATCTCCCATCTATGCTACAATCGGCATATATCAAACTTTCTTCTTACCACATAATATCCCAAAAATTTATGTTACAAAAGAACGTTTATTTGCGCCCACATCAAGACATGTAGTAATATTCATTAAACTTTAAGTTTAAAACAAACGCAAAGTAGCGGTGCTACTTCTCTAGAATAGGCCACCTTTACACACTACCATCCAATCACCGCCGACAATGCCCCAAACAACACAAAGAATAGAGCAGGGATTGCAACAGCCGTATCCGGGTTTTCAACACTTACCAGCGCATCTATTTTCTCCCAGCTCACCTCAATCATCACATTATCATTTCACCTCTTGAGTTACTCCGTATTTTAAATTTGACACTTTCGTAACTCCGCAACTGTCCTAAAGTTATAGGACGCAGTCGTCCGCAATTTAGCAATAGCGAAATCGTCTAGCTCTTATTTCCAGATTCGTTGTTAGTATCTTTCTTCTCGCTATCTTTATCTTTTGTATCACTTGGAGCATCGCTCCGCGGGTTGCCACCCCGATATTTATACATGCCATTGTTACCATCACGTTGATCATTCTGACCTGGGCGCATCATTTGCATATCTTGATTATGCCGACGCATATCGCCACCGCGCGAAACTAAGAAATATACATTGAAGCATACGCTGACCGCTAATAATACCGCGAGTACCGCCGTCGCAATCATCCAACCACAACTGCGCTTGCACTCTTTACGGCAGTTTATTTCTTCGTGGCGCTTTACATACTTTTCTTTCTCATCTTCAGACATAAAAATCTCCTTGTTTTTGCCGCTATTCTACACATCTAAGCTGAAAAATAGCTAAAATCTCGCCAAACCGCCGTATCTAACGAAAGCTACATTAACCCCTCAAGTGCAACAATAGAAACCTTTGGTATTCTAGTGGCGTCAACCAAAAGAGTCTCCTTCTTGGTCTGTTGTTAATTAGATTTGTAACTTTTAGTATATCTTTATGTGTTAGCTTTTTGAAGTCTGTGCCTTTAGGAAAGAAATCTCGGATTAAGCCATTTGCGTTTTCGTTTCGCCCTCGTTTCCAAGAATGGTATGGATTAGCAAAGTATATAGTAATATCAAGTTTGCTTTCTGTCTCCTGCCAAAGCGAGAATTCTACGCCGTTGTCGTAAGTAATGGTCTTGACGTCGCCAAAGATGTTCCTATACTCTTTATGCAACCAACCGAAGCTGAAGCGGTTAAGTTATTCGCTAATACTTACTGGCTCTCCGCGTCGCATACTTCAACGAGCTTGATACCTATGCTCAGGTCGAAAACCTCAACACCAAAGCCATTATCGAAGGTGTCTGTCTCGATCCGCGCATCGGCATGCATTATAACAATCCATCCTTTAGTTATGGTAGCTACTGCTTACCAAAGAATATTAAGCAACTTCGCGGCGAAGGTGCCAACGTTATCATCTACGGACCAACCCTCAAAGAAAAAACGTTCAATGGCTTCGAAGTTGAGAACGATTTCGATAAATTTACCGAGCGTAGCGATATTATCCTCGCTGACCGCCTCGAAGATCAACTTCGCGACGTTTCGGATATTGTCTATACCCGCGATTTATTCTCTAGGGATTAGATTACCATAAAAGTCCTCCAGTTGGAGGACTTTTTGTTGAAAATACAAAGTTTCACTTATGAATACGTAAAAAACTAGTGACTAGCTCTCTCAGCCTTCTTAATAGCCTTTAAAATAATCTTTTTCATATTTTCCATATTCATAACTATATTTTAACCTCATTCTTAGAATTTTTAAGCATAAACTTAATCATACTAGAAAACTTATTTAAATCTATAAAATAATTCGGATAGGCATCCTTTAATTTGTTAAATCACTTACAGCTACAAATACAGCACTATGTTCTCTAGTTTTATCGGACTCATATTTAATATTAATTTAGTGGGTCCATTTAGGAATTCTTGACTAGTAAGCCGACAATCTTATCATCAAAGACATAAATTTGTTTTATATTATTGACGACCATGATATCTAAATCCTATATTTACTTGAATAACTCAAAATAATCACCATAAACATATAGTCTATTGCGGGAAAAACCAGTGACTTCTTTAAGTATTCCTAAATTAACCAAATCGCGCAGCACGGAATTAGACGTTGCAGGAGTTGCCTCAATTATTTCTGCAACTTTTCTCGCGTTGACAAATGGAGCACTATACATTGCATTCAATAATTTAGAAGCACTGGAAGCCCTCTTCCCTAAAGAAAGGATTTTCTGATCTACTTCAGATTTCAGGTCAATTATTTTTTGTAAAGTATTGCAAGAATTCTTAGCAGTATTGGCAACAGCTACTAAAAAGTATTTCACCCAATGCTCTATGTCGTTTCTGAACCTCACCGCATCTAAGGCCTCATAATACTGCATCCTATTTTTTGCGAAATAATCAGACAAATATAGAACTGGTTTGCTAAGTTTATTTTTTTCAATTAAGAATAAAACTATTAGTAACCGTCCTAGACGACCATTTCCGTCCAGAAAAGGATGAATAGTCTCAAATTGATAATGACCAATAGCCGCCTTAATTAAAAGAGGCGTGTTTAAAGCTTTATCGTTCAGATAATGGTCAAAATTACTCATTAATCTATCAACTTCGTATGGAATGGGAGGCACAAAATGGGCGTCACGAATCGTTGCTCCACCTATCCAGTTTTGGGTTTTTCGAAGTTCTCCGGGAGTACGATTCTCTCCACGAACACCCGAAAGTAATATTTTATGAGTGTCTTTTAGTAAATTAGTAGCAAGAGGACGTACTTTTAGTTTATCTATAGCAAATCTCATCGCTTCTATATAGTTCTGAACCTCTTTCCAGTCATTTCGTCTCTCGGGGCTAATATTCTCTTCATCCATTACAGCTTCGTCAATTTTCGTACGAGTGCCCTCGATTTCACTTGAAGCGGTAGCCTCTTTCGCTTCGTGCATTTTAATGAAGAAATCAACGTCAGGAACGAGTTTTGAATATGCATTTAGCTCACCTAATGCCTGAGTGGCATCTTCAAGAAGAATATTAATACTCGGATCTTCAAAATTAATAAAATCAGGCAAAAGATTGGGCAAAAAATACTTATATTCAAAATCCGTGCCCGATTGTTCCGTAATAAATTTTCCCGACTCAAACATAAGCCTCCATTCTTATTTTATATTTAAAGTATATCGCATTTATTAAAATAAGGAAAGACTTATTTTAAAATTTAGGATTAAATTAAAATATAAAATTATGTATTTTAATTAGCCGCAAAAATGATAGTGTTAAAATGAAAACCATCAAATAGCATCAAAATTGCCCATTTTCCATATATTCAGATTATAAGCGTCGCTAAACCCTGTAAGGCTTTAAACGTCGTCACCAAAACAACAGAGAAGAACAAAAATAATAGCAAAAAGACCCCGTCAAACGGGGTCTTTTTTATGGGAAGAATTCTTAGCCTAAACTTTTCTTCACCACTAGCCCAATCGCCGCCGACAACGCCCCAAACAGCACACAATTTATCGCCGACGTCGCAGCTGCCGTGTCCGAATTCGTCGTCATCTCTGCGCTTGTTGGAACTACAGACGCACCTATCTTCTCCTAGCTCGCCTCAATCATCACATTATTAAACGGCATCGTGAACTTATTATTCCTAATCGAAATCGCGCCATCCTCATTCTTTATCACGTCTTTTTCTTCAAAGACTACCTCTTCGCCATTATCGGATGTAAGCTTCAGCCTCTTCAAGGCAAATCCAGGATTTTACAATCACTTTAAACGTCACTACTTCGTCGCCCTTGGCGCTATTTTGCGCCTCAATCGTACCGCCGCCGTCCGTTTTAGTCTTAATGGTAAAGCGGAAATTAATATCTGCATTATCGAAAGTTACCATCGGACGAATTCCTGCCGGCAAAACCGTTTGATACCATATTTTTATTAAATTATCAATAAACAAGCGAAACCATAACTATCACTTTGTCCATAACCCTTATGCTATAATAAAACCATCATGGAGCAGGGAGGTAAAAGTAAAAATATCCTATTTTTAGCCGTCGCTATCCTTTTTCCGCCATTCTTCCCGCACTATTACGCCAAATATCTTGCACCGGCTCGGCCAAAATATCAAAAATCTATATACGCAGTCGGTCATGCCTGGCTTATTGTTTGGCTCTTTATCGCCACTACAACCCTCCCAACTCTTCAGAAACCCCAATACGAACAAGTCGGTTACAGCTCTACTCCTAGCTACGCCTTTGCTTCCGATACTTACGCGGAACAAAGTTCCGCCTACGAGCAGAAATTCTACGCCGAGCTCAAAAAAGCTCAGCCTATCAAAACCGAAACCAAGACTAAGACCGCCACTCAATCTCAAAGCACTACTAGTCAAACCCCAAGCTCCACGCAGAAGCAAAACACTAAATCTCAAACCACAGCTAATACTAGCTCCGCCATGTCTGGCATCAAGATTGCCGAAGCGGACAATTCGCCATACCTTCGCGCCAACTACGGCAAAGGTTGGAATGTTGGCACAGGATGCAATATTCGCTCACGTCTCCTTACTGCCCAATCTACCGTACCAGTCAAAACCTCGAATGGTTGCCTTGTTACTTACGGATCCTGGATCGATCCATACTCCGGCGTCAAGTTAACCGGCAATCCTTATCAAGGCGATGGCGAAGATAACGATCTTGATATCGACCATATCATCCCGCTTCGTTACGTTAATCAACATGGCGGCTACGCATGGTCTCACGCTCAAAAACAAAATTACGGCAAAAGTTTGTCCGCCATGAACAATGGCGTATATATCGCTGTGTCCTCCAAAGAAAATCGCCGGAAAAGCGATCAAGGTCCTGCCGACTATTATCCAAGCAATTCGAATTTTTACTGCGAATACGCCAAACGTTGGCGCAATATTGCTCGAACATATTCAATTTCACTATCTCAACGCGATTACAACAAAATCGAAGGGGTCTTATCTCAATGCGGCATCAAATGAATCAAAAAGCTCTTGAAGACTCAATCTCTAACGGCTACATTATTACATTGTTAATTATTATTCCGCCCGTCGGTTTCTACTTTGCTGCCAAATATCGTAAAAAATGGACGCATCGCCCATTATTTATGGTTACATACGTTATATATCTCGTCCTAATCATACTCGGGCTCTACTTTTTGGGAACATACCCAGGAGCTGTCCGATGAGCAAAGATATCACCGACTACTCGCCACAGGAATATGCACATATTTACCGGCAATTAAACGCAAAATATCGTTCTAGCTTTAATACTGAACGCCAAGAACTCTCCGCAATTAAACAATCTGCCCAATCCGAAATATCTGCATTAAAAATCGACCTTACCAACGCTCGACAACAATACATTATCGGCTCCTATGGATCAGCCATAGTTTACATCGACCATCTCAAACGTGGTAATAGTGTAATAAATTTCAACGAACCATACACCGTTGAGCCATATTCAACCAAGATTCGCGAAATCTATGGCTACTACAAAAACGGCAACCCGCGCACGCATCTCGTCAAATACTCGTATGCGCGTTTTATATCAAGCGAACACACAATCGATATCGCCGCCGGCAACACTAAGACCGAAGCCAAGCAGCTGATTAATGATCTCAAACAAAAAATCGCTACTAACGCCACTAAAAAACCAGAATTAGACCAGCAAGTTGCCGGAATCGAACAAAAAATTCAAGCCGCTGAAGCAAAGCTAGCCGAGGACCTCGCTACTGCCAAAGAGCATCACCAAGATCAACGCCAAAAATATACAAACGCAATCGACCGTCTTTTTTCGTCGGGTACATCAACACAATATCGACATCTTTTTAGACCATCTCGCCTAATATTATTAGTTTGTTCATTATTACCCGGGCTCGCAATTCTATTATGTAGCTTTTCTGGCTATTCGACATTTTTTAAAACAATCGCCGAATCAAACTACGATTACGACATCGTCGTCAATGACGAAATAACTCTCGACTGCAACCTCAGCTACGACAGTGCAAAACATTACTTCTATTGTGAGCAACAGAAATATACCAGTAGAGTCTCCAAAACCGAATCAACCGATTTTACTAATAATAATGGCAAACTTAGCCCCACCGCTTCGGATACTTTTACGGCCGTTACGCCACCGCAAATCATCCCTTCCAGCAAATGGGCAATCGAAGATATTAGCTTCAATAAAACCGCCGAAGCTTTTAGCAAATCTTCCGACAAACTTAGCCTATATAACGCTTTTCTTGGATTGACCGTCGCACAAAAAGAAGTCCGTATTAATTGGAATTTTTCGCAAGAAGACAAAGACCTCATGCGCAAAGTCTGGAGCGAATGGAAAACCGAACAAGAAAATAAAGCCCGCAAACAATTAGCTGCCGAAATTAAAGCTAAAGAAGAAGCCGCCAAGAAAGCCGCCGAAGAAGCAGAGAAAAAGGCTGCCGAAGAAGCTGCGAAAAAGGCCGCCGAGGAGGCAGCCCGCATAAAAGCCGCCGAAGAAGCCCGCAAATCTCAAAATAGCATCACGCCAAGCCCAAGCACGCCCAACACAACCGGCCCCAATAACGGAGCGGGGCAGCAATCAGGCGTTCGGACTGGCGCCGTCTGCAATGACGGAACCAGTAGTACGGCCACAGGACGTGGCGCCTGCTCTCGTCACGGTGGCGTACGATATTGGACATATTAGTTCAATATGTGTACATCCGAGCATGATACAATCAATATAAGAACAAAGGAAGGTAAAAGATATGTCGTTTTTTAAATCCAAAAGTGTGGAGAGCCCTGTATCTGTATTGTTTCGTGTTATCAATGAAGAATTTGCGATGGGAATCTGCTGTAATATAGACTTTATTTATAAAAACAAAAAGCATGAGATCGGCGTCTACGGAGATGACGGAAATACATATAAAAATGTCAGGTTTTATTTTGACAAAGATGAGTATAATACAAAACAAGAACTGCTTGAAAATGCGCGGATAGACGGCGTGAGAGTGTGCGATCTTAAGGAAACGGTGACCGTGACGGAATGTGATGGATGCTATCCCGACAGCACAGAGGCATTCAGAGCCTTGATGTGAAGCCTGCCGAAGAATCACCTCCGTCAAAAACGACGGAGGTTTTTATTGCTCCTTGCTAGCATATTATGTATTACCAGACTTTTAAACTCCATGAAAAATTCCCGCACTTCCGTGCGGGAATAACCATCACTCTAAAACAAAAAGGCTCAATGCTTTTTCTTGCGCCACTTTCTTGTCGGCACGAAGCTCATATCATCCCAGCACTCGTAGATGCAGTCATTGTATCTAAAATCGAGATACTCCCCCAGACCGCTTGCCAGAAAAGCCTGATCATCTTTTAATTTATCGAGCAAAGAATAATAATTACTTTGCACGAACCCGATGCGCCCCTCCAGCGCAAAGAACAGGCTACACGCATATTGAGGGTTGATCACGCAAATCATGTTCTTATTGCGAAGTTCTACGATGGCAATATCGCTGACTACCGCTTCGTTGTCCGCATAGAGGTCAATATCCTCCTCTCTGCGCACAACGCTCCGAGTTTTTGCATGTTGCCCTCTGAGCTCTATGACGGAATCTCGCTTCAGAAAACCATAAAAGTAGTCTTTCTTCAAAACGACATACATTTCATTCGCATCCGACGGCTTCAGCAAAAGCAGAGAACTACACGATGCGCCAAGCGGCGAAAGTGGCAACTGCTCAAAAATCAAGCCATCATGCCACCCATTGAACTCGCCCTCCAGAGAAGGGTCCGCCTTCGCAATAACTCGACCCCAAGAGTAAACGAGCCCGTCCTTCACATGGCACGGCGTACCGAAATAAACTCCCATTTTTTCTCCTCCCTCATTCAGATAAAAGCGGCCAAAGAACAGTTTCACCTTCCGTAGACAGCCTGCTCAGGCATGGCGAATCTCGCCATGCCCTCAGGCGATCAAGCCTACTATCGGCGATTACGGAGCCATCATCTGCTACAAGATATACTACTCTTTGCGAATCGCCAAATTTAGAAATACATAAAAAGTCTCCCTTACATGCCTTCAGCGCTACAACGTCATATACACCCCTATCAGCCTTAACTCCTTTTGCGGTGTACAAGACTTTTATCGACTTACTGCTTCTACGCGTTGCTTTTATTTTTTCATTGCGCCCATGACCTTTACCATAAAGAGTCGCAAGAACCAGGTAAGTGTCATCGCTTTCCTGGCGGGAGATTAGCAAACGTCCATCGGGGTTGACTTGCAGAGATAAGTCCGGCCGCCACCGAACCAATGGTTCTTCGGCGAAGGTCTTATCTGCCAGCAGGATAGGGGAATCATGGAAATAGAGTCCCACGCCGCAACCAGGCCTGTCACCTACGGTTAACGGAATATCGAAATAAATACCCATTTTTCACCTCCTTTTAGTGCGAAAAACAAACATTGGCGTTTCAAGCTAGGCCCTAGCTACATCAATCATAAATAAGGCCCCAGTCCCATACACTAGTATGCGTTAAGTAATAATCATCCGTCTCGCTCAGCGATATAGTCTCATCGCCAAGCACGAGTTCGTACAAATCCTCATCCGTCTCGGCAGTAAACAGTTTTACGCCATTTTCTGAAACCATATAGAGCGTTGTAATATGTAGCGACTCAGCATAAGGCCTTATAGCAAACGACTCGGCATAGGGCCTTATGACAAACGACCCGGCATAGGGCCTTATGACAAACGATTCCTCAAGACTGTACATCTGGCCTTTCTTGGCTTTTAGCACCACGACTTTGTAAACAGTATCTCCCAAACGAACGTCATTATAAGATCGAACCACTTCGGGCCACCATTTTTTCGGCCGAGTAATAAAGCTACAATCATGCTCGCCTCGTTTATACTGCGCCAGCACCAAATAGATATCGTCCGTCTTACGATGTACTAACTTCGGCGGCGGAGTAGGCAAATAGTCGGCAAATGTATGAGTTTTGCGGTCAGACACAAACTCAATCGACAAGTCGTCATGCCATCCCCAAAACTCTTCACATTCCGGAAATGCATTTTCCAATATGAAGATAGGTTGCATGCCAAGACTCGCCCGATAGCGCCAAAATTTTGGCCCAGTTTTCTGCAGCGGTATGCCAAAATAAACTCCCATTTTTCACCTCCTTTTAGTGCGGGATTGTTAATGTACATTAGAGTAACTGTATATATTATAGCATAAACTATACAAAATTCAAGATACATGACGCATTGACATAAATGCATATATATCGCATAATATCCACATGTCTGTACGGGACTGTTCTTTTTTAACACAATTACTACACAAAAGATTCTAGCCACGAAGGGGGGAACCATATGGCTAAAAAGGACTTATTAAACGTCGCCGTCGCCTGGACTGAAGATTTAGCGCGTCACGACACACAGCTAGCCACCGCTATCTATGAATGCGCTCGCACCATACCAGGCTGTCGATTCTATATTATCGGCACTGGCACCATTATCCGCAGCACCGAAGATGCAAACGTTGCCGTAGTCGGAAACGGCGACATTGACAGCAACGGCTTCGTAGTAGACCTGCCGTCCGTAGCCGACAAGCTTTACAGCCTCAGGGACAGCGATTATCAACGCCGTTACGACGTCATCATCGTCATTACGCAGCAAAGGTACGTGCGCTACTCCAGCCATACTAGACCGGAATACTACGCTAACGGCTCTGGCGTCATATCACTCGAGGGCTGGGCAGACGACGAAGTCGAAATGGTAGCATCCTTGATGTTAGAACACGTCATGGGGCACATGTTCTATCACGACGGCCTTCAAATCCACTGCGAATGCCCGACCTGCACTATGACCAATCTCGCAAACCACGACAGCGTCCTGAATCTAATCAAGCACAGAAGCGCCACTGGCCTGGATCATTTCTGTTCCAAATGCCAGCGATGGATCCGCGACAGCTCCCTCTGGTCCGACCATCCGTCAGAAGTTATTCGTGGCGAACGCTTCTAGCTCCAGTAACCCACACCTCGCTCGCGCGAGGTGTTTTTTAAGCATAAAAATACCCCCTCGGTTGAGGGGGGTGAATGTTGGGAGATATTTCAACACAACTTAAACTCGTCGCTCGTTAATCGCGTTCTTATCAGAACGGGAAGAGACACGAAAGATCAGCGCTGGGGGATGCGAAGGGAACAAACTGCTCCGCCAGGCTCTCTTCAAGGGTCTTACGAAGACAAAGAGCCATATAGGCAAACAGAACACCTCCGTCGATAATCTCGTCTTCGTAAATACGCCGAATAATCGGCAGGAAATGAATCGCGTTCATACACTCGATTCCGCCTTCCGCAATAAAACAAAGTAAGGTCGCGAAAATGGTCGAATCGAGATCGCCGATCACCTGGATAAGATCATCATTTTTCTCTTTGTCGCCAAGAGCCTCCCGGATTTCTTCGGGAATCGCATCGGTATCTTTTGCCTCGATCGCCGCACAGGCAACCACATAGCGCGACAATTGAAAAATATCGACCTTCGTAGCCAGGCGATCAATCAACTCACTGACCATGGTTTCGTCGAGATTGCCGTTTAAGGATGATGCTGAAGCATACGCAAGCACATCAGCCATTGCACTCTTGCTTACATTTGAGAGACAAGGGGCATTATCACCCTTGAAAACCATAGATGCATCCATTATGGTCCGAATTGTTGCAACGTCATTACTCCGCATCGCGCTCCGCACCGCTTCTTCTGTAAAAGCCATTAAACACCTCCTGTTCAGATACTAGGTTCCCAACTGTTACCTCAAATATAATTCTATCACAATATAGTATTTTTGTCAAGCAGTAAGTTAGTGTGCCAAACTTAACACAGTCGCGCTATTCACTCAGATTGCATTTATCGTGCTCATGTTTTCCATCCGCAAGCATCCTATTTATAATTAATGAATGGCGCAAATCAACCATCGAAAGTGTACTAATAATTACACTAAGCCATATGAGACTAAGCGCAGAATGCCATTTTCTGGCGCCGTTATAATTGTTGCATTTTTCATTTGTAGCTTCGTTTTGCTTTCAGAAATATCCTACGGTCTTTTTAATGCTGTTCGTAATATTTTCGTAGCCATCTACCCAAAATTCTTAAACGCCCCAGCCATTACGAAAGGCAATTTCTATTTAGCCACCTGCGTCATTACTATTACCGTATCTGCATATTTGTCGGCAAGGATTAAAAAGCGCATCTTTCCCGACATTATTATTCGAGACAAGAAATACATCTTGGCGCTATTCAAAGGACGGGGAAGTAAATCGCCACAGCCCACCCGCGCAAAACTCATCAGCTTCATCTATGGCAAAGGACCAATCAATCAGAAAACTCGCAATACTATATCTGCCTTAATAAATGAAGGCATTACGCCCATATCGCAGTACATCAATCATAGCAGTGCAGACAATAACATCTTGTGCATCAACTCCAAATGGGGCTCTGGCAAGACTACTGCGCTACTGATCGCCATCAACGAAAGCGCCAAAGCTAGCAATCGCTACATTTACGAATCCGCATTCAAATATAGTGGCAATATTGGCGAATTTGTTAACGATATTCTCAAAACCATCAATGACGTTATGATCGAATCATGCATCAAAAAGTCCGAAAATCTCAGCTCGCTTATAGAAAATTTTGACGGCGACCCAAAAGTCAACGTTCTGAATTACATCCTCAATTTATCGAACAACTCCAACGATTTACTTTCTAGCGACATTATTCTCGAAATCAACCATCATTACGAACACTCCACTAGCGAAGCTATCATTTTTGTTATTATTGACGACCTAGACAGGTTACAAGGCGAGGACGTCGTACGTGTGTTGTCTCTACTCTCAATCATTAGAAACCTTTCGTTTGTCCGCCTTATTGTACCTGCGGACCTAGAAATCGTTGGTAAATCGCTCCACGCCTACGGCGTCGTAGATGCGCATCGATTCATCGAAAAATACCTGCCAATCGGCCCAAGCATCGAGCTAAAAAGTGGCTACAAATACGCCGAAAAAATCATCCTCGACATGCTGGTTCGCGCCCAAAAAGGCTGGAAAAAGAATCCCGACGGCGCCTATCCTGCCTTTGCCGCCATTCTTATCGGTATGCTCGCAAAGAAAATGCGCGAGCTGACCATCAACCGCGACAATTTTCGATACAAATGGCTATGTTCCGACCCGCATCAAAAAATAGCCAAACTAACTAGCCCCAGCGAAGAATTAACGCAACTATTACGCTCGCCAATCACATTATTCAGTTACGCAAATCGCGCAAAAAACATCTATAGCTGGGATGAAAAATTTGCCAATTCCAAAAAATACCAGCACATTATTTCCGCACTTACTAAGAAAACCGAGTCCGATAAAGCCCCTATAATTATTCAAGACGCATTCACGAACGACGATTACGCCAACGCCGTAGAACCATGGGTTTTCGACTTCGTAGAAACCAACTGGGAACTACTTGGCTTTACTATTCGCGACGTCCTAGACGAATTATCTAGTGTCAATTATAGCCAACTACCAAAAAATCCAGCCAAGCAATTTGTTTATGTATTTAACCAACTTTTTCCAGACGAAAAACTCAAATACGTCAACACCATCTAGTCAGAAACCGCAAATACGTTCTATAATAGACTCAGCCTCTCTAGAGGCGGTTCGTTTCTAAGTAGCTTTCGTAACTGAAAGGGGGAATAATATGTCATACGAAAGACAAAGACCCGTAACTATCGCCTGGTCCTCGGAACTCGAGCAGTGCAGACCTATTTTTGAGGCCGCAGTCGCCGAGTGTATCGGAGTACTTCCCGGCCTGAAATTCTACCTCGCAGGCAACGAAGATAATTTTTTCGATTACAAAGACGTCGATGCGAACTTACGCGATGCGCTCTTCATTCGCGACACCTGGACAATCAACGCCAAGAAAATCGCATCAACAATCTCAGATCACAATGAAATACACGAACTTAGAGAAATCGTCGTCATCTTCACGAAGCAGAAGATCTCTTGCAACCAGGACAGCCCGTACGCGTACTTTGATTCTCACGCCGGAATCATTTCTCTGGAGCATTGCAGCACAGAAAGGGAGCTCAAAGAAGCCGCCTCCGTTTCGCTGAGGTATATCCTGGGTTGTATTTACCTTGGCAGGGGAAAGCTACACTGCGACAATGCCGACTGTATCGCACAGGCCATGAGCAGCCACGAATCGATTCTGCAGTTTTACGAGGCAAGCGCAGGACGCAGCGGTTTTTGCGAAAAATGCAAACAGACTATTCGCAATGGCAGAATGTGGTGTGGCGACTCGCCATCATGTATCGCCAACGAGCGTCACTATTGTTAAATGCGCGCCTCCGCCGACACCGACGGAGGCTTTTTCTTGCCATGATATAATAGCCTATATGGAAAAGATTCTTGTCACTGGCGGTACCGGCTTTATTGGCTCGCATACCGTCGTAGAACTATTGAATGCCGGATACGACGTCGACATCATCGACAATCTTTGCAATAGCAAAGCTTCTGTCATAGACAAAATTTCAGAAATTACCGGCAAGAAGCCCGCTTTCTACCAACAAGATTTATTAAATCAACCTGCACTAGACCAGCTTTTTCAAACAAACGAATACTATGCAGTCATGCATTTTGCCGGGCTAAAATCCGTCAGCGAGTCACAATCCAAGCCGTACGAATACCATCACAATAATATCGTTAGCACGCTGAATATCATCAAATGCATGCTCGAGCATAAAGTAAATCGCTTGATTTTTAGTAGCTCTGCTACCGTCTATGGCACGCAGGAGTCCCCTGAATGTTTTGAATCCATGACGACCGGGCAGGGCATTACCAATCCTTACGGCCGTACCAAATACTTTATTGAAGAAATTCTCAAAGATGTCAGTGCTGGCCACCCAGAATTATCAATCACGCTATTACGCTATTTTAATCCAATTGGTAATCACCCCTCCGGCCTCATCGGCGAAGATCCTAATGGTATACCAAACAACATCATGCCAGTCATCATCCGCGTTGCTCAAGGCAAGATCGCCAAACTCAAAGTCTTTGGCAACGATTACGATACTCCAGATGGCACTGGCCAACGTGATTTCATCCATGTCGTAGACCTAGCCAAGGGTCACATTGCTGCCCTCAAACATATGCAAAAAGGCGTTAATATCTACAATCTTGGCACCGGCACCGCCAACTCCGTCCTCGAACTAATCTATAGCTTCGAGCGTATTTCTGGCCAAAAAATTCCTTACGAAATCGTCGACCGCCGCCCTGGCGACCTTGGCGCCGTTTGGGCTAATCCTGCCAAAGCGAATACTGAGCTTGGCTGGAAAACCCAGTTAACTATCGAAGATGCCATCGCAGACACTTTACAGTATCTAAAATTACATCAATAGACGTCGCGCCTCAATTGACAATTTGCTCAAAAATATTCATAATAACAAGGCTAACCATTTTTGGCGCGCACTTTAGGAACCAAAAACTTCAGTTGTACATTTTTCAGGAGGTGAAGAATGTCAAGAAAAATCACCGTAGCTCTCATGTGGACACCTGATATCGACGGCACCGTCGACTTCAAAGGCGCCTGCGAAGAGGTCGAAAAAGTATTCCCAGAGAAATTCGATTTTCACTTCATTGGCACGAACGGCATCATTGATGATCGTCGCAATGCGCACGAAATTTTACGCAACGGAAACCTCTACATGAAAAGAGGTGAATGGACCATCGACAGCAGCGACGCCGTCTCGTCCTTTTCCACTTTTTGCAATAATCGAATTTCCCGATCCGACTTTTTTATCATTTTCACTGGGCAACTAATGGACTTTGAAAAAGGAGAATCCTTCGAGTACCACTCCGGCAACATCGCCCTGATAACCCTTCGAGATGCCAGCAATACCTTTGAGCGCGACAATCTGGCGGCTTTCAGCATCAAGCATGTCCTCGGCCATTTTCTTGGCGTAAAAGAGCACTGCGACAACGATATGTATACATGTGTCATGTCAAAGAAAGACCGAAACAACCCAACGAACAACATCAACTACCCGTTATACGACGGCACGTTATGTTACTGCGACGCCTGCTCGGCAAAGATTCGAAAGGCAATCGAGAAATATTGAAGCCTCCACGAGCATCGTAATGGTTCACCCCGCACTCAGCTGCGGGGTTTTTCTTGAAAAAAGCACACTAGACGAAACTTAATTTTTGTGCCATAATAAACGTTGTTAATCGCACCTTAACGTGAAAGCTTTTCAGCTGCGAAGCAGAAGTGTCAGTACTCGACCTTTCTACTTCGCGGCTGAAATACCAGCCGACGGCAGGCACACATCAACGCCATAGTTTCAAGAAAAGGAGGAAATGTCTATGGCAGTAATTACCTACGCTATTACAGGAACTACGCACAAGAAAAAGTGGATCAAGAAAGCCATCAAAAAAGCGCTCGCAAAGGGCGGCACTGGCACCGTCTTCGCCAGCACTGATCCCATGCACAGTGCCATTGTCAGTACCGCGATTACTGACACCATGGAAGAAATGATGGCTCCTCAGTACGACGACTACTGCGACGAACCTGATTATTGCGAGATGAGCGGCGAAAAAGCGCCGGATGCCAAAACGCCCGATGCCAAAGATCAGGAGAACGTACCCGCAGACAACCCGAATCCCGCCTGCGGCGAAGCGTGCGTCAATCAGGAACCCGAAGAAGAGGACGATGAATATGAATACACTCCTCTCGAGTATGTCATCACGCTGACGGCAGCCCAGCGCCAGTTCCTCATGGACAAGGGCGTCTATTTCGCGGAACAGATTATCGTCATGATGGACGACGAAGAGCTTCTTTATGAGCTTGGTCCGCAGCGGCTCGGAATTGTCACTTCGATCATGCTCTGGCAGGAAGAAGAAGACGACGTAACTTATTCCGCAGAGATCAAGTAAAGCCACGTCCGGCTAGTACTTGGGCTTCCACGTACCCCAACGGGGGCTCATTGCGAGCCCCCTTTTTTCATGCAAAGAATTTAGTAGTCGATGTTAAAATAGTTTCATGATAATCGGTTATACGGCAGGAGTTTTCGATCTATTCCATATCGGCCACCTCAACCTTCTCCGAAACGCCAAAAGCATGGTAGATAAACTCGTTGTCGGCGTAACTGTTGATGAACTTGTCAAATATAAAGGCAAAAAGGCCATGATTCCATACGCAGATCGCGCCGAAATTGTTCGTAGTTGCAAATACGTCGACGCAGTCGTACCGCAACACGACATGGACAAACTCAGCATGTGCCAAAAGCTTGGCGCTAGCTATATGTTCGTCGGCGACGATTGGTACAATACCGCAAAATGGAATAAATACGAAGAAGAGTTCGCTAAGGCTGGCATCAAAATCGTCTATTTTCCATACACTCAAGGAATCAGCAGTACACAAATTCATAAAGCACTTAGCGCCGTTCGTAATAAAAAATCTCAAGACTTACGCGATTTAAGTTAGAAAGGATTAAAAAATGCAAGAAGACCGCATATATTGTTCTAGTAGCTACTTAATGTATCGAACTATCATCGACCCAAAGAAAACCTTCAGCAATAAATACCCGCGCAACACTCATATGCCGCCCAAACCTCGCTTTAAGGTGCATAATTCCGACGAGCTCCACGATGCCCTAAAGCAACAAGTTGAAGAAATTGTCGCAAGTGGCAAGAAGGTTGCACTTTGCCTATCTGGCGGTATCGACTCCGCTATTCTTGCAAAATTTCTCCCCAAAGGCACCATCGCCTATACTTTTAAATGCGTAGTACCCGGCGTTGAAGTCACGGATGAAACTCCCGGCGCCGCCATGCATGCTAAAACTTGCGGCCTAGATCATCGCATTGTCGAAATCTACTGGGAAGACTTTGAAAAACTAACTCCAGACCTCCTCAAGCATAAAGGTATGCCTTTTCATTCTATCGAAGTCCAAATGTACAAAGCTGGCCTGCAAGCCAGGAAAGACGGCGTCGACGTTTTAATCTACGGCGAAAGCGCCGATCTAAAATACGGCGGCCTTAGCATGCTACTTTCCCGAGATTGGACCGTTGGAGATTTTATCGACCGTTACGCCTACGTCAAACCATACGCCGCCCTCAAAGAAAGCCAGCTCATCCTCGATCCAGTGCACGAATGCACCCACGATGGTATGGTTGATGTGCATCAATTTGATAACGGTCCCTTCATCAAAGAAGCAATTAATTCCTATTACAACGCTTGCGAAACGGCCGGCATCGAACATTTCCTGCCATATTCGTATACCGTATTAGACGAACCGCTCGACCTCGCACGTATTCGCAAAGGCGAGAACAAATATATCATTCGTGAAGTTTTCGCTAAACTCTATCCAGGCTTTGAAGCACCGCCAAAAACACCAATGCCACGCCCAATGAATGAGTGGTTCAAAGATTGGCAAGGTCCAACTCGTCCAGAATTCTGGCCACATTGTGTCGACCCTATGAATGGCGACCAGCGTTGGCTCGTTTGGTGCCTAGAACAATACTTAAATCTCATCGACCAATCATAGCCCGAACTGCTCGCGCTAATTTGCGACAAAGGCTAAAAAATGTAATAATAGTATTCATGACAAAAACAAAGGGAACAAAAGAGCATGCCCACCACAAGCATGCTTCCGAAGAGGGCACTCCTCGCGGTGGCTTAAAAGTTGTATATTGTATTTTACTTGCCGCTCAAGCTATTACTAACGGCCTCCTACTAGTAGCATTAGCAAAGCTAAACCTTCTACAAAGCTGGCAATTCTTCGCTGTACTAATCGTGCTCATCGGCATCTTCTGTTTTAACGTATATAAATTAGTTATCAGCAAGCACGCAGGGCTTATTATTAAAATTGTCTGCGCCATTATCGCAATCGCGCTAATTGTTGCCGGCTCGTTTGGCTACAAATACGCCCGCCAAACCATCAACTTTGTCGAGCAGGTTACGGGAGCGCATTATGAGACTCAAACTTATCAAGTTCGTGTCCTCAAAAATAGCAGTTACAAAGAAATCTCGCAGCTCTCCCGTCAGCATATTGGCCTCCTCAACACCAACCCAAACCTCAGTAATACCCAAAAAGCCCTAAAAAACGCCGTCGACTTTAAAGCTAAAGAATATTCCGAAATCGGCTCCATGATTGCCGCAATTTATGATTTTGACGTTGCCGCCATTGTCATTAACCAAAGTTACCTCGATTTCCTCGAAGAGGCCGACAATAAGTTTGTCGACGAAAGCACCTCAATTTACGAATTCGAAGTTCGCATGGATGCGCCAGACAATCGCAAACCCGTAAACGTCACAACCGAGCCATTTATCCTCTATATTTCCGGCTCCGATTCACGCGGCGCCATTACCGAAACTGCACGCAGTGATGTTAATATTCTCGCCGTCGTCAATCCAAAAGATTTCAAAATCCTCCTCGTATCAATCCCGCGCGACTATTACGTTCAACTTCATGGCACCACTGGCACAAAAGACAAACTGACCCATGCCGGCATCTATGGTATCGACATGAGTAAAACCACCATAGAAGATCTTCTCGATATCAAAATAAACTACACTATCAAAGTTGGTTTTACTACACTTACGAAAGTCGTCGACGCCGTTGATGGTATCGACATCTATTCCGACACCGCCTTCAAGCGCAGCAATTGTACCTTCATACAAGGCAATCAACACCTCAACTCCGAATGTGCGCTTCTATATGCTCGCGAACGTTACTCATACTCATCCGGCGACCGCCATCGTGGTCAAAATCAACAACAAATCATCACCGCCTTGATTGCAAAAATCTCCGACCCGCATTACCTCGTTCGCTATTCTAAAATTCTTGAAAGCGCCCAAGATTCGTTCGAATCGTCACTCTCTTTTGACGAAATAACTTCTTTTGCGCGTTATCAGCTTTCCGAACTGCGCACCTGGAAAGTCGAAAGTATCTCACTCGATGGTACTGGCGCCATGATGCCGACCTATTCGATGGGCGCCCAATTACTATACGTCATGCAACCAAACGTTAATACAATTACTAATGCTCAAAAGAAAATCAACGATTATCTAACCGCAAAATAATTTGTTACACCTTTGTCTAATAATTGCAATTATGCTATAATATAGTTAAATAAAAGTAAAAACCGCATTTTTCGCGGCTACATCAAAAAAGGGCATAATACTACATGGAAGAAATCGACTTAAAAGATTTCCTCGGATATCTCAAAAAGTTCATCATACCAACCATTATCGTAACAATTCTCGCCTTAGGCGGAACATATATTTTTGATACTCAACTAAAAACCCCGATGTATAGCACATATACAAAGGTGCTTCTCGCGCAAGATAACGACAATTCAAACTCTAGCGCCACCTTAAACGACGTCAACGTCAACCAAAAACTCGCCGCTACGTATAGTGAATTCGTCAAGAGTCGCCTCGTTCTCCAACAGGTGATCGATTCCCTTCATCTCGAATATAGTGCCGACGATTTGGCCAAAAATATCACAGTAACCAATATTACCGACACGCAGGTACTAAAAATTACCGTATCCGATACGAGTGCCGAAAACGCCCAACGGATTGCCGACAAAACTACCGAAGTTTTCGCCAAAGAAATCACCGAGCTCACCGGCATCGATAACGTACGTCCTTACGAAGTCGCTCAACTGCCCGGCGAGCCTAGCAACAATACTCTAAAACGCGACTTGCTAATCGCCGCCGTTGTTGCAATTTTTGGCGTAGTAGCCATCGCCTTTATTATCTTCTACTTTGACGACACCGTAAAATACAGTGAAGACCTAGAACGCAAAATCAACCTGCCAATTGCGGGCAAGATTATTAAATCCGATATTAAGACCAACCAGCGCGGCCGCAGCAGCACCGATGAGCTCATGGTTGAAAAATATCCCAAATCTGCCGTCAGCGAAAGCATCAAAGCCCTTCGTACTAACCTCCAATTCAGTAGTGTCGATAATGGCTTCAAGACAATCCTTGTCACTAGTTCGCTAGCTGGCGAAGGCAAGAGCTTCGTTAGCTCCAACTTAGCCATCAGCTTCGCCCAAAACAACAAGAAGGTATTGATTGTCGACTGCGACTTACGTAAAGGCCGTCTCCACAAGATTTTCCAACTGCCAAATACACTCGGCCTCAGCCACTTACTGGCCGACGATATCCTCAAATACACCAAATACATCCAACGCACCCAAATTCCAAATCTCAGCGTAATGACGCGTGGCGCATATCCGCCAAACCCAAGCGAACTTTTAGACTCAAAAAAGAATTCCGCCCTTATTGCCAAACTAAAAGAACGCTTCGATATCATCATTTTCGATGGCGCCCCATGCAACGGCGTCACGGACTCTATCATCATGTCTACGCTTGTCGACGAAGTTCTTATTGTTACCAAGGATGCCCATACGCCGAAGAATATCCTACAAAGCACCAAAGAATCCCTCGAAAAGGTCAATGCGCCTATTGCTGGCGTCGTCATGAATAATGTCACTAAAAAGACTGCTAGCTATTACGGATACTATGGCGAGAAAGAATCTCACGAAACAGCCCATATGCAAGCTCCTGTCATACAAGACGAGCCAGAAATCGAACCAGAGCCGAAAATTCCAGCTGAGCCCACCAAAGTTTCAGCTCGGCCAAAAGAAACCACCCATCCAAAGGAGCCAGCTTTGCCAAAAGAAACTATGCGCACAAGGCCTGCACCACGAACAAGCCATACGGCGGCAGCTACCCCCACAAAGAAATATACTAGAATACAATGATCGACGTTCATTCTCATATCCTACCAGGCATCGACGACGGCTCTCGTAATTTTGACGAATCGCTTGCTATTCTGAGAGGACTCGCCGAACAAGACGTGACGGACGTAATATTGACGCCTCATTACGTAGCAGACTCTACCTACGTTAGCCCGCGCAGCGTCAATCTAAAGCTATATCGCATGCTACAGGAAAAGGCCGACGAAGCGGGTCTACGCATTTCCTTGAACCTTGGAAACGAAATCTATATCGATCGCAATATTAGTAAACTACTAAAGGCCAAGATTATCAGCCCTCTCGACGACAGCAATTATATCTTAGTCGAATTGCCCATGAGTGGCGAATACGAGGATTATGAAGACATTCTTCTTAGCCTCAAGTATGAGGGTTGGAACGTCATCCTAGCTCACCCCGAGCGCTATCATAGTTATCACGAGAACTACAAAAAAATCTACGACCTCACAGAACAGGGGATTCTTCTACAGTGTAACCTTGGCAGTATTATTGGCCAATACGGACGACGTTCCAAAAAAATCATTAAAAAACTTGCCAAAGACAAGCTTATCTTCTGTTTCGGCACCGACACGCACCGTGTACGCGATTTTTCCGAAATCAGCAAAGCGCGGCAAAAACTTCTCAGATATTACACCGCCGGCGAACTCAAGGAGTTGCTCGAAACTAACCCACGCATGATTTTAAACGGCTAATTCTACATGCGTAGCGTATATTAAAGTAAAAAGTTTGCGAAAATAACTCCAATAGAGTAAACTTATCTTATGAATGGGAAGTCGAAACCTTACGCTATCTTAGTTTTCGGTGCGCCAATGAGTGGCAAAACTACATTCGCAGAGCAATTCAGCGCTCGTTTTAACGCGCCATTCCTCAATCTATCTGAACTCCATGACGAATACAAGCTTACCCGCAAGCTCGCAATGGTTCTTATTCAGCAATTGACGAAATGCAAACAGACGCTCGTCCTAGAAGGAGGGCTCGATACCGAAAAACAACGAAATGAAATCAAGGACCTACTCGCCAAAGCTGGCTATAGGCCCATCCTCATCTGGGTGCAAACGGATCTTAACGCAATCAAACATCGCATGCGTCACAAATACAAAAAGCTTGAGGATGCCAAATCCGCTCTTGCCGAACAATACAAAAAGATTGAGGCCCCTTCGGAGCTCGAGCGCCCGCTCGTCATCTCTGGCAAGCATACTTTCCAGACCCAGTGTAAAAATGTTCTTACCGGCCTATCCGACCGCAAACGCAACACAAAATAGCCAATGACTTTCAATGATCCTGAATTTGGCGAAGTAATCATTCGCAGAAGCGCTTGGGCGACAAATCCTAAATTTTCCGTCTCTACTTCTGGAAAATTGACCATCTCTGGTCCAAAACATACTACTGTTTTTTTGGCAAAACGCTGGCTGAACGCATCGCGTAAACAGATCCGCGAGAAACTACCCCTAAAAGACCCCGCCACCCAACGCGCGCGTGACGCCCAAAAGAAAATCTTAGCTAAAAAGGCCAAAGATTATCTACCATACCGGCTAGATTTTTGGGCCGAAAAATACGGCTACCATTACTCCAGCCTTCGTCTCTCTCACGCCAATACGCGTTGGGGTAGTCGCTCCTCTAGTGGCACAATCTCCCTTAATATCGGGCTAATGAAAGTTCCAGAGCCACTTCGCGACTACGTAATCCTGCATGAGCTAGCCCATATTAATCACATGGATCATTCGGCCGAATTTTGGGCTGAAGTCGAAGAACATGACCCCCATTATAAGCGCCATCGCAAACTTCTGAAGTCCTATTCTCCCGGCGTTTAGTGTATAATAATGCTAATGGATACTACTGGCATTAGCACAAAAGATCGCATTCTTGGCTGCATAATGGGCGGCGCCATTGGTGATGCGCTAGGCTATCAATGCGAATTTACGCGCAATATCAAAGAGCGAGAATATACCACTTTTGCCGACGACTATGGCATTTTTTCTGACGACACCCAAATGATGCTTTTTACTGCTAACGCCCTACTATGGCGCAATACACATGGCACCCTCAACGGCGAAGCGCCCACTCCGACCGAATGTATCCGCCGCGCATACCACGATTGGTATCGCACTCAAAACGGTTTCGAAGCCGACAATCAAAACATCTCATGGATCGATAAAGTCCCCGCCATGAATCATCGTCGCGCGCCAGGCTTCACCTGCATAGAATCGCTCAGCCACGAAGAGCAAGGCACTATCCAAAAACCGATCAATCAAAGCAAAGGTTGCGGCACCACTATGCGCGTCGCGCCTATTGGCCTGATTGCACAAAATATTAATGATGCCATTCAGGTCTCAGCAGAATCCGCCGCCCTCACACATGGGCATCCACTCGCTATCATCTCAGCCGCTTTCCTAGGCGGACTCTACTACGAAATCATGCGCGACACAACTCGCAACTTCTCCAACCAACTCCACGTTGCCTTCGAGTTTACAAACCAATTCACTACAAAGAATTTCCACGTACAGTATCAAAACGACTTCATGAAAATCATGCGCAAATCATTCGAGCTATCACGCAATAAATCTCGCGACAGCGAAAATATCCGCTCCATCGGCGAAGGCTGGGTAGCCGAAGAGGCCGTCGCCATAGCAATCTATTGTTGCCTCCGTCACCAAGATGACTTCTTTGATGCAGTAGTTTCTGCCGTCAACCACGACGGCGATAGCGACTCTACTGGCATAATCGCCGGAAACATCATGGGCGCACGCTACGGCATCGGTACTATTCCTAAATACTACATAGACCATATCGAGCAAAAGAACCTAATTCTAGAGATTGCCAACGATCTCGCCGACGGCGTACCCTACGACAACACGCACAATCCCGCAAATCCCGCTTGGGACGCTAAGTACGTCAATCTTACTCCGCCAAATCTTGGAGAGGCTGCCTAATGCCACACTTTATAGATATCTTCGAGCCGCATTATAAAAAACTGCTGGCCAGCTGCGAGCGCCAAAAGATTTCCGTCAACCTCGACATTCAAGATCTCACTGTCAATATCCGCGACGCGTCACCAGTCGATAACTTCCTCGAATCCGAGATTAGGCGCGCCTTGCGCAACTGCAAAGCTGGCGACAAAATCACGCTAGCCGAAGCTTCCGACTCGCAAAACATCAAAATCTCCATCAAAAACTCCGGACGCGCCACGCTAACAGACTCTGAAAAAGCCGCTCTTCGCGAGCAAGGCTATGAAGTACGCGCCCGCTTCGGCTACGATACTGTCGTATCTATTAACATCAGCCGTTAATATTGTGAAATATCGGCGCGCCGCTCACGGCACTATGCGTCGCCGCCCAACGTTCACCCGTTATTTTTTCTAAGCACCCCACGTCATCAATATAAAAATCCCGCTTTAGTCTTGCGAATATTAAATATTTGTTATAAAACACATCAATTATCCTTTCCGCTTTTGGCGTATTTACCGAGAGGGCAATCGCAAACAAAAGCAAAAGACTATAGTGCCTTACGTATATTTTCTTTCCACTGCGCGGATTATACATATTCGAACGCCCATAAACTCATCTACCAATTTGCGTATGAGCATATTTCTTTACATAATATTGCAACTTCTGCCTCGAAATGCCCAACGCATCGCAAATACCTCTCCCACTGATATAAATCTCATATAATTGATGCTTCATGGTTTAATATTATTCTTCCTTATACATATCACCCAAGCATGAATATTAACTTATTGGCGTACTCATGTATAAACGTTTCTCATACGACTATATCGTTATGTCCAAAGAATTCAGACACTGCTTAAGAAGCAATAACAGATAATAGACAAAATCCTCACAGCGTCCACCCCTGGTAATCCGTCATTTTTAATGTCCGATTTTCCCGGACATGGCCGCAGAAGCTCAAAAAACAGCACACAAACAACGCAATCTTACTGCTTCTGCAATTTAATCGCAAAACCGCCGCCTGGCGCAATATACATCTCTAGACGATCGCCATTACGTACAATCTTTTCTTCTATCACATATCCAAGCTGATGATCGCGATAATGCGCATCGTCAGAATCTCGATAAACAGTTGCAATATAATTAATTCCTGGCTCAAGAAAATCTACATATAACTCTACGCGACGACCTTCCTCATTCGTAACGCCACCTATATACCAATCATCAGACTCCCAAGCCTGACGCGCCACGACATAATAATGGCCAATCTCGCCCAATAGCGGCAAGGTACGCTCCCAACGAAGCGGCACATCGCGAATAAACTCAAACAAATCAGGATACTTCATCTCATATATCTGCGGACGATCTGACGCCATTTGCATCGAAGAATATATCGTAACATAATAAGCCAACTGACGAGCAATCGTAGAAGCAATACGTTTTGAGAAGTTTCCTACATCCAAAATCCCTGGCGTATAGTCCATGCCGCCAGCCAATAAACGAGTGAACGGCAAGAAGCAAGCGTGCGAAGGCGATAATGCGCCACCCTCATATTCCTGCCCGCGCGCACCTTCACGGGTCATTAAATTCGGCCAAGTGCGCTCAATACCAGTAGATTTAATCGGTTCATGTACATCAAGCATAATGTGATATTTAGCCGCCAGCTCCAAAGCGCGCTGATAGTGCAACACGCCAAGCTGCGAATGGTGAAATTCGCGACGACCATTAATCGTCATCTTCGAGCCAGCATAACCAGACTTAATATAACGAATACCATATTGTTTTAAGAACTTATAGGAATCCTCGAGCTGTTCCTCGTAGTTATCGATAAAACCAACCGTCTCATGGTGGCCAACTATTTCTACGCCATTGGCATGACCGTAGTCCGACACTACCTTCAAATCAAAATCTGGCGTAGCTTCCATGAATTTATTGTTCACGCCATTTTCAAGCCAGTCACCCTCCCAGCCATCATTCCAGCCCTCAATTAGCAGGGCAGAGATACCAAGATCTTTACATGAGTCGATATATTGCATGGCGTGTTCGGTGGTCGCACCATGACGATCGCCCGGCGCCCACGTCCATTCGCCAACATACATCGCCCACCAGATACCCAAGAACTTCGTTGGCTCCACCCATGAAAAGTCATCCCGCGGCGGGTCGTTCAAATTCAACATCATGCGAGACGTGATTAAATCCAAGGCATTATTTCCAACAATCACCATGCGCCACGGAGTAGAGAATGGCAACTCAACATAAGCCCTCATACCATCCGAAAGCGGCGTGATATCCGTCTTCAATGACGCACCATTCAGCTTTATCGTCATTCCACCATAGTTATAGAGCGCCGCCTCGTGAATCGCCAAAAAGTGCCCCGAGGTAGATTGAATCGTCAAAGGTGTATGCACAGAATCGGTCAACGTATAAACCGGATGCTCCACGTAATCATACTCGTAGCGATCTGGCTGATATGCAGGAATACTCCACGAGCGCGAATTTGTATCAACAGAAAATTCCGTCAACTCATCGGCTACGGCCATATTTTTCATCTCTGGCTGAGCAGGTATTTCATAGCGAAAAGCAAACCCATCATCGTAAACACGAAAACGCAAGGTCAAAAGTCGATTTGGCTTTTCGTACTCCTCAAGATAAATCGCCGTTTCGTTATAGTTATTACGAATTACATGCTGCTCGCCCCATTCCGCCTTCCAAACATCGTCAACCGTGCGCGTATAAGCCCGAATTACGGCAAAATTATCCGTCATCGGAGTCATATCTTTCAGAATTAGACCTAAGCGCGACTTGCGCAGGATAACTTTGTCATTCTTTTTTGCAAAGTAAGAAATTTGTCCATGATCGAGCACAAATACACAATCCAATTGGCCATTCGGAGATTTAATTTCATATATAGCATCAGATTTAGGCTTTTTGAAAAAATCACCAAACAGACTCATAAAGTATCCCACGTTAACATAAGTACATTGTAACACAGAAACAAAATGCTCATGTATAATTAATCCATATGTTGTGGCTATTTTTATGTATTGCCGTTGCTCTAATTTGGTCCTTCAGCGCATTTATCGACAACTACATTACTGACGTCATCTTTAAGGGTAAAAAGCCACAATCCATGAAGATTTTTAACGGTATTAGCTATCTATTTTTCGCACTCATAATACCATTAGCATTCGGCGTCAAAAGCATCGCTATCGACCATATTATTCTCTTACTTTTATCCGGCATTGCCAGCTCCGTTGCCTCAATCCCATACTACTTAGCTCTAAGAGAAGAAGAGTCGACAACCGCCGCAGTCTTTTATCAATTAATTCCCGTTATTTATCTTTTTTCGGATTGGCTAATTTTTGGCGAAGCAATCACGTCGTTACAGCTCATTGCGTTCATTATTATTCTAATGGCCCCAGCAATTATCATCTTTACTCGAAAACGACCACGTAGCCGTCGCATCGAGTTTAACGCCGCACTTCTTTTCACTCTCTATGCCTGCATATCGGCACTTAGCGGCATCCTATCTACTCGTATCGGCGAAAAGTACGATTTTCCGAGTGTCTTCTTTTACTTCCTCGTAGGACGAGGCTTATCAGACGTCATTTTATTCGCCACCCATTCCGATTGGCAACAACGCATGAAATTCATCTGGCGGCGCAAAAAATGGCAGTTCCTCTTCGCAGAGGGAACTAACCAAATCATTTGCATTATCGCCGAATTTCTGAGCCGTTATGCCTTAATTATCGGCGTCGCATCTTTGATATCTGTCACCTACAATGTTCTAGAGCTGATATTTACTTTTGCACTCGGAATCATACTTTCTATCATTTGGCCTAAATTTGGTCGCGAAAAGCTTAACCGACACGTCGTCATCGCACATTTTATTGCAACCATTCTCGCTACGATTGGTATAATACTAATAAGATAAAGGAGGCACATGGAAATACCAACAGGAATAATCGGATTAGCCATAGGACTATTTTTACTATTTTTCGGCTATCGCCTGAAGAAAATTGCAATCACAATTATCTGGTTCTTGATTGGCTTCTGGCTCGTTTCCTTATTCGTCGACAAAATCGTTGCCGATGAAATGTGGCAATTAATCCTCTGCGGAGTTGGCGGCCTCGTACTAGGTATGTTTGGTATGACTGTAGAAAAAATTGCCGTTTTTGCATCAGTCGGCTTTGCCTTCTTTATGTCAGCTATGAATGCTTTCGGCCCAGCTACCGACTGGACTCTACCAACCATCTGCGTAGCTATCGGCGTTGTTGCTGGAGTAATTGCCGTTTGGTTCATTAAGCCAATGGTTATCATTGCTACTTCCGTCCAAGGAGCGCAACTCGTCCTTACGAACGCATTATTACTTCTAAACATCGCTCAACCACAATGGTACCTCATTGCATACGTAGCCATTATTTTAATTGGCGGCATTTTCCAGTGGAATAACTGTAAAAATATCGAATAATCGGTATAATATAGCTACCAAATAACTATTAGATCCAACGCTATGTAACTAGCGGGAAGGGGGTGT
This sequence comes from Candidatus Nanosyncoccaceae bacterium, assembly GCA_045546295.1. Lineage (GTDB taxonomy): Bacteria > Patescibacteriota > Saccharimonadia > Saccharimonadales > Saccharimonadaceae > UBA2834. The sequence continues at coordinate 237,213 of JAZQCP010000013.1, read as the reverse complement.
ACTTTTAAAATGGGTAGCATTATTGACTTAGGAACAAATAACTGGGAGAGAATCGAGTATAGTAAGGATGATTCATATGACCGCTATAGCCTCAACAAACTAATGGCAAAGGCCGCCGAACGTCTTACCGATCTTCATTCCACCAAGCGGCAAGACACAGGGATAGTCATTATTGGACAAGATTCGTTGCTTAATGGGTACATTTTAAACAACCCTACCAAAGACCAAATTGACATAGTGGCCTATCCCTACTCCGCAATTCATCCACGCTTACGAACCGGCTTGCTCGACTTATCGACCGAGCATATCGACCACCACTTAATCAAGGAAGTATACGTATACGACATCTACAGGATGAACTCAGAGAACATCAGAGACGTTGAAATTATGGCCGCTGACAACTACAGCTTTGGGCACGAAGAGATGGAAACTTACGATCTCTATCCGCTCTATCTCGACGTTGATCCTCGCCAGCTCTACGCATTCATGCATGAGCTTAGCGGAATCGGAGCACTCGACCTGGGCGAAGAAGAGTCGAGTGTTCACAATCTCTACAACCGATATCGTAACTGCTATCTCAATCAGAGACAGTGGTAAAAGTCAAAGCCCAAACATCGCGTCGGCCACAAACGGCCGACGTTTTTTATTTTTTCAATGCTATTTCGCGAAATAGCCCAAGCACTAAATCTTTACTTTCTTTATCTAAGTCATTTGCCGAACGAATAATCTTCACGATATTGCGAAACTTCATCATCGACATCGTGTCCAAAACGTCGCATCCCTCTATTACGCCAAACACCGCGTCAGTTACCTTTTTCCGATCAGCGTCGTCATGCTTTTCTAGCCACGACCACAAACGACGCTCAATTTCCAAGCTATGTTCAGATCTCTTCGCACGTTTAAAATGATCGTCAACTACTTGCCACGTCGCCGAAGAATGCCCCAGGACGTTTTCTTTATCGGATTGAACAACGCGGTAATTGCTATTGCGCATCATCACACCCACAATGCTACAATGCGGAATAATGTGTACGTATTTCTTTCTAACTCTTTCGTACTCTTTCGACTCAAATTCTTTTCGACGCAAGCCAGGGCCATCGTTATTGTAGATTCTCAAAATACGTTGATATTTTAGCCGATTCATAAACATCGGAGCTACCAATGCTAAATTACCACCCTTGGAATGTCCGCCCACAATAACTTTCGGCCCAAAGAAACTAACATGTTCGTTTAGGTATTCTGTCGCTTTTATATGCGATGGAACAGGGAAGGACCACGCCATTTCAAAATCTTCACGCCAACCGCTAATAAGCTGATCAGTTCCCTCAAATGCAATATAGTTTAAACCTCGTGTTATGTGAAAAGTAATTGCACTAAACTGCATATTGCGACTCGTGTCGTAAATATAATCAGACACCACCAAGTTGCGATATCGCTCCTTCTCAACAATCGCATTCATCAGCTGATAAGCGACACCAATCGCAATCCCCAATCGACGCGCGTCTTTATACGAAATCCGACGCAAATATTCTCGACCAATCTCCTCAAGAGTATGACAGTTCTCATTAATTCTGGTGTGCGTAAAATCCAAATATGCCAACTGCGAAAAAACTAGATTATCAACCTCAGTAAAAGCTTTATCCTCAAAACGCAAGTTGCCATATTTCTCTACATAATCAAAAATATTCGCCATATTCCATATTATATAATAATTATTTTAACTTGTCGCTATTAGCGCCCTCTCATAGATTGCCGACAATACGCCAATTTCTGCCACACTTAGGTAATGTTTTGTTCCGCATCGCTCATTGTCATCTAGAAAATCCCAAAAACGCCCAATCTTTTCTCTCGCGTCCACAAGACCGCTAAATAGCGCCTCGGCGCACTGCGATTGCCGTCGCGAAAGTGGCCGTAATAATTCTAGCTTCATTTCATCGTCGAAATCTTTGAATAATTTTTTATAATTGTCGTACGCCTTGAAGCCAATCAAGAAATTCACATCAAAAACAACCCGAAAATTATCAATCAAAAATTTATTAATGTCTGCAAGCGAGGCCTCCTCCTCTAACAATCGCCACAACGCGTCTTTCTTGCGGTTAATATCCTTATACGAGATCAAAACATCATCTTTATTCATGATGATACGCATGCCCTAGATATATTTCTTGCGCCCGATAAATTTGCTCCGTCACGATTAGTCGACAAATCTGGTGCGGAAAGACTAATTTCGATAGACTCCAAATCAAGTTTGCCCGAGCCTTCACTTCTGGCGCAAAATGCCCAAATGCGCCACCAATCACAATTATCACATCGCGCCCATTCTCTAGCTGAACCTTCAATGATTGACTCAATCTCGGCGAACTCATCATCTCGCCATTCTCGTCTAGTAATACAACAAAGTCGTCTTTATTAAAGCGCGCTACGCGCTCCGTCAGCTTTTCTTCGTCTATAAATTGCCACTCAATTGTCCATGGTTTCCGAAGACGCTTCTCATATTCATCGCAAGCTTCTTTTAACCAGCTCGCATGCTTCTTACCGCCCGCAATAATCTTAATCATTGAACCAATTTTACTTGTTTTTTCATTAATTCTGCAACCCCACCCGTAATAGTCCGTCACGCCGTACTCGCACTTTTTTCTCGCAACCATGCCACGTCGTACTCGCACTTTTTCTCGCAACCATGCCACGTTGTATAAAATATTTTTACAACATAAACAGTAGTTCTGCCTCGTCAATCAGAATATTTTTGTCATACTTTCTTGTACGCATAAAATGCTCGTAAAATAGCTTTAGAAAAGTCTGCGCACGCGGGGAATTAGTGCGAAAAGCAATCATCAAAAAGAAAAGCACCGAATAATGATACGCGTACTTTTTTCGCCATCTTTTGCCAATACGTACGTTGGTATATCCTCAAACTCGTCGCATCAATGGGGTTCCTAAATACTTCTGACAATAATAATTAAATTGCTGACGCGAAATGCCCAATGCATCACAAATCGCGCGGCCACTAATATAAATCTCACCATTATGATTAAACATATCAACACATTAAAACATCGCCAACGACACTAAAAGCATGAGTCTAACAAGAAAATTGTTATACAAAAATCTTGGACAACTTCGAATAGGCAAAAAACAAAGCGCAAGCACGCATAGAGCACTTGTAAAATCCGCAAAAAATTGCTATAATACATCCTAGTTACCAAAGACAGCGGCGACCCAGACGGGTTTAATAATGCCGCCGAGGAGATTCATTTTCTTGTATTATTGGTGACGAAAACCTTAACATTTTGGCTACCAAATTAATACCAAAAGGAGATTTCTATCTATGGCAATTAGCAAAGATAAGAAACAACAATTGGTTGCCGACTTAAACGAGCTTCTCAGCGACGCTAAGATGACCGTTTTTGCAAAGTATCAAGGCCTCACGGTCGCAGAAATGCAAGAACTTCGCAAAGCTGCGCGCGAGAATAATGTCAAAATTAAGATCGTCAAGAACCGTCTTGTCCGTGTCGCTATGGGCAATATTGCGGTTTACAAAGACACCGACACTAGCGCTCTCGAAGGTCAGCTACTTTACGCCGTTTCTAACGACGACGAAGTCGCTCCAGCACAGGTTCTCGCAAAGTTTGCGAAAGAACATGACGCCCTCGAGCTAAAAGGCGCATTCAGTGGCGAAGGTGCCGCTCTTGGCGAGACAGAAGTAAAAGCACTTGCCGATCTTCCAAGCAAAGACCAACTCATTGGCCAAGTTGTAGATATGCTCCTCAGCCCAGTCAACGATGTTACCAACGGTCTTTCCGGCAACTTGCACGCTTTGCTCGACGGCATTGCCGACAAAGCAACCAATTAATCACGCTATCGCGTATATTTATCAACCAATAACGAATAAAGGAGTCTAACATGGCTGCTGATGTTAAAAAACTAGCAGAGGAATTGGTTAAGCTCACCGTCCTCGAAGTTAACGAGCTAAAAACTATCCTTAAGGATGAATATGGCATTGAGCCTGCTGCTGCCGCTGTTGCTGTAGCCGCTGGTCCAGCTGATGCTGGTGCCGCTGCCGCTGAAGAGAAGAGCGAATACAACGTCGTTCTTAAAGATGCTGGCGCACAAAAGATTGCAGTTATCAAGGCTGTTAAGGAAGCTACCGGTCTTGGTCTTGGCGAAGCTAAGGCTATCGTCGATGGCGCTCCAGCTACCGTAAAAGAAAAAGTTGCAAAGGACGAAGCCGAGGCTATGAAGAAAGCTCTCGAAGACGCCGGCGCAACCGTCGAACTCGCTTAAGTTCAAACTATTATAGCCAAAATGTTACCAAAAGCGACTTTTTCAAAGAGGTCGCTTTTTTGGTGTATTCGTATGCTAAACTATAAGCAGTATGACAAAAGGCAGGCTACTCACCACTCCAGAACCGACAGAGACAGAAGAAAAGACCACCGCCCAACTCGAGGACGAAAAACAACCGGCAGCCATGAATGTCTCTTCGAGTATGTACGACTTGGCAGAGACAGATGATCGTCCCGCTATCGAGCAACGGGTCGCCAAAGGAGTTCTTTTTGGCGATGATAAAAACACCGAGCAGGCCGCCGCTAAAGGTACAACTGGTCCAAAAAATTTCCAAATCGACGCCGACTTTGCCACCGAAATGCACGAACGCACAAAGAAAGAGCGCGCCGAGCGTAAGACTAAAGAAAAAGAAGCCGCCGAGGAAGAGCAGAAGAAACGCGCCGAACGTAAAGAAGAAATTGCTAAAAAGCTTCAAGAGTCCCAAACTCTCGACGATACAGAACTTCGCGACAGAATCAAAGAAGAAATTGCCGCCGAGAATAATAATCAATTGTACCCAGACGCAAAATCTATCACCCAAGAAGTCGAGGACGAACTCTGGCATAACCGCGCCGAAAAGGGCACTCAAATTGCCAGTCGAGCAAAAATCGAGGATGTCGAGGACACAGATCTCAAGCAGGCAATCATCGCCGCTTATATAATTCAAATCATATCGAGCATTATTATGATATGCGGAATCTTTGCAAGCCTCGGTAATAAAATAATAGATTTCATGGCTTTTAATGTCATCTGCCCGGTTGCAATCATCTACACAGTTTTGGCGTTATATAAAGCAGCTAATAAAACGAAGCTACGCCGAGTCCCATCAGACCAATGCCGGCAATTCATCATCGCAACATATATCCCAGGCCTTTTACTACGCCTTATTCTTATCAATCTATTCTCACAAATCCCCCTTACGGGTAGTCTCGTTGGCCCAATTCTCGGCGCCGCCATTGGCGCATCTATTCATTACTCATTCTTAAATCGTTACAAAATTTACGTTTCAATGGAGAGTACATTAATCAATACTCTATTCTATATCGTGTCCTTAGTAATTACCGCCTTCGTTGCTATTGGAGACACGCAAATGGCCGCGGTCGCTCTAGTATTTAATGCGCTTTCTATCATAGAATTTTTCTTCGGTGACCGTGCAGCTATGTTGTTGGCATTATATACGACCAAATAAAAGCATAAACAAAAAGTCAATGGTAAAAAATACAACAATTTGACGTTCACCTCTGTAAATTCTGTGGAAAACCCGCGATTTACTACATTGACAAGTACTAGCTAAAAATATAATATATAACTAGTAAAACTAACACAGGCAGGATGCGAGGTATGTCTGAAATATCAGAAAAACAAATAAAAAGGTTGCGCAGTCTTCTTACGGAAGCAGAGACTAATTTATCCGCAGCAAAAGAATTATTAACGTCGATGCTTGGCGATGGCGATATCATTACAGCGCCAGCTAGCACAGTTATCGACAGTCCAGAGGGCAAGATTGTCGAGGGCGTTTTTGATGGCCAGATTATGATTGGTCCAGACGGCAAAAACTATCCAGTCCCCGCAAACTATGCCTCGAAGTCTAAGCTCGTTGAGGGAGATATTCTCAAGCTTACCATCGGCGAAAGTGGCAAATTCATGTATAAGCAGATTGGCCCCGTCGAGCGCAAGACTGTCATCGGTACGCTTACTAGCCACGATGATCAATATTTCGTCGAGGTAAACGGCAAGGAATTCAAAATCCTCTATGCATCCGTCACATATTTTCGCCTAAAAGTTGGCGATCAGGTCACGGTTGTAATTCCGGCCGATAATGACGATGCCACTTGGGCGGCCGTCGAAGCTAGTCTATAATAAATGATTCAAAAAACCTCCCGCAAGGGGAGGCTTTTTTTATTTCTCTACATTACAATAGAATACCGATTCGCTGTCCTTATCGGTAATAACGACTACTTCGCTTTTCTCGTTAAAGCTAAAAATATACTCACTCTCATATCCGGCCTCTTCGGTCGTTTCAACATCACCAATAAAATCTTTTTCATGGCGTAATGTTAAATGATAGTTAACCTCATTTGCACCGTCCTCGCTATTAGCTCGCGTCAAATCGGTCTGTCTCCAAGAGCCGGTCGAATATTCATCATCTAGCAATCCCAGACGATAAGTATTATCGTCTTTTATCTGAATCGACAACTCTGGATTATCGATCAAGTATTCATACTGGTCGACTGCGCAAAGATAAGTCTTTTTATAATCAACCCCATACGCCATGCCAGACTGATTGCCCCGCAACACCATTAGTACAACGGCTAAAACTACTAAAAATACAACACTTGCCGCAATTACAATAATCAGAGTTTTATTCTTTGCAATCTTTCCAGGTTGTTGATAATTGCCCGGTACACCCTGAGCTACAACATGGCTTGGCTCTATCATTGAAATTGGCTGATTCGGATTCATAAGTTATACTCCCATCAATTTGACATACGAAGCCGCAATTAAAACATACATAAAGAACAATGCTGCCATCCCCAAAACGAGGACAGACGCCAACACGTAGCTTGGATGCCCCTTATATTTGTAATTATTCAACAAAGCAAAGAACAACGCCACCATCGCAGAAGAAACTAAAACCATAATCGACGGCGTACTAAGGTCATCCCAATTGCCATTCAGAGTCAAGGCAAGATTAAAAATTACACGCACAAAAACAACCGTATCTATCACAATAACTAATATATTTAACAGTTTATTTCGTTCTTTTAGTTTTTGCGCCTTAGTCACTCTTTATTTATAACATACTTATGCTAATAATTTAAGTCGTGTTACAATTTAATTAATATTAAACAAAGAGGGTGTATATGAGTAAAGAACTCAAAAAATATATTGCCGAGTTTATCGGCACGGCCGTTTTAGTGCTGTTCGGCTGCGGGACTGCCGTCGTTACCAGCGGCGAAATTGTTCCAACTGCGTTAGCATTTGGTTTAGCTATCGTTGCGTTAGCATACGCAATCGGCGACGTGTCTGGATGCCACGTCAACCCAGCCGTATCGCTTGCTATGTTTATTACCAAAAAGCTAAAGGCCAAAGATCTTTGCGGCTACGTTGTAGCGCAATTTCTCGGCGCAATCTGTGGTTCCTTACTGCTATGGGTGATTATCACGCTTAGCGGCGCAGACATTGCCGAAGTTGGACTTGGCGCTAACTCATTTATCTCTACTGAGGCCGGAGGCGCTTGGGGATCTATGTTAATAGAAATAATTCTAACCTTCGTCTTCGTTTACACGATTATTGGAGTTACGAGCGACAAAAACAAAGCGCATATCGCCGGTATCGTTATCGGTCTAGCACTTGCTTTTGTACATATTCTTGGCATTTGTCTAACCGGTACATCCGTTAACCCAGCTCGTAGCCTTGCGCCTGCACTTTTATTGGGCGGCGAAGCCTTGGCTCAAGTTTGGGTATTTATCATTGCGCCTCCTGTCGGCGCAGCATTAGCCGCGTTTGCCTATAAAGCACTCAACGAAAAATAGCTAATCATCATAGGCGCTCTTCGTGGGCGCCTATTTTTGTGTGTACCTCTCGCAGGTATACCTTATCTCTAAAAATTTGCTACAATATATCTGATGAAAGCGTTATATCGAAGATATCGTCCCAAAACGCTAAGCGAGGTAGTCGGACAAGAACAAATTACCACCGTTCTTCAAAATTCTCTCAAGAACGGCAAACTTGCGCATGCCTATCTTTTTATTGGCCCACGCGGTACGGGTAAAACATCCGTAGCGCGCATCCTCGCACATGAGATTAACAATTTTCCATACGAACTCGAAGATGATTACCTAGACATTATTGAAATCGATGCCGCATCCAACACGGGTGTCGATAATATCCGCGACTTACGCGAAAAGGCCATCATCGCCCCAACAAAAGGTAAATATAAAGTTTATATTATTGATGAAGTGCATATGCTCTCCAAATCCGCTTTTAACGCTCTTCTCAAAACACTCGAGGAGCCGCCCGAGCACGTCGTCTTTATTATGGCTACCACTGATGCCTATAAAGTACCCATCACCATCACCTCGCGCAGCCAAGTTTATACCTTCAAGCTGGCCAATCCCAGCGTCATGCTTGACCATCTCAAAAAGATCGCCAAGCAAGAAAAAATCAACATCACCGACGAAGCCCTAGAAATCGTTGTCAAACGCGGTGGCGGTTCCTTTCGCGATTCACTCAGCCTACTCGACCAAATCTCAACTCTTAGCGACGACAAAATTGACGCCAATCTAATTAGTAAAGCACTCGGCCTCCCTCAAAGTGAAGCCATCACCAACATTCTTAACGGCTATGCCGCCGGCGACATTAATCGCATTCGTACGCAGTTGCAAGAATTACTCGACTCGGGCATTAAACCAGAAATTATTGCCGAAAATCTCATCTCCGATATCCTCAATAATCCGCAGCTTATCCACTTGGCTCTGCTAGAAAAATTACTCGACGTCTCCCGCTCGGCCTACCCAAATGCCAAACTCTTACTAGCATTAATTTCGCAAAGTATACCTGTAACTGTGCCAACATATATTGCACCAACACCCGCCACTACCCCAAAAATCAAACTGGCGCCACAACCAACCATAAAACCCACTCCGAGCCCAAAAACATCAACCGTAACACCGCCAGAACCTGCTCCGGCCAAAGAGCCCGCCCAAGCAGAAACCCCCGCGCCAGCACCAGAACCTACGCCATCAGAACCAACTCCAGCCGCCGAGTCCATACCAAACACGCAGCCGTCAGCCGCGCCGGAACCTAGCGCTGATAATGCGGAAATCTGGAATAGCATCCTACTTCATTGCCAAGAAAATATGCCCGGCATCTACCGCTATCTACAGGATTCTGATTACGTGTTCGAAAACGACACAATTACTATCTATGCCCGAAAAAAGTTCAACAAAACTCAAATCGCCAAGAAAGTGCCTATGATTGCCGAATTCTTGGGCGGAAAATATACTATTGAAGTAACGAACGAAACGCTCAACAAGGATGCCGAGATGGCCGCCATTGCAGAGCTAATGGGCGGGGGAGAGGAGGTGCAAATCGATGCCGAGTAATACAAAGAATACCGCTGAGCGCATTCCACCACAAAATCTTGATGCCGAAAAATCTCTCCTTGGCGCGATTCTTATTTCTGAAGAATCATTACCAGATGTTACGGAAATTCTTAAACCGAATGATTTTTACGACGAACGCCATCGCCACATCTATAGTGCCATGTGGAATCTATACGAACGTCACAACCCCGTTGATCTTTTGACCGTTCGCAACGAACTGAAGAAGAAAAAACTCACCGAAAAAGCCGGCGGCTCCGCCTACTTATCCGAATTAGCCAACTTCGTACCTACCGCCGCCCACGCTAAGGCATATGCCGAAATCGTCAGCAAAGCCGCCGTACGCCGTCGCCTCATCGCCGCCGCCGCCAATATTACCGAGAATGCCTACAACGAGGATTCGGAAACGTTGGAACTCCTTGGAGAAGCTGAACGCTCCCTCTACGAAGTGTCTGAGCAAAACGTACATAACGACTTAGTGTCTATCTCTGATTTGCTTTCCGAAACCTTCGACTTACTTGAAAGTCTACATGAAAACAAGGGTAGTATCGCAGGGTATAAGACTGGTTACCCAGATCTCGACCGCGTTACAGCCGGTTTTCATAAATCTGATCTAATCATCCTTGCCGCTCGCCCAGCCATGGGCAAAACCGCACTTGCATTAAACTTTGCTAGCAATGTAGCTCGCATCAATAATAAGTCCGTGCTATTGTTCTCGCTCGAGATGGGCAAACAGCAGCTAATAAACCGCATGCTTTCCGACGCATCTGGCATCGAATCTTTCAAGCTCGAAACTGGCAACTTTTCTGGCGATGATTTTTCGCAAATTTCCGAAGCCATGGCCGAACTTTCTGAGCTGCCAATCTTCATCGACGATACCCCTGGTCTTACAGTCATGGAAATGCGCACTAAAGCCCGTCGCGCCGCACACGAGCACGAAATCGGCCTAATTATCGTGGACTATCTCCAGCTTATGTCGGGCTCATCCAAGCGCGCTATGGATAATCGCGTACAAGAAATCTCCGAAATCTCTCGCGGCCTAAAATTAATCGCCCGCGAGCTCAATGTTCCAGTCATAGCGCTATCGCAGTTGTCTCGTACCGTTGAATCCCGTAGTCCGCAAATCCCAATGCTATCCGATCTCCGCGAGTCCGGCTCCATCGAGCAGGACGCCGATATTGTCATGTTCTTGTATCGCGAAGATTACTACAATCCCGAAACCGAACGTCAGAATATCACCGACCTCATTCTCGCTAAGCATCGCCGCGGTGCCACTGGTACAGTCGAGCTCTACTTCGATAAAGCCAGGGTTCGCTTTATGTCACTCGACAATAAGCATGAGTAGTTCACTTGCACTATACAAAGTCAACATGTTAAAATTAGCACAGTGAAAAAATGGATTAAAATACCTTTTTTGTATCGTCAGCGCTTCATCTTAGGATACATATTCCTACTTCTAGTATTTGCTGGATTGCTTAGCTTTTTGCCGAGCATTGCGCCGGGCGGCATTAGTTCGGAAGAAATGCAATCTGTTGTTACGTCGCAAAAAGTCGACCGCAATTTTATCACAAATGGCCAAGTTATAGATTTGCCATACCGCGTCATACAAAAAGTCATCATCAACGTGTTTGGTTTAACCTTATATACCATCAAATTACCATCTATTATTATAGCCGTGCTAACTGCGCTATTTCTCATCCTTCTCCTCAACCGCTGGTTTAAATCCGATGTTGCCATCATTGGTTCAATCTTAACTACGCTGTCTGTTGCTTTTTTGTTCCTCGCTGGTTTTGGCACGCCAAGTATCATGTATGTCTTTTGGCTTGCCGTTATTATATGGCTGGGTTCTAAAATCATTGGCAACGAGCATACACACCCATTATTAGTCATATCTTTTGCCACCTGCGTGGCGTTATCGCTCTATACGCCACACATGATCTATATCGCACTCGGCATCGCCATTGCTGGCATCACTCACAAAGATATGCGCGCATCGCTCAAGCAAATAAAAGTTTACCAACTTATCCTAAGTATCAGCATTTTCGCAATACTTATTGCGCCACTAGCCATCAGCGGCATCTTCAACTCTTCCGTCCCCGTACGATTAATATTTACAGAGAACATAAACACTTATATCGACAATATTTCAAACTCTTTCGCGCCATTCTTCAGCTTTATTAGCGCTTACGATAGCGTGTATCTCGCTCCGTTATTTGGTCTCGCCACAGTCTCCCTAATTATTATCGGCGCCTTAGCCTCAATGGGGAAGCTGTTTACCACGCGCAACACTATTGTTAGCCTCCTAATCATCTACTCCATCATTGTAGCTGGATTTAATCCAAATGCCGCCATATCTATCATTATTCCAATCGCCATCCTCACGACTGCCGGTATTGAGTCAATTATTCAAAAATGGCATTCACTTTTCCCAGAGAATCCGTACGCCCATATTATTGGCGCACTCCCAATAGTAGTCATCGTGCTATTTATTATCTATTCAGACTTGTCTCATTTTATTTTCGGTTATCATTACACGCCTTCAGTCGCAAACAATTTTAATAATGACATTACTCTTATTAGCGAAAACCTAAAAAGCGGCACAGTACTAATCATGGCCGACACGCATAAAGACCATGACTTCTATAAATTACTTGAGGCAAAAAACAACCTGACTATTATGTCTCAGGTTCCCGAGCGCAACGACCTACCAATCGCCTCACTTGGTGAACCACTAAAAGACGAAAAACTCGAGCTGAAACAGATTATTACATCGCCAAAGAGGCTAAATTCTGCTAGACTATACATATACGAAAAAATTACTACTGAAAAACAAGGGAGTTAGACTATGGGTGCCACTATGGACCAAATGAAAATGATTAACCAATTGCGCAAAACGCAAAAAGAACTCAAGAATGAGATTGTCGAAGTTGAAGCTGGCGACGGCGCCGTAGTTATCCAAATTACCGGCGAGCTGAAAATCAAGAAAGTTGAGCTTGACCCAGAAAAAATTGACCTCGACGACATCCACGAGCTTGAGCGTTGGATCGAAAACGCTATGCGCGATGGCTACGCCAAAGCGCAAGAAATCGCAACCGACAAGATGAAGCCACTTATGGGCTCACTTGGCAACTTTGGCATGTAATTATGCTTCCTAGCGCACTGAATGATTTAATTGACGCCCTCGGGCGCCTACCTGGCGTTGGCTCGCGCACGGCCGAACGTTATGCCTACTTTTTATTAAAAGCAGACAGTAACATTTCAGACAAAATCGCCAACGCACTAGAAAACCTGCATTCCGGCGTCAAAAACTGCCCGATTACTTTTGCTATCATGGACGCTAGCGAACAAGTCTCGCCGCTCTATGACGACCCCACTCGCGATAAAAGCACCGTATTAGTCGTTGAGGAGCCACTCGATATTTACGCGATCGAGCACACCAAAGCCTTTACTGGCACCTATCACGTACTTGGTGGAGCCATATCGCCAATGGATGGAATCACGGCCGACAAGCTCCACATCAAAGAATTAGTTGGACGCATCGAGAACGACTCAGTCAACGAAGTTATTATCGCCACTAACCCATCAGTAGAAGGCGAATCTACCGCCGTTTTGCTCGAAAAACTCCTCCACGAAAAATATCCAGAGCTAAAAATCACTCGTTTGGCTCGCGGCCTACCACTCGGCGTCTCGCTCGAATATGCCGATCAAATCACTCTTACCTCGGCACTAAATAACCGAACTAATCTATAGCCAACCGTTAAGCCCGCACTTGACTATTTTTGATGTATATGGTATAATTAGAAATATTGTACCTTCAAAAATCGTTTCAACCAGAAAGGGGAAGAAACTATGTCTTATATAGCCAAAAGCTGGCGAAGGCTACCGTACTACGCACAATTCTTCGGATCGGTTGCCATCATGACCGCCGCCATTCTCATTACCATCGCAATCTATTCTTCGTCTGGAGGAAGAACATCGAGAGTTCTTAACTTTTTCATCTGCCTCGGATCGTTTTTTCTGGGGCGGGCAGCATTCCCCAATACGGATAATGTGAAAGAGACAGATCTGAGATACGGATCGTGGTACTTTCTCCTGGCAGAACACGCCATGATCATATTGATGTTATTCATCTGCAGATGGGACATCAGTGAAGTATCTCACTTTCTGAACAAAGTAGGAAGAATGCGGACGCTGATGACACTGGCAATACAGCCAATTGTCTCGGCAGTGCTTTTCATTGCGGCGGAAGCCACAAAAATCAAAAAGAAACGATAACTTTTAAAAACCGGGCGCCATCATGCACCCGGTCATTTTTTTACATTCCTGGAACAGGGAAGATTTCAGCAATTTGCCGCACTTCTTCATGAATCGCTGCTAATTCGTTCGCAAATGCTGCCTCCGGTTGCTTGCCAGCACTTATTTCAACACTGATTTCCGCCAAACGACGCATCCAACCGCCAATTTTTACCATTTCGGCACGATTCATGCCACGCGTCGTAATTGCGGCCGTACCAAGGCGAATCCCAGACGGCTTGAATGGCGGCAGAGTATCGTTCGGAATCGCATTTGCATTTAATGTCAAACCAACTTTATCCATCATGGTTTCCATAATTTTGCCATCGATACCGAATGACGCCATCATATCAATCAAAATCAAATGATTTTCAGTCGTGCCGCCAACAATCTTAAATCCATGCGTCGTTAACGTATCCGCCAAAACCTTCGCGTTGCTCACGACGTCACGAGCATAATTTTGGAAGGAAACCTGTTCCGCCTCATAGAAAGCAACTGCCTTAGCTGCAATTATATGCATTAGCGGACCACCTTGTGTACCAGGGAAGACGGAGCGGTCAATCAATGTTGGAATATTATCCAAAGTACGCTCAGGCTTCTTTAATGGATTACTCACCGTACCGCGACTCAAAATCAAGCCACCGCGCGGACCACGCAATGTCTTATGTGTAGTGGTTGTCATGACATGAAAACCATAATCGAGCGGATTCGGGTGTGCACCACCAGCAATCAAGCCCGCCACGTGGGCCATATCGGCCATCAACAAACAATTAGGAATGTTTTTGCCAATCTCTACAATTCGTTCAAAATCTGGAATCTTCGAAAATGCCGAATAGCCAACCAAAATAATTTTCGGCTGATATTGAGCGGCAAGCTGCCTCATTTCTTCATAATTAATATCGCCAGTTTCCGGATCAGTCCCATAGGCCGCAAAATTATAAATTTTTGCACTTTGTGTTACCGGCGAGCCGTGCGTAAGATGACCACCATGGCCCAAATTCATACCAAGAACCGTATCGCCAGGATCTAACCACGCATTATAGACAGCATTATTTGCCTGAGCGCCAGAGTGCGGCTGCACATTTGCATGATCGGCATGAAATAATCTGCGCGCACGCGCAATCGCTAATCGCTCAACTTTGTCAGTGTTCTCCTGACCGCCATAATAGCGATAATTCGTCGGTTCATTAGCCAACACATCATCATCCGAACCGTCCAAATCGCTAAAACCAGGATATCCTTCGGAGTACTTATTCGTAAAGACCGACCCCATCGCTTCTAGCACCTCGCGCGAAACATAATTCTCGCTCGGAATCAGCTCTAGACCTTCGCGCTGACGCTGCTTCTCCGCCTCAATTAAATCAAATATCTTATTATCTTTCACCGAAAAACTCCTTTCAATTACTCGTACACCGTTGCAAAGATTTTCTATCTATATATTAGCATTTTTATTGAACGCCATGCTATTGTTTGCGGAACACTAATTTTTATGTTAAAATATAGCCATATTTCGAAAGGGGGTATTATAAATGGAAATCGCACTTAAACTTAATAATAGAGTTCTACAATTTCGCATGCCCGGCATGCCCGGCATGTTCGGCGTCTTCTTTTCGCCACATCCAAAAATCACTGGCTCCGGAGGAGAAAAGGATCCCAAAAAGAAGAAAGGATTTTTCGACCGTCTCGGCGAAATCCTATACGAACTCTTCGGTTAAACACTCGCGCTCGGCATCTCGTCGGGCGCTTTTTCGGCTACTACGAGTACAACATAGCAATCGCCAATCTCCTAACAAAAAACTGGCATCTCGCCAGTCTTTTGATTAAAAACAATAATTTCTCTGGTGGACCCACCTGAAATTCAATGGAACCAAGTCATAGATGAACTGAGAGAACTGAAGTATATCCTATACTCGCCAGAGGTTAGTATAGATAGCTTTTTAATAGGCTCTTAACAAAGAAACATAGAACACTCTATGCAGTAGGGTAGGGTCAGAGTGAAGCTTGCTTCATCTGAGCAGCCAAGAGCATTAGCAACCCAGGAGGATATATGGTAAAGAAAGAACAAAGTAGGACCACCAATACAGGCCAAACGGTTTTAAGAGACTCTAAGGGCCGTTTTAAGAAGGGTAGTAAGCCAAAGAACGGTTTTGATAAGAATCCAGAGAATATCGCACCAGGAGGCTTCTGGCGCTATAAGGAGCATGGTAAGGCCGCTATTATCGACATATTCAAGATGACTATGGCGGAGTTCAATAGCTTAAAGAAGGTCAAGGATAACGAAAAGACCGTACTAGACCAAATGCTATTCAATAAGTTCGAATCTGCTATGAATGGCAACTCTAGAGACGCCGATTTCTTACTATTACAAGCTTTTGGATATGCGCCGAAGTATTACGAGGCTAAATTTGACTATCAGGCTGATTTTAAGCCAAAGAAAAGCCCATTAGACGACTTAACGGTCGAAGAATTAAGGGTGCTTATAGGCAAAACGGCATAGAAAATGAACAATATATGCAAAATTATTATGCTTATGATAAAATAGAATTAGGAATAGTATACATTCTCGATACCTTGCCAATCAATACTATTTATATTATAATATAAGAATAGAGGTATAGAATATGAGTAGGGCCAAAGCATCTGACAAAAAATATATGAACGCTATTCTTTTTCTATGCAAAAAATTAGGTGGTAGTGTAGTCGGAAAAAAGAAATTATATAAACTTTTATACTATATAGATTTCGATAAGTACGAGTACAAAGAATCCATGAAATCCATTACTGGAAACGAATATATAGCTTGGAAAATGGGCCCGGTGCCTAAAGATAAAGGAGTAGTACTGGACTTGATGATAGCCGATGGTTTACTCGAAGAAAGCGAAGTACATATTTCTGATGACATTAATAATGCAATTAAATATACGGCAAAAAAAGAACCGGATATGAGCTTATTCGATGAAGATGAAATATTTATCATGGAGCGTGTTGCGGAAAAATATGGGCAATTAACCGGCAAACAACTAGAAATTTTAACGCACGCTGAAGCTCCATACATAGCAACTGAGCAAAACGAAGTTATTGACTATGGCCTAGCATTCTACAGGGAGACCGCCTTCGATGATAACTTGGTTGCAGCATAATGCATATTCGAGAGAGCTTAAAACTCTTCGCAAAACTACTCGCTCAATAGAAAAAGATATCGAAAAAGTTAAAAGACTTCTTGTTGCACATTTTTATGCCGAACAGACAAAAGGGAGCGTAATTAACCCTGGCAAAATCCATAGAATAACAGTAGATAATGATGTAACTGGTCGAGAACTTTGGAAAGTCGAAGTTATAGTATCAGGCCTTAAGCCGAATCTTTGGCCCAGACTATGGTTTATGATTGACGGAGAAACTATTACCTTTTTAGCAATAGCGTCTCATAAAACCAACTATGATAACAATGAGGTTGATAGGACAGCCATAGAACGCTATAGGGATATGTTGGACTTATAATCATTCTTGTTTTGAAACCACTTTGTAGTGGTTTTTTGTTCTAGATTAACACCTTAGACAATTAGGTAAAATTTGCATTTCATGCTATAATTAAAGTGTCCAATCTTAACATTTAATTACAGCAGAAGAAGCGCAGAGCGTTATATTTCTGTGTCGAGACGAATATAAATTTGGGCGTCTCGGCACAATGGAGATATTCGTCTCTGCTGTAAAAAGATTGGACGTCTGCCGAGCGCCCAAACTTAGGATTATTGATGATTATTAGATGAGGGCGCAAGGTAGCGTCCTCTTTTTGTGCGTATTTCTGCTAGAAAGAAGTTCAGCAGAGATGCCTATAAAAAATAATAGCCAAAGAAAGGCTCAAAAATACTCTCTTTACAAAAATAACGATACAACCGATGAGTTTATCAAGGTAAAACATCGGGGGAAGATATATACACCAGATTATCTAGTGGAAATAATCCTAGATAGAGGCGATTATTCTGGTGCAAATATCCTTCGGAAACACGTTATCGACAATAGCTGTGGCGATGGTCAGTTCATGATTCATGTTGTCGACAGGTATTGTAAAGAGTTCTTAAAATGTTCAAACGATAAAGAAAAACTAAAGAAAGAACTTGAAGAATATGTACATGCAATCGATATTGAAAAAGATGAGCTAGATACATGTAAAGAGCGATGCGATAAGGTTGCTTCAATTCATGGCGTAGAGAATGTTAAGTGGGATTTTATTAACGGGAATACGATAGAAATCGATAAATATGACGGGAAGATGGATTTCGTAGTCGGCAATCCTCCATATGTAAGAATCCATAACCTCGACGAAAATGCCATATCCGTAAAAGAGCATCTTTTCTGCAAAAACGGCATGACCGACTTATACATCTTATTCTACGAAATTGGTATTAAAATGCTAAACAAGACGGGCGTACTCGCTTATATCACGCCGTCATCTTTCTTTACGAGCCTGGCCGGTTTAGAAATGAGGCAATACTTATCTAATAACAATCTTCTAGTAAGCGTCTGTGATTTGAAGCATTTTCAAGCCTTCAATGCAACTACATATACGACGATTATTTGTCTGAAAAAGAATAACGACGAAAAAGTAGTCGATTATTCCGAATTTGATGCCGAATCATTATCTCCGGTAGAAATTAGCAAATTAAAGCAGGACGATTACTTGATTGACGACAAATTTTATTTTTCAGATAAAGAATCACTAGAACTGCTAAAATCAATAATTAATTGTAAAACCAATCATGATTTTTCCGTAAAAAACGGATATGCAACGCTAGCAGACAAAATATTCATCAGTAATTTCGATTTTGAATCAAAGTATATTATCCCAGTGGTAAAAGCGTCATGCGCAAAATGGACAAAAATATTCTATCCATACGATGAGAATGGAAAATTATATAGCGAAGATGAGCTATTTAAAGACGGCAATATTAAGGCATATCTATTAGAGCGAAAAGAGCAGCTAATTAAGCGAGCCAATGAAAGAGATAGCGAAAAATACTGGTATGCCTTTGGGCGAAGTCAAGCAATTAATGATACATACAAAGACAAACTTGCACTTAATGCGCTCGTAAAGTCCACAAAAGACATCAAGTTGGTAGAAGCTAAAAAAGGAACGGGCGTATATAGTGGCCTCTATATAGTAAGCGATACGATACCTATCAAAAAGATAAAAGAAGCTATCCAAAACGAAGATTTCTGTAAATATGTTTCACTTCTCGGAAAATATAAGAGCGGCGGCTATTATACGTATTCTTCAAAAGATGTTGCAGCGTTCATTAATTACAAACTGTCAAAGGAGGAAAAATAGTATGTTATCAAATTCTCAGTTTCTAGACGTAATCAAAGACTCCTTTAAGACATACCTTTCAGTCGGTACATCTAGAAGTACAGCAAAACTAAAAACGCTACATGGTAAAATCGCACGAGATTTACAAGAAGCATTCGGCCCAGAATACACTATTCAATCGCAAGGATATGGAATGGATAAAGAAGGGTGTCTGGATGGTCGTTATTACCCTAAAAACGTCGACATAACAATCAGCCTTAGGGGAAAACCCGTCGCTGGATATGCAGTTAAATTTGTTATGCGTAATTATTCGCAAAACAGTAATAACTACTTTGAAAATATGCTTGGCGAAACGGCGAATTTAAGAGCAAACGCAATTCCGTATTTTCAAATCTTCATCATTTTTGATAAGGTGCCATATTACAAAGCTGGCGGCTCATTCCAAAAGTGGGATGTTATAACTCAGCATAATCTAGACAAATATGTGAAAATATCGGCCGATAATCCTGACACCTTTTTCCATACGCCCGACAAAACTTTAGTGGTACTTCTTAGCTTAAAAGAGCAACCCGGCAAAACTTTCATTAACGATTCGGATTATGCGGCACATTATCTCGGAAGAATAAATGAAGGCGATTTAATTACATATTCGAATAAAATAAACGATGTCTTTGGAGATTCGGTTATCCTTAATAATTACGAGGACTACATTAAGCGAACAGTATTTATTTCGAAGGGTAAAATGAAATAAAACATTACACTATTGTAATGTTTTAACAAAAGCGGTATACTTACTTTAATCAAGGAGGTAAGATGCCGAAACTTAACAGCATCAAAATTTGTAGGCTATCGAAAGAAGCGCAAGCTAAAATCGATAGCAAAGTCGAATACCGAGACAAGATTCTTCATTTTCTACATAATGACGATTTGTTTCGCATTGGCAATACGAATGTTTCGGCCAGAACCGCTGTATATCTTGAAAAAGTAGGCCTTCTTAAAGAAAAGAAAGCTAAGACCGGATGGCGAAAGCTAAACTTTATCGATGCTATCTATTTTGATTTACTCGTCGAACTGCGTAAGTTCGGAATGACCGCCAAGAAACTCATTCATCTCAAAGAGGCTTTTTATAAAAGCGAAGATGCGATGGACGCCATGTTTCTGGCGGCTTTTTATGGCTATGAAATCACACTCGTCATATTTAATGACGGAAGCGGCTATATTTTTGACCCATACACACTAGCAGACTACTCTGATAAGATTCGTGGAGATAAGGCGAGAATAATCCTAGAACTTAACCCCTATATCAATAAGGCCTTAGCGCTACTAAATATTCCGACCGTCAAAGTATCCTATACTGTGAGGAACATTGAGAAAGGAGGTGCAACCGACAAATAGACTCTAACTACACGCCTTAGAGCGTCGTTCAATGCGCCCGTTCAACGGGGGAGTACATCATGGAGCCAACCGAGGTTCTGAACATTAAGAAAATCGCCAGAAAGGTCAAGAAAGGCGATAAAGATACTAAACTACAAATCGCAAAGGAATTAAACGAAATTGCGAAAATAATAATCGAATTACACTATCAAGAAAAGCAAGGTAAAACACCATGAAGCAAAGAGCCATAGCATATACAAGAGTTTCATCTCAGCGCCAGGTCGATGAGGGAAATAGTCTTTCTGTTCAAAAGAAACATATCCTTGAATATGCTGAAAAGAACGGCTTTGAAATCATGAAGTTCTTTGTCGAGCAGGGCGAGAGCGCCAAGAATACACAGCGCACTCAGTTACAAGCCATGCTTCGCTATATGGTCGAGAATCATTCCAAAATTGATGCACTTATTATCTATAAAGTCGACCGTCTTGCTAGGAATAATGTCGATTATTACGAAATCAAGCAGATTCTAGCTAAGCTCAAGATTCGTCTATATTCCGTCATGGAACAATTCGATGATGATACGGCCGGACATGCTATGGAGGGCATGCTTTCCATCTTTGCTCAGTTCGATAACGAGAACAGAGCAAAAGTCTGCAAGAACGGCATGATAGAAGCCGTAAGAAACGGTAGATACACCAGACCGGCGCCGAGAGGCTATAAGAACGGCCGAGACGCCAATAATAAGCCAAATATCCTACTATCGGACAATACGAAGCTAGTCCAGATTCTAGCCGCATCGTGGAAGCTTATCGACAACGGTTTATCCTGCGCCGATGCTCGCAAAGAAGTCAATAAAATGCTCAAAGAAATCAACGAGAAGCCTATTACAAAACAGACCTTCTCAAATATGATTCATAATGAGATTTATATCGGAATTATTCACGCTTTCGATTTAGTAGTCGATAGCCCAACGATTCCGCACCTAATCGACCGAGATACGTTTTATCGAGTACAAGCTATTCTCTCTAAGGAGAAGAAACGAGGCAATCGCTACTCGAAATATAACCCTGCATATCCGCTAAGAGGAATACTATTCTGTAAGCATGGCCACAGAATGACCGCAAGCTCGCCAAAAGGTCGCAACGGCCATTACCCGAAGTATAGCTGCCAGAAATGTCGAGGCAAAGACGCCGCCAATTACGACGTCGATACGGCTCATATACGCTTCGACGAGTTTATTTCTAATGTCGGAGTAGATGGAGATATTAAAGACGCCTTAGAACTCGCTCTAAAGCTTAATATCGATAAAGTCGAGAACGATACTAAGGCGGCTATCGATAAATGGAACGATAAACTCAGTAAGATTCAAACAAGTCGAGAAATACTGACCGAGAAGCTTATTAATGGCGCCATTCCGGATGCTTCTGCTCGCAAGATGTTCGACAAATACGATAAAGACGAGCTAGAGGCCAAAAGTGAGTTATTGACGCTCAAATCTCAGAATAGTGATGCCGCCGAATTGCTAGAATTTGGCTTAGATAAGCTTGTGGATTTGAAGCAAACGCTTAACGATATAAAAGAGCCGGAGATTCGCTTCCGGTTCCAGAAATGGCTTTTTCCAGTCGGGTTGACCTATGACGGCGAAAAATTTGGAACCGCCCAAATGCCACTCATTTTCAGATTAAAAAAGAACACTCTTTCGAGTATTCTTAGTGGTTCGTCAAATCTGGTGGCTCCGGTCGGACTTGAACCAACGACACAAGGCTCTTCAGGCCTCTGCTCTACCAACTGAGCTACAGAGCCACAATGAATGTAGTATAACATATCTGTTTTAAAAAAGCGATAAAAAGCCAAATTTATACAGCACATTGCTATTTTGACGCCATGAGTAATGCTAAAATTAATCTATGAACGCAGGACAAAATACATCGCCGTTTTTGACGGAAAACAACACAAATACCCCAAAAAGCAAAGCTCCACTCATTATTGCTATTTCGTTGATAGCAATAGTTGTCATTACTACCGTCGTAGTCGCACTCATCCTCATCAATAGCCCCAAAAACCAAGATCAAGAGGCTACCAATAACGCCCCCGACGCCGCCAGCTTCGATGACTCTTTCAAATATATCGATGGATCCCGCCTAAAGCAAACTGAATATACGCTCGAAGACATAAACAAAGGTTTTAGTTATGCAAGCATATCATTCATGGGAACTAAAGGCATTACAATAAAACATATACCCAAGCAGAATCCATATAACTATTTCGGCGGCAACTTCAGTTTTCGCGTTAATTTTGATCATAATGGAAAGAAAATCCCAGTTCTCATCGAGTCCGCAAACGCCAAAGATGCAAATAAGACTATCGAGACCATCAATCAAGACTGCGAGAATGACAAAAACTGCCACAGCGACTATCTGTCAGGGGCAAAGACCCTGCTTATCACAAAAAGTTCCGTATGGACATTTTATAGCAGCACCAAGAGTGGACAGCTTATCTCCTACACTATTAATCCATTCGTTTCAGAAGACATCGACATACGCGACGATAGCACTGCGCGTAACATATTAGCAAAAGTCGCAATGACTATTAGTGACGACAACGGTAGTCCATATATTGAAGATATGGCCACTCGCCTGAGATATCCAAATGGAAAATACATTAAAGATTATAGCCATATCAACGAAATCGGCGAAAGTTACGTCAAACTCCACAGTCGCACAAACACTGATGGCGAAGCTGTTTATATTACCGTCATCCAAACGCCCATTACTGGCATCTCCGCAAAAAGCATATCCACGAATCCGAAAATCGAATCATTTCAACACGAAAACTACGACTACTGTTACACGCAAAATCAGACATATTTTCGCATATACGATGACAAAAATGCCATAGATATTTGCGCATACAGCACAGACGGCGAAAATTCTAACGCAATTAGTGATTACGGCAAAATACAAGAATACCTCGACGCAATTTAATGCGTGGCCAAGATTGCTAACAGATAGCTATATGGTAAAATATAGCTATGAAGAAATTTAATACGTCGCCACTTTCTGGCATGCAAGAACTACTACCAACCGAGCAGGCAGTTTTTGACCAGCTCAAACAAAGCATCAGCGACGTATATCATCATTACGGTTTTTTAAGTATCGAAACGCCGATTATTGAACGCACCGACATTCTACTTGCTAAAGCCGGCGGCGACACCGAAAAGCAGATTTACATGGTTAGCAAGACCGCCGAGTCGGCCGATTCCGCCGATCAAGCTCTTCGTTTTGACCACACCGTACCGCTCGCACGTTATGTTGTCGAACACAATAATGATTTAGCTTTCCCATTCCAGGTTACTCAAATTAATCGTAATTTCCGCGGCGAACGCGCACAGCGTGGTCGCTTTCGCGAATTTTACCAATGCGATGCCGATATTATTGGTCGCAAAAAACTACCGATCGCCTACGACGCCAAAGTCATCGCCTGCATTTATGACGCTCTCGAAACTTTCAAGCTACCAAAAATGCTCATCCGCATTAGTAACCGTAAAGTCTTAGCCGGCTTCCTAAAATCACTAAACTTGTCCGAAAAAACTAGCGAGATTTCCAACATTATTGATCACGCCGAAAAAGTGCCCGTAGAAAAAAGTACTGCAGCCCTTCGCGAGCTTGGCCTCAGCGATGACCAAGTCGACAAAGTTACCGCATTTATGTTCACGCGTGGAAACTACGAAGAAATCGAAGCAAAGCTTAAAGAAATCATGGGCAATACCGAATCAGTCGCCGATGGTCTCTCTGAGCTCAAAATCGTCTTTGATATTCTCGCCAAAAAGGGAACTGGTAACTGCATTATTGATTTCATGATTATTCGCGGCCTCGATTATTACACTGGCACTGTATTCGAAATTATGCTCGAAGATTACCGCGAAATCGGCAGCATTTCCGGCGGTGGACGCTACGAAAATCTTGCCAGCAACTTTACTGATCAAAAATTCCCAGGCGTCGGCGGCTCAATCGGCCTCACGCGCCTATTCTTCGTATTGCGCGAGTACAATCTCATTAACATCGAAACCAAGCAACCCGTCGACTATGTCATTTTGCCAATTAGCGAAAACGAATACGAAGCTAGTTTTGAGCTTGCAGACAAACTCCGCGAACAGGGTAAAACCGTAGATATAGACCTGTCCGATCGCAAGCTTGGCGACAAATTTAATCGCGCCAGCAAAATCGCCAAATATGCCACCGTAATCGGCAACGACGAAGTCCTCAGCCAAAAATTCACCGCCAAAAACCTTCAGACCGGCAAGATTATCGAGCTATAAAATGCCGCCCCAAACAGGGGCGGCCTATACCGGCTTCACGCTTGCTCGGAACGCTGGCTAATCACATATTGCTGCGCTTCCTGAAGCGTCATCGGGTACCATTCCATATAGTAGTTTACAAGAGCCCTTTCGGAGTCAGACAGAATCACCCCGCGACTCGTCTCTTTTATCCGTTCCACATACTCACGATAGTCAAAATCTATCGCCATTTTCAACAGATCAGGATTGACTTCGTCCGCACCAAAAGCCTTCCAAGCCTCCTCTCCGATAAATGCCCGAAAAGCGCCAACCTTATCAATCGCGCCCGACATATCCAAAGGTGGCGGCTCAAGCGCGTCCAGTTCCTCCTTTGTTATCGCATGAGAATCGTCCCCAAAAAGATCAACTCTCCGTTCGATTACTTCCGTGCGGGCACCATCTTCCGACATCCCGTGTCCCATCAAGAAACTAATCATGCCATCTTCGTACTCGCTAAACTCTGCCATAAGAACACCCCCCTTTCTAAAGAACACTTTTTTTCAGTTAAAAATATTTTAGCGCGAAAAATCACCAAAGACAATTGCCGTGCGATCATCGTTCTTGCGCGCACTCGCAATTAAATTTTTTGAGGCTTCTAACGCATCAGTAGAACGACTCATAATAAAGCCAAGTTCACGATTGCTCATTAAATCACTACCATAATCACCCGTAATGCCGTCCGAGCAAAGCACAACCCGATCGCCTTGATGCAGCTCGACTTCGCCATATTGCTGCGTGCGACTACTACCTTGCACAAAATCTTCTTCTCTTCTTGCCCCAATCGCATTCCAAACAACGCTACCTTCACCCTCATCGTGCGTAATTTGTCGTACATTATTATTCTTATCGACTATGTAAATTCGCGAATCGCCAACCGATGCATATGCTAATTTCGTCCGCCCTTCATGTTGTATAACTTTTACCAATACTGCCGTCGAGGCGCCAGCATTCTCATCGTTCAAAACGCGCTCGTCGGCCACATTTAATACATATGCCAAGTTTGCTCCGGATTCCAAAATATAGTTATCACTAAACTCACGCACGACGTTCTCAACTAATCGCGACGCCGCACGCCCGCCCCGCATACCGCCGGCTCCATCAAACACGCCGTACATTTGTTGGTCCGGACGAACAAAGTAGCTATCCTCACATCGCTCGTCCGCCCACAAACCCTTACTGATATTTTCTTTCGTAACTTGTCCCTCATACGCCTGCTTGCGCGACGTCTGCCAATAGCCGACCTCTCCCGGCAACCACTCCGCACTTCGCTCTCCTTCAAAGCTTCGATAGGAATCAGAACGCTGAGGCACACCTCCGCCATTTTGACGAATTGCCGCCTCTTCCTCTAAGGATTTGATGTTTTGCCAATATTCATCACGTTTGCCGTATACTTTTTGGTAGAAATTTCGCATCGCCCGTTCATATTCCTGTCGTTTCTGCAGACCACTCCCACCTTCTATGCTATCCAAGAACGAATTCGCCCTATTATCAAAATCCATCGGCGTTGGATAACTACGCAAGAAGCTCGACAAATCACTTTCGGTTACATTTTGCCAATTATCAAACCCTGCTTGCGTCATTTCCGCCAATATACGTTTTTCGTGCTTCGAGTCTAATCCCAGATACACATTTCTCAAACCATTCTCAAGATCGGAAGGGCGCGTAATTCTCTCGAGCAAATTTCTCTTATCGGTGTCCGTAATTAAACCGCTAGCCAACTCGTCTAATACTCTGTTACGCTCTTCTTCGCTTACGGCCACATCCGGCATTTTTAAATATGCATCGCTAACGTCGTCGCCGCCATAACGATTGCCTAAAACGGCAATTATTTTACGTTGCTGGCGTGCATTATTATATTGCTCGGCCGTTGCTAAGCTATCGCCACCTACAACCGCAGAATTGGGCGGCACACTCATATTTTCCCAGCCATTCAAATTGGCATTGTCGCTATCTTCGCTTCGTTGCCCTCGTCTTTCGAATGACCCCATACTTAAATATTAGCATAATTTTCATCATGTTATTTTTTAGTGTTAAACTATTAATACTAAGGAGAGGTATGGCACAACTATATTTCAGATATGGGGCAATGGGGTGCGGTAAAACTATGCAGCTATTACAGGTTGCGTTTAATTACGAAGAACGCGGACAGAAAGTCTGCGTTATTAAACCTGCAACCGACACAAAGAATGGCACAAAACTACTCACTCGCATTGGCCCAGAAAGAGAAACCGATTTCTGCTTCGATCGGCGCACGAACCTTTTTAGCCGTATTGCTAAAAAATATGCAGGCGTAGACTGCATACTGGTCGACGAAGCGCAATTCTTAACACCAAAGCAAGCCGATCAACTCATGGAAGTTGTCGTAAAACTAAACATTCCCGTCATTTGTTTTGGTCTTCGCCTCAACTTCCGCCTCAAAGATGGCGGCTTCGAGGGTTCAACACGACTTTTGCAAATTGCGCATAAAATTGAAGAGATTAAAACCATTTGCGATTGCGGTCGCAAAGCTACGCTTAATACGCGCTGGCTAAACGGCAAATTAGTCACTGATGGACCAGATATCCTAATCGACGACGGCACGAATGAGATAAAATATCGTGCCATCTGCTCGCATTGTTATTATAAATACAAGGAGATGTAATAAATGTTTATTGTCATCGAAGGACAGGATGCTACCGGCAAAGATGCCCAGGCGGCAAAACTTGCCGATTATTTTCGCGCACAAGACAAGAACGTCGTTCATTACGCCGAATCTGGAACCAAGTCTAAGAATGATTTTGTTCGCACAATTGCCGAACTGAATTATGGCAGCAAAAACGACATCGATAAGCGCACGCGCGCTTTGCTATACCTTGTAAATCGTTACGAACAATTCAAAAAATACGCCGAACCAGCCCTCGCAAATAATGACATTGTTATTATTACGCGTTATTGGCTCTCTACTTACATTTACGAAGGATACGGTATGGGCGTGAGCCGTACGCTAATTAAACGCCTACATCGATTAATTATGCCTGAACATTATTTTCAGCCCGACAAAATTGTCATTCTC
Organism: Candidatus Nanosyncoccaceae bacterium; assembly: GCA_045546295.1. GTDB lineage: Bacteria > Patescibacteriota > Saccharimonadia > Saccharimonadales > Saccharimonadaceae > UBA2834. The sequence goes on along the minus strand of JAZQCP010000013.1, from coordinate 209,425 downwards.
ACCCAATCGGACGAAAACCGCCAAAAGCGCATGGCATTACAAGGGAAACGCACGCAAGAATTCTTCAAGTCGCAAGACGATATTTTTGGCAAGAAAATTAATAACGCCTATCTCAAAGTAGCCAAGGAATTCAACGTGCCAATCCTAGACGCCTCGGGCACACCAGACGAAGTATTCACAAATCTCAAAAAATTATGGAGTATTTAATATGCACGAGTCCTGGAAGCCGATCCTACAATCAGAATTCAACCAACCATATTTCAAAGAGCTATCCGCTTTTCTTCACAGTGCTTATGCCACAAAAACCATCTATCCACCCAAGCAACAAGTCTTCTCCGCTTTCGCGAGCGATCTAAACAATATCAAAGTGGTAATTATTGGACAAGATCCCTACCACGGTCCACGGCAGGCAAATGGCCTCGCCTTTTCGGTTCAGGACGGAATTCAGTTTCCACCATCACTACGTAACATCTTCAAGGAAGTTCACGACGACATCGGCGCTCCAATTCCTAGCTCTGGCGACCTCACGCGTTGGGCTAAACAAGGCGTGATGTTACTAAACAATACTCTAACCGTCGAAGCGCACATGGCCGGCAGCCACCGCGGCAAAGGTTGGGAGATTTTTACGGAGCACATCATTAAGTACCTCAACGAGAACCGCCCACATCTAGTATTTATTTTGTGGGGCAGGGATGCGCGCAGCAAAAAGCCACTCATTGATCAATCGAAGCATTTCATTATCGAATCAGCTCACCCATCACCACTTTCTGCTCATAATGGTTTTTTTGGTTCGAAGCCCTTCAGCAAATGTAATATGCAATTGACCAAATGGGCTTTAGAACCCATAAAATGGTGACTAGAAAAAGATAATAAATGCATTTATTTATTAAGCAATAATAGCCCATCTGATGTAAAATAAACATAAACATGGACACCGAAGAGCTTCAAATTATTGCGCAAAAAGCCGGTCTTACTGCCAGCCAAGCAAAAGTTTATATTGCCCTCATTAAAGAAGATGAGCTCACCCCTGCACAAATGGCAGAATTTTCCGGCGAATCTCGCGAAAATTGTTACAGTATCGCTAAACGTCTTGTCGAACTAAATCTTGCCGAAAAAACTAACAATCGCAAAACTACATATCGCGCCCTTAATCCAAGTGCGCTACAATCTCTAGCCGAAAATCGCCGCCGCGTTGTCCAACGCAATGAAATCTATGTTAAGCAAAATATTGATTCTATGATGCAGCTCTTCTACGCTAATAGCGAAATGCCCGGCGCCCACACTATTGAGGGTATGGATGGTATCCGTGAAGTCTACAGCGATATGCTGCGCTCAAAAGATGATATTTATCTCCTGCGTACCGATTACGATAAGGTTCTTGGTACGGCCGAGGAAGGATTCTTACGTCGTTTTCGCACTCAGCGCTCCGAAAACGGTATTACCACCTACGCGCTCACTCCAGATTACCCAAAAGCTCGCCAATATGCTAAAGACGGCACAGACAAAGATATGCGCTTCAATCGAATTTTTATGCCAGCCGATGCCTATACCGGTAAAGTAGAGATTGACGTTTATGGTAATAAAGTCGCCATGATCGCTTTTGGCGAAACCGAAATGGCCACCGTAATATCCAGCCCAGCCATCGCCGAAGCAATGCGCCAAATCATCATGATGCTACGTGATTATTATCGTCTGATTTATCCGCAAGAAGAGGAGTTGTAAAAACGGTTTTTACATTTTCTAGGCTTTTTCTACCTCTGTTATTCTTGAATATATTATATAACAATTGACAAACAACGCACTATTTGCTATAATAAAGCTCGTTAATCGCTGAGGTATGTAAAGCTAAGCATTAACGAATACTTAAAATCGTTTTGGGCGTTGAGTCAATTACGCCCGGGCGCCACCCCAAAGGTCCTAGACCATACCGCGGGAACAAGCGTATCTGAATGGGTCCCTAACGCAATATGGGGCCAAGTAAGCCTAGCAATCGACTAGCTCGCCGCTGTCTGGGAATCCAGCAGTTGGATAGAGCTAATGTCGGCGCCATGACAAAGCGTGCGCTAGTAATCTTTAAAGATTTTCAGAAAACGAAATCTCCGGAATGTGGCATCCGGTAACTCGCGAAGGCAAGCGGGAAAGACCCTCCACTGGGGTGGATTGGTCGACCTGGCCGCCTTCGGGCGACCAGTTTTTAGCTCCAGACTATGTCTGGTTTTAGTATCTCACCGTTGGGAGTACTATACTAAAAGCACAAAGAAGTCGCCGGGAACGAGCCGAACCGGATAAAACGATGAGTGGTCAACGGAAGCCCCCAACGCGCTCTAAACAGGGGGAGTATGCGGACATATGCTATCGCAGCACCGCATATCAGGATTAAACCTAAGCCGAAAGACTTCAGGGGAGTCTGCGATTGCTGGATGCGAGTAGAATGGCTTGGAAAACCATAATACGCCAGTAAGGGTCTCGCGCGGAGCCGAATTCGCGCTAAAAGGTACGCTATTACCTCAATGTCTCGTCTTGATCGAGCATAAAGCGGTATCCGACCGCATTAGCACCTTCTTTTAAAGGTCCGACCTTACGTCGGGCCTATTTTTTCTTTCGTTTTTACAAAATATGCTTGACAATTTATCAATAGTATGCTATACTCTAATCATAAGGTTAACCAATACGCAGATGCATCGCTACCAAGCGATGCATTTCCGTTTTTAGACATCTTTTTCCAATCTTTATTATCATAGTTTTCCACAGGGTAATATTATTTATCCACAGCCTATTTGACATTTTCCACGCTACCATGCTAGAGAAAATATTCAATTTCAAGACTACCATAAGCACTAAGGTCTACATATAATATAAGTACGACATCAAACTTCGGTCACTGATTGTCGGAGTATACGCAGTCGTTCGTATTCTGTCATTGTACGGGCGGCACCGAGCCGAAATAACATGGCTCACATAAATGACTCCAAAAATCTAATCATTTAAGGAGTAATTTATGCAAAATATTAACAAAACCGTTCAAAAAGGCGAGAAAGTAGAGGTTATGGCGCTGTTTAACTATAGCCAAATCCCATGTCAACCTTTATACTTCCGCCGCCGAGGAGAGAGTGAGGTAGAAATTACCGACACCCTCAGCGAACGCATCAAATTCGTTGGCAATCACGCCAAGCACATCTTTCAATGTGTTGCGGGCAAAATGTCCTGCCAACTAGAATTCGACAGCGCATCCTTAGCCTGGACGTTGATCGAGTGCTAGGGCGTTAACTCCTCGATCGAAATATCTGTCGTCTTATTGCGACAGATATTTTTTGTTCGCAATAACGCCAGTTGTGGCTACACCCAGGATAAATAGAGAAGTGGTCAATTCGGACATAGATAGTCCTGTCTGAACCGGCTCAATATTAATCTCTTCCGGAGGGTCCTTTTCTTCGATGTCTAACTTCGTCCATTCTCCGACCATGTAATCCTTATCCAACCAAGCCACTTCCAGGGTCACATCGGTACTTTCTATGCCGTCTATCACGCCCGACAACTCAGTCACCGGTACGAAGTCTAAATCAACTCCATCAATACGCGCCAATATGTACTTGGCCATATATGGCCAATTCTGGGCCCAATCCAGCTGAATTTCGCCATTTATATGACCCGCAGACACATTTTGTGGCGCTGGTATCTGATACGGTTCGCCCTCATCTTCGTGAGTGATAATCTTTACTGTAGTCTCAGCCATCTGGCCAACATCGTCTACTACGCGCAAGACAATCGTTTCTTTTTCGGGAAAATATACCGTACGCGAAAGTTTCGGATTATTGCCCGTAGATTCAAATGCGCGCCCATTAACGCTCCAAAGATACTCCACGATTTCATGTCCAGAACTAAAACTTTCCGAAGCATCTAACTCCACAGTCCCGTCCATCATAATTCTATATTGATCCGTCGGAAGATGTGCTTGTATACTGTCGGGGATATCCTCTTCGTCGCTACTATCCTCAGCGCTCGCTAATGCAATCATTCTTTGTCTTTTCTTTAGCTTTTGGTCAACCTTTTCTGACATCCAAGTCAACTCGCCAAAGTCCGCATAATGCGAATGGCCTGCCATATCAAAGAGTAGCTTCGTGCTACCACATATGTAATCCTGCCGATTACACCATAAGCCATACTTACCCTCTAGGCCACTGGCTTCATATGGATTACTCGCACCTAACGAGCCCGAGTAAGTCTTACATTCTGGCACATGCACTCGATATGCGGAAAGCCCCCTACCTTTACAAGCTTTCGGCGACAAGCCTTTGCCTTCTGGCAAATAAGTCCAAGGATCACCAAATAGGCCAACATATACAACCTGTGCCGGGGCAAAACTTTTTACCGCTCGCGCCGCTACTAACGCACCTTGAGAATACCCACCGAGCACCCAAAGCGTAGCAGGGCAGCTCCTCATTGTACTATTGTAATAATCCCGCAAGTTCCTAACGCCAGAAGTTACACTTCGTCCAAATGCAAAGGCCTTGCCGCCGCCAATTTTTGCCCCAACTGCATTTATAGGATTTTTTACCGTAACTGCCGGATAGTCCAAATCTGTTATCCGATACGAATACCCTCTGCGTTTTGCCACCTTAGCCATCGCGGATTTAAACTGCCTTCATTCGTTGGTATCATTACGCGCCGTACCAGAACCGCGTGCATAGACAAACTCAATATCCCGGCAGCTAGAATTATACTCAACACCAACGTCGCTAGCAAAAGTTGGTGTCGACAAAGAACAGATTCATATTATACAAATTAAACCAAATAATACTTTTTTCATGCCCATATAATCCCAAATTATGCTGCCCAATTAAAGCACGAGCTCAATAAAAATGGTAGAATAGGCTTAACTATGGCTTATGATACAGGAAACATTATTGAAGTTAAAAATTTCGGCATATCTTTCGCTGGCAAGACCATCATAAAAAGTCTGTCGTTCAACGTAAAACGAGGAGAAACTTTCGGGCTCCTCGGTAGCAACGGCAGCGGCAAAACCACTACAATTCGCGCCTTGCTTGGACTATATCAACCAGACACAGGGAAACTACTAATTAACGGTAAGCCATTCGATCCAAACGGCGAAACGAAAATCGGCTACCTCCCCGAAGAACGTGGTCTGTACAAAAAAGAAAACGTCATCGACACGATGGCCTACTTCGGCAGATTGAAGAACGTTAAAAAACCACGCGAATGGTCAATGAGCTATTTAAAACGCGTCGGCCTAGAAGATTTCGCTAAAACCAAAATCGAAAAGCTTTCGCAGGGTATGCAACAAAAAGTCCAGCTAGGCATTACGGTCATGAACGAGCCAGACATTCTTATACTCGACGAGCCAACCAAAGGCTTCGACCCCGTAAACCGTCGTCTGTTGATGGAAATTATCGAGGAATTACATCAAAAAGGAAGCACCATTATCCTTATTACTCATTACATGGATGAGGTCGAAAAACTTTGCGACCATATCCTATTACTAAAGGATGGCGTAGCGCGCGCAAGCGGCACAATCTCAGAAGTGCGACGCAAATTCCATAAAAACTCTCTAGATCAAATATTTATAGATATTTATGGCGAACAGGAGGAGCAATACAATGCATAAAACTTTGCAAGTTATCCGTTTCGAAATCGTACGCAGTCTCAAAAAGCCTTCTTTTTGGTTAGCCGCATTATTAGTGCCAATCCTGCTTGGCTTTTATATTTTTATCGCCGCCATGTCCGGCTATAATGCCGGCGAAGCGCTCGAAGCGGGCGTAGACACCTCGGATATGTCTCTAGGCATTTTTGATGAAGCTAAATATTTAGCTACCAAAACCGTCATTAACCAAAACAACAAAGAGCAGACACTACATGAGTACAAAACAAAAGAATCCGGCGTTAATGATATTAAAGAAAACAAGCTCGACGTTTTCTACTATCTGCCCGCTAGCTTCGAAAAAGATCATCGGGTCGAAATCTACGTCAAGCCAGACTCAGTTGGCATATTCGACAACTATGCCAACCCTATTCGCGGACTCCTATCCGCCACCGCGCTCGCCGAAACTTCAGAAATAAATTACGCAATCATCACCGATGCAATTGATTACAGCACAACAACATTTTCCGCCGAAGACGACCACGTAGTAGACATGGCTGAGTTAGTTTCGAAAGTAGCAATCCCAGCGATCGGCCTAGCTATGTTCTATATCTTGATCGTCGTACTTGGCAACCGTCTAACCGCTGCAATGGTTGAAGAAAAAGAAAATCGCATCAGCGAATTAATCCTAACTAGCATCAAACCCATCCATTTAATCGTCGGCAAAATTATCTCACTTATGGCTCTGGGGATTATCCAGCTAGCCGTCCTCATCATTCCGCTAGTCATAGCCTACTTTGTTGCACAAAAATACAACGCCATTCCTTTCAATATCACAATTAATTTCGATCCAGTGCTTATTTTGGAATATGGCGTTCTGCTGATTATGTCATATTTCCTATTCACGTCATTATGCGTTCTAATCGGCACGCTCACTTCGAGCGCAAAAGACGCCAACTCATTCATGTCTGTAATTATTATCCTAACAATCCTGCCAATCTTTTTCATGAGCTCGTTTGCTAATCACGACACTCAACCGCTCGCATACTTCCTATCATATTTTCCGCCAAGCGCTCCACTCGCATTGATGATGCGTGGATTATTTGGCACATTACCAACTTGGGAACTACTTATCGGCATTATCGACATAGCAATCGTCGGTCTCATTTCTTCACGACTCGCCACATACATTTTCTGCCATAACGCCATCGCGTCCACATCAAAAATCGACTTCAAAAAATTACTTGGAGCTCCGCGAAAGACATGGAAAAACTAAGCATAATTATCGGCAAAAGTATTCAGGCAATTTCGCGCCTTCGTGGTGGCGGCGGCTCAGCCTTACCTGGTCTCGTGATCGAGCGAATCAATCCGAAGTTTATTAAACAAATCCTATCCAAACTACCGCTTGGAGTAGTAGTGGTCTCTGGGACTAACGGAAAAACCACCACGACAAAAATCATCAGCGAATTGTTTGAAAAACAAGGCCTAAAAGTCTTCACAAACAACACCGGTAGCAACTTCGTACGCGGAGTTATATCGGCTATATTGCAAAATATCAAAATGAACGGAAAATTCGATTATGACATTGCCGTACTCGAATTAGACGAGGCGCATGCCGTAAAATTCACCGAGGTCGCACCCATCGATTACTCATTGTTATTAAACGTACAACGCGATCAGCTCGACCGTTTCGGCGAAATTGATTACACGGCAAGTCTGCTACAGAAAGTCGCCGACGCAACGCGAAAAACTGTCGTATTGAATCGCGAAGACCCACGCGTCGGAAAGATAAAAGCCAAGAATATTGAATATTACGGACTGTCCAACTCACTAATCAAGAAGTTTCCGTCCGACGACGACTTAATAGTAACCAGCAATACAAAAAGCTCTAATAAAAACGCTGACGTAATTTTCGAACACCTCGAAGGGCAACGGGCGACATATTCAATAGATAAAAAGGATTACACCATTAACCTAAAGTTGAAGGGTATTTATAATGCCTACAATGTGGCTGGCGCACTTGCACTTTGCCATACCGTCATGCCAGACGCTAAAGTTCAGCGATTTGTCGACGATATTTCAACAATCGAATCCGCTTTCGGACGTGGCGAAAGTTTCATAATTGACGGCAAAGAAGTAGAAATTCTCCTAGTCAAAAATCCATCCGCCTTCCAGCTGAGCATTGCCTCTTTTGCCGACGACAGCCACGACTACATGATTGCCATCAACGATAAAATTGCCGATGGGCGCGATGTTTCGTGGTTATGGAATGTAAACTTCAGCAAACTCGACAATAACATCAAGCTAGTATCTGGCATCCGCGCCTACGATATGGCTTTACGTCTAAAGTACGACAACATCACAGTAGGCCGTATTATAGAAAATCTAGAAGAAGCCGTGGAGGCTTTCATCTCCGACGGAGAAAAGCCGAAACGCATCTTTGCAACCTATACGGCCATGCTAGAAATACGCAAAATTATTTCCGGAAAGAGCATCCTATGAAATTGAAAATTCTCCATCTATACCCAAAGGAAATGAACCTCTATGGCGACCACGGCAACGTGCTAGCTATCAAGCGACGCTGCGAATGGCGCGGTATCGACACTGAAGTCATCGAGCACGAACCAGGCAACAAAATCCCTGACGATGTTGACATTATCTTTGGCGGCGGCGGTCAAGATTCGGGGCAGGGCAAAATTGAAGATGACCTGCAAGCAATCGCACCAAAGCTCAAAGACCTCATCAACGACAATACGCCTTGTTTAGTTATCTGCGGCGTCTATCAATTATTCGGCAAATACTACAAAACCGGCTCCGGTAAAACCATCAATGGCATTAACGTCTTTAATGTCACTACGGACGCAGGAAAGGAACGTTACATCGGCAATGTCACAATCAAGTCTAATGAATTTGGCGAAATAGTCGGCTACGAAAACCATTCCGGCCTCACGAAGCTTGGCGAAAATATGAAGCCACTTGGTGAAGTAATCGTCGGCGCCGGCAACAACGCAAAAGACAAAACCGAAGGATGCCGCTACAAAAACTGCATTGGCACCTATCTGCATGGACCAGTTCTACCTAAAAACCCAAAGCTGACCGATTTCTTCATCGCCAAGGCACTAGAGCGCAAAACCGGGCAAAAAACCAAACTGGATAAGCTAGACGACACAGTTGAAAATAAAGCTCGCATAGTAGCCGCAAAACGCCCCCGATAAAGAAAACACCCTCCGGAGAAACCCGGAGGGATTGAAAAATGTGCATGCTTTAATAGAGAAGAGCAACGAGTCGATCGAAGAGGCGCCCAAGCGCGTTTCTTGCCTTCACTGCTTCGTATGCTGCAGATTCGTCTGCCGCTTCGCGAACACCCCACATATGAAAAGGCCCCTTCTTCGTGACTCTGTATATAGCCCCGTTCTTCAGAAAGAAGATATCTTTTGTTCTTTCCATTTTACCCCCTACTAGTCGAGCTCTATTATTTTAAACAACAACCTTCTAATTATAGCATAACTACGCAAAATTGTCAAGATATTCGTTATTTTTCAACTTTGAGACTAGCCGGAATTGTCGACCAACGTAGACGTTGACCAACGGCATTCTGCTCATTCGCATCCGCCATGCGCGTGATACAATCGCCTGCCGACGTGGTTGCGTGATAGTCATATTTCCAATCGACTGCCAACCTTGCTATTTTTGCATTTTGAATTTTTTCCAAGCAGGAGGCCTTGTCTTTTAGGCAGGCTTTTCCCAAATCATCCCACTTATCAAAATCAACATCCTTTACATTAATGTCTGCATTCGCCTCAATCGCCGCCGAACGTGAATACTCACCACCACTATACTGATCGAACATAAAGTTACCCATTGAATATACAATCAATTTATTATTATATGCCTCTGCATCTTGCACCCAGTGCGGGTGATCGGCAATTACTGACTCAACACCTGCATAATCAATCATTCTGCGGTATAAGTTTTGACGCAGCTCGTCATGCGACGGCTGATACTCGGCACCCATATGCGGCATTGCGATCGTTGGCACATATGTCGCATATTTTTTCATATTATCAATATAATCGCTTCCGGGAACGCCAAACACGCCGTGCGCGGAGCAAAAGCCGAATGGCATTTGAATTTTCTTTGTCTTTTTATTGTCATAAGTCACATTTATTGGCAATACTACGATATCGCAATTTTCCGCCTCCGCCGTATCGCGCGCTTGTTCACTCTGAACGACTCCAGAATACTTCGGCGTACCAAAATATTGAATGCCAGCATCACTCAAATGTTTTCGCGTTTCAGTTAAACCCACCCCTCCACCTTGGTTATCCGTGTGGTTATTGCCTAACAAAAATGCCGTAAAATACTTCTTCGCTTCCGGCAAATAATCCGGGTCACAATTAAAAATAAAAGAGTTGTTTTCTTCGGCGTAATTGTGTTCATTATTTTCTTTTTGCACTAGTGGACATTCTAACCCAGCGATCCATGCGTCATAGCTATCGGGTTTCAGCGTATCTAACTTAGAAAACGGATATTTTACACCCAACTCCGACGCGCGCGCCAATTGATTTGTGCGTCGTCCCCAAAAGGTCGTACCAGCAAGCAATATCTTCATCTTTGCGCTTGTTACAACTGGCTCCGGTTCTGGCTCTGGCTCCACTTCGGACGAGCTAGCGTTTGAGGTGGTAGAGCTCTGCTCTTGCTGCTTGATGCCTGCCAGAATAAGGCAAGTGGCACAAGCCGTAGCCGCTACTCCAATTAATAGAAATACTGCTATACGAGTTTTATTCTCGAAACCTATCATAGCTACATTGTACAACCTTTTGCTTTTTGTGATAATCTAATAATAAGCGCAAGCCAAAAACAAACATGATATTTCAGTACGTCATTCTTCTTACCATTGGGCTAATTACACTCGTCAAAGCGAGTGATGTTTTTGTGGATGCCGCCAGCTCACTCGCTGCGCATTTGCGCGTACCTAAAATGCTTGTTGCACTCACGGTTGCTGCCTTTGGCACTTGCGCGCCCGAGTTAGCCATATCCTTCAAATCTATGGCAACGGGAAACTACGATATGACACTAGCAAACGTTATCGGATCCAGTGTTGTAAATATCCTACTCGTCGTAGGTATCGCCTCCATTATTTCACCAATTTCCGTCAAAGAGCAAACGGTAAAGAATGAGCTTCCTATCTTAGCTGCTATTACCTTGGCTTTCTTTGTCTCTTTGAACGACACCGTATTCGGCGCAGCAATAAATGGGCTATCGCAAATTGACGCCATTATCCTCATGATTATGTTTGCGTTCTTTTTACTGTATATTTTCGTTACCGTCCATTTCGACAAAAACCATCAGCGCCGAAAACACCATAGACGACGTCAAGCCAAATACACACTTGGCCGCTCTATTGTATATATCGTTATAACTTTATTATTAATCGCGCTTGCTAGCGACATTGCCGTAGATAACGCCGTGTATCTGGCGGAGGAATTACGCATTAGTCAAAAAATTATTTCTATGACTATAATCGTAATCGGAACATCGCTGCCAGAACTCATTATGACCGTAAATGCCTCAAAGAAAGGCGAGCACGATCTCGCGGTCGGCAATATTATTGGTACTAATATATTTAATATATGTATTGTTTTAGGCCTACCAACATTAATATTTGGCGGCTTCACCTCCGCTGCATTCAATATTATTGACACACTCGTAGTCCTGTTCGCTGCTATTATGTATTATCTCTGCAGCAGGAGCAGTAAAAAACTAACTAGAGTCGAAGGCATCATGATGGTAATGATCTTCGCCGCCTACTATACCTACGTGCTAACCCCATAAAATTGCAACGACAGCTGAGGAATAGTTATAATATAACCATGAGCCGTAATTACGAATCCCCAGGCGAAGTATCTAGCAGAATCACTTCTCCGGAAAGCGACGACAACAAGCAACGCGCCGACAATCAACAAAAAATCGGTACAGCCTTGCTGAAATCTATTGCATACCAGGACAAAATCCCCATAAAGCTAGGAGAAGCTGAAGCATCCTTTGCGAAACAAAGACACGAGAAAGATCCAAACCTATCCTCCATAAATGGCGCTGAACGCAGAATATATTTGCACTTAGACGCTATTAAACGAGCCGTAGATGCGGGCGGCGACGATGTAGAAAAATCCATCTTGGACGAAATCGTCCACGGCAGTCCAGACGCCAAAATATCCGGCATCCATATCGCGACCATGAAAGATATTCCCGAAAGTTATTGGCGGACTCAAGAGCAAATCATGAGAGATCAAGACGGCAGACTAACAAAATTAGACGATTTCGAAAAAGAAATGCTTCAAAAAGACATTGCCGAAAGACAGCGAGAATCGATCGAATCATGGCTAGACTACCTCCAGAATGAATCTTGCCCATATCCTACCTGGTTTAAGCTATATGCACTCGACGGCGTATCTAAAATGGGCGTTTTTAATAGCAAAAGAAAACAATTTGCCAAACGAGATACCGCTTCGGTTGCCCCATATCCACACCTTGACCAGGCATCGCTAGGCAAAGTCTTTCAGGCCGTTATAGATTTCTACGACTCCAAACCAAATAACGCAAATGACAACCAAGACGCAGAATTGTCAGCATTAGTTAAAAGTGGAAATTTTAACAAACTATACTCAAAATTTCTCCTAGAAAACCGTAACATTGTTGAAGTTCCGAAAGAAACCAAAGATATACATGGCGAGTGGATTGAATATAACCCGGGCGACGAAGAAAAACTAGCCGTCGCCGCCGATGGTACACCGTGGTGCATCGCCAGCCCCACAGTTGGACGCAACTACTTAGAATACGGAGATTATCTTGGCGAAAACGATCCCGATGCGGACAGCAAGGCAAAGTTTGTCCTCTTTCATCTCGTGGATCCAAAAACCGAAATCCCCTCAGCAAGCGCCTGCGCGTCTATTCGTTTGGACACGAAGGGAGAGGTTGCCGAAATATCTGGCCTACAAGAAGGTCAAGCTCTAAACGATTCATTAGTGCCTATAGTTGAAGAAAAAGTGAAAGAGTTTCCGGGCGGAGAAGATTTTTTAGAAGCTTTTGCGGACAAAAAGCATTTAATCGCAATCGATCGCAAATGGCAGAGCGGAGAAGACCTTAGTCAAGAAGATATCGATTTCATCAATGGCGATTTTCATACACTAGACACATATAACAATACCGACCCACGCATAGTCTTCATGAAGGAAATAGCTATTCCGCTCCAAAATGGCGAAGATATCGACACTACCGCCAAAACGCAATCTAGCAAAATCATTAATAATATCGACGGCCTTATCCGGCACAATATCAGCATTAATCAAATCATCAACTGGCTCTATTCAGATGATATCGTAGAAAACCTCGATACTCTCATTGCGCACGATGCGACCATAAATCAACTCGTCAGCAAAATTCACTCTTATCAAATTATCGAGAACCTCGACGATTTAATTGCCCGCGGCGCCACTATTGAACAAATTCACCCCCATCTCGACTCGACAGATATTATCGAGAACCTCGACGATTTAATTGCCCGCGGCGCCACTATTGAGCAGCTTTGCTCGCGCCTCGACTCAAAAGACGTAGCCAACAACCTCGATTTCCTAATGGCCCATGGTGCCAATATTAATCAACTCGTATCACGGCTAGACGACGACGCCGTTCATTACCTCGACGCTCTCATGGCTTACGGCGCTAATATCAATCAAATCGCCTCAGGCGCAAGCTCCAAGGATATAATTGACAACTTGGACAAACTACTCACCTTCGGTGCCGACGTCAACAGTATCGCCCCCGAACTCAACCCTAAAGAAATAGCCGAATGCCTCGACATCTTCCTTACTCATAATGTCGATACTAATCGCCTAATTATAGAAATGAATATAAGCGATATCATTAAAAATCTCGACACTCTTACGGCGCATGGCGCAGACATCGGCTGGATTGTCTTTAATATGACTAATAGCGAAATTCGAGAACATTTTGACACATTAGTGGCACATGGCGCCGACCGAGAACGGCTACTGGAAGACGTGGAAGCAGAATAATATAATAATCACCTATTCACGTAATTGAATGGTAATATCGAATATGCTTAAATAAAACTAGTAACGGCTCTATCGTGCCGCCACAAAATAATAAACAAGGATTTCTATGGGTGCTATATTCTTTCTAACTATATTTTGGCCTATCGTTTTAGCAGTGGGGGTATTTGCGCTCATACTGCCTTATATCCCCTACATTACATTAGCTCATGGCATTTTCTGGCTGCTAGTTGGCATATTAGCCAAATTTATTTCAACCAAATATCAACTATTCAAAAAGGGCCTTTCCCACAAGAAAACATGGGTACGTATTATTACCGACATCTTTCGCTGGGTTATTTACATTGATATAGTCGCCAACATAATCCTTATTATTGGAGCTATTATTCTAGCTGTCGTATTTATCGCTAAAGGCATTACGCCAATCCCGTCTTGATACTATTTTTTACTCAGACACCTCCTATAGACGTATTGACATATAGCGAAAAATCTTATAAAACTATAATGAGCTCATGAATTATAAGGAGGTGGTAAACGCATGATGAGCAAGATCTTTTCAATTGAGGGCAACTTTACGCAGAACGGAGAATGGTCGCAGCCGGACCCTTCCTTCAAAGGAAAAATAATCGTCGAAGACGATGGGTCATTTTCTGGCTATTGCGATGAGCTATATGGTAGCATTTCTTCGGACAAAACCAGATATCTATTCGGGCACCTTGCCCGGGACGAACATGGGGAAGTGACCGGGATTGCGTTCTTTAAGTTATCTAACGATCGCAAACAAGCTCCACTCATCTACCTTGTTGTCGACCTAAAGACGGATCGGATAGCACTCTGGGGATCATTATCACTCAGTTTCGGGACACTAGTGTCATGCGCATGGCACGGCGAAGCTACTATTAATACCGAGGAAGAACCCGACTCCGACGAGGTAAGAGATAGCATCATTAAACGCCTGAACGAATTCGATGCCGACGTCAATCGCAACGGACCGTACCGCAAGGAGGCGGCAGAACAATGTCGCAAAATTATTAAAAGCCTGCAGGAACTTGAATAATGGTTTCGACGCACGCTTTTGATTATTATGGTAGACCCTAGCCCTATTAAAAAGCCACGAACTAGTCGTGGCTTGTTTTTTTATTGAATGCATTCCAATCAACAAAAAAACGGCCAAAACAATGTCCATATCCGCAAGAGCTGGGAGTATCCGAAGAAATAGAATGGACTTAACTCAAACGATTCTTAAGCTCGGTTTTAACGAGTTTCAAATCACTATTAGTAAGCAATGGAATAAGGTTATTAATTTCCTCAATACTCTTATCCCACCACTTGAATTGCAGCAATAAATCAATTAATTCATCATCGAAGCGTTTGCGAAGTTCTCTCGATGGATTTCCGATTGCAATCGTATATGGCTCAACGTCACTCCCAACTACACAGTTAGCGCCAACAATAGCGCCATCGCCAATATGCACGCCCGGAAGGATTACTGCATTCTGGCCAACCCAAACATCATTTCCGATTACCGTATCACCTTTGAGTGGCAAATCGGAAAACTTCGGCGGATCCATATCCCATCCTTCAAGTGTATAGAATGGGAATGTCGATACGGCATTCGTCTGATGATTCGCGCCATTCATGATAAATTCAACACCGGACGCAATCTGGCAGAACTTACCAATAATCAGCTTATCGCCGTTCCATTCGTAATGATGGGTAACATGACTTTCGAATTCCGAATCCGCAATATACGTAAAATCGCCAACCACGATATTTGGGTTTTTAATTGTTGGCTTTACGTAGATTTCCTTATCATATCCCGCAATCGGATGCACCACATTCGGATCTGGATATTTTCCGTCCTTCATTATTTATCACCCCGTCTAATTCTTATCTTTGCTAATTATTATAAGTCCACACAGATAAAATATCTATGAATCAGGAAGCTTAAAAACGAATTAGAAATCAGGCTGCCCGCATATCTACGCGCCTCGAATCGCATATTGACGCCGCTATGAGACAAATGTATCATTATACTAATGCTAACTGAATTTCTTTATCTCAGATAGGTGAATTCATGAATAATAAAAATCAAGGCGTCGCAGAACTAATTACGGATAGCTTTTTCGCATTGCTTCAACGAAAAGATTTCACGAAAATTAGTATTTCAGAAATAGTCCAACATGCAGGAGTAGGCCGCGCCTCTTTTTATCGAAACTTTTTCAGCAAAGAAGACATCGCGAAACGCTGGACGTCCGAAGTCACGAAACGATTCCTTAGCAAATCCGGCATTAAGAATTTACCATACGGTAGTCGCGATTGCTTCATAAAGTTATTTGAACACTTATACGATACTAGCGTTAGAGCCAGATTAATTTGCGACGCGAATTTGATCTACATATTACGCGACGAATTCAATAACAGCTACCTCAACAGCCATACCGGCGAAGACGAATATCAATCATATTACCTCATCGGCGGCATCTTCAACGTTTATCTTCATTGGCTACTCGGCGGCTGCCAAGAATCCCCAGATCAAATTGCAGACAAGATTATCGAATTAAATATAAGAACAAAAGGGAACAAAAAGGATATATCATGAAAAAACTCGCAAAAATTTTAGGAATAATCTTCGCCATACTAATCGTACTCAGCATAGGGCTATTCATATTACTCAACAAAACTATATTCATGAAGCATCCTGAGCTATCCGGAAATCCAGAAACAGGAAAATGGTACGATATCACACCGCAAGACGCAAAATCCTCAGACGGTAGCAGCTGGCACGGACTCTTCAATTTGGGTAAAGACAAGAATAAAGTTGTCGTATATTTCTTTGGTGGAGGTGTCAGTATTACGCCAGAAACATCCGAAGGCGGTAGCAAATTCTATGCGACCAACATGACGGCGCAAGACTTTGTTGCGCTTGGCGGCATTGGTAGCGATGCCGAAGAAAACCCATTCAAAGACTGGACCAAAATAGTAGCCCCTTACGCCTCTGGCGACTTCCATACTGGTACTGGCGAATATAAATATACCGACGGAAACGGAAAAGAAAAAGTCGTCTATCATAATGGCTATAATAATTATTCGTTATTGATGAACGAAGTCAAAAAGTATATTAGCTACGACGATGTAGAATCTCTGCTCATAACCGGCTTTAGTGCGGGCGGTTTCGCAACATCTCTGCTTGCGGACGACGTAATCAACTATTTCCCCAATACCGAAAATGTAACTGTCGCCGTAGATAGCTCGCTTCTCATATATGAAGACTGGCATAAAACCGCAACCGAACTCTGGAAGAGCCCGACAGAAATCGGCGATCGTCTTACTGGAAATAATATTGTCCTAGATAGTCTCGTAGCACTACACGAAAAGCGCGGCAATCAAGTCAAAATACTATTTGATTGCTCAGTTAGAGACGATACTCTCCAGCAATACCAGGGTTATATCGATAACGGCAAAATGGAACAGTCAAAAGATAACAGTGACAAATTCCAAATCACCCTCAAGCAAATGGTAAAAGATCTGCAAGACAAGATTGACGGAGTCGGAATATATATTTGGGAGTACGGAACTCACGACGATTGGAATGGCACGCAGCACACGATCATTTCATCAAACTTCGTCGAAAAACTAGAGAACGACAAAAGCGTCGCTGACTGGATGATCGATGCCGTAAATGGCGAGGTGAAGAGCTATGGCCTCGGCTTACTAGACAAAGAGTTTTAGTTTTATACGCCCCAAACCACATTCTGAACTTTTCGGACATTCTACAGATGAGCGACATGATTTTGGGCAGTTCGAAAACCTTCATCTTTGAAAAATGCTTTAGAGTTTTCGCGATTCTTCACTTATGCTTAAACACAAAAAATAATCTGTTATTTTGGACTTTTCCAAGTTCAAAGTTACAGATTTCCTACATATCTACTTTTGGTGGAGCATAAGAGACTCGAACTCTTGACCTCCTGCTTGCAAAGCATCCGCTCTAGCCAACTGAGCTAATGCCCCAAATTGTAAAATATTCATTAATTCAGTTGGCTAGAGCGCCGATGGCGCGGTTTTTGACTCTACTCGGCGACAAGCGCCTCGTACATCCAACTGAGCTAATGCCCCAAATTGTAAATCCCCATAATAACAATAAGGGATAAGCGGGGGGGCGCTTATCCCAATCAGATTGTAGCACAAGCATACTAAAAATGCAAACTTTTTACAACATAATAAAAAACCCGGCGTTTTTGAAACGCCGGGGAAAACAGATACTGCCTACTTGGTCTGCTACTCATCCTCAGGAAAGATGCCCAATAAGCTCAGAGCATTACGCTCATCGGGACCAATCTCACAATCTCCGCTGTAGAAATCACCGAACGCCATATCGCGCAGCGCCTCTAAGCCATCAGCATCACAAATCGAAATGGCGCCCAATTCCAGGCTTTCGTCCGGAACCTCTCCAGCATTGATACGTTTGCGCCGAAACCACACTTTTCCATCTGCGAGCGCAACGCGCCAAAAGTGGTCCGGCTCGTCTTCGGTTTTACCGCATACATAGAAACCGCCAACCGAGCACTTATTGATCACTTTCCTGTTCAGTCGATCCTCCGCGCGAAGAGCCGCGCTTGGAGCATCTTCCTCCTCGACCGCATCGATTCCTGCTTCTTCCAACTCACACCTGAGAATGACCTTACGCATTACGTCATTAAGAAACTCGCCGTATGTTCTACCGCCAAACAGAGCCAACAAATTCAACAGTCCAGCATCGCTGGACGAGGCCGCATCGTCGAACAAGCTCCAATCAGACGCGGTTCCACAATACCATTCCTCGAAATTGAAATTCGCAAATTCGGTCACCATAGTCTCGTACAGCTCATTGATCGCGTCGAGATTCTCCTCCGACACCGTATAGCATTCGCATACATCTACGCCATCGTGCAATACGTAAAGCATATGATTCTCGCTATACGCCATCCAAGCTATGGATCCACTCGCGTTATCGACGTCGAAAACCGGAACAGTGACTTTTGAGTCAATAGTTGCCATTTTTACACCCCCTTTTCCTTTAGTAGGCAAAAATTAATGTGCAGAATCTAGAAGAACTAGACACTTATATTTTACAACACATACATCAGAACCATCAAACCGTGAAATATACTGCCGACCACCACCATAATATGAAAAACCGAATGCATATAACGCTTTTTTATACCAATACCAAACATAATCGCACCAGCAGTATATGATATACCGCCACAGAATAGCATTGCAATTGCCATCATTGGCAAAACCGACATCAATTGCGGTAAAGATAAAATAATACACCAACCTAAGGCGATATAACAAAACATCGAAAAGGGCATATATTTACTAATATCAATCGAGTTCAATACGATGCCAATTACCGAAACACCCCAAACAACGCCAAAAATCGTCCATGCCAAAACTGGGTCAGCTTTTGCTAATGCGCAAACCGTAACTGGTGTATAAGTTCCAGCTATTAATAAAAAGACCGAGCAATGATCTAAGATCTGCATCACTTTTTTGCCTTTTACGCGCGGCGATAATCCATGATAAACTGCCGACATCGTATAAAGCACAATCATACAAATACCAAAAACAATACCCGTTAGCACGCCAGCAACCCCACTATGCGTTGCGCCTCTCACGATGCATAATATCAAAAGCACAATTCCGAAAGCGCCACCAACAATATGTGTCACCATATTAAAAATCTCTTCGCCTTTTGTGTAATTCGGCAATTTTCGGTCCGCGAGTTTTGTGCGTTTTTTCATAACAATTATTGTAGCACCTTGAACATGCTAAAATATAAGTATGGATAAAGCAAAAGTCTATTTCACGAAAGATATATCCCCAGAATCATTACAAAGAGTATACGACGCACTCAATGTGAAACTAACCGGCAAAATCGGCGTAAAAGTCTCCACCGGCGAACGTGGCGCTAAAGGATATCTCAAGGCTAGTCTCATTGGGCCATTTGTTAAAAATCTAAATGGCACTATTATCGAATGTAACACCGCGTACGGTGGTGCGCGCAACACCGCCGAAGAGCATATGGAAGTTGCTAGAGAGCACGGCTTTACCGACTTTGCCGATGTAGATATCATGGATGCCGATGGCGAATTTAAAATTCCAGTCAAGCAGGGCAAACATCTAGAATATGATTTAGTAGGCAAAAATTTTGCCAATTATGACGCCATTATTAATCTTGCGCACGGCAAGGGGCACGCCATGGGCGGCTTTGGCGCCAATCTCAAAAACCAGTCCATTGGCATCGCTTCACGCAACGGCAAGGCTTATATTCACACGGCCGGCAGGACAGACGACCCAAACATCCTCTGGCGTAGCCTTCCAAGGCAGATTGCCTTCATCGAATCCATGGCCGAAGCCGCAACCGCCGTCGCAGATTATCTAAAAGAGAACAACAAGCCTATCGTCTATATTACCGTCATGAACACACTCTCAGTCGACTGCGACTGCGACGCAAACCAGGGCGACCCAGTCATGGCCGACCTCGGAATTATTGCTAGCTTAGATCCAGTCGCTAACGACCAGGCTTTTATTGATATGATTTGGAATAGCGAAGATCCAGGCGCTAAAAAGCTACGCGCACGCATCGACAGGCAAGAGGGTCGCGAAATCCTTCCATATGCCGAAAGTCTCGGCCTCGGAACGCGCCAATATGAATTAATCGAAGTATAAAGGGAAACTACGAGAATGTTGCGGTTTTATAAAACGGATCCAGAAACTAAGAAATTAACAAAGCTCGAAGAGCCAGAGCCTGATTCCTGGATCGACTTAGTCGAGCCCACCGATGACGAAATTGCCAAAGTTCTCAAAATTACAAACATAGATGCCGACCTGCTTACAAAAATGCGCGACGACGACGAGCTCCCGCGTACAGAAGCAACTAAAAATGCTACACTAATAGTCGTCGACGTTCCCGCCATCGACAACGATGAGCATTATATTACTTATCCAGTCGGCATAATCGCCACTAATGATAATTATTTAGTAACAGTTTCTCCGCGCAGAACAAATATTTTTCAAGATTTTCGCAAAGGTCTTATTTCAAATTTTCGCACCGCTAAAAAGACCCGCTTTCTAATCCAAACCATGAATGCAGTTGCTGCCAAATATCTAGAAATTCTTAACGATATTTATCGCAAACTCGAATACCGCGAAGATATGCTACAGCAGGCTACTAAAAACGAGGACCTCGTCGATTTATTAATGACCGAAAAAACATTGGTCTATTTTACGACCTCGCTAAAAGAAAATAGCTTAGTGCTAGAACGCATTAATAAAGGGTCGGTTTTGCCATTATATGAAGACGACTTGGATATGCTCGAAGATGCCATCATCGAGAACAACCAGGCTATCGATATGGCAGGCATTTATCGCGAAATTGTTCAATCTATGGCAGAAACCTATGCGACCATCATTAGCAACAACCAAAACAACATCATGAAATTCCTCGCCGGCATCACAATCGTGCTTTCAATCCCAACAATGATTTCATCATTCCTCGGCATGAATGTACAATTCGGCATTATCGGCACAGACCCAGCGGCAGCCACCATCATACTAATCATCTCGTTCGTAGTATCAATCGCAACAGCTGTTATCCTAAAGAAGAAAGATCTGCTTTAAAAAATGGAAAAACGCTCGGTCGCCATTATTCTTTCTTACAGCGCTCCGATCGTCTTTCTAATAATTGCACTCTTTCTAGGATGGGGGCTCACTAGTTTGGCTCTTATTACAATTTTGCTCATCTACACAACATATCTGCGTGCGCATGATTTTTTAGGAAACACCACACCCGGCAAATACAATACGCTCGCCAACTACACCATTGGCGCCACCATCTCTACTGCTGTAATTATGGTAGACATCTACCTAATACGCTATCAGACCATAAATCGCCAGCTATTCATTAGCCTTTATGCTGCTACTATTATAACTGGATTAATCTTTACGATTGCCTTATTTATTACCGATCATACTCGGCATATCTCAGGAAAAAGCTACCAAAAAGTTAATATCATCACGATAGTTACATCGACCATTCTTCTAGTGGCCATATTAATTACATCATTAATTGTAGACATAAACTATACATGGTAAAGATTCTAAAACATAATATAATAACAATATGACAGAGAATAAAAACACCGACATTATCGAAGGTCAAGTCGTAAACGAGACCAAAAACAATTCAAAAGCCTTTTTTGCGCCAGCTCTCATCGATATAATTATGCTCGTATTGGGTATTACTCTATTAATCTGGGCAGACAAAGTCGTCAACGGAATCTCTATGGCAATTGGCGGACTATTTATTCTCTATGCCGCCTATAACTTTATAGCTTACCTTCGTTCCGAAAAGAAAGCTGCCGACACTACGAAACTTATCGCTGGCATAGCCATGGTAATAGCGGGCATTTTCTTAATTTCCCAAACTGGTTTTATCAAAGAGATAATCTCTTTCATAGTTGGCACTTTCATTATCATTGCTAGCATGATTAGACTCCAAGACTCTTTCAAGTTGCGCAAAATCAACAAGGAGGCAGCAAAGATTCCTCTTATCCTTTCTAGCATCAGCCTAGTCTGTGGCGTCCTCTGCATTCTCGGCAAAATACTCATACCAGACATTTTTCTACAGATTCTTGGCGTCATGTTAATCATTTTTAGTTTTTCGGATATTTCTGGACTACTTACAACTCATAAAAAATAAAAATAATTAATTGTTTTTAGTATTCAGCTTATGCTAAAATAATATACATGAACGAGGATGGGAGTTTAGGAATCCCTCATGGCGCTCCTAGTGAGGAGGAGACGCCGAGCGAGGCGCCAATAGCGCCCAACGCCGCAGAGGAGTTATTAAATAATTCGGCCAATACGTCAACCGAAAATCAATTAGACATCTCACACGATACGCCAATCGAGAATCAAACAGTCCCGGTCAACAGCGAACCGATAGATATTTTTGCGCAACAAGGCGCCATCGCGCCTAACGATATGGCTCCAGAATCCGACATAAGCAAAGATACTCCAACGAGCTTCAACGCTACCTCGCAGACCACTACTAACCCCACCGCTCAAACTCATCTTTCAAATAACCCTTTTAGTAATCGCAACCATTATCAACACTCCTCACAAAAAACTAGCCCCGACATTCCTCAATTCTTCAGCAATGCAATTGCCGCAAACACCACCACCGTGCAAGCTCCTCGTAAGAGCAGGAAAGGTCTATTTATCGGCATTGGCATCGGATTATTGGCATTAATTGTAGTAATAGTATTATTGAGTAGTATTAATATATTTAGCGGTAAACCAAGTTATAAGGAACAAAAAACCGCCTTTAATCGATACGCAAACAAATTGCTATTCAATTTAGATAGCGACAAGGATATACCAGATCGCGAAATGAATACTGCCTATAGCTATGAGACTATGCAACAAAATAATTACACTATCGATTCATCGTACATACTCGACCTAATATCACTGTACGACAATTACTCCTCATCTCTAGCTAAGCTAGACCAATCCAAACTTGACGAAAAATTAAAAACTTATACAGAAGAAAATAAAAACGCGCTAATATTCATACAAAAGTACTCAAACGCCGAAGAGCTTGCATCTGACGACATTTACGAACTGTACGCAGTCTCGCCAAACGACGCTAATTCCGCCATAGAATCATATTTATCACTTTTTAGTGACGGCAATAATTCTTATATGGTAAAATACAAATCCTACAAAGAGGGAGAATTCAATATAGCTCTTAGACTTGCGGAAGAGTACGCAAAATCAGGATGCCTCTCCAAGACAGTAGATCAACAATGCATCGACAACGTTATCGCTATGGACAAAAACGACATTGGAATCGGCGACCTATCCAGCAATATGTTTGCCAATTCAAATAGTGCTAGCCAATTAATACAAGCATCTTATTCAGATTTATCAATGTTTTGTTGGGAAATACGAGACATGCTTAACGGAGGTAATTCATAATTTATGAAAAAGATTAAACTAGCATCAATACTTGCACTATCACTGATTGTGAGTATATTTGTTTCTAGCAACTCTTACGCCGATGAAATCTTAAATATTGCCGGTTTTACGGAACTAAATAAATGCTATACGAGCCAAGGTGCCCCTCTTAAAAAAGATATTGGCGACATAAAAAACGGCCTATCGATTGATAAAATGTTTTCCGGCGATAAAGACGGGAAAGTTGCGATTCCGAACAACTGGCAAAATACGATTGCCGATGGAAATCTTTCATGCGAAGAATTAATCATAGGCTACGACCGCGCGAGTGTTCTTGGTAACGGCGGCGGAAAGTGGCCAGCACTCATTTCTGGCTCTCCTACGAGTACGCCAGCCATTCTCACTCAAGACAAAGCAATTCCCTGGCTAGAAAAAATGGGATACAAGGCAGAGGCTGGCTCCGGCAGCACCAGCGGCGGTAACTGCGTAAAAATCGCATACATAAAAAAGACTAGCGGCAGTTCGTATGCAGACGCTAAGACTAAAGATGGCAAAGAGATTTATACCCACGAACTCTGCGTAGATAAGCTAACTGACAATAAAATTGCATCAGATAGTAAATTCACCGTAAACGAAAATGGCGAGGAAAAGCTTACCAAGGTAAAAGTCAAAAACGGCAAGCTCAACCTTACTAAAGGTTCTGTCGACTTAACAGTCGGAGCCACGTGGAAGACTATTGTCGAAAACTTTTACAACACACTCAAAGCCAATCGCGCAACCGTAGAATGGTCAGAAGGCACAAATCACGACGGCGACAAACAGTATTATCATGCCGAACTTAAAATATATGATCCAGCAGACGGACTCAATGGGGGCGTATCGGACGGCGATTATGACAAGAAGAATAATCACTGGGTATTTGATACCAGCGCAGCCAACGCTGCAAAAATAGCCATAAGCAAGAACTCTTCCTACAGCGACGCTTCCGCATTAAAATTTTCAGCCGAACAAAAAACATCTTTACATCAACACTATTTCGCTACTTATTTTAAGGCTAAATTAATTTGTGAAGGAGACGATGAGTATTCAAGCCTTACGGCAGGTGCCGATACTGTTAAGGCCAAAAACGTAACTAGCAAAACATGCTACGCTAGGGCAGAGGACCCTCAGCCAAAACATAACCCATTCACGCCAGCAAAAGTTCACGCAATTACAGAAGGTTTGACCTGGTACGTAGACTACACGTTCGAGGAACTAGTCAACCACATGACCGAAGACGAGCTCACCGGCGCCGCAGCAGCAAACCCAGACGCGGCAAACCAAGACGATAGCGATGCCGCTTCGCGTGAGCCGGATTGTCAAACCCGCTCGGGAGCACTTGGTTGGATTATTTGCCCACTCATTACTACTGCTGCCGACTATATCCAAAGAGCATACGCAGACCTCATTGAGCCATTTCTTAGCATCGATGCCGTATTGTTCGATACTAGCACTAATGGCGGCAAAGCCCTGCGCGACATTTGGTCCATATTCCAAGGCTTCGCGAACCTCGCTTTCGTAATTGTATTCCTAGTCGTCATCTTTTCGCAACTAACCGGAGTAGGTATCGATAATTACGGCATAAAAAAGATTCTCCCAAAATTGATTGTTGGCGCTATACTAATAAATTTGTCTTATTTCATCTGCCAGCTAGCCATCGACCTATCAAATATTCTCGGTCGCGCTATCGGTGGTTTGTTTAATAATATGTCCGCCGACATAGACGCAGACCTTTCGCAGGTATACGTTAACCTCAACCCCACTGAAGCAACAGGCGTGCAAGCATTTATGGATATCGCCAAAAACAATCTTGCCATAGTTGGACTCATTGCTGGCTTATTAGCTATCCCCGCATTTCTAGCGGCTGGTCCAGTTATAATCATTCCTGCATTAATGGCCCTCATCTCGCTAGCCGTAGGCGCATTCTTCCTCTTCGCCTTGCTCGCCATCCGCCAAGCCGTCGCCGTAATCTTAGTAGTTGTATCGCCACTAGCTTTCGCTGCATATATGTTACCAAACACCAAAAGCCTATTCAAAAGATGGTTCGACACATTCAAGGGCTTGCTTATGGCTTACCCAATCGCCTCGGCGCTCGTTTTTGGCGGCGAGTTCGTGTCAAAGATCCTCTTAGCAGCCAGTACGGCCGACGGTGGTAGCGGCGGGAGTGCTCAAAAAACTATCACGAGTCTCGGCATTATCTTATCAGCGGCCGTTGTCGCAGTTGCACCTATCTTCTATATTCCAAGTCTTATCAGAAAGAGCCTTAGCGCACTCAGTGGCGTCACTGCTGCGCTCGCGACTAAACAAAGAGCTATCACATCTGGCGCCCAAAGAAAAGTCGACAGCGGTATTCGCAACAGTGGCTGGCAACGTACCGCAAGCGAGAGAAACCAACGTATTGCTGCTGGAATTGGTAAAGACGGCAAATTAACCACATTAGGCCGTTTACAAAACACTTGGCCCTCCAGAATGTTAAGGGGCGCAGGCGGGCGCGCAAAGTTAGCCGAAGCCCGTTCGAAAGCATTGGGCAATGTAAACTCCAGTATTACGAGCGACCGCATGTTAACTAGTGCTGGTGTACTTGCCGCCGGTGCCACTATTGCCAACAAAGCTAAGTCGCAGCTTGTCGATGACGAAATCGCAAACATGGAAACAACTACAGCAAACTACAACGTCGACGTAATGGAAGACCAATTAAAAGGTATATTGTCTAGCGGCAAAATTAATGCAGATAATAAAGTTAAGGCTCAAGCTCTCATGAAGAAGCTATCTCAATCTGGCGGCGATGGCAACAAACGGCTCGCGAGCATAATCAGAAGTGATAGCGCATCCGATGAAGGCAAGAAATTACTAGCTAGCTACGCAACAAGCACAGATATAGCCGGAAATATCGGCAACAAAGATGCCTACGTGGCCCAATACTTACGCGACTACCAGGCAGGCAAAAACGGCGCCGACAAAAGCTTCGAAACTTGGTCTGAGACAGAAAGATTTGATACCAACGGTCAAAGCCTAGGAACTAACGAAGAATTCGTTGCTCAAAAACAGCTCGATGACGACGAACGGCTCCTGCAACAAAGTACGAAAAGCCTTGAGCAGACTTACAAGGCTGGCAGCCTCGATCAGCAACGCGCTGCGCGCATACAAGGGAACGACAACCTCAACAAGAAAGACGACCAACATAAGATTCTTACAAATGTCAAGAGTCTAACCGATAAGCAATATGCGGCTAGACGAAATCCTAAAGACAAAGACTACGTAAATCCATTCGATATAAAACCTAAAAACACAACAAAGCCCGGACAACCGACGCCTTAATAAAAAACACCCCCTTTGGGGAGTGTTTTTTATAATATCTTTTCGCAAATACAATTATTTGCTTTTTGCATTACCGACAACCGCTCGTCGGTACCTTTAATCGTCCAGACTAAAATCGGCTTCCGAAGGCTACGTAGAGTATCAATCACCGGAATGTCTAAATCATTTTTGTCTACGGAAATAAAATCACTCAAAAACATCGACCAGTTTACAGCTCTTCGAAAAACCCAATTCTTAATGCCTTTGACATCCTTAAACATACCGTTTGAAAATAGCTGTCCAACCGGTCGATCGCGAAATAGATGTCTCAGCTTTCGCACAATCAGTGGGTGAAAACTTTTTAGAGCGTAATCCCCAACATATCCATCGAGCAATTTCGCCAAGGCTTTTTCAAGCTTACCTACGGGAGCATCAGATTTTAGTTCGATAATAATCGGCACGGCCCCGTTTATTAATGCCAAAACATCTTTTAGCAAGGGAATGCGCTCGTCTGTTCCAGGGAGACGATATTTTTTTAGCTTAACCGCAGACAGAGTTTTTATCTCGATATCCGCACCGCACATCCGTTTAATATTGTCGTCATGAAAAACCGCCACGCGCCCATCGGCTAACAAGTGGACATCCAGTTCAATAATATAACCGGCGCGCACCGCCGCACCAAAAGCCGTCATCGAATTTTCTGGCACGCCGCCACCATGAAGGCCGCGATGCGCTATCAATGACGAGAATAGAAAATCTAGATTTTTCTTGCGCATTAAATAGCCAATTGATCCACCCAATAATACACTTGTTTACGGCCACCAGGTTGGCGCGCAAGTTCTCCCGACATCGCAAAGCCCTGTTCTGGAGCAGATCCGACCGCTTTCTCAGCTACGACGCGAAAAGTATCTACTTCGCCCGAACCACCATGTGTGCAAAATGGAATTACAATCTTGCCCGTAAAGACATGCCTTTCCAAGAATGTATACATGATCATTGGCAGATCACTGCACCAAATCGGATAGCCAATAAAAATCGTGTCATAATCGTCAAAATCTGGCACATCCTCAGCATATTCGGGACGTTCCTGCATGGCACGTTCTTCTGTCGCTTTTACAAGCTTTTGATCATAGCTATCTGGGTATGGTTCTTTTGGCATAATCTGAAAGCTAGTAACATCGTGTCCATCTTCTTTAAGCTTTGCTACAATCGCATCCGCCATCATTGCCGTATTGCCGACTTCATTCTTCTCGCCAGCAATAACATCCTCACCGCCCGCCGAAAAGAAACATACTAATACCTTGCTCATTTTTCCTCCTATTTAAAAAATTCTACCGTTACTTTTCCATTGCCCATTACACTTTCAAGCGATTCCGGGCTCACGATTCTACCCAAACGCGTATATTCATACTGCGTATCGAAAGATTTATAAAAGATCACTATTGTATTGTCGCCATATAACATCACATCGCCAGCATTAATGTGTTCTGGCTTATAGTTTTTTACGGGCAAAGTGTCGCTGCCCGTATAGTATTTTTCATTATTATTCAGATCAAGCATCTCTAGCTCAAACGGGGTAGAGGTTGCAAACTCTTGGCCAGCCTTACCAGAATCGACAGACATTAAATAGCTTTCGCCATTTACTCTAATTGAAATATATTTAATACCCGTATTCTCCTCCTCTTTTTGTACTTCTGATTCAGCTCCGACTGACACGTCTTGAGTTTTCTTGCGTTTTTCTTTCTTAATTGATTCGAAGCCAGTCCTCATGAAAATGGACATGCTAACCATCGCAATAACCATTGTTGCCAAGATGAAGATGATTTTCTTTTTATCACTACTTTCCATTAGCGTTTTCGTCTCGCTTTGTTATACTATATATTGTACAACAGATATGCTCGAACAGAAAATTTACAGCCTAGAAGAGGCAGGGCAGAAAACAAATTTAAGTGCAAAAATACTGCACTCTTTTTGCGACCATAATCTTATTCCCGGGGTTAAGCCTGGCACGAAAACGCCACGCTTCGACGAATACGATATCCAATGGATTAAGATTGTCGATAGTCTCAAACATTGCCGCATGACCAACGATGAGATATACAAATACGCTCAACTTTTCGCCAAAGGTAGCACAACTATACCAGAACGCAAAGAAATGCTCAAAGAAAAGGCCCAGGAACTTGAAGCCGAAATGTACGAGCTCCAAGCCAGCCTCGACTATATCAATTACCGTCAGCAATATTACGACCGCATCCTTGAACAAGATATCGACGGTGCCGCCGAAGTTCTGCTTGAATCAGATATGTGTATGTTTTAGTCTTTTAGCCAAATTAGCGCTAAATTGCGAAAATGCTTTTCGCCTTCAATATTCCCTCTATAGGAATTAATCAAATCCTTATGACAAACTGTACATAGGTCCGAGTCGATAATATTTTCCATTTTTACGCCAGCTCTTTCGAGTAGCCAAGTGTTGCAGCGTACCGTATCGATGTAATATTTATTATTTTTTTGAACCGTTATCTCGTTGATTATTTCCGGATATGTCTTTGCAAATTCCCCATATACATCCTGATCAACTTCGAAATGATCTTGGCGTATACTCGGACAAATCATACAAATCAAATCCGAAGTCCTCGTGCCATACTCTGCAACCATTTTGCGAAGCCCATTCTGGGCAATTTTCTGCAAAGTACCACGCCAACCTGAATGAATGTTCGCAATTGCATGATGTATTGGATCATACATTAATAAAGAGATGCAATCTGCAACTTTAGTACACAAAACAGCACCACGCTTTGCGGTCACCAATCCGTCCGTGTCCTTAAATTTGCGCACTGCGTCGTCATATTCTGCTACCACATCAGTATGCGCCTGAAACGGCATTATTAAATCGTCAACACTAACACCAAGCTCACTCGCAATTCCAGAATAATCTACTTCAGGCGAAATTGGCTCATAGTGATACCTCTTTGCGCCTCGAATTGCAAAAGCTACACCAAGTTCAGGATACTTCTCAAGCTCAGGAAAAACTAGGTACTCCGCCTTCTCGCCCACAATATGCTTTACGCGGTCATTGTCTAGCATCATTCACTACAAGCCCAAAGCTCTTCATTGTCGTCATCGTCGCGGCTCTGCTCAAGCTCTTGAATGGCCTTTTCCTCTTCGCTATTATCCTGGTCCATATCTATATTATACCTCATCATAAAAACGAAACCGGGCATTGGGCGAACCTTGGGCTCTCATCCTGCGCTGCAGCCAACAAAAAACTGCCCAAAGGGCATTTTCTTGATTGGCTGGACCGGCAGGATTCGAACCTGCGAATGCTGGGACCAAAACCCAGTGCCTTACCACTTGGCGACGGTCCAATCTTTCAAAATTCTATCACAAAAAGAAATCTTTGTCGAATAAGGTTACATAAAAAGGTCTCCCACTAGGGGGAGACCACGAAGGCGCTACGAAGCTGCGCATAACAAAAAGTTACAGCTGCATAACAATGGTGACAGTATTCGAAACATATACAGCATCATTCTCTAGCCAAATCCATGCTTCATAGTCGTACCCACTCCCAGGCGAGACAAACTGACACCCACTTTTATCGGGTAACAAATCAAAATAATAATCAGCGACAATGTCCTTTGAATGATCTACCGTAACATAGAGCCGTCCATTTTGGTTTACCGACATACTACCGTAAATTTTAGACTTACGCGCATAGAAATCGCGCTCGATGGCTTTATATAAAGCCCCTCCCGCTTTAGCGGTAATCGGATCGCAGTCTCCAGTCGTAACATCACAATAATATACTTCGCTCAACATAGGCGGTATCGTCTCGCTTGAATTTGGCCCATACGTAAACCGATGCAGCGTACCCGACCCGGCAGACGATAATCCAAAATTGAAGTATGCCAAATCGTCAGGCTTCATACCAGCTTCATCATGAAACTCACGCAATGCGGCTAACGGAATCTTAATCAAACCAGGTCTTACCGCATGAACTTTTGAAGCTACCAACACGTTATAAAGGTCATTTCGGCTATCAGCATCCATACTCTTCACCTCCGTTATTAATGTGCAAAATCTACAAATATATAATCCTAAAAATATAAAATCTGCAAGCATTAGCATTTGACTAAAACAGCAATCTGTGATATAATATAGACATATATGCTTCTAGTCTTTTGGCTTGAGCCCTTTCTTGCTAAAATATAATTATGAGCAAGACACTTATTAGCGCCCGCAGCCTTCGTAAGTCTTACGGCAAACGCAACAACAAATTTGAAGCATTGCGCGGCGTTACGTTGAATATTCACGAGGGAGAATCGGTAGCAATTATTGGCAAGTCTGGTTCCGGCAAATCTACGCTAATGCATCTACTAGCACTCCTGGATAAGCCAACTCGTGGCGAAATTACCTTAAACGGGCATCCTACGGCAAGATTGCGCGCCCGCAAACTCAATGCCATTCGCAATAAAAAATTTGGTTTCGTTTTTCAGAGCTTCTTTATGAATGCTAACGACACCGTACTAAACAACGTAATTCTTCCGCTAAAAATCGCCGGTGTTGGATATAGAGAACGCCATCGTCGCGCCGTCTCCGCCCTCAAGACCGTCGATCTCGATGACAAGCGCAACAATAAAGCCAGCGACCTCTCCGGCGGCCAAAAACAACGCGTCTGTATTGCGCGCGCTATCGTTAATGATCCTAAGGTCATCTTCGCAGATGAGCCAACCGGGAATCTCGACTCTGCTACTGGCGATAAAATAATCAACCTCCTATTCAAGCTTAACCGCGAAAAGGGAATTACTCTCATCATCGTTACTCACGACCAAGATTTAGCAAACAAATGCCAACGCCAAATCAACATCAAAGACGGCCGTATCGTCTCAGATTCCTCTGCTGACGTAGAGCAAGACGATGACGGGGACGAAGAAATTCGCGAAATTGTCGCCGAAAGCGAAGAAGATGACGACGATGACGCAACTCCAGATAATTTCGAAGGCGACAATAATATCGA
Source organism: Candidatus Nanosyncoccaceae bacterium (assembly GCA_045546295.1). GTDB lineage: Bacteria > Patescibacteriota > Saccharimonadia > Saccharimonadales > Saccharimonadaceae > UBA2834. The sequence goes on along the minus strand of JAZQCP010000013.1, from coordinate 177,399 downwards.
CGGCATGCTCGACCAGAAGCACCCAGTCCACCATATAAACATTGAAGAAGACGAGGAGGACCTATAATGAAACTCTTAGACATCATTCGGGACGCAAACGCCAATCTACTCCGCAATAAGTTGCGCAGTTTCCTAACTATCCTCGCCATTTTCATCGGCTCTTTCTCGATTATTTCAACCTCCGCTATTCAGGCGGGCGTCAATGATTTCATTGACCAACAGGTTGACAGCTACGGTGGCGAAGGCTATCTTGCCGTCGTATCGAAAGACTCTTTCGACGCCCTTGAAGGCCTAACCGGAGCCATGGGTAGCGGCAATAATACTCCCATTGAATATAAAGAAGACAAGATTCAAGACGGCATGACGCCCATCACTAACGAGCAGCTCGACAAAATCAAAAAAATCGACGGCATCGATGGCGACAGTCTTGTAGAACAAAAATCTTTGAACATATCTTACGTCAGCAGCAAAAAGACCGACAAAAAATATCTCATCGGCGCCGAAGCTTTGCCGCCAGGCAACATCAAAGTTGAAACCACCACCGGCGGACAACTCGACTTGCAGGGTGATGAATACCAAATTCAGCTCGAGAGAAAATATGTCGACGTACTCGGATATACAGAAGAGAATATAATTGGCGAAAAAATCCAACTCGTCGTAGTCGACCAATTCAAGCATACTCAGAAAACTTTTAACGTAAAAGTTGTTGGCGTAATTGCGCCCGGCGTAGTATCAATGGGTTACTCCTACGTAAATAACAAAACAGCCGACGACATCTATACTGAGAATATTAAATACTACCCAGCAGAATATAAAGACCGCACCGTTGCAATAGCTGTAAATTACGACTACGAAAATCACTCAGCAAAGGAAATAAAAGACAAGCTTGAAGATATCGGCCTATCCGCCATGACTATTGATGACATTATCGGCTCAATCAAGACGTTCTTTGATGTCATACTGACCGTGTTCAAAATCTTTGGCTTTATCGCCTTACTAGCGGCCGCCATCGGTATCATCAATACACTCTTCATGTCCGTCCAAGAACGCACTCGCGAAATCGGCCTCGACAAAGCATTAGGCATGTCATCCGCACGCGTCTTCCTTAGCTTTAGTATCGAAGCTATCTCGCTCGGTTTTTGGGGCTCTGTATTTGGCGTCACCGTATCGATGATACTCGGCAACATTGCCAATAATATATTCCACGCCGAAGGCGGTTTCCTCGAGAGCTTCCCATCTTTCAACCTCGCGACCTACACTATCAAAGACATCATTATTGTCACTGTTCTGATCATGTTCATATCGTTCCTGGCCGGAACGCTTCCAGCCAGACGCGCCGCTAGCAAAAACCCAATCGACGCCTTGCGCTACGAATAAACCTCTCTTGACTAACCATAAGATATATGCTTTAATAGCATAACTGAATTCTCCAAAGTTACAACTCAGATACAACGGCACACAAAAAACACCACCGGCCTAGCCGGTGGTTTTTGATGTGGAGGTTCTACAGAAAACCCAGAAAATACGCTACCATAACGAGAGCGAATATGTATTTCGTGAGTCTCCTCAGTCCAAAAATGCCCAGAATAGCGCCGATAACACAATAGATAATGCTACTAACAATCATCATAGCCGTAATACCGATCGCTGTAGCAAATAGAAAAAACGCGACCGCTATAGCGAGATAAGTGTGCAACCAATACATTCTTATCACCTCCTTAAAGGTACCAACTTTCGTAAGCAGTTCAGACTCAATTATGACACTTTTGCATCTAGCTGTCAAAACATATTTTTGCTATAATTAACAGATGAACGCAAAAATCGACAAGCTCGTTCCAGGCGGGCAGGGGATTGCCACACTTGCCGATGGTAAGAAAGCTTTTTTATGGAATGCGTTACCGGGGGAAGAAGTCGAATTTGAAATTACTAAAAACAAACATAGTTATTGCGAGGGTATCGCCACAAAAGTCATCTCATCATCGCCATTTCGCATCGAGCCGAAAGATACATGCTATCTCTCAACTAGCCCCTGGCAGATCATCGACTATGCGGAAGAATTGTTGCAAAAACAATCCCTCGTCAAAGAATGTCTCCGCCAACAGCACATCGATGCCGCCGTCGAACCCGCTATCACCGATAGCAAGGATTTCTACTACCGCAACAAAATGGAATATTCCCTCTACTGGCGCCACGAAGATAATCTTATCTATCCAGCTTTCCATACGCGCGGCACACATCGCAAATCGCCTATAGCGCAAAGCTCAATCGAACGCCCAGAAATCTTCGCAGAAGCCCAAAGGATTATCGCCGACCTTAACGCTAAACACGCCGAAGCGCGCACCTATCAGTCGCTCCTGATTCGTTGTGATCAACAAGGCAAAGTATCCTCGGCGCTCTTCGAGAATCGCAAACCGCATCCGGTCATGAGTCTGCTTGAAGATTCTCTTTGCGGTCACAAATACTCCTACTCGCCAAACGGATTTTTCCAAATAAATCTACCCGTCTACGAATTAGTTCTCAAAGAAATATCAAAGCATATCACTACCGACAAAGTCCTCGACCTTTACGCAGGCGTTGGCAGTATTGGCTTGAGTGTTGCCCGTAATAAAAACCTCACGCTCGTTGAAGTCAACGGCGCCGCTTTCGCCGAAATGCAAAATAACGCCAGAAAAACCACCGCCAATTGCATACTCGCTAAATCCGAGGACGTCACAGAATACATCACCCCAGATTGCTCCGTCATTCTTGACCCACCACGTGCCGGATGTGATCAAAAACTCATCGAAAAACTAAATGAAGTTCAACCAGAGAAGATTATCTACCTTAGCTGCAACCCCATCACGCAGGCGCGCGATCTTGCGGCGCTACATAATTACCGCATTACAAAAATACAACCATACAACTTCTTTCCACGTACTCCACATATTGAGAGTCTCGCCATTCTTGAAAAAGCCTAATGATCTTATTTATGTTAGAATAATCCTATGATTATCTCGATTCTTGGAGCTGGCGTATTTGGAAAAGCGCTCGGCAAAATTCTCACCGACAACCATCACGAAGTAAAATATTACGACCCTTACGTCTACCCAGACATACCACTAGAGCAGGCCACTTACCAAGCCAACGCCATCGCTATCGTTATTCCATCGGCCAATCTGCCAGAATTTCTCGAAACATACCCTTCGCACCTAAAAAAGCTCCCGACCATTTTGGCGACAAAAGGCATCTGCGACCCCAGCATATTTGACGATTTTGAACAGTTTTCAGCCATTTCCGGACCAGGCTTTGCTCAAGAAATAATCGACGGGAAACCCGCCACATTTACCGCTTCCGCACCCTTCGCTATGGGGCTACTAAAGAACGAGCAAATCCAAATCGAGCTGCAAGAAGATTTACTCGGCATCCTACTTTGCGGCTCACTCAAGAACATCTATGCTATCGGCGCCGGCTATCATGGCGACTCTGAAAACGATTCAGCCATTTTTATCCAACACGCTCATGCCGAAATGCAAAAATACCTCAAAGACCACGGCGCTCAGCCGTACACGGCCGAACTAGCCTGCGGCATTGGCGACCTAATTCTTACCTGTACTCACGACACTTCTCGCAACTACACGTGCGGCGTTCGCCTACGCGAAGGAAAGAGTTTACCAGAAATAATCGACGAGCTAAAGACTGTCGAAGGCGTATCTGCGCTCAGCAAAATCGACCATGCAGATTATATGATTCTCGACGAAATATATGACCTTGTTGGTCAAATAGACTAAAGTAACCCTTCAATATAACCCACCGAGACATCTTTTATCTGAAAGCTCGTTTGGCGTATATGCGCATCGGCCACTAAAAGCGTTCGCGCAATTCTGCCATCGTATTCCTGACCAAGAGAATCTTTGCACTTCTCCGAAAGCTGCCTCAAATAGTCTCGCTCAATATCATTCGTAGCCGACTCGCACAACGAGGCAAAACCGTCAAAAAGGTGCCGCTTTGCCATCTCGGGCTTGTCGTCATAATCTTTATAAAACGCCGTCAGCTTATCATATTCTTCAAGAATAGCGCCATATAGTGCTTTACTATTTTTCGCATCCTTAAACTGCAAAAATAGCTGCTCCATCGCATAAACTTCATTGCTAGTTATCTTTTTCCGCGCCAGAAGATACTTAAACAAATCAACCTTGTCAATATCATCGCAAAAGACTGCGCTATAATAAACCCGACTAAGTTTCGCATCGGCAGAATGAACATATTTTTCAATGCTCTTATTCTTTTGCTTAGCAAACCAAAGATCATGGCATTTATTCTCAACGTCATCCGCAACCTTATATTTATCAGTCACATAACTGTTCAGAAAAGCTTTTAATTTCGAATCGTATCGCTTAACCCCGTCTAGGCACAACACCCAACCCAGAGCTTCTTCAAACTCATCTTTTTCGGACTCATTCACATATTTAATACGATTACGATTCTTTATTGGCCAAACATCGCCAACGCGCGGCCAAAACAACTCATATACAAGTTTTTCCATCACATTATTTAAGCCGACATCTTCGCCTGGCAAAGTTTTCCAAAAATAATTCAAAAGATCACACGCCATCCAATACAAGTTATAATCTTCATCGTTTTTTATAGTTAAATTCTTAAGAATGCTCACAACCGCAGGCAAAACATTGCTGTATTTTTTGTAATCCGCCACCTGCATATAATTACATAGATAAAAGGCAATAAAATTCCGATTATATTCTCCAGAAATTATTTCTTTTTGAATTTGCCTATCTACAGCAGTAGAGAAATTCACAAGTTGCGGATACTTAAAAAAAACGCACGGATCGTTCGTTTCCGTATAGCTTTTGAGACTAACATTTATAGTTTCGAGACGTAAAAACTTTTCCCGGATATCCTCCCCCAATAAATCATTCAGGCGCTCATAGAACGTACCAACATTTCGCGACAAATTATTATATTCAAAGAAATCGTAAAAGAAATGAACCAACTTTGCAACATCCACTTTATCAAAAATATAACAAGCACGAAAGACTAATAGCTCGCGTTCAAAATCCAGCTTATCTTCATCAAATCTTAAATGTGAATCCCCACCAATACAACGCTCGTAACTGACCGCTCTTACCCAATCTTCGGTGCTAATTATAAAATCATCCGGGCACAGAAAGCGCGCTAGTAAGACGCACATAAAATCCATCTCATCTTCATCAACAAACAAAAAATTGCAATAGTTGTCTTCCAAAATGTTTTTAATCTTGAGCGAATCGCCAGACATCTGTGAAATAATACTTGGTTCGGCAAAATCCGACATCGGAATCGTATTAATAATATCTAGGTATTCTCTAAACTGTACCGCATCAGTCACAATACTATTACTAGTCAAACAATCCGCGTAGCGTGATTTCATTACGGCACTGTCATTCAATGCCGCAACACCCAATTTGCCAAAATATTCATTATGTATCTTTAAAAAGCGCTCGTTTTTTAGCAGCCGACTCAATTTTACGAGTTGAGCTGTGCCGTCTATGTGGCCATAAGTATCTTTTCGTAGTCGATCGAATATCTCACGATATTTTGGACTAACTAAATGACTTGTCTTATAGCTTTGAAACACAAATCCACCCAAATCACCATTTGCGTCAAACGAAATACCCTTCCGCATCAACACGCGCACCGAACGCGAGATAATATGAAACCGATACGAACGAAACATATCAATTACTTCATATTGATCCAATGCGCGAATAATCTCATTATAGGCATCTGGGTTGTCAGCATACTTCAACTCATATTCCTTCAATTTTCGACCATCCAGTACGTAGAAATGCATCACCGCATCATGCAAAGATGAATAGCGCGGTATTATCGTCTCAAAATATACAATCCGGCGACATATTTTTTCGAAATCGCCAGCTTTTTCGAAGCTAAAAATAGCATCCCCATTCTTTGCGCCATCACCTCTTGCCATATATAATTATTATATGGAATTCGAGAACGCTTATCAACACCTTAACGACCAGCAGCGCGCCGCTGTTGACCATATCGACGGACCGTTATTAGTTATTGCGGGACCAGGCACCGGCAAGACTCAGCTTCTTTCCGTTCGCGTTGCCAATATTCTTAGACAAACCGACGTCGGGCCAGAAAACATCCTTTGTTTAACTTTTACTGAAACCGGCGCTAGTAATATGCGCAAGCGTCTCGCCGATTTTATTGGCCCCGAGGCTTATAAAGTCCAAATTCAAACCTATCACGCTTTTGGCTCCTACATTCTTCAGGAACATCGTCCAGATTTAACTGCCGCCATTGACGAGCTTGAACGTTTTACTATGATTCGCAGCATCCAAGAATCACTCGACCCGACTGATATTCTGCGCCCGGAGTTTTATACTAGCTCTATCATTTCCGCTATTTCCGACTTGAAATCCGCAGCTCTATCACCAGAAGATATTCGCAAAATCGTCAATCGCAACCAGATTGATTCCGCTAAGATTAATTCTGCCATATCAGAAGAAATCCAAAACACGCGCGGCTTGCGCTACCCAAAATCCGCTGAAGTATACGGGCGTATCCTTGACGCCATCAAAACTTTCGTCGATGCGCCAAGCTCGCCCGAATATATTGTTGGGAAAGTCGAACCAGTCGCAAATATTTACTACCGCTCGCTCGCCGAAGCTCTACTTGCAGAAGAAAATTCCGCTAAACCATCTTCAAAGCTACCGGGGAAGTGGCGAGATAAATATTTCAAAAAGGACAAAAACAACAACTATGTTTTTGGCGACGACATTGCTAATAAAAAATTGCTCAGCCTCGCCAATATTATGGAAAAGTATAGTGCCGCGCTAAACGCGTCTGGACTCTTCGACTATGATGACATGATCCTAAACGCCATCGACTTGCTTAAGAATGATGCCGAAAAACGCTATAACGCCCAAGAACGCTTTCAGTATATCCTACTCGACGAGTTTCAAGATACCAATGACGCTCAAGCACAGTTAGTTAGCCTACTTACCGACAATCCTAGCAATGAAGGTAAACCAAATATTATGGCCGTCGGCGACGACGATCAGGCCATTTATGGCTTTCAAGGCGCCAATACGTCTAACTTCTTCGATTTTGATGCCAAATATCACCCTAAACAAATCTTCCTTACCAAGAACTACCGCTCCTCGGCACCAATTCTTGAACTATCGCACAATATTATTGAACAGGCGACGGACCGTTTCTGTAAGGCGCCAAACGTCAATATTGATAAGCATATCTCGGCCGAAAACGCACCCGACCAAACAAATATCGAAATCCGTGAATTTAAAGCCTATCAAGCCGAGTATTCATACATCGCTCGCGAAATACGCAAAATACTCGATAATGGCACAGCAGGGAACAATATCGCTATCATCGCGCCAAAGCATAAATACCTAGTCTCTATTTTGCCGTACCTTCACGCGCTAAATATTCCCGTTTCATACACGCGTCGCGAAAATATCCTTGAGGATAGCAACATTAACGAGCTGCTCAATTTTTGCCACACATTACTCGCCATCGCACAGAATCCAAAATACGCCGACACATACTGGTTCCAATTATTGTCCATGCCATGTTGGAATCTCAAACCCAAAACCATCATCGAATTAATTCAATCGGCAAAATACAGCAAACAGAGCATTCTCGAGCATATGCTTGAGGGAGATAATGAACAGTTGAAAGAAATCGCGAATTTTATCACTGAACTTTCCGCCCAAACGGAAACGTATTCGGCCGAATATATCATCAATATTGCCTGTAAAAAACTCTTTGATGACGAACTTGATAATTACGAGCTATTTAGCAACCTAAACACACTTCGCGACATGCTTTCAGCGAAAAAGACTAGAAATAGCGAAAAACTCAAGCTAGCCGATTTTATACATATGCTAGACGCCTACAATAACGCCGAAATGGCTATCTTAAATAAATCGCCTTACCACGAATCCGACACGGCCGTACAACTACAAACCGTGCACTCCGCCAAGGGACTAGAATACGAACACGTATTCTTGATTGCGGCCAATAACAAAAACTGGAGCGAAGCAAAAGGGAATACTGATCTTATCACCCTACCACGCAACCTTGAGCATGTCCGCCATACCGGCGACTCGGCCGACGAGAAAATTCGCGTGTTCTTCGTTGCACTAACTCGCGCAAAAGCATATTTGCACCTTACCTACAGCCTCTCCGACTTTGCCGGACACACTGCCGACCGTCTGAAATATCTAGATATCCGCGAAAACGAAAATCATTCTCAAATTAGCAAGGTTACTCCAGAGGAATATGCCGAGATTATCCCTAGCGAAGCCGACGAATTACAACCAAGCGACATCGCCCCAGATAAGTGGCTCGACAATTATATTCCCGACGACGAAACCCGCAAAAACCTACTCTTGCCATATGTCGAGAGATATCGCATTTCACCGACCCATCTTAACACCTTCCTGGATTTACGCTACGGAGAAGGCCCTATCACATTTTTACGTAGCTACATCATTGGCGAGCCTAGCGATGAATCCAACAACTTCGCCCTCATCTACGGAAGCCTCATTCATGAGATAATGGACGAGATTAACAAGGAGAATATTAGCAACGAGGAAGCTATCGAGCGGTTCGAGAAACGCATCGATGAGGCCGACACGGACGAAAAAACCAAAGAGGACCTGCATAAGCGCGGCCAGGCAGAGCTAGCCAAATTCCTCAGCGAACGCGGCGACTTGATTCGCAACACCAACGCCGAATCTGAACGCGGCTTCTTTACGGAAACCATCACACTTGGCGACGCTATTTTAACTGGCAAAATCGATCGCGTAGAAATCGATGAAGATACTAAAACCATAACCGTCGCGGATTTCAAGACTGGAAACGCTAAGCACAAATGGAGCACCTACGACACGACATTTGCCTATAAAATCCAATTGTATTTTTATAAATTCCTAATCGAGAATTCTAAAGATTTTCGTGGCTACAAGGTCAAGACTGGACGCATTGACTATATCTCGCCAGACGACGAAGGCGATATTGTTTCATTAGAGCTAGAGTTTAACGAGAAAGACTCCACAGATATAAAACATCTTATCCAGGCCGTATTCCGCCACATCAAGACGCTCAATCTCCCAGACACTACTGCGGCTCTAGAGAGCAGCAACCCAACAAAAGCATTCTACGACCAGCTAATTGCCGAAACGTAGAACACTACTATTGCTATATTCCCAATAAAATATTATAATTATATAGCTCTAGATAACCTTAAGTGTTCTTTTCCCAAAAAAGGAGGTGAAAACGTGTTGTTTTTTGGTAGTCGCATAGTCTCAGGGCTTTACGAGAGAAAGCTCCCAGTGACACTCAAGTCGACGGATAGCCAGTTGCAGTATAGGACAAAGGTGTGCCCCCGTTGCTCAGGGACAGGACAGCGAATCGACATAACACTGTTTCCCACTGCAAGCAGATGTCCTCTTTGCGGCGGCCGACGGCGCATTATTTACTGATTGCGCCTCTCACAAACCGCCTCATGCCACCGTCAATATGCGGTGGTTTTTTCATGAAACAACATCATCTAACACCGCAAGGCGCATATCACGCCATCATTTACACGCCGTTTTGGGCAAAAAATGCCATATTTTGACAAAAAACCACAAAAAACTATTGCATGATTATTCTTCTCGTGATATATTATTCCCAGAGTCGCAATAAGTACTACGAGCGACACGTACATTTCTCGTATACTGCAAAGGTATACTCGCCCATCAAAGGAGGTGGTATGATGGGGCACTATATTAAACTTACCTACAATAACGGCGTAGACGTACCCGGCAGCCAGGGCTTCGGCACATCAAGAGATGAATACGAAAGAATGGCGCGCGCGCTCGAGAGCAACCCGAGCCAGTACAGTGGAGTAACCTCCGATTTGAGTCTCCAGGAAATTGAGGCCGGACTCGGACGCAGACTGTCCGACGACGCACGCAGCCTCTTCGGTTACTAAGACCATCGCCCATCGTAGGCAAAGCCATCGCTCACGCGATGGCATTTTTCTTGCACAAACATGCTATAATAGAACTAATCGAATCATGCTTCGGCCCCTGATTTAGATTCATAAATTTCCAGACGCCAATATTGCGTCACCCACATCTATAAAAACGCAATCAGTAAAGGATTTTTATGAATCAAAACTCTCTTCAAACAAACCTTCATGAACCAATCGACGTCGATGCTAGCTTTTCGCGTAGTATTCTTGGGCATTGCCGCCCCATCGCTTTTCGCACTCAATCCGGCAGAGAAGTGCAAATCGCTCAAGTCGGCCTCGTTCACCCCAAATACGACGGGCTCAAAACTATTTATGCCTTCGATATCACCGACGGCGCTACCGATTACCGCATTACGCTCGATACCGATTCACTCAACTGGTATCTAGAATTCGAGGGAGATCATTATGAATGACACCATGTACATTGATCTCAATTCTTGCTTTGCCACCATTGAGCAACAATCTCGCCCCATGCTGCGCGGGCGCCCTGTCGCTATTACTAATCGCATCACTCCTAACGCCTGTATTATTGCCGCTAGTTACGAAGCAAAAGCGCGCGGCATTAAAGTTGGCATGCGCCGCGCGGAGGCCAACGTAATTTGTCCAGATTTAGTTTTTGCTGAAACCGAGCCAAGCAAGTATATTTTCGTACACAACAAACTCAAACATATCATGCAAGACTACTCTGCCGATGTCACTATGAAATCCATCGATGAAGGCGTCATTAATCTCGCCGCCGCGCCGCCACACATCAAAACTCGCAATCGCGCCGAAATTGGTCAAGAAATTAAGCAACGTCTCCTTACCGAAGTCGGCGATTATATGCGCTGCAACGTTGGTATTAGCAGTAACCGCTTCTTGGCTAAGCTCGCCGCCGAATTGCATAAACCTGACGGTCTAGACGAAATAACCCCCGACAACCAACGCGCCATCTTCGCCAAGCTCAAGCTAACCGATCTTCCCGGCATCAATACGCGCATGGAGCGTCGCCTTAACGCGGTTAGTATTTACACACCACTTCAGTTTCTCGATGCCGACGAGGATACCATCGTTAAACTCGTTTGTAAAAGCATTGACGGTAGCAAATGGTACCAGCGCCTACGCGGCATCGAAGTGGATGATTATGTCAGCGATATTAAATCCGTTGGTCGCCAATATGTCTTAGAGAGCCGCCATCTCACTAGAGAAGAGACCCGCGCCCGCATTCTGCATCTCTCCGAAGACGTTGGCTATCGCCTCCGCAGTAAGCGCCTCTACGCACGCGGCGTCTACGTCTGGACTTATGGCTACGACGATGTCTACTCGCATAAATCCACTATTTTAAAACGCGCAATTAACACCGATCGAGACATCTGCAACTGCGCCAGTCAACTTTTTCTAAACTTACCCAGCCCCGTCCGTATTATTGGTATTACGCTCTATAAGCTACAAAAAGAAGCCGACGCGCAGCTAACCCTCTATCAAAAACAAATCGACCGCGCCGAGAGTGTCTGTGCCGCCATCGATAAGATTAATTACCGCTTCGGCTCGCGCAAAGTCCATTCCGCTGCCTCGCATAGCACCGAGCATGTGAAAACTAAAATTCCATTTGGCTCTACTCGCTATCTCGACCATTCAATCACGTGACGGCGTTTTTATCTTAAACTGTTATATAATAAAGAGGATACAAAAAGTAGCAAGCGAGGAGCACCATGGACGAACGCGAAAATCTCACTATTATTGACGGCAAAAGCGTATTCTATCGCGGCTACTACGCCATGGGACACCTATCTTTACCGGACGGTACGCCGACTGGTGGCGTATTTGGCTTTGCTACCATGCTGATTGAAATCATCGAGAAACTTGAACCAGAGTATATTGCCGTCGCATGGGATAAATCCAAGACCAATATTCGCAGTCGTCGCGCCATTTATGCCGACTACAAAGCAAACCGCAAACCGGCACCGCCAGATTTTTACGCCCAAATACCTTATCTTATGGAATTGCTCGAGGCTTTCCACATCCCACTATACGAATTTGATGATTACGAAGCAGACGACATAATCGGCACGCTTGCTCGCAAAGCACAAGCGGCAGATAAGCGTGTCGAAATCATTTCTGGCGATCTCGATATGCTCCAAATCGTAGACGAGCACATCAAAATGTATCAACTCAAGCGCGGTTTTTCGGACGTTGCGGAATTTAACATTCCGGACGTCGAAGCAAAATACGGCCTCAAAAAATCACAATTCCTCGATCTTAAATCGCTAAAAGGCGACTCCTCGGACAATATCCCTGGCGTGCCTGGTATTGGCGAGAAAGGCGCCGTCAAATTACTTCAAGAGTACGAGACCCTCGAAAACCTTTATGCGCATATTGACGAAATCTCCGGCGCCACCGGCACAAAACTTCGCGACGGCAAAGAATTAGCATTCATTAGTAAACGACTTGCTCAAATTCAGTTCGACGCACCAGTTGAATTCGACCCAGAATCCACCAAACTAGCAGATTTCAACCCCGAAAAGGTCGTTTCCGAGCTTCAAAAACTACAATTCAACTCCCTAATTCGCAAATTCATAAAACTATTCCCAAACACAAAGCTAGATAACGTTGCAAAAATTACAACACCAACCACAAAAGCCCCTGTTGTAAAAAAGACACCACAGACGCCGAGCAAGATTCCAACCGACATTCTGCCGCCACCCGCAGATATCGAAGTGAAAATACCCGATAACCTATACGTCTCTTACGACGTAAAAGCTGATATGCACGATCGGCCAGAACTAGCCGAGGAAATCCTCAACGGCCGTCCGTTTTGGGACTTAGGGCAAGTCGATTTCTTACTCGACCCCCTAGCTAGAAAGACCGAGCAAATGCTCTTAATTAAGCCAGTCGACCCCCAAACGCGCTACATTCAACAGCGCCAGCAACTGGCTGCTATTCCCAAGCTTGAAAAAATAGCCACCGAATTCGATATGCCACTCATCCCTGTACTCTATAAGATGGAGAAAGAGGGCGTCGCAATATCGTCCGATCGTTTCGATGCGCTCAAAAAGGAATTCTCCGCCGAAATCGCCGAACTCGAGCAAAAAATCTACACAATGTCTGGCCAGAGTTTTAATATCAACTCGCCCATTCAACTCTCACAGATTCTCTTCGAAAAGCTCGCCCTACCAACACAAGGAATCAAGAAGACTCAGCGCGCATACTCTACGGGTGCCAAGGAGCTCGATAAACTCCGCGACAAACACGAAATAATCCCTCTTATCGAGCGTTATCGCGAAGTTGGCAAACTTCTCAGCACCTACATCAATCCACTCCCGAACCTCGCCGATGAGAATCATCGCATTCATACCACTTACACACAAGATGTTACTGCTACGGGCCGCCTTTCCAGTATTAACCCAAATCTACAAAATATCCCCGTACGCAGCGATGATGGCAAACGAATTCGTGGCTGTTTTACGGCCGAAGCTGGCAAAGTTTTCATTTCCGCTGATTATGCCCAATTCGAGCTACGCCTAGCCGCAGCCTTATCTGGAGATCAAAAGCTAATCGACGATTTTAATGCCGGCCTCGATATCCATACTAAGACCGCCGCCGACGCTTTTCATATTCCAATGGAGCAGGTCACAAAAGCGCAACGTCGCGCCGCCAAAGTCATCAACTTCGGCGTTCTGTATGGCATGAGCCCTAAAGGATTGTCCGACGCCGCCGGTATGACATTTTATGAAGCAAAACGATTTATCGACAGCTACTTTAAGCTCCGCGCGCCAATGCGCAAATATCTTGACGACACGCTAGATTTTGGCCGCACGCACGGATACGTCGAGACCATGTTTGGCCGTCGTCGCCCCACCCCTGATCTCGGAGCGCCAAACCATCTAGTCCGTGCCGCCGCCGAACGCGCTGCCGGCAATATGCCAATTCAAGGCACAGAGGCCGATCTGATGAAGAAAGCTATGCTCGCCGTAGATAAACGGCTCCCAAACGGCGCAAAGCTCATTTTACAAGTTCACGACTCTATGATTATCGAGTGCGAAAAAGGAATTGCCGACGAAGTGACAAAGACGCTAAAATCCTGCATGGAAAATGTAGCGCCAGAGTTACCCGTCAAGCTTGCCGTAGATGTCACAACGGGGCAAGATTGGGGTAAACTCTAACATTAGCATCTTGACAAAAATATAAAAATTTGATATAATAAAACAATCATTGAAGAGAGGAGAACTGTTTTGCGAATTGGGATTATTTCTGACGTGCATAGTAATATCGACGCATTGCGTGCTGTTTTTCAAGAATTCCAAGAACGCAACGTCGATAAGTTCATTTGTCTTGGCGACGTAATCGGTCTAGGCGCGCATCCAGAAGAATGTGTTCAGCTTATCATGGAGCACCAAAACCAAATCTTAGCAATGGTTCACGGAAATCACGAAAATTACTTATTGAAAGCCTTACCTATCCATAACCACAACGACGAAAACCAAGAAATGCTCCCTCCAGAAATCATAGATTTATTTAAATGGAACCATGAACAAATCAGCAACACATCAATCAATTTCCTTCGCCAGTTTTCGCAACAACAGACCGTAGAAGTGGAGGGGAGCAAAATTTACGTCAGCCATTACCCACTTGATCAGCTCGGAAACTATCGCAAGTTTTACTTCCGACCCGATAGCACCCAATGCAAACTAATCTTCAAAAACATCGATGCCGACATCTTTCTCTTCGGGCACACGCATATCCGTTGCACTACCAAAACACACGATGGCAAACTATTTATTAACCCTGGCAGCGTCGGGTGCCCTATCGGTATTGAAGCCGCCAGTGTTGGTATTCTCGAAATATCGCCTAGTAAAGTCTCGTATGAACAAATCGACATCGCCTATGACGTCGATCACGCCATTAACGAGATGCTTGGCTATAGCGACAAATATCCAGCTATCGACTACACAGTCAACCGTTATTACCGCATATTAGACAACTAGATACGGATAAGAGACGCTTATGCTACAATAAAAGCATGAGCAACATTTTGATTGTTGGCAATATCACGAAAGACGTTTATCTGCGCCTCGATAATCGCCAAAACAAATTCGAGACCGACCAAAACGATATCAAATGGCTAGATTTCGCTTTTGACGGTTCCACGCATAAATACTACAACCGTGTCTCCATTTTTGGTGGCGCTAGCATCAGCCTAGAAGTATTGACGCGTTTTGGGCTAACCGCCGAAATCGCAAATACCTCAGCGAAGTTCCTGGATGGGCAATTTATCGTCAAAGACACCAATATCGTTTATCGATATATTCTTTGCCAAGACCGCCACGTCAGCTATCTTAGCCCTAGTAACTACAAACAAACCACCTGGGAAATTCCCAAAGAAAGCGTCGACTGGATCTACGCCGACCGCAGCGCCAGCATCTCGCCAAAACTTGCCGAAGAACTCATCGAATATCTAAATCTAAATCACCAGAGCAAATTAGCATTATTCGTCGGCAAATATAGCAACGTTAATGCCAATCATATGCGCGAACTTATCAATCGCGCCAGTATCGTTACTACAGATACAAAGCTCAATCAAAATGTCGAGAACTTAGTTGTCATTACGCCACATCATATCGAATATATGGGCAAACGCGTTCGCTGGCAACTCGAAGATCGTCAAGACCTCATGACACATCTTAGCTCACATCTAACCATTGGTGCCTCTGTTTTCGGTGCACTTGTACTTGGGAAAGATGTTGACGAAGCTTTACTTCTAGCGCGCGCCAACATCGAACGCTCAATCCTAAGTTCTAGCTCTAACATCTCAACACTCGAAGAAGAAATATCCGACGATTTCTATCGCGTCGAAAAACACAATCCAAAGGAGGATAAAATGCTCGAAGTAGAATCTAACGCAAAAAGACTAGTTTCCGAAGGCCGCGGCATCCTCGCTGCCGACGAATCCGGCGGCTCTATCCATAAGAAATTTGAAGGTATGAACATTCCCGACGACGAGCAACATCGTCGCGATTATCGAAATCTTTTCTTTACTACCCCAGATCTCGAGAAATTCGTCAATGGCGTTATTCTTTTCGACGAAACCGCCCGTCAACAATCCGACGATGGTCGCGATTTTGTCACATTCTTGGCCGACAAGGGCATTCTGCCTGGCATCAAAGTGGACCAAGGCCTCGAACCTATCGATGGCACTGACGAAAAATACACCAAAGGTCTCGATGGTCTATCAGATCGCCTCGCCGAATATTACCAAATGGGCGCCCGCTTCGCAAAATGGCGCGCCGCTTTCGAAATAACCGATCATAGTCCTAGCCAAATGGCAATTCGCAAAAATGCCGAAATTCTTGCCCAATACGCACTTGACTGTCAAAACGCTGGCATTGTGCCAATTGTGGAACCAGAGCTAGTCTACGATGGCGATTATCCAATCGAAAAGAACATAGAATTTACCGGGCAAATTCTTGATGCCTTATTTGAAGAGCTCAAGAATAAAAACGTCAGTCTACCAGGTTGTATCCTAAAAGTTAACATGGTGCTTGCAGGCAAGCGCTATCATACACAGTCCACCCCAGCCGAAGTAGGCAAAGCCACTGCCGACGTACTAAAGGCACACGTTCCGAGCAATCTTGCCGGCGTAGTCTTCCTTAGCGGCGGTCAAAGTGTCACGCAAGCTACCGACAATCTTCAGGAGGTCACCAATAACGGTCCGTTCCCATGGCCAGTCACCTTCTCGTTTGCGCGTGCACTCCAAGATCCCGCACTTAACGCCTGGAAAGGGAATAACGAGAACGCCGATGCGGCTCGTGCCGGTTTTCGCGAGCGCCTCATCGCCAATTGCGAAGCCCTACGGCGCAAATAATTAACAGGACTTTCATATCATTTAAAACCGCATTCTTTACAGATGCGGTTTTTTATTACTTTCCAACTTCTTTGAATAAATCATATGATACTCTTGACAGAATATCCATTCTATTGTAATATAAAAAAGGTCTAGCGTCTCTTAGCTACGGTACTTTTAACTGAGGTTCATATTAGAGGAGGGAAAAATATGGGCAAAGAAATTATCTTGTATGCAATCACTCTCGCATGTTCTTTCATCGCGGGAATTATCACGGGAATGATCGCCGCCAAAATCACGAACGGTCTTTCCGGCCACAACAACGGCCATGACTACGACGACGATGGCGGCTACGACGATGATGACTATGACGGCGAAGACTACGAAGACGACGAAGACGACGAAGAAGGCGGCGAAGATGATTACGAAGACGAAGGAGGCGAAGAGGAAGAGGAGGAATACTTCTACGACGAAGACCTGACAATTGGTGACGAGGAAGGTATTACGGATTATTTCGGAGTACGACACATTATTCGCTAATTACCTAACGCCAACCACTTGCAGTCTCCCCATCAGGGGAGACTTTTTCTTGTCAATATTTCTTACTAAATGAAAGAACTAAAAAAAGCGCCTCCACGAAGGAGTTTTTTAGCGCCTAGCTTCTTCTTCAATCAAATTTTCGACCGTGACACGAAATATGCGCGCCAAGTATTTCTCGACCTTCGCGCGCTCAAAAGAAACCGGATTGCTCACCCAGTGCATAATCATGCCCGCTATAGCCTCAGTCGAGAAGCCAGAAATAAAATCAGCATATTCTTTTTCGATAAAGGCATTATTCCGCTTGGCAATATCCTTTATTGTCTTGAGGAATATGTCGTGAAGATCCTTATACAAGAAGTGTCGCACCTCGTTTCGCGCATACGACTTCATTATATTACCCATAAATTCCGAATTTTGCTCCATATAGTCAAGCGTAATTTTTATCGCTCTCTTATAGTCAACTGTTAGATCAAAAGAGCGCACTAGATTTATTGATTCAGTCTCCAAGGTCCAAGCTAATAAATCATAAATGTCATTAAAATGGTAGTAAAAAGTCTTTCGATTCACCTTCGCCGCCTCGGCCACTTCGCTTATGGATATCTTAGAAAGATCTTTTTCTTTCATAATAGTCTTTAGGGTAGTGGAAAGAAGTCTTCTGGTATTATAGCTAGCAACCTCGTGTCTCATCTGTCTTTGTCCTCATTATTTACGCCATTATAACTAATTGACCATTATAATGCAAAAATATGGCGGTCAAATGTCCTATTATACAGATATAATAACAAAAAACAGGACACTTAATGTCCTGCTTTACCAAAACTAGAATAGTCTTATTCGGCCTTTTCGCTTGCGGCAGCTTCCGCTTCTGCAGCGCGAGCCTCTTCGGCAGCTTTATCAGCTTCCGCCTCAGCCTCGCGGTCGGCGGCTTCTTGTGCTGGATCATAGACATTTGCAATGGCGGTTTCTGGATCGAGCTCTTTGTCAGCTAATTCAACACCCTTCGGGAGCTTAAGATCAGCAATCGTAATACCATCTTCAACGGTCTTTAATCCAGAAGCGTCGACAATAATAGCCTCTGGAAGATCGGCCGGCTTAGCCTTGACGTCAATTTCCTCCATAACCTGAAGAATTGTCAAGTGAGCCTTGCTGGCGTCAGACTTTTCAAAGTCAACGATTTCAATCGGAGTAGTCGCCTCTACGACCTGATTTGCGGAGATTGCCTGAAATTCAACGTTCTGAATCGTTCCTTTCACAGGATCAAGATGAACGACCTTTACTAGCGCCATCTGTTTTTTGCCAGCAATATCCAAATCAATTGGCGAGTGATAGCCAGCGTTCAAAAGAACTTTCTCAGTCTCATTGTAAGGTGATTGCGTCAAAATAGGGTCATTACCGCCACCGAACACAACAGAAGGAATTAATCCTTGTTCGCGCAAACCTTTAACTTTTTTACCAGTCAACTCGCGTTTTGCGAGAGACAATTTATCTTCGCTCATAAAATTTTTCCTATTTTATCCTTGTGCATATTTTACCCTAAATAACAGGGGATGACAAGCGTAAGCGCCTCTAGATATGTCTCGTTTATAGGATATCCTTCAAATACTTACCAGTTTCAGACTTCGAGTTACGCGCAACGTCTTCCGGCGTACCCGTAGCTACCACTTTACCGCCACCCTGGCCACCCTCAGGACCCATATCGATAATCCAATCCGCACTTTTTATTACATCTAGATTATGCTCAATCACTATCATCGAATTACCACCAGATACTAAACGTTGTAAAATCGACAACAATCTCTTAACGTCATCTGAGTGCAGGCCTGTAGTCGGCTCATCCAAGATATACAAGGTCCTGCCAGTCGATCGGCGACTCAATTCCGTCGCAAGCTTAATGCGCTGCGCCTCGCCACCAGAAAATGTCGTAGCGGGCTGACCCAGACGAATATACCCTAAGCCAACTTCTTGTAATGTCTGTAATTTTCCCGCAATTGACGGCAAATTCTTGAAGAAATCTACCGCCTCATCTACCGTCATTTCAAGCACATCCGCAATCGTTTTGCCTTTAAACTTAACTTCCAACGCTTCACGATTGTAGCGTTTACCATGACAAGCATCGCAGGTTACAAATACATCTGGCAAGAAATGCATTTCAATCTTTATTACACCGTCACCCTGGCAGTTCTCGCAACGTCCACCTTTAACATTGAAAGAGAAGCGACCAGGCTTATAGCCACGCACTTGCGCCTCTGGCTGCTCGGCAAATAAATCACGAATATAATTAAAGACTCCTGTATAAGTAGCCGCATTTGAGCGTGGCGTGCGACCAATCGGCGATTGATCAATTACAATCACCTTATTAAGATACTCAATGCCGTCAATCCGCTCATGTGCACCCGGTACAGTCTGCGCGCGATTTAATCGTGCCAGTAATTCATTTGCCAAAATCTCATTTACCAAGGTAGATTTACCAGAACCAGACACGCCAGAAACAACAGTTAGTACGCCCAACGGAAACTTCACGTCGATATTTTTGAGATTATTTTCATGCGCACCGATTACTTCCAAGAACTTCCCAGACGGCTTGCGGCGTTTCTTGGGTACCTCTATTTTTGCTTTACCGCAAAGATACTTTCCCGTCACAGAATTTGGATCTTTCGCCACCTCATCGGGCGTACCAGCCGAAACTACTTTGCCGCCATGCACGCCGGCGCCTGGACCAATATCTATCAAATAATCTGCCTGTTTTATCGTATCCGTATCGTGCTCAACTACTATTACAGTATTCTTCAGGTCGCGCAAATGCTTTAATGTCGCAATCAAACGGTCATTGTCGCGCTGGTGTAAACCAATCGACGGCTCATCTAGTACATAAAGCACCCCCTGCAGGCCAGAACCAATCTGCGTCGCCAAGCGAATGCGCTGCGCTTCACCACCCGACAACGTTGCCGCCGAACGCCCAAGCTCAAGATAATTCAAGCCAACATCTTTCATAAAACCTACGCGCGCCTTAATTTCCTTCAAGATTGGCCGCGCAATTATTTCTTCATTTTCAGTCAAGCCCAAATCTGAATTTAGCACATCCAAAGTCTGATCCACATCCATCGCGCACATATCCATGATGTTTAAATCATGAATCGTAATCGCTAGCACTACTGGTTTTAGGCGCGCCCCATGGCAAGTCTGGCAAACTCGCTCGCGCATAAAACGTTCGATATCCTTACGCACAAAATCCGATTCTGTTTCGCGATGACGTTTTTCGAGGTTCGGAATAACCCCTTCGTAAACTGAATCATATTCATATCCGTTGCTTAGCCTCACATGATATTTATCGTCACCTGTACCATAAAGAATCTTACGAATCGCGTCTTCGGATAGTTCACGAATTGGCACGCGCGTAGAAAAACCGTGTTTTTCGCCCACGGCCGTTAGGCGTTTTAGCCACCAAGAATCCTGGTTGATACGGTTATATGGACGGATTCCACCTTCAGCAATCGTCAGATTTGGGTTCAAAACTAGTGACGGATCAATCTCCATCCGCGTACCAAGACCAGTGCAAGTCGGACAGGCGCCTTGTGGCGCATTAAAAGAGAAGAGGCGCGGCTCTAATTCTGGGATTAATTCGTCTGGGTGGTTTGGGCAGGCATAACGTTGCGAATAGGTAACAATCTCCGCACCGTTAGTATTGATATTGTTCTGGCCAATCGCCGTCGAGTTATCCTTAATGCATAAAACTTGCATAATGCCATCGCCCAAATCCAAAGCCTGCTCAACCGACTGCGAGACACGGCTTTCCAAATCTGGTGCCATTACGAAACGATCCACAATAATCTCAATATCATGACGCAGATTCTTGTCTAGTTCTGGCCATTCATCGAGAGCATAAATCACGCCATCCACACGCGCTCGCGCAAAGCCCTTAGCCAAATACTGCTCGCCAATATGCGAAAAAGAGCCTTTCTTTTGCGAAACTATCGGCGCCAACACCATTAGCTTCGATGCGGTTGGCCAAGCCATCACCTGGTCAATAATATCCTGCACTGTCCGACGCGCCACTTCAGAGTGACAAATTGGACAATGTGGCACACCAATACGTGCAAACAGCAGACGCAAGTAATCATAAATCTCAGTCACCGTAGCTACGGTCGAGCGCGGGTTGCGCGAGGTGGACTTCTGGTCAATCGAAATCGCCGGCGAAAGACCCGTAATCATATCTACGTCTGGCTTATCCATTACGCCCAAAAACATTCGCGCATAAGAAGACAGGGATTCCACATAACGACGTTGCCCCTCGGCATAAATCGTATCGAAGGCCAGGGAAGACTTACCAGAGCCGGAAAGTCCTGTTATTACGACTAGCTTGTCGCGCGGAATATCAATATCAATATTCTTGAGATTATTAGCCCGTGCGCCACGAATCCTAATCACATTCTGATTGTCTATCGAAGATTTATTTGCCATTTCATAATTATACCAAATTTTGCCCAAAAAGTCAATTTGCTTACGCCTTTGCTAATGCAATAAAAGCGCCCCCAACTCTTCGTTGGGGGCGTACAGGAGGGAAAGCCTAAATGCCGCACATACAATCTTTCTCAATCGTCATCCAGGCCACCATTATTATTCGTGGGCCGCTTCCTCATTCTTGCGCTTGAATCTCTCTCTAATTAAAGCCAAACGGAGCTCCATTACGTATATTAAGACATAGACAATCGAAAAGGCCACTGTTATGGGCATCTTTGACGAAATATAATTACCTCCACAATAAGTCGCCACCGACGCAATGAACAAAATACCATTACTAACGGATATTAATAAGCCAATGATAGAAAGCCGTGCCACCGCTGCAATGTCATTATTCATGAGCAATATACCAATTAACAAAAAGGTGCTCTCTGTACTATAAATAAACAATGCATCGGGGTAGCTATCGGCGAAAAACCTCAGTCCTTGACCATGTTTTATGCCCCACACCCCCAGTAGGACATAGTCACAAAAAAGGCAATAGGCCGTTGCGGCCAAGATATAAGACGGGACATATCGACCGTCACCAAATGCCTTAGCTGCCACATAGCCGACCAGCGCAACTAAACCAATCAGCGCCACGGCATATGGCTGCGGAGGGCTAAAGGGCCGCTGAAACGACAATGCAACAATCTCCCCAAGTGCCTTTCCGCAAGCAGCATAGACGGCCAAGTTAACCATTTCCCCCATCGGCCATCCGAAGCGCCTCCAGAGTAGAGCTATTACAAGAAGTGCCACTATAACGAAGGCAACAACAGCCGCTACTCCATATATATACATTCCGAAAACGTACATATCAGGCACGGGCATGCGGTCACGATAGTGTCCAATCGCAGTAAGCGCAGCAACGATGACAAAAAGGACCGCCAACTGTGCACTTTTGATTTTATTCATCATCCACCTCCTTTTAATGATCGAGCCTTTCAAAAACGCTATATTGGTATATTATAGCACAAAACTAAAATAAAATCAAGCTTATCCTTCATCCCTTATACTTAAAAACACCCCCAGCTCTTCGCCGGGGGCATAATTATTTTTTGGAGGAGGAATCGTACTACTTGTTTTTGTCCGGACACAAGAATGCTAACAGTACCAAGAACAATAACGCAATCAGACGCACCGTACGCCAAGCCAGACCCGTCATACCCCCAGATGCAAACTCATCCAGCGATGCCAATATTGAGACAACGTCAACGGCTACAGCGCCACACATGCCAATTTTATCTATTGACATAAACATGACTTGATTCTCGGCCAGTAGGGCAGCGAGCACAGTCAACTGCGCCACCAGGATCACGCTATAGTCCACAGCGGGACGAGAGTGTACAAAATAGAGCCACTTAGCGCCGACCCTAAGTCCCATTATGCCGTAAAGAACATAATCGCACACCAGAGATAGACCAGCAACAAACAAAATCTGCGAAATTATCGTCTTCACCTTACCGCCACAAAAGCCGATCAGAGCTGTGCAAGATGCGAACATATAGAGTAGCATCAATGCGTATGTCGCAAGGCGACCGCAGTCGTAATACATCGCCAACGACTCGCCGATGATCTTGCCGCAAGTTGCGCAGAATAACAGTTCCATCCAACCTCTCGCACGGTGCTCAGTAGACATACACAGCAACAGACCAACCGTTGCGACGGTCAGTATGAAGACTGCTGCGATTGCTACGTATTCAATCCATATATTGTCGCCAATAAAGAAGCCACCCCGAATGCGAAAATGGCCCAGAATACTCAATACCACCGTGATAGCAAGCAGCCTCAACGCCTTTCTGTCTATAGTTTTCATTATTTGACCTCCTAAAGAGCAAAAAGTAAACAAATTACTATATCTTATATATAATAGCATAAAACAGCAAAATAGTCAAGCTTATCCACGAATAGCATACTCAGAAATAGGCCGTAATGTTATAATAAGCACAAGTATGAACGACCTAGATCGCCTAATCGATACCATCGTCCCCGAATATGAAAACTCTTCGTACGAAGAAGATGATTTATTTTTGATTGCAAAAGCAGCCCTCGTCGAAGATATCGCCGAACAGCAACAAATTAATCCAGATTATAACATCTTCATCAATCACAACCCCGGCTGGCTAGCACGCACAGCTATCAACAGATACATCGCGATTTGCGACATTGCTTTTGATAGATATCCCGACGATGCAATCAGAATCAAAGAGCTCATGGAATACAACGCTCAAATAACTCTTAGTCGCGACGACATTCAACCACCATTTGATACGGAAGACCTCGATCGTGTTAGCGAAATTTATCAAGAACTCGAAGCCTATTACGAGAATAGCCTGCACGATGTTTACCGTGAGCTTGGCGATAATATTCGCGTTATTGCTCGCATTCGCGCGCGCAACAACCCAGAGCACAGCGAAGAAGATTACTTCAATGTCGGCATGAAAGCACTTCATGAGCTTAGCCAACAATATAGCGAGACGGATATTATGCGCCATAAGCCAGAAGCTTATATTAATCAATGCATGGGAGCATTAGCCAATGAAAAAAGTGCCTTCGCTACCTAGAATTATTATCGGATTTTTTGCACTCATTCTGCTAGCTACCAGCCTAGTAACCCTTACGCCACAACCATCCTATGCGAGCGACGCCTGCGAATTAGCCGGAATAGACGATCCTAGATTATGCGGCGAAAAGGGCAAGAACGAAGAGGCTGCACTCCAAGAGCGCGTCAAAAACGTTCTAAATCAAATCTACCTTTGGGTAGGTATTATGGCAGTTGTCGCTATCATTATCGGCGGCATCACCTACATGACGTCTATGGGCGACTCCAACAAGGTTAGAACCGCAAAAAGCACCATTATGTATTCCTTAATCGGATTAGTCGTCACCCTAATGGCATTTGCAATTACTAACCTTATTCTCGACTCAATCGATGGCAAGCAACCGACTGCCGGCCAATCTAGCGGTGGCGGCAGTGGTGGTAATGGTGGAAACGGAAGCCAATCCGAGAATATCCCCGTAAAATCCGTCGTACTCGGCGGCGTATCTACTCTCAAAATCGGTCAGAATGCCGCCATGCGCGCTACGGTAATCCCAGATTACGCCACCAATCGCCAGCTCACTTGGAAGACTAGTGACGAAAATGTCGCGACCGTCGATAATAAGGGTCGCGTTGTTGGCGTTTCGCCAGGTTCCGCCACTATAACCGTCACCGCAGACGACAAAAGCGACAGCAAAACAATCACTGTTCCAGAGCCGATCTTAGCCACTACACTCACATTCGATAGCGCCAATTATACCGTTGCACCGAAAGGCACTAAAAATATTATCCCTCGTTTCACCCCGGCAAATACCGACGATAAAACGCTCAAATGGGTAAGTACGAATTCAGCTATAGTCACAGTCGACGACAATGGTAGAATTACTGGTATAAAAGAGGGCACTACGACCGTGTATGCCGCCACCACCAACAACATTACCGCTACAGCTAGGGTAACCGTCTCAAATAATGCCAAAGCCTCCGGCGGATATTGCATCGCCGAAACTGGACGCGGACTCTGCAAAGCCACCAATATCACTTTCAAGCACAACGTTAAAGATAGCAAGGGTCGCTGTGGTATTATAAACGGCAGCTATTGCAAAACCCTCGCAATAGTAAATTATCCAAAGAGGACTGTTGAATATTACATCGGTTATCAGAATAATCCAGGCCTTAATAAGGGCTCTTGCCGCGCACATGCCTTTATGGCGGCACATAATGCCACTAGCGGAACATTTTACTCTACTATCGATATCCAGAATAACCTCAAGAAGAAAGGGCTATATAATGGAACTCTTCGCGCAAAAGACGGCTACGCCGAAACTATTAAGCACTTCAACGCCAAGGCTAAAGCCTACTTTGGTGAAACTAGCGTAAAAGAGTCAAAGCGTCTCGCCAAAATTGCGCTTGATAATGGTCAACCAGTGGCAATGTTTGTAGCACATAGCCAGTGCCCCAAGCTCGCTGGATCGCACCATGCGCTCTTATTGCTAGGTTACGATAGCAAAAACAATGTCCAATTCATTGATAGCTCCGGATATTCAATCTCCCAAAGTGGCAAATATACACTTGATAAGTTATTCGACACTTGCATGTCCGGCAAAGGCGTACGCGATAGCTGGATGGGCATGCAAATCTTCCAGTTTTAATACTGCCATATAAGCTATAATAGAATCATATGCAAGATAACACACAACTGCGTAATCAATATCCTAAATTCATCTTCGAGTCGTACACCGTAGAGCGCAACGCCGAAGGTATTCATGCCAAATTTGTCTACAAACTAGGGAAGCATACATTTGAGCCAACTGTTGATATTTCCGTTTCAGATATTCGCAACTCCGTATTTAATATACAATTCATAGAATACTTGTTTTTCAACTTCGGCATCATCAATGCTATCAATTATTACAAGCTAACTTGTTCGCCAAAATTCGAGATAAAAGCTGGCCCACTTGACGAGAGACAAAAAGAATTCTTTAAAAAATTGTTCTACAACGGCCTCGGCGAGTTCATGTATGTCAACAAACTCAATATCCCCTATGAAGATTTTATGGAGATTATCGCCGACGAGCCGTCACCCAATCGCCCCGATTATGAATTCGAAGATTTTAGACCAAGCGGCAATCTAATCCCAGTCGGCGGAGGAAAGGATTCCGTTGTTACTCTAGAAGCGCTACGCGATATGCATGTCGACAATATTTGTCTTCAATATAATCGCAATATCTATCCAGAAAACCTCGCCGCACATAGTTGCATCACACAGGCCGGCTATTCAATGGATTCTATTGCCGACTTCAATCTCACCCTCGATGAACACATGCTCGAACTAAACAAACAAGGCTTTCTTAACGGGCATATTCCATTCTCGTCTTGTTTAGCGTTTGCGGCATACATTATGGCATATCTAAACAATAAAAAATACATCGTCCTCTCAAACGAGGCCTCCGCCAACGAAGGGAACGTTGCAGGCACAAATATCAATCATCAATATTCAAAAAGCATTGAGTTCGAAAACGATTTTCGTAGCTATTGCAACGATTACTTTACGCCAAAAATTGAATACTTTAGCCTATTACGCTGCATAAACGAATATACAATCGTTCAAAAGTTCATCAAATATCCTCGCTATCTCAGCATTTTCCGCAGTTGCAATGCCGGCATGCACGAAAATAAATGGTGTAGCCATTGCGCCAAATGTCTCTATGTCTTCATTATGTTGTACCCATTCGTTCCCCTTGAACGATTGGAGCTGATATTTGGCGACAATCTTTTTAATGATCGAAGCTTGTTACAAATATTTATCGGCCTAGTCAATCCAGATACTACTAAACCTTTTGAGTGCGTCGGCACGCGCGAAGAAATAAACTACTCACTAAAGCTTGCAGTCGAGCATACCAATGGTCATCTGCCGTTTTTACTACAGTACTACAAAGATCACTTCTATAACCCTAAAGCGCTGTACAACGTTGAAAATTATTACAACCCGCAACATAATATTCCACAAGAATACGTAAATATGTTAGCGAGAGTATGAAACAAGACATCATAAATTATTTAACCGGAAAAAGCATCCTCATATTAGGATATGGCCGCGAGGGTAAAAGTGCCTTAAACTTTATTCGGCAAAATCTACCAGACGCAAATCTTGCCATCGCCGACCAAAAAGCGCTCGACTTAGTTGATGTAAAAACATTTTCGGGAGAAAACTACCTCGAACATGTCAAAGAATTCGATGTTATCATTAAGTCGCCAGGCATTCCGACGCGAGACTTTGTCGATGACGATCAGCTATCTAAAATAACTTCTTTAACCGACTTATTCCTTCGTTTTTGCCAAAACCCCATCATTGGCGTCACTGGCACAAAAGGCAAAAGCACCACTTCGTCACTAACTTGCCACCTCCTAAGAGAAGCCGGGCGCGACGCAATACTAGTCGGCAATATTGGCATTGCTTGCTTTGATGCAATTGACCTAATCAAAGAGAACACCATAATCGTGTTTGAAATCTCGTGCCATCAATTAGAATTCGTGCAGGCTAGCCCGCATGTCGCCATACTGCTCAACCTCTATGAAGAACATCTCGACCACTATAAGAGCGCCGAAGATTACTACAACGCAAAGAAAAGTATCTATAAGTATCAGGGGACAAACGATACGCTAATCTATGGCGACATCTTCCAGCATGCTAGTAGGGAAGAAATTGCAAATCTACCTATGCATAAAATCGATATCTACCACGACATCGATATTCCAAAAGAAGAAATCCACACGTATCTAGTTGGCGATCATAATCTACACGATATTTACGCCGCCATCGCCGCTTGTGAAGCCATGGGCGTCGACCGCAAAGAGGCACTCAAACATTTAGACAGTTTTCGTGGTTTACCGCACCGCATGGAATATGTTGGCGAATATAATCACATTAGATTCTACAACGATTCCATAGCAACTGCTCAAGAAGCGGTCATTAATGCTGTCAAAGCCCTCGAAGATGTGGACACTCTAATTCTAGGAGGAATGGACCGCGGTCTAAATTATCATCCATTGGTAGACTTCCTGCGCAATAGCGGCGTACGGAACATTATCCTTCTGCCGAATACTACCACAGTCTTTCAAAAACTATTCGAAGAAGCGCCGTACTCTCAAAAACTATTTCCAGCTGCAAATATGGCTGACGCCGTAGACCTCGCTTTCGAAAAGACCGCCGAAGGGCGAATTTGTTTATTGTCGCCAGCTGCCGCCAGCTATGGATTCTACAAAAACTTCGAAGAACGCGGCAAAGATTATTGTACTTTAATCAAAAAACACGCTAAAATATAATTAATTTAAACATAAGGAATAACTAATATGTTAAGTCAATTACTGGCCGCAAGCGTCTACGACGCAGAAGTAGCAACGGGCATAAGTGTCATTTTTGGCATGCTCGCCATCATAATGATACCGGTTCTTATCTTGGGAATCGTATATTTAATCGGTATGTGGAAGCTGTTTGAAAAAGCTGGACGACCGGGGTGGAATGCGATTGTTCCGTTTTATAGTCAATATGTTCTAACCGAAATTTCCGGACAAGAAGGCCTTCTCTTTTTACTCATTTTTATTCCAGGCGTCGGTGCCATTATTTGGCAAATAATGGTAGCGTTAAAGATTGCACCAGCCTTTGGTAAGAGCACCGGATTCGCCATTGGCCTCATTCTACTCGCGCCAATCTTCTATTGTATCCTCGGCTTTGGCAGCGACACCTATCTATTAGATAATGCCGCTAATACGCAATCACCGTTCGACACTCAGCCAAATCAAGACGCACAACCTGCCGATAATCCAGCCTCAACGCCGGAGACATCTACCAATAGTACAACACCAACAGCAGAAGCGCCAACAACCACCGAAAGCGAGAATCCTTTCCAAACTCCGCCAGCACAGTCCTAACAGCGTAAGCATCCAAACCACCCTCAACGAGGGTGGTTTTTGATATATAATCTAAAACAGATGAATTTCAAATTACACAGTAAATACCAACCCACTGGCGACCAACCGCAAGCAATTGAAACCTTGCTTAATGGTTTAAAGCAGGGAAGACGCGAACAAACCTTACTCGGTGTTACGGGTTCTGGCAAAACTTTTACGATGGCGAACATTATTGAAAAATACAATCGCCCAACCCTGATTTTGGCGCATAATAAAACCCTTGCTGCTCAGCTATATTCGGAATTCCGCGAATTCTTTCCAGAAAATGAAGTTCATTATTTCGTATCTTATTTTGACTACTATCAACCTGAAGCCTATATCGCCAGTACAGACACTTATATTGAAAAAGATTCCGCTATTAATGAGGAAATCGATCGCCTTCGCCATGGCGCCACTGAAGCACTATTGACGCGTCGTGATACCTTAATTGTTGCCTCAGTATCCTGCATCTATGGCATCGGTTCTCCAGAGCATTACAAAGCGATGGCTATCCGACTAGCTAAAGGCGAACAACGCGATATGTCACTTTTTATCAAGCTACTCAGCGAAATTCAATATCACCGCAACGATATCGCCTTTGAGCGCGGCAACTTCCGCGTTCGCGGTGACACCATCGACGTCTTTCCCGCATCCGGCGATCGCGCATATCGGCTCGAATTCGGCTTCGACCAACTAGAACGCATCAAGGTAATTGATCCGCTCACGGCCGAAGTGCTTGCCGAGCCGGAAGAAATTGGCATCTTCCCAAACACCCACTACGCTACACCAAAAGAATCGCTCGACTTAGCTATTCGCAAAATTCGCGCCGAATACGAGGAACGACTCAAATTCTTCAACGCCGAGCATAAGTATCTAGAAGCACAACGCCTCAGCCAGCGTATTAAATATGACCTAGAAATGCTCGAAACTACTGGCTTCGTTAAGGGAATTGAAAATTATTCGCGACACCTTGATGGTCGCGTCCAAGGACAGCCACCAGCCACTCTGTTAGATTTCTTCCCAGAAGATTATCTTATGCTAATCGACGAATCTCATATGACCCTTCCACAAGTCCGCGGTATGTTTAATGGCGATCGCGCACGCAAAGAAACCTTAGTCGAGTACGGTTTCCGTTTACCTAGCGCTCTAGATAACCGCCCACTTACTTTTGCCGAGTTTGACCGCCACATCAACCAAGTAATCTACGTGTCCGCCACACCGGGCGAATACGAACTCCAGCATTCACCAACGCCCGCCGAACAGGTCATTCGCCCAACTGGCTTACTTGATCCAGAAATCGAAGTTCGCCCCAGCGACAACCAGATTGACGATTTAGTAGAAGAAATCGACCAACGAATCGCCAAACGGCAACGCGTACTCGTCACGACACTCACCAAACGCATGGCTGAAGATTTGTCTGAGCATCTCCTCGAGCTCGGCATCAAAACCGCCTATATCCACAGCGACATCGACACTCTTGAGCGCGGCGATATTCTTCGCGACCTTCGCAACGGCACCTACGACGTGCTAGTCGGTATTAATCTACTTCGCGAAGGTCTCGATCTGCCAGAAGTATCACTTGTAGCTATTCTTGATGCCGATAAAGAAGGTTTTCTACGCTCCGAATCTGCGCTCGTCCAGACTATTGGCCGCGCCGCCCGTCACGTAGAAGGAAAAGTTATCATGTATGCCGACAATATGACTGGCAGTATGCAGCGTGCCATTGAAGAAACCTATCGCCGTCGCGAAATTCAGCAAAAATATAACGAAGAACATCACATCACGCCGCGTTCTGTAGCTAAGGAGATTAGCGAAGGTCTCCGCGCTATCATTCCAGAAAAAGAAAAAAGCAAAAAACTCGATCTGCGCAAAATCCCGCATGAAGAGTTGCCGCAAATCATCAAAGAGCTATCATCGCAAATGCAACTTGCCGCCGCCAATCTCGAGTTTGAACGCGCCGCCGAGCTTCGCGATCAAATTGAAGACATCAAAACTGCACTTAATCACAAGAAAGGATAAAAAATGGGTGACATCATCAAGCATATTAACTGGGAAAATATCGTATCAAGCGGCGTTACGATCATCGTCGCCATAATCTTTTATCAGATTATCAAGATACCCTTCAAAAAGGCTTTTCAGCGCGACAAGAACAAAGAGCGCAACACCTATGCAGCTATGGTTGGCAGTTTTGCACGCATGGCTTACATTGTACTGGTAGCACTATTCATTTTACGCATAAACGGCGTCAATGTAGACGGTCTCCTCGCAGGCGTCGGAGTAGCTTCCGTTGCAATCGGTCTTGCCGTTCAGGACACTCTAAAAGACATCATTCGTGGCATCTCCATCATCTCAGAGGACTACTTCAAAATGGGCGATTATGTCACTATTGGTTCCGACAGCGGCACAGTGGTCTATTCTGGCATCCGTTCTACTAAGCTTAAAGATGGCCTCACTGGCAATATTATTTCCATCGCCAACCGAAATATCGAAAAAGCCGAAGTTTCCGCCACTACTATCAATCTTAACATTCCGCTCCCGTACGAGCTAAAGCTCTCCGACGCCGAGAAAATCATGGCCGAGGTTGCTGAAGCTTCTCGTGAGCTAGATTTCGTAGTCGATTGTCAATATCGCGGCGTAAACAGCCTTGCTGAATCCGCCATAGAATATCGCCTCTTTGCTAAGAGCGAGAAAGGCAAGCGCATCGACGCTAAACGCAACATCTTACATAAAACACTCGAAGTCCTCGAAAAGCACAAAGTAAGCGTTCCATACCCACAGGTTGACGTTCATCGCAAGGTTTAGAATATGCTAAAAGCGAACGCAAAAATCGTCATCAATGACGAGATTACATTAAAACGCTTCGCGCACGACGTTGATGATGTAAAATTTAGGACCATTCAATCAAATCGCGACCACCTCTTACCCTGGCTACCATGGGCAAACAATATATTCTTTCCAACCCAAGTACGTCTTTTTACCGAAAACCAAATCAAAGAATTCAATCATGGACACATCTTTGGCTACAATACCTTTTTCAATAATATATTCGTTGGATCCGTCGTAATATACGACGTCTCCGAAAGAAACCATAATTGCAAACTCGGCTATTGGCTCGATAAATTATATCGTGGCAAAGGAATCGCAACACAATGCGTCGCCGCCTTAATCGATTATGCTTTTGCTAGCCTAAATATGCACAGAATAGAAATAAGAACAGCAGTAGGTAATGAGGCCTCAATAGCCCTTGCGAAACGGCTAAACTTTACAAAAGAAGCCATACTACACGATGAACAATATCTTATAGATAAATATTATGATTCAATAATCTACGCCAAGATCAGATAACGCCTATCGCAATCTAAGGATGATGTCTACATCGCAAAAAGTCCCTAGCGCAACGGCTAGGGGCACAATAATTAAAACAGGTGAACCTCTTAAAGGGAATTATATCACCAAACGCTAATTTTGTCAATACTAAGCACTCTATAGCTATGCGGACAAAAAAATGTTATAGTATAAATCATGAAAGCAGTAACTCGATTTGCGCCGTCGCCGACCGGCTATATACACATAGGGAACGTTCGTTCGGCAATCTATCCATACCTAGTCGCCAAGCAAAACAATGGCACATTTATCTTGCGCATCGAGGATACTGATCAGGCCCGTTATGTTGAGGGTGCTACAGATTTAATAAAAGATACTCTTCTTTGGCTAGGTTTAGATTGGGACGAAGGTCCAGATCGAGGCGGGGAACATGGCCCATATTATCAGACCCAACGCAAAGAAATCTATTACGAATGGGCGCAAAAGCTCATCGCGAAAGGTCGCGCCTACGCCGACCCTACCTCTAGTGAACAGGTTGCAAAATATCGCGAAGAGGCCAATAAGAACAAGCAAGCTTTCTTGTATCGCAATTATCGCCCAGAAGATACGCCAGAGTGGAAAGTTGGCCTTCCGCTACGCCTCAAGGCTGAGCCAAAGGCTTACGATTATCACGACGAAGTTTATGGCGATTTGCATTTAGGCCCCGAGACTCAAGATGACATTATCTTAATCAAGGCCGACGGTCTTCCAACCTACAATTTCGCACACATTATCGACGACGCCACCATGGGCGTTACTCACGTCATGCGCGGTCAAGAATACCTCCCTAGCATGGGTAATTACCTCGAGCTTTACGAGGCTTTTGGCCTTGAGCGCCCAAAATTCGTCCACTTACCACACATTCTAGCTCCAACAGGAAACAAGAAACTCGGCAAACGCGATGGCGCAAAGTCCGCCAACGATTATCGCCTTGATGGCGTTTTGCCAGAAGCCATGCTAAACTTCCTCGCCTGTCTCGGCTGGAACGACGGCACCGAACAGGAGCTTTACGGCAAGCAAGACTTAATCGAAAAATTCAGGCTTGACCGTATTCAACGCGCCGGCGCCCGCTACGATGAACAAAAACTTCTCTGGCTCAATGGCCAATGGATACGTCGCTTATTCGAAGAAGACGCCAAAGCATTATTTGAACGTACCGCCGATTTTTGGCCAGCATCCGCTGCAAATTACGACGAAGACTATCGCTTTAAAATCTTCAGTATCATCTACGATCGCCTCAAAACGCTAGGCGACCTCAAAACCATGACCACTTATTTCTTCGAAGATCCCAAAGTCGACATGGATATGATTACGACAAATAAAGCCCTCAAGAAACTATCCGAACATGAAGTTTGCGATCTTCTCCGAAAGACTACCGCAAAACTCAGCGATATTAAGGATTGGACCGCCGACAACCTACAGACCGCTTTAAACGATTTACTTGCCGAAAACTCGCAAAAACCAATGGTGTTATTTGGTCTTATTCGTCTTAGCGTTAGCTTTGCACCGTTCAGCCCAGCCCTTCACGATACGCTTGCCGTATTGGGCAAAAATACCAGTATTTCGCGCCTCAACGCCGTGATTACCGCTTTCGCACGTGACTAGTTGTCTAGCTTATGCTAAACTTTAATTATGGACAGTTATAAGCGGCCGTATCGTGGCTCAAAAATTTACGTTCGCAAAAAGGGCAAAGAAGACGATACGCTTGTAAAGCTTTACAAACAAAGCGAGTTTACGAAAGAAGACGCCGCTTCTGACGCACTTGATGATGACGACTCCAGTAATCAAGATATCGACGACTTCATCAACGATTCTGAAGGTATTGACGAAGAAAAAATACCCGTTAAAAAGTCTGTACAAAAAGCGCGCAAAAAAGAACATGAAAGAGATATTCGCAATAAATCAATCAAGCGGACTGTCGCTAAAGTATTCGCTGCCATCATCATCCTGGCCGTCGTAGTTTTTGGTGGGCTATGGTTCTTCAAGCCATCTTTAACTATAAATAATCTCGGCGACATTAAACAAGAAAACGCCGTTGCTGACGAACTATACTATTCCACTCTTACTGGTTTAGAGTCAAAGGACAAAAACGCCGCCGTCGCCGAAGTAACTTGCATTATGATCGAAAACAGCGTCGATGCACGCCCACAATCTGGTCTCAGCGAAGCGGGTGTCGTATATGAAGCCGTCGCCGAAGGCGGCATTACGCGCTTTATGGCGCTTTATCAAGACGAAAAACCAACTTGGATTGGCCCAATCCGCTCGGCGCGCCAAACCTTCGTCGAACTCGCTCGCCCATACAACTGCGGCTACATTCACGTGGGCGGAGCTACCAACGCCATCAATACCCTAAAACAAAATGGCTATCGCGATCTTGATGGCGGATGGTTCGAGGGCACTTATGTATTCCGCACCGCCGATCGCTGGGCGCCACACAATGTTTATACGAGTTTCTCCGATGTAGACAAGTGGAATATTGCTAAGGGCTATCGTGAATCAAAATTTTCCGGCTTCAAGCGCATTAAACCCGACACGATTGTCGAACCGCAGGAGCGCAATGCTACAAATATTACAATTGTCATGTCGGGAGACGACAGCTATAACACAATTTGGAAATACGATGTCAATACGAACAAATACTATCGCTCACATGCCTATGGCGGTGCACATATGGACCGCAAAAAGAATAATCAGCAATCTCAAATCACTACAGACGTATTGGTAGCCATGAAAGTCAGTACTACTCCTCGCGCAAGTGAACCAAAGTACTACGATCATAAAACTACTGGCTCCGGCGAAGCCTATATCTTTCAAAATGGTACCGTGCAACCCGCCACTTGGCGTCGCGCTAATGTTACCGATGAGCTAAAATTCTTTGATAGTCAAAATAACGA
The DNA here is from genome assembly GCA_045546295.1 of Candidatus Nanosyncoccaceae bacterium. Taxonomy (GTDB): domain Bacteria; phylum Patescibacteriota; class Saccharimonadia; order Saccharimonadales; family Saccharimonadaceae; genus UBA2834. The sequence goes on along the minus strand of JAZQCP010000013.1, from coordinate 141,751 downwards.
AATCGAATTAAACCGTGGCCACACCTGGGTAAGTATCTATAGTAACACCGTCGGCGGCCGAGTAAGCTGGAAAAAATAAGGAGGAACACGAAAATGTATGCAGCCTACACAAGCGATAGTCAACTTGAAAACCATGAATCACTCGAAGGAAAAAGAGTTGAAAAAGAATTAAGCGCAGAAGAAATCGCCGCGCGCGAACAAGCCGCTGCCGAATGGCGAGAAAAAGTCGGCGCAGAACCAGAAGCGGAACCAGATTTCGCCGCCGCGATGGCTGACGTACCAGAATTTGGCGTCGCCAGCCAAGAAGCTGCCGTAGCTGCCGCCGCAACGGTTGGAATAGTAGACGCCATTGCGCCAACGGAGAAAATCATAGACGGTACACCTAATGCCGATAACGAAAACCAGCGAACCACCTTGAACGCTACCGAACGGGCCGCCGAAGAACAAATCAATGATAATAACGTAGACGTCAGCAATTTAGTGCAAGACGTCTCCAGTGACGCCCCTGGTGGCAAGGAAGCCGTTCTTCGCGATGCCGATGCTGCATCTACTAACGCAGAACAGGCACAACGCGCCGCCGATGGTCTCTCTACGAAAATTGCCGCCGGGGAGTCTAATGGCAAAACCGAAAGCGAAAATATCCTTAACGCCGCAATGGTCTCCGCCGCCGGCGCCAGCGTAGCGGCCGAAAAAGCCGCCATTGAAATGACTACCGACCACCCAAACGCCATGATAGACAAAAGTGAGGCTGAAAAATCTATCGAAAAAGCCGATAGTCTCAGAGACAGTCTCGACCAAGCAGCTCAACAAGTACAAGACCCTGAATTAATGGCAAAAATGCAAAAAGGAGCCTCCGACATTACGGCCGAATTGGAAAAATCTAAAGACTTACTAGGCGAAGCAGAGAGGATTGAGGCTGAAGAATCTGAGGCCGACGAAAGGCAAGATAATTCAAATAATCTAGCCGACCAAGAAACAGACGACAACGCTTCCATTGCAGAAATGGTCTTTGGCCAAACCGCGGCTACCCCAAACGCCGTCAACGAAGCCTTATTAAATAGCGCCGAACCAATCGATCCGAACACATTAGCAAACATAACAGAGAAGAGCGCGGAAGACGACGACGCTAAGAAAGCCCTAATCAACAACGAAAAGCAAATTAAAGCGGCCGCCGCAACCGACGAAAACCTATCCAAACAACGCGCAATCTACGGTTAAGAAATAGCCGTCAAAAAATCCCCTTAAAGGGGATTTTTTTATTCATCTTCGTGGAGCTCGGCCGTAATATCAGTTATATTAATATCCAGATCGTCATCAACACTAACTAAATAATCTCTATTCTCAGTTGGTTTACCATCATATTCAACCATATTACTGTAATCGCAATGAATTTTTGCATTACCTTTTTTGAGCGCAATAACCTCATGCACTTCCTCAATTCGCCCACCGTCGCTATTTGCATCTAGGTTTCTGCTCTTAACATTCCCAAATTTAGCAACCGTATCGTCATCTATAGTACATCGCCACTCATATGCTGCACCGCCGCTCGTTTCTAGTACGAAGCTGCCAATCTTGGAATCTCGTTCGACGCCACTTTCCGCAGGCCTATTTAGATTAATTGCAGTCACAACAGCTATAACTACCAACGCGACAACGGCCGCCAGCCCAATGATGCCTATAACTTTCTTATCTTCTTTCATAAAAACCTCCTCGTCTATTTCTATTGTAGCATGCGCTAGTTTTTAGCGTTTTTGGTACAATATAATCAATTAAGCGAGATTAATTATGTACACTAACGACAAAATCCTCGTCGGCAAATCCGACAAACAAGAATCATCAATCCTCCTCAATATGGCAAACCGCCATGGTCTCATAACGGGAGCAAGCGGCTCCGGCAAAACCATCACGCTAAAAGTCATGGCCGAAAGTTTTTCCGATGCTGGTGTGCCAGTTTTTCTCGCAGACGTCAAAGGGGACCTAGCTGGCACCGCCATTGAAGGCGAAATCAACGAAAATATCCAAAAACGCATCAATAAGCTTGGTCTAGAAAAATACGGCTTCGAATGCAAAAACTTTCCTGTCCGCTTCTGGGATCTTTACGGACAAAACGGTCACCCTATTCGCGCTACCGTAGAAGCGGTAGGTGCCGACATTCTCTCGATGATGCTTGGTCTGTCTGAGGCGCAAGAGGGAAATCTCGATATTGTCTTTGAAGTCGCAAAAGACGAAGGTCTTCAACTTATTAATCTCGCCGATCTCCGCTCAACCTTGCAATACGTAGCTGAAAATAAAGACAAATATATCACCAAGTATGGAAATATCACCACTCAAAGCGTTGGCGTAATCCAACGCAGCCTCCTTGCGCTAGAAAAGCAGGGTGCCGATAAATTCTTCGGCGAGCCTGCACTGGAAATTAAAGACTTCTTTGCGAACGATACGGACGGCCGCGGCGTTATCAATATTCTTCACGCTGTCGAATTGTTCCAAAGTCCCGATCTTTATGCCTCATTCTTGCTGTGGCTGCTAAACACCCTCTTTACTACCTCGCCAGAAGTTGGCGACTTAGATAAGCCGAAGATGGTATTTTTCTTCGACGAAGCACATCTTCTTTTCAACGGCATGCCTTCTTATCGCCTCAAGCGAATAATTCAGGTCGTAAAGCTTATCCGTTCACGCGGTATTGGTCTTTATTTCATCTCGCAAAAGCCGACTGACATTCCGGACGACATCCTCTCGCAACTCGGCAACCGCGTCCAGCACTCTTTACGCGCCTACACGCCTAGCGAACTAAAGGTCGTTAAAGCAGCCGCTGGCGCTTTCCGTGCCAACAAAGCTTTCGACACGGAAAAAGCTATTTCCGAGCTCGGCACTGGCGAAGCGCTTGTTTCTTTTCAAGACGAGAAGGGTGCTCCAACCATCGTCGAACGCGTTACAATCTTACCGCCCCAAAGCTCCATGGGTGCTATCAACGATATGGTCCGCATGAAGGTCATCAACAACAGTCCACTTTGTGGCAAATACGACGAAGCTATCGACAACGAATCTGCCCACGAAAAGATTACTAAACACAACGAAGAAAAAACCGCCGCCGCCGAAGCGGAAAAACAACGCATAGAAGAAGAGAAGCAAAAGCTAGCCGAAGCTAAAGAGGCAGAAAAACAGGCAAAGGAAGCAGAAAAACAAGCCAAAGCCGAGGAGCGTGCTAGGACTCTCGAAGAAAAGCAACAACTTGCTATCAAAAAGCAACAAGAAGCGCTCGAGGCAAAGAAAAGAGCTAATAGTATTGGCGGCAAAATCGAAAAGACTGTCACCACTGGCGTTCAGCGTGGGGTAACCAATGCTATCTCGAGCACTATCTCGAAGAGTATTAAAGGACTATTTAAATTTAAATAATACTATCAAAAAGCATTTTTAAGACTCGATTTTAAGCCCTAACTATCGTGTTGTTGCGGCTCCGATTCTCTCGTCAGGCTAGCCGTACCGCCAATAATACCAGAAACAGCGGCCGCTTCGGCTTGGACAAGGGTTCGATAAAACAGATTCGGAAGGTAGCTAATCACTGTCTTTTCAACGTCTGAGAAAATTGGCGTCTCTACGACGGAGAAAACCGGCTTTGGAACATCAAGATATAATGGATCGCCACCAATTTTGGTAGCATCTATGAGCCCACTTTCGGCCCATTTCTGCGCAACTTGGGTGATATACTCGCGAGCTTGCTGCGGCCACGTATCAATAGTACCTGGGTAGGTGTGAGCAAATTCACCAACTTGCCCTCCGGCACCAGGAATAACGCCATTACTACCCGGCACCATGCCATACGATGCGTCTAATTGATTCGCAATTTTAACGGCTTCAGATATCTTAGAAGGATCCCCACCAAGATCAGTAAACGCTTCGCCCAAACCAGCCCCCTCATGAACATCAATTTTGCCAAGGTCAACTTCGTATTTTACTGGCGTAGTTCCTACCTGAACCCGATCGACCTTAGTATCGGTTATCTCCAGCCCACGCTTAGTTCCAATTTGATCTGGTTTAGCAGTAGAGCGAGCTATATTATCGACATGGATACCGCTAGCTGCAGCACCAATAGCGACACCGGCACCAGTAGAAACAGCCGTCTTGAGCCTATTGCTGCGAAGATCTGCCTGATTAGCAGCAGCGTAATCAGACATAGCTTCCGAAGCAAGAGTCTCGGCTGTAATATGTTCACCAGACTCAACTCTTCCTTCTACACTTTCGCCAACATTGCCACCATAGCCACGGATTGCGCTAGTTTTAGAATCCTGGCGAGACATAAAGAAACCCGCCAATCCACCACGAACAGCTCCAGCTATAGCACTTCCAGCCGTATAGCCAAGAGAGACGGCTAATGTTCCAGCCGCAACACCGTGACCGATACCGACCGCAGCGACAGCTAAGCCAGCCGCAGCGGCAGCCACTAAGGCACGCTTTACCCACTTGTTAGTAATGATTTTACTAACTACTTTGCGACAGATAGATCCATTATCAAGAGCATCTATCGTAGCCTCTTCTAGTTCGGTGCGCGCTTTGGCATATTCTTCAATCACTTTTGAAGTAACAGCGGTTTCAACTTCGCCCACCATACCTGGATACCGTTCCTTCATCTTGGCCTCAGCCTCTCTACGAAGCTCTTCGCGTTTAGCTTCAATTTCTTCAGGTGTCTTAGTCGGGTGTTCTAGATCGCCACCCACAAAATCGATTAGTTTTTCGACATTCTCAGCCGCTAGCTTGTCAGCCTCACCCTGAATCTCGGCAGATAGAGACTCATACCCAGCAGAGTATTCGGTGCGACCCAAATTAGATAAGTGTTCAGCAAGAAGTTGCTGGTATTCTTTTCTGGCCTCTTCAAACCTTTCACGCGTACCTGGTCCAGCAATAAGTCGACGACTTCTAGCATACAGCTCCGCCAAGTCAACAGTAGCCTGGTGTAAGTCTTTTTTAAAGGCGCCTTCCGTTTCCTTCGTGTCAGAAGTTTGCTCTGGCGACAATGGTATCTCTCTTGGCGGTTCGGGGTCGTCTTCTGACGGACCTGGCGGCGGTACTGGAACTTCTTTTTTTGTAACCTTTGCATAGTTTTCCATTGCGGAATCAATAGTTCCAACTTCAGCATAAACTCCATTTGGCATCTGAATACCTTCATTACCAAGCATAAAAACCCCGCGTTGAACTTCACCATTAGGTCCACCAAACCTCACAGAACGAGCGTCCTGATTCGGGAATCTATCGTCGTTCGCAAAGGTAGCTTCTGGCCCGGCGCCAACAATAGCCGCCAACATATCGTCAATAACTTCGCGCGGCTCAGCAAAACGCTTACCTTCATCTTTTCTAATGAAATAAACCACCTCATCTTCAGTATCTTCTTCGAGACTTTCTAGCGCTTTCTCCCGAAATTCTTCAAGACTAAGATAAGTTTTTCCAATTTCGACACCTCTCTTATTGTAGCCAAGCATTAAGTTCGAGGTTCTTTTTTCCATCCCTGAGGTATCTGTAACATCCACCCGTTTATCTTGTCTATCTCCACCCATCGGATCGTCCGAAAGTTCAATCTTGGATATTTCATCTTTTGGCACAGAAATTGGCGTGACCTCTACGCCACTAAGACTATCCCATTCCGTAGACTCATTATTGTGGCTAGCCGACGATAACCGATCAGGATTAGACATGTTGCTCACCTCGATTAGAATTTATTTGTATTTGGCTTTTTAGTAAATCAAATAATTTATGCTTCTCGTCTTTACCGCCAACTTTTCGCAATTTAATGGCATCATTTTCTATAGTCTCTTCGGCAAAACAAAAACTTACAGGCTCCGTAGTTGTTACCAAGTAGAGAAACCTCTTATTGTCTTCTGTCACAATAATACTAAGACAGACATATTCTTTATTGTCTGTTAACGTAATGACCTCACCTTTTTCTATTTCCATATCGCTTTTTCTAGCCTAGTACGGCTGCTTTAGTTGATAATATTTCATCTTTCATTTCAGACAGAGACGCAGTAACGAGATTCGTAAGATCGGGAAGATTAGTAATCAGCCAATTAGCAGCCTGTTCTTCGTCGGCTATATTATTGAATTCTTCCATCTGAGCAGTAGTCAGTCTCTCGGAAATCTTAATAGTAAGCTTTTGCTGGGCAATCTTTTCCAGATTAGCGACAATCTCATCACGATTCGGCGCATTCTCTATGCCAATAGCACTAAGAAACTCGTGGTTGTCCGCGATATTAAACATTTTGACTCCTATATTAGCCTATATGTATATGATAGCATGCATATTTCACGTAAGCGAAGCTCCATACTTATAATTCAGTAAAAAAGCCAGGTCGTTTAGGCCTGGCCAATCTACGCGTTTTTGGTACTCCTACATTTTAAAAGTCTCTCGGCTTCTTGTTTCGATACTTAACGAACCGGAACCGAACGCCGTTACCACTTTGCCGATTTTCTCCCTCTTCAGCTATTCGCCAATCCGGATCGGCATCAAGATTCGGGAAGAAAGCGTCAGCTCCCTCAATACTGGCATCGATCTTAGTAACATAAGCCATATCGCAATACGACAACAGCTGTCTATAGACGCTAGCTCCGCCGATAACATACACCTGCTCGGTTGGATAATCATGGATAATCCGACGAAGCTCGTCAAGATTATGAGCAACCATGGCATCCACCTCAAAACTCTCGTTTTCCGTAAGGACTATATTGTCTCTGTACGGAAGCGGCTCTCCGCCCGGAAAAGTCTCAAGAGTCTTACGACCACATATTACGCAGTTACCAGTAGTAAGTGTACGGAAATACTCAAGATCCTCCCGAATACGAAAGAGCAGTTGACCTTCTTTACCTATAGCCCAGTTTTGATCAACCGCAACAATTACATTCATATATCCACCCCCTTTCTTAAACCAAAAACACAAAAACTACATCGAATACTTCGACTGGCAATAATTATATTAAATAAACACAGGATGCGCAAAACCCGAACCATCTTCCAACTAGAGGGCGCCTCAAACATGGGCAAACAAAAAATACCCATCGGGTATCTTTTTTTCCTGGTGGTAATCCCGGAGGGAGAGCGTATTTTGCTACGCAAAATACTATACCTCAGGGCGTCGCCTCGGAAAAGCCGCAATGCAAGCATTGCTTCATTTTCTCTCGGCTCCTACTTCGGGGCGAGCCCAAGGGTTCTTCTCCCTTCGGGACACCACTCAAAGATAAACAAAAAATACCCTACGGGCATTTTCAGTTTATCTTGTGGTGATCCCGGAGGGAGTCGAACCCTCGATTTTCTGGATGAGAACCAGACGTCCTAGACCACTAGACGACGGGACCAATACCTGTATTCTAACAGAAACATTGCTCTTTTGCAAACCGAAAAAACATGGTATAATATATATAACGTCTAGCGGAATCAACCGCGACGAATTGGGAGTTACTATCATAATGAAAATCATCCGCCGTTATTGGCGCATTATCTTTCCGATTTTCTTCGTCATTCTTATCTGGCATTTTTCGGCAGCTAACGGAGAAAATTCCAACAATCAATCGAGTATCTTTTCCGCATGGCTCGGTATTTCTAACGCACTAGCTCGCAAACTTGCGCACTTCGTGCTATTTGGTGCGCTCGGCTATTCCATCTCTAGCTTCGTCAAAGGTTTACATTCCGCAGAATTTCCAAATTTTACTCTACTACTATACCCAATCATCCTCTGCGTCGCTTATGGTGCCATTGACGAGGTCCATCAGCTCACCATCATGGGTCGCAACGGGGCAATTAGCGACATATTCCTAGATTTTATTGCCGGCATATTTGGCACTCTAGTCTATATAGCTATCTTCTGTTTCTGGCGCCGCTGGCGCATCCGCCGACAAATCAAAAAAGTCTCCCGATAACAAAACCATGAAAATAGCCACCGCCAAAGCGGTGGCCTTTTTGTTAGGAGTTAGGAGACAATGTACCCTCTCTTCATTTTTGTCAACAACACAGAGAAGGCTTGCAACTTCACATCATAGCCAAACATATAGGTGCAATCAATCTCCGCCATTACGTCCATCACGAAGGCTTCATCGACGGCAAAGGATACCCTCTCGCGACTCCTTACGCGCTCGATTATTCGTCTGGCCAAAGCCGCCTCGAAATGCAGGAACCATTTGTCGTCGAGTGTCGCATTGTCGATAGCGCAGAGCTCTTTCAGGTGGTCTCGCCACTTTCCAGCAGCCTCAGAGATATACTCTGGCCACTGCGCCTGCGGCACAAACTGGTGGCGAGGATTAATATCGAATCCACATTCCTTTATCAGATCAACAATCGTCTGATATTGCTCCGCCTTTTCCTGATCAGATTTTTCTCGGTCAAAGCTACCCAGGACCTTGATTATATGTCCGATATAGCAAGCATATTCAAGGGTACGCTTGTGGCAGGGCCACATCTCGCCGTCAGAGCGTCTTGCCCGATAACTCGAAGGGGACTCTTCGTCAATAAGGTCCACATACTGCTTAATGGCATCCGCAATTGCATATGCGAACCCCTCCTCGGACTGTTCGTATTCATCAAACTTCGCGCAAGCCCGCTCGTAAATCCAGTACGTAATTACCGGCAATCCAGGTACGGAATCTCGATACTCGAAATTTCCCCGCATAAGACCACGCCATACGCGTTCTGAAATATAGTACATAAAATCACCTCCAAAAGACCTATTCAACAATGAATCTATCCCTATATTATAGAACACTTATGCTTTTTTGTCAATAGATAAGGACTCAAGAGTAGTAAAAAGCCGCCAGTTTAACTGGCGGCCGTATTTTTAGCAGGTAAGGGAGCAGCCCGCGGCCCGAGAATAATGCACAACCTTCCGAAGTGGCGGAGTTGGCATTGTCAGCTCGTGCCCGCTCGGCACAATCTCATGGATTGTACTCAATATAAATGCATCGTCAACGACTACAGAAGCCGAATTCGCTCCATCATCGAGATAATAACATAGCACCTGAACGATGCGCCTCTCGATGGCCACTTCCAAATGCCGTAGCCAATCGGTAGACAATTGAGTATTTACATTCTTCAATTGAAGACACCAATCCCTCGACGCATCGACGATTTCGTCCGGCACGGTCGCACGAGCGGAAACATTATTGTAGCCGTAATTGGTCAAACAATAACCGCCATGACAACCGTTCGCCCCGTATGCTTTAATTTTTTTGCATACCGACAAGCAAAAGCCGTCGTCGTTACTTAACGCCAACAATAACTCATACAAATGATTGGTTATCGTAGCGATGTCAACAGCCTGAAGAGCGCGCCCCTCCCTAAGCGCGTACACTCTTATTATGAAGTTGCTCTCCGTCGAGCGTTCGTCGCATCCTGAATCGTGCTCTTTTGCAAAGAGCTGCTCGATTGCCTCGGCCATCTCTCTGGCAAAGAGATCCTGAGTCTTGCGTGGCGCAAACTCAATCGCATCACACACCTCCTCGAGGAGCTCATACGTCGCCAGAGGCAGACCGGGCGCCGAAGATCGATATCTGCGTACTCCGTCTCTTTCTCGAACAGCTCTCTGTACTAATGTGGCTATTTTGTAGCGACACATCCTTCTTGCCTCCCTTCAAAAGTACAAACCATTGTTGATAGGTAACTTATATATTATAGAACACTTGTGCTTTTTTGTCAATTTTGCTAAACTAAGGATATGAAATTACCAGTAGTAGCAATCATCGGCCAAACTAACGCCGGTAAATCTAGCTTATTCAATCGGCTCGTCCGCAAGCCTCAGGCAATCGTCGCGCGTGAGGCTGGCACCACTCGCGATAACGTAGTTGGAAAAGTAGAGGGCAAATATATCCTCATTGATACTGCTGGCCTCAAAGATCCAGACGACGAGTTCGAGACGCACATTCAAGACCAAATCGATGACGCCGTCACCTCTGCAGACCTAATCTTAATCGCCATGGACTCCACTAAGTATCCAAACCAAGACGATAAGCTTATCGCCAAGAAGGCCCTCAAATCCAACAAACCAGTTTTGCTACTATTAAACAAGTCCGATATGGGCGAAGCCCTTCCTCTAGAAGAATTCTATAGCCTCGGCATCAAAAACCCGCTTCGCGTCTCCGCAACGACCGGACTTCACCTCAATGAATTGCGCGACAATATCGAACAAGAGCTCAAAGCTCTCAACCTTAATCTTGGCAAGAAAGAGCCAGACTCCAACGCATTAAAAGTTGCTCTCATCGGCCGCCCAAATGTTGGCAAATCCAGCCTGTTTAATTCCTTAGCTAAAAAGCAGCAGGCTATCGTGGCAAATCTTTCTGGTACCACTCGCGACATTAACCGTACCGAGCTCAAATACAAAGGTCAAACCATCGAGCTGCTCGACACTGCCGGCCTACGCAAGCCCGGCAAAAGGGAAGTGGGCATCGAAAAATTCAGCGCCCTACGTAGCCTTGCCGCCATCGAAGAAGCCGACGTCTGTTGCTTACTCATAGATAGTACCGAGCCACACTCCAAACTCGACCAATCGCTTGCTGGCGAAATCGTCAAAGCCGGTAAAGGTATTATTCTTGTAGTTACAAAAACCGACCTCGAGCATAAAGAGTCCGACGAAATTCTCGACAACCTCGAGTATGATTTTGACTTCATTCCATATGCGCCCGTCATCATGACATCTAGCCTTACCGGCAAAAATGTTACTAAAATCTTTGAGTTAGCGCAAAAAATCGACCAAGCCCGCCATGCCGAGCTTAAAACTTCCGACCTTAATAAGCTCCTCGAAGACGCCGTGCGTTCACATCCGCCGGCCGGTCTCAAGAATACGCACCCAAAACTCCGCTATATGGTACAGACTGATACTTGTCCGCCATGGTTTGTTGTATACGGTAGTAATCTTAGTCTCCTACATTGGAGTTACAAGCGCTATCTCGAACGTCGTCTTCGCGAGGCTTTTGACTTTACCGGCACACCAATCTTCTTTAGTTTTCGTAATCGCGATTAAGTTTTTACAAAAAAGACCGTACAACGTACGGTCTTAGCGAAAAGGTGCGCTTCATTTTTCGTGTTTTTGCGAAGATATTATCTCGCCTCGTTAATCGCAATAGGTAAAACAGGAATGCGATCCGAGCTCCATATGACGTAATGTTCGCCGTCATCTACAACCTCAAACATGCTGTCGGCTAGATAGCCCAGTAATACGCCGTCGTCTACGATGTTGCAACAGTAGATAGCACGCACGATTTCTGCGCGATACCCACCAATTAGCCGAATGCTACTCCGAGCAAGTTTAGCAACCAACGCCTTAAGCTGTTCGCTCTCCAAGTTTGCAATTACGCAAGAAACTACTGGCCGAAATTCTTCGCTAGTAATAGCCATAAGAAGATCGTCCGGAACGTCATCGCAATCAATATTGCCACCAGCATTCATTTCCTCAACCAACCTCTTTGCTAACACTGCCAAATCGACCACCGGCGCAACAGCGTCCACTATCAGGCCAACGATTATCTGATCGAGATTCTCCTTCTTTGCGAAGCGTAACATACTTTGTATCTGCACGGCGCAATAACCATCTATCGAGAAACCTCCCGAATAACTTAATCGCTTCCTATCGCGCTCATCATCAGGATTTGGCCAACCCGGAATAAGTCCGATTCTCCTTAACTTATCCAGACATTCTTTTTCGTCCATCCTAGCAAGAGACGGCTCGGGAACATCCATCACTTCTGACAAACTCATCTTTCACCTCCATAAAAAATGTACTAAACAGTTTAACAGTTTCAGTTTCTAGTCATTATTACATCACATTGCTAGGCTAGAATCAAAACACAATAGCCTCCTATTGTGATACAATAGAGTAAATAAGGTGGGCTCTAGCATTTGCTTGAGCTTATTTTGTTAGTATCTTAAACATTGCAATAATCGGAAAGGAAGGGGGTAGTTTCATTGGCAGCATTAAAGCAAGAAAACCAAATCTGGCATCCGCACATAGTGCCAGCTCTTGATGCTCTTATCGGTGCGCCAGACATGCTTATGCCCGAAAAGCAAACGAAACGAAAAGCGGATACTTTGTATATCCCAGAGATATACATAGACAAAGTAGAGGCATTCCGTGATGAATTAAGTAGCAGGGGCGAAGCGTCAAAAAATATACTTGGATATTTTACGGATATTCTTGGCGCAATTCATAACTCGAGCGAGATGAAAGATGGCTTCATTTGCGACAATGGCATGATTATAAAGTTCATGTCACCAGAAGACGTTAACCTCTCGTCAAGCAACCAAGCCAAATCAAGTAGCGCATTTACGTTAGCGACCGCAAAAACTATCCAGGACAGTTACGGAGTAAATAACGCCGCAATCCTGACTGGCGATGATTATATGTCTAGTAAAGCATATCGCAAGAACATAGACGTCGTTCATATCAACCCAGAAGTATATACCGGACGCCGCAAACTGGTTTTGCCTGCAGATTTGTACGACAGCTGGTTTAGATATCGTTCAATCTCTACAGAGCAGTTCAGCTCTTATTTCCCAAACGAAGCAAAACTCAAATCTAATGAGTATGTACAGTTCGAAGTCGACCACAGCTATGCCTGTACATATGGAGTACATCCGCGCAACCCCATACCGCTAATTGGTCGCTTCGAATCAGGAACAGAAAGGCTGGAACGCATTCACTACATCGAGAACGCCCCGCGAGCCATACAGCCGCGAACGCCAGGGCAAGCTATGTTTATGGAAGCCTTGCTAGCCCCAGTAGAAGAAATGCCAATCGTAGTATGCCCAGCCATATTCGGTACGGGAAAAACATTTCTAGCTACAGCATTAGGCTATAATTACGTCTCCAGCAGAGACCCCGCCTTCGACCGCATATTTGTGGTACCTAGAGATTCAAGCCTAGGTAAAGAAATCGGTTTCCTGCCCGGCGACGAACAACAAAAAACCATCGCTAAAGCAGCGCCTATTAAAGACTCCCTCTATAATTACTTCAAACTGTTAAATAGAACGAGTCAAAGTAGATATGCGCAAAAACAAAGCATGCGCAATAAGGTCAACAAGGGTAAAAAAGGCAAAAATATCCAACCGGCAAACGATCAGCGCGATATGTCCGAGTCTTACCCTCAGTACCTCAATAGGCTGGTTAACTTAGCGTTAGAAAGGTACTTTGAATTTGTTCCCATCGTTAATATTGGAGGGCGCTCTATTTCCGACAGCTGGATCATTTATGACGAAGCTCAGGACATGGAACGCTTCCAAATCGACCAGCTCATGCAGCGCATTGGCGATGGATCAAAGATGATCATTATTGGCGATCCGGACCAAGTCTACAATAGGCACATGAATCGTCGCAGTAACGGATTGACTTATGCGGCAACACATCTGGCAAACAGCCCCTATGCAGCCGTAATCGAAATGACCGAAAGCGAGATTACTAGGTCCATCGCAGCTCGCGAAATTGCTCGCTGCTTTAAACGTTAATTGCAAAGTTGCACCCACAAGCCCTCGGCGTCGCCGAGGGCTTTTAATAGCATTATTATCAGATATGCTACAATCTATCTTATGAAAATCATTGTCGGCTTTGGCAATCCTGGCAGTAAATACAATTTTACGCGCCATAATCTTGGTTTTTTGGCACTCGATTTTTATGCCAAAATTCACAAGCTGAACTGGCAAAATAAGCCTAAGTTTAATGCACTTATCGCCAAAGATGACGAGCACGATATCTTGTTAGTTAAAGCCCAAACCTACTACAACGAAGTTGGCCAAAGCGTCCGATCGGTCCTTGACTTCTACAAGCTTTCACCACAAGACATTTTAGTAGTCTGCGATGATTTTAATTTAGAATTCGGCAAAATTCGTTTTCGCGAACGGGGAAGCGCAGGCGGGAATAATGGCTTAAAGTCCCTCATCGCGCACCTCAGTACAGAAGACTTTCCACGTCTTCGCATCGGTACTGCCAATGACAACCTCCGTAGCAAAATTGGCGATACGGACTTCGTTTTATCACGCTTCAACGAAACGGAATACGAAAAACTCCCTCAGATACTTAAGGAGATATCCAGCTTTATCAATAAAAAAGACCCCCAGATAAACTAGGGGTCGTACTCCATGTTAGGAGCTATTGGAAGCTACATCTCTTGACTTACTTTGCCTCATAGTAGAAGTGGACATCATCGGTCAGAATGATATAATCGTCCCCTTCCTTCAACAGTACATAATCTGCCCGGAATTTGGACGTATAATATCGCTTGTAGTCGTCCGTTACCAGATAGACCACACCATCAGAAGTGAATACGATTCGGTCAATCGTCACCTTTACTTTATGGTAACTCGACAGATCAATCTCCTCTTCGCTTTCCGTTGTCGGAAAACCGCCGACTTTGTTTGCAAAATTCTCGAGCGCTTTCTTACGGCTATCGCCTACAGAAGCAATTGAGCCCTGAGTCGCGTCAACTACGTAGTACCGCTTGATAAATCCGCGCGCATCCTTTAGCGCTCCAAAATATACTACATACTCGCGATTGTTGACCTGCTGCCTCGTAAGTGAGGGAAAGCAAGGCGTATACTGCTTCTCGCTCGCATCTTGCGCAGCGGAAGTCATAGCCGAAAATTCATCCACGGATGCATATTCAATATATGTCGCTTCACCAGTCCGCTCATTTGCCAACAGAAAACCATGGTCAGAGCTACTAGCAGTCATCGACTTGATGCCAGTATAAATCGATATATCGGCACCAGTCGTAAGATAGCCGTAATCAATTCCAGCCCCATCGTCCTCGGTTACCTTGGTGCAACCGACTTGGCCAAAATTACCATTAAGAAAGCCTTTAGCGTATTTACCGTAGAAGTTATACTGACTGCACAGCAGATTACCGTCAAATACGTAATCCACCCAATCCGGAATTTCATCCAAACGATAATAATTCTCGCTCCATTTGCCCTTGAACGGATTAACGATAATGGCACCCACCATGTCTTGGCCACCAAATAGTCCAATCTTATAATCATAGACCGGGGCAATCAGCCATTTTCCACCCTCGTCATCGCATTCCAAGTGAGGAGTAAGGAACATCATCGTAGGATGCGCCAAACGCAGCCTAAGCTCTATGTTCTGCCATAAAGCAGCGGAATTATCATAGATCATACCGCCCTCTTTCTCGTCGAACGGAATATATTCCGAGTTGCCGTTGTCGACGGCAGGGTCAACTTCAACGTAGCCCGGTATGCCATTATCGAAGTTCATCAGCCATTTTACGAAATCAGCATACTTCAATGGCGCCACTTTTAATGGCTTTCCATTCACGTTAAGCTGAACATAATTATCTGACACTTCAAACTGAGATTTAGCCGAAATACTACCAATCTCAGTATCTCCAAGCGCCTTCGCGCTTTCTGTATCCATTATCGCAATACTGTCAAGGCTTGAGGGTATGTCATCGATAGTCCCTTCTTCGGCGTCCATACGCAGAAGATTATAGTATTCTTTTGCTCTGAATATCTGAGCCCCACAGATGTATCCAATAAACGAAGTTGCAATAAGAGTGATAAGAATAGCAACAATATAGTCAATTATCTTACGCTTCTTCGACTTTGGATTCTGCGGCTCTTCATCCACAGTCGTACGCCACCTCATTCTCTCCCGACGTCTCTTTCGCAGATAGGCCCCTAACAGGATGCCGACGATTATCACTACCACAAATGCAATGCATGCCCAAAACGATCCAGTGTACGGAAGTATTATCTTATATAGCGACAATACACCAAAAATACCTAAAAGACCTACTTCTGCCTTAAAGAAACGCCTCAACGCCCTGCTTTTCGATTTCCATACGGCCTCCACCGACTCAAGGAAGGAGTTATAGCTGCCAAACCACCAATTACCAGCCGTCGAAATCATAATCAGGACAATACCAGCAGTTACGCACACTACCCAGCCTAAGAATCTGCCATCCTTAATATTAAATGCCGGCAACAACTCAAACCAAGACACAATCGCAGCTACTAATAATACAATTATTAGCCATATCAGTCGGGTTCTCTTCTTCATGTAAAAACCTCCAATTTTAAAGAACTATATTCCCAACGTTATTCTTGGGAGTTTTATAACAACATTAAATATTTAAACATATTTAAGCGGAATAGTCAACGCATGCATCGAATTGCCACTATTTTTTATCAAAAAATGGTATCCATTTTTAATTGTCGTCTTTGCAAAAAGCCAAAAAATCTGTCAAAAACCGCACTAAACTACCTATTTTATACCACATTTCCACAAAATAACAATAAGCATTTTCACCCCTGTAATTTACCCGCCAATCTGTTGCAAAATGACCACTTTGCCGTAGATTTTACAAAAAAAGATGGAAAAAGTATTGCATATTTTGCAAATCCGTGCTATAATCAAAACAGTTTTGGTCTGAAAGGACCAAAAAACCGCACCTAAAAATTTTAGAAACGTTGCTAAATTTATTTTAGCAATTGTTGCGTGCTTTAGAAACCCTTTCGGCCTTCAAATTTCTCCTATAGTTTGAAGTGAAAAGTATTACCTCCACTTAGAAAGATCATTTCTAAAGCTAGCAATCCCTATAACCGGCGGACCCCATGTGTGAGGTGGGTCACGCTTCCGGAGTTCTCCGGATGCCTTAGGAGGTGTGTTGTAGGGCCAAATAGCCCCAGGTGATGCCCACCCTTACCTGGGGCTTTTTGGTGCCCTAATAATCCTTACAACCCCGTCAAAGCAGTGGTATTCTTATGCTAAAATGTAGATATGCGAAATACTTCTTTAGGTAAAATTCTTTCAGAAATCACCAAAGGAATGGTAGTAGCAATAGCATTGACCGCCATCGTCTTCGTTCACGGCGCCAGCGCAAAAACCGATGAAGAAAGAGCCAATTTTCGCAACGTTCAAGCGGGCAGTATGGGTAAGAATGTACTATATAGAAGTGCACACCCGGCTAGGCCCACCGACAGCGGCAACACCGCTCGCGCAAAAGCCGCAAATAAACTTATGGAAGCGCACGGCATACAGACCGTCCTGAATTTCGCCGACACAGACTCCGATCTTAAAAGCAATTTTAAAAAAGTAGGCGCCACGCCATCAACTTACTATTACATGGGACTATACGAAAAAGGCAAAGTCAGACCGTCCTATATGAGGGGCCCAGGCAAAAGCACCCGAAATTCTTCCTATCGCAAGAAGATAGCCACCGCCATGAAGTTCTTTACCACAAACGAAGGCCCGTACCTAATACATTGCGTAATTGGTCGAGACCGTACTGGAATAACCATAGAAATTCTCTTAGGCCTAATGGGGGCACCCTACGACTACATACTCGAGGATTGGGCTAAAACTGATCAGAACTTATATGGCAGTAGTAAGAGCTCTGCCATGCGTAAAGCTAGAGATCGCCTAGACGATGACCTCGAATTCATAACGGGGAAAAACCTACACGATGACGAATGGGGAAAAGTTAGCTTTGCCCCATATGCCGAAGAATTCCTCAAGAAAGGCGGAATGTCATCTAGTGAAGTTGAAAAATTAAAAAGTAACCTATCGAAGTCGTACACGGACGACGGCAAACCAACTAACGGTAACAACGAGGGCGGGGGAGGCAATAACGACAGCAGCAATAAGGACGGAGACAATAGTGGCAAAAACGCCAACAAAAAAAGCAACGATCCTGGCCCAGAGCCGGATATCACTATTAAACCCGAAAGAGAGGCCAAATGTACTTCAATCCTCAACTCATCACTATGCGATGAAGGAAGTGGCGAAGATAGTATTATTTACATCCTAAAATTTATAGCAAATACCATTACAGTAGGAATCGTGACGCTAGGCACAATTGGTATCATCTATAGCGGTTTTATTATAATTACCGCGAGTAGCGACGAAGGAAAAGTTAAAAAGGCTAAAACGCGTATACTTGAAATAGTTGTCGGTTTTATACTTTGGGCGCTATTCTATATGATATTGGGCTTATTCCTGCCAGATACTCCAAATATCGAGGGGGCCTCATCAAGCAAATCTTCATCTCTTGTAGCTAAAAAATAACCCAGCTAGGACTAAGATTGCTAAAAAATCCAAACCTTCAGGCCGCATCACTACGCGACCGTTTTTTTATTTATTTGCACTTATGCTTTTTGGTGCCCAATTATACGTACGCCCCTCCGAGTTGCTCTTCGTATTGGACTATCTTCTCCATGGTCGCAAATGGATGCATCGCGCAATCTTCAAAAGCTTGCAAAACCTTATCAAGGTGCCCAATTTTCTCCTGAAAATCTGTATCATCTTTAACTTTAAAAACTAGCAAAGCATCGCCAATCATATCAAATTCCGCGACGCTCGAGCCGACGTGTATAAGTCCGGAATTCACAAACATTGCCAGCAAAGCCAGTTTCTCAATTATTTCTTTTTTATGTTCAAAACTCAAATTTTCATGATTCAAGATGCGCTCAATGAATCGTTTCTCGTATCCAAAACGACCAAAAGTATTTGGAGCACCTTGCGGCATCGAAACTAAGTGCGCTCCAAGTCTAAATAATATTTCTTTTTCTCTATCAGTACTCATAACGTAAATTATAACACTTATACTTTCTTGCAAAGTTTTGTATGATATTATATAGCACATGAGTAAAAACTTAGTTATCGTAGAGTCTCCAGCTAAAGCTCATACCATCGAGAAATATCTCGGTAAAGATTTTGTCGTATTAGCTTCTGTTGGACATATTCGCAAAGACACGAAGGTCGATAAGAATACTTTTGACGTCACCTATGAAGTTGACCCTGGGCACAAGAGTGTTATTACTGACCTTAAAAAGGCCGCTAAATCTGCAGACAAAATCTGGCTCGCGACGGATGAAGACCGCGAAGGAGAAGCTATATCTTGGCACCTATGCGAAGTTCTTAAGTTACCAAAGGATACTGCCCGTATCACTTTCCATGAAATCACCAAGTCCGCACTCGAAGAAGCTATCAAAAATCCCCGTACCGTTGACATGAACATGGTTTCGTCGCAGCAGGCACGCCAAACTCTCGATATGCTAGTCGGTTTTGATCTCTCGGGCGTCGTACGCAAGAAAGTTCCTGGCGCCGTTTCGGCCGGACGCGTCCAAAGTCCCGCCCTCCGCCTAATCGTCGAAAGGGAACAGGCAATCGAAAAATTCGCTAGCAAGTTTACCTATAAGGTTTCTGGCGATTTCGGATTCGATGCCAAGCTTAATCATGAATTCGAAACCGAAGACGAAGCGCGCGCTTTCCTCGAAAAACTAATTAATGCAGACTTTACCGCTAGCGCCGTCGAGACTACCCCCGGTACGCGCAAGCCCGCCCCGCCTTTCACGACCGCCTCGATGCAGATTGAGGCCAACAGTAAGCTTGGCTATTCTACACGCACGACTATGCAGGCTGCCCAGTCTCTTTATCAAGCCGGCCATATTACCTACCACCGCACCGACAGCCTTAATCTCAGCAAGCAAGCCATCGCTAGCATGGCTAGCTATGTTGAATCTACATTTGGCAAAGAATACGTCAAAGTACGCAACTTTAAGACTAAGTCCGCTGGCGCACAAGAGGCACACGAGGCCATTCGCCCAACCGACATCAACCGTGAAACTGCTGGCAAAAACGATTACGAAAAGCGCCTCTACGCTTTGATCCGCGGCCGCGCACTCGCTACGCAAATGGCCGACGCTCGCATCGAAAGTACTACTATTACCATAGCTACGCCAACCGAATACAACTTTATCGGCAAGGGAGAAATCGTAACCTTCAACGGCTTTCTGAAAGTCTATGGCCGCATTAAAGAGAATGAGCTCCCACATTACAAAGTTGGCGACAAACTCATAGCTCACAGCATCATCGCTCGCCAAAGCTTTGCTAAACCACAAGCGCGCTATACCGAAGGCTCACTGGTCAAGAAGCTTGAAGAGCTCGGCATTGGCCGTCCAAGTACTTACGCCAGCATTATGACCGCAATTCAAGCTCGCGGCTACGTCGTAAAGGGCGAAAGCGACGGGGAAGAGCGTGAAGTCGCCGAGTTAAAGCTGGAAAATAATCAAATCAGCAAAGAAACCGTCAAAGAAAAATTCGGCGCCAACAAAGGCAAATTGCTACCAACACCAATTGGCGAACTTATCTCAGGCTTTCTGACCGACAATTTCAAAAATATCGTCGACTACAAGTTTACTGCTAATATCGAGAAAGACCTCGACCTAATCGCCGACGCAAAGCTTGACCGCGTCAAAATGCTTCGCGATTTCTACGGACCTTTTAATGACGAAGTCCTAGCTAGCGAAGGCATCGAGCGCTACAATAACGCTCGTCTGCTTGGGCACGATCCTAAAACCGGCAAAGCCATCTACGCGAAAGTGGGCAAAAATGGCGGCTTTATCCAACTAGGCGAAAACGAGAAAGAATCCGGCGAAAAGCCTGTCTTTGCGCCATTACCAAAACGCAAAAGTGTCAAAACTGTCACTCTGGAGCAAGCTCTCAAGCAACTTGACCTGCCACAATTACCACGACTACTCGGCAAAGCAAAAGATGGCGCTGAGATTATTGCCGCCGCTGGCCCATTCGGTCCATATCTAAAAGGTGGCAAATATAACATCCCACTTGGCAAAGAATTTGATCCATATACCATTACATTAGAAGAAGCCGAACCGCTCTATGAGAAAAAACGCGACTCTTATATAGCCGATTGGGGAGAAATTCAAATCATAGAAGGCGCCTACGGACCATACGTCAAAGGCCCTGGCCGCCGCAATTTTGTGCGTATCCCCAAGGATGTCGATCCAAAAACCGTCACAAAAGAGCAGGCGGAAGAATACCTCGCCAACAAGCCCAAAAAGACGCGCCGTCCAACCAAACGCCGAACGACCACAAAAAAATCAACGAAGAAATAATAAAAAAGCTGCGCATCACACGCGCAGCTTGTTTGAATGGATAAAACGAACGGTAATCCGTCGATTACTTGTCGGACATCAATATCCTCGCCACACCAACAACAAAGTCGGCAGTATATAAAAAGTAATCATAATACACCGTATCGCCAAGCAGATATCTTTTGTTGCTACGACAAAAGTATGGATACGTGTTTCTATAACCGCTCCATATGTGGCTCTTCCAGTCAGCACCGTAATACTCGGGATAGACCTCAGTCGCTTCCACGCCCTTCGCGTCTATTCCAATTCGCACAAGGAAGCTAGCACAGTCTTCGGGCGGCATATAGCTCAAATCGCGCTCAATTCGAAACTGGCGCCGTATTGCATCTTCGTCGTAAAGATCGACTCTTCTAGTTGCGCCACGCTTGCGATAAATCCTGACGTAGCCAAAATCCGAGAGATTACAACAAAAACACCCCTTCGCCTCCTCGCCATAAACGCTACCTAAATCTTCAAAAAGAAGTGGACGCCTAATGAGGTTTCGCTCAACCATTATAGGAGTTACGCCAAATATTATATCCGGCGACTCCGTAGGCGGCAGACTTATAGAAGCAACTTCATCGAAACTCCATCTTGCTTCATTTTTACCATCCTTCGCTCGCTTCTGAGCAGTACCAAGTAGTTCTATTGCTGAAGTAATATTCGGACTTACATAGTGAATAGCCGCCCAGTCCCGCCTCAATTCAGGGCCAATATCCTCATCCAAATCGCAAGAATGAGACATAATAAACAATGCCAATCGTTTTCTATCCATTTTTTACCTCCTAAAGAGCATGTAATAAAGTTACAATAGTTTCGACTATACAATAAATATCGCTAGCGGTCAAACAAAACACTCTTAGAAGCCATAAAAAAGCCACGCTACTGCGTGGCCGTGACTACTGGAGGGCTATGCTTAACTAGGACTATAGATCTTGTCTACCACCTCCTCGAAGAATTTCCTCCGCCCCTCAACGCCATCACATACAACCAGATCGCCGAGATAGTACCGAGGCCATCCATGCTCTTCTGCGTAGTGGTCCTCGACATCACCGAAGGGAGTGCGCACAAATACATACGCGTTATTAGGATTGCTGCCGTAATACTCCGGAATCATCAGGGCCATATCAGGGCATACGAGCCAGCTCTCCACCTCTGCCGGAGGAGTTTCTGACGGATTCCTCTCGATCACAATACGCCGTCCTCTCCTGTAGGCGCGCACAAAGCCATAACTCGCAAGCCTGATCGCAGTCTCGCACGGAGCTCCGAATGCCGTCGAAGAACACGGAATCCCGTATACGGTTCTGAGAGCAGTATTCCCGCACGCATCGCCGCGAACCTTGTAGATCAGCTTCGCCACGTGGCTGCTCGAAGTATCCAACGCGAACATCACCGGCTTACGCGGCCTGAAGAAGTTAATAATATTCAACATAGCTTTTACCATCTTGTTTCCTCCTAAACTACTTTGCATCTTGCAACAATATAATTATATCACAAAACGTGAAAAAATGCAAGTAACAGCGCCTTTTTGCTCAGTTTTGACTATTAAACCACGTCTCAAAAATCAAAAAAGCGCAAGCTTTTCATCATAATTAAGCTCACGCTTATAGTTTTATATACTTTTTTCGAAATGATGCCAAAAATATGGTACAATTATTTCTAAGTGAAAGTCATTTTACTTGTTGACAATGCGTGATAGTCATGTTATTATATTTAAAAGTCAAGATATCAAACCTAAGTAGACGGAGAAGTAAGGAAAAACATCAGCATGAATAATGCGGAAACAATTACTAAGGCTATTTCTAGTAGCCTCAGCATCATCGAACAAGAGCGCGAAAGAGAAATCATCTCTCGCCGATTCGGCCTAAACGGGCACAAAGAAACACTAGAACAAATTGGCGAAATGCTTTCAATCACACGCGAACGCGTTCGCCAACTCGAAAAAGCAATTCTTATCCGTCTCCGCATCGCTGCAGAAGAAGGCAAGATTAGCGACCTAGCACCAGCCGAAAAACTAATCGTACGAAACTTAACCGAAATGGGCCGCATTGCTCGCGCTTCTGATCTAGCGCAAAAAATTCTCAACCACGAAGCTAGCGCTGTCGAAAAAGCCAACTTTAGCTTCCTCGGCGAGATCTCGCCAGTCTTGACTATCATCTCCGAAAACGACAAATATCACAATGCAATCGGCATCGCGGAATACGGCGATGAAAAAGCCATCCGCGGCAAAGTTGACGAAATCGTTGCGCTCGTAAAAAGCAATAAGAAGCCGATGAGCATCGATGAGCTCGACGAAAAACTCAACTATGAACACCCTAGTCATATTGAGGCGGTCGCACATGTTAGCAAGCTACTTTCCACTCTTAATGGCCAATGGGGACTTACGAAATGGCCAACCGTTAATCCAAAGAATATCCGCGACAAAATCTACGTCGTGCTCGAAGAGCATAAAGAGCCAATGCATTTTAACGATATCGCCAGAGCAATTAGCTCTTCAGACTTCAAGCGTAAAGACGTTACTGTGCAAGCTATTCATAACGAACTCATTAAAGATTCGCGCTTCGTTCTAATCGGCCGCGGCATCTACGCACTAGATAGTTGGGGCTACCAAAAGGGAACCGTATCGGATATTATTACCAAAATTCTTAGAAAAGCTGGCGAAGAGGGTCTTTCACGCAAAGAAATCGTCAAACAGGTCCTCAAAGAGCGTAAGGTAAAAGAGACCACGGTCCTATTAAATCTTCAGAACAAAAAGCTCTTCACTAAAGTTGGCCGCGACGGCTACAAATTAACAAATTAAGCAAAAACCGACTAGTAGCAAAAACTAGTCGGTTTTTTGAATCCTTAGACTCGACTAGTGTAGTTAATTTTAATATTCCTTGAAATATCCTTGTATTGTTTGCGAGGCACCAAATTCCATTCACCCAGTATCTCCGAAATACGCTCCAGTACATCTTCTGGCGTACCCATGCCATTCACTTCGCGGACCAATACGTCCTCCATACTCAGTGCACGAATCATGCCAGTAATCGATCGGTCGTAAAGGTCCTCACGTCGCTCAATTGCCGCACGCGTATCATCAACGCGCTTACGTTCCATCAATCGTTTCCAAAGCTCGCCATGGGGCACACGCAAGATAATTGCACCGGTTAAGTTAGATATCTCTTTATTATCAATCATCCAACGTACCTGACGATAGCTAGAAGGGAAGCCGTCTAGAACTACCCGATTCGTACCGCGCACATGCGCTCTTCGCATTACATCGCTCATCAAGGAATTCATCGTATCGTCATCGACAAACATACCGTGGTCTAATTTATACATAATGTCTTTGTTATGCATGCTCGAAAGCATATCGCGCGAAGAGTACCACGTCCAACCATACCGACGAGCCAGCAGCTCGCCTTGCAAACTTTTGCCACTACCAGGAGCACCAAAGAGTGTTATCATACCATCATTCTATCATAAAGCTTTAGCTCATGATTTCTTTTAGCATTTCCTCGGACTGCCATTCAGTTAGCTCATCTTCTTCATCAGTGCTGAGTCCACCTGGGAGATCCATCGTAATATCGTCTGCAAGGTAAGCCTTCACTACCGCTATTCGATCCTCGCGGCTAAGACTATCCGGCAATGCGCCGTTCTCTTTGCAATATTGCAACGCCGGCAACAAACGCGCTTCTAAATCAGATGTGGGTTCAGATTCGGCCATATTTGCCGCAACGCCTAGTACGCTTTCGCCAAGCTGCTCTTCTAGTGTCTTTTCCTCACCCGATTCGCCGTTTTCGCTATCGTCGTAAATCATTTCGCTGCCCTCGGGATAGCGACCAAGATCCATATCGGGCTCCCGACTGCCAGAATCGCCAACATCCCGTTCGTCTTCGACAACGCCCATCAAGAAATCGGGTCGAGCCCCTGAATCTTCCTCAACCTCTAATACTTCATCACCCCTCCCGCTAGACCCTAGAAGCCTATCAAGTCTTCCTTTGATATCTTCTATCTCATCAAGTACTGCTTGTTCAACATCTCCACTAGCCTCACTACTATCACTAAGACCTTCTAGCATTCTTTGCATGTCCGCAATATCGTCACCTAGCCTTTCGGTACGCCTGCGGCTCTCTTTGTCCGCCCCAGGCGTTTCTAAATTTCTCGAATAACCACCCTCTAAACGCATCTTCATTATATCTTCATTCTACCATAATCTCACCGCCGTTTTTTATTGCATTTATGTTAAAATAACAGTATGGAAATTCTTCGCTTTTTTATGATGCCAATCGTCTGGATTCCAATCGTCATCATCTTAATTATTTTGACCGCTCGCAATTACCGCAAGGTTAATCGATTGCAGGTCCTTAATGTCGATAGCGTCCTTTTAATGATGGAAATACCAAAAGACAACGACAAAAAGGAACTCGCCGCCGAACAGCTTTTCGCATCACTGCACGGCATCTTACGCGACGCCAACGAGTTAAAGAATTCGGGTGGCGTCCAAGAGCATCTGTCTTTCGAGATTGCTTCTAGTGGCAATCAAATCCGCTTCTTCGTATGGGTGCCAAAAGTCTTGCAATCATTCGTAGAAGGCCAGATATATTCCCAGTATCCAAGCGTACAAATCTATCGCATGAAAGAAGATTACGTCGATCGTCGCGCCAAATATCCCGTCGCCTACAGCGCCGAAGTAGCCCTCACCGAAAATGAGGCACTCCCAATTAAGACCTTTGAATCCTTCGAAGTAGACCCTCTCGCCGGCATTACCGGTACGCTCGCAAAATTAAATCCAAATGGCGGTGAAGAGCTATGGATCCAAATCTTAACCAGGCCGGTCGCTGATAGCTGGCATCAAAAAACCGACGCATGGGTAAAATCCGTCAAAGCAGGGAAGACTTGGGATTTCTTCCATCTAGATTGGCAATGGTTTGCGCAAATCATCGCCGCACTCTGGCGGCCACCAGAGGGCGGGAGCGAACAGCCTGTTAAAGTAGAGTTATCCGAACGCGACAAAACCCGCGTCGCAAAAGCAGAGGAAAAAGCCACTAAACTTGGCTACGAAGTCAAAATCCGTTTAGCCTATGTTGGCCAAGATGAAGTTAATGCCAAACTAAACATGCAAGCCCTAGTCGGCACCTTTAAGCAGTTCAACTCTACTAACCTTAACGGCTTCAAGATGCTCGGTGGCACTTTCGAGAAAGCCGCCCTCGACGCATACAAAGAGCGTCAATTCACCGATAACGGTTTTATTCTAAACATCTCCGAGCTCGCCTCCGTCTATCATTTGCCACACACAAACGTCGAAACGCCGAATATTGTTTGGGCATCCAGCAAGACTGCTGAGCCTCCCGCAAAGTTACCAATGCTCACTGGCGATCCTAGCTTCGACGAGAATATCTCCGCCTTCGGCCTCACGGATTTCCGCGGCATCAAGCATCAGTTTGGCATGTATCGCCGCGACCGTTCTCGTCACGTTTATATTATTGGTCAGACTGGTTCTGGTAAATCTGGTCTCCTAACCCTCTTCGCGCTTAGTGATATTTATCACAACCAAGGCTATTGTATTATTGACCCACACGGCGATCTAGCAATGGACAATCTAAAGTTTATCCCTGAAAGCCGCATCAAGGACGTTGTCTACTTCAACCCTGCCGATACACAATACCCAATGGCCTTTAATCCACTTGAGGTCTACGACCCAGAACGTAAACCAAATATCTCCTCTGAGGTTATTGGCGTATTAAAGCGTATGTTCGGCGAATCTTGGGGCCCGCGTCTCGAGCATATCTTGCGCTACACCCTGCTTGCTCTTCTCGATCGCCCTCAAACAACCATGCTTGATATCTCGCGCATGCTGACCGATAAAGACTTCCGCAAAGAGACTCTCGAATATTGTAAAGACGTTACGGTTCTACAATTCTGGAAACAAGAGTTCGGCTCATGGGGTGACAAACAAGTTACCGAATCCGTCGCGCCTATTCTTAATAAGGTCGGTGCTTTTACGGCCAACCCGATCATTCGTAATATTATCGGCCAGCCAAAATCTAGCTTCGACGTACGCAAAATCATGGATGAAGGCAAAATTCTCGTTGTTAACCTGTCCAAAGGCCTCATCGGCGAGGATAACGCCGCTATTCTTGGCGCCTTCCTCGTCACAAAAGTACAGCTAGCAGCTATGAGTCGTTCCGATATTCCGAACGTCGAAGATCGCCGACCATTCTATCTCTACGTAGACGAGTTCCAAAACTTTGCTACCGACTCTTTTGCGGTCATCCTCTCTGAGGCGCGCAAATATGGTCTTAATCTGACTGTCGCCAACCAGTACACTAGCCAGATGACAGAATCTGTCCGCGACGCCGTTTTCGGCAACGTCGGTACTACTATTAGCTTCCGCGTTTCCGCCGACGATGCACCTATCCTTTCTAAGCAATTCGAGCCAATCTTTGAAGCTCAAGATTTGCTAAACCTAAATAACCGCCACTTCGTCCTTTCGATGATTATTAATGGCGAGAAGACTCCAGCCTTCTCTGCCACTACTCTCAGCATTCCAAAACCGCCGAATGATTTAACTCCACGCATTATTCGCAATTCGCGCCTAGTTTACTCTCGCACGCGCGAAGAAGTCGAAAAAGAAATCAGCGCCAGCATCGAAGCGGCAGAGAAGTGGAAGAAAGACCTATCCGATTCTGGTCGCGAGGCAGGAATGCGCGGCTCACAGGCGCAAGAAAAAGAAAAAACTACCTATTCATTCGTACCAACCCCACAGGCTGACTTCCGCAAGCAAAAGATTTCCCCTAATGCCGCTCAAGGCGAAGAAAGCTCTGGCAATGGCCTGAAGGATCTCGGCAAACTTCTTGGCGAAAAAGCCCGCAAGGTCGAAGCTGAACAGCACAAAGAGGTTAAACCTTTAGTTAGCCCCAACATTAAAAATGCCGTCGTCGAGAACGAAGTAGCTCAGGATAAAAGCGTGGAAGAATCTCTCAGTAGTCGCCCAATGATTACCTCGTCCAATAACGGCAAAGCAAAGGTCACAGAAGCGCCTAATTCACATCCTAATGGCTATAAAAAGAAAAACCGCAATCGTAACCGCAATAAGAATAAAAACAACGCCTAGCGCAATATAGACAGCTTCTAGAACTTATCGACCACGCCTTAAGCCCCGCTCGCGCGGGGCTTTTTAACTGATCTTCTGCCATTTTTAGTCAAAATTAACAGAGGTCCAACAGAGGTAAAAAGGGTAGGGGAAGTAGAAAAAAATGACCGCTGGGGGGCTCTTTAAGGATTCTTAAATACTCTCCGATAATCTCGACCTCGAAATAACAGATGAGATGAAAGCGGAAATAAAAACCGTGAAATTTTTTTCAAATAATTTTTTCACAAAAACTTCCGAAAATCGGCGGGGGAGCGCAAATTTCAAAAAAACTAGTCCCCTACCCCTGTTATACAGATTAATCACCCCCTCTCCTACCCCTGTTACATTAACGCGCACCTCTATAGTGAGCGCCTTTCAACACTAGAATATGTACAAAGCCATAAGACGCACTAGGAGCCGTGAAAGCGCCGGAATAGTATACATAAGCGTCTTTGGGACCAAAAAGGCCATACAGCGCAAAATAGGGCGTAAATATGGCAAATAAATCCCACAGCCTCAAAAACTAAGCATAAACAAGACGGGCGTATAATCAACTTTTCGCCATATTCTTAATGTCGCACAATGTATATTTTACGACGTATACATATTTGAATGCCAGTTATATAAATAATCGTAGCCAGACATACGATAACGTACACAGAACCCTGCTAAATAGACATCTCTTCCTTTACATATATTCATAAAGACGAAACTACCCCTGATCATAAATAGCGGAAAATAGGGGGCTCCCCCGAAAAAATCATCCGGGGGAGCGCAGCCAAAAAAACGATTTTGACAATATATCGACAACTTATGCGCCACGACCCCTGTAAATTCGCATATTACAACATATCTTGTCGCCAAAATCCGCATTTTAAGTCCGTGAAATCTCTATTTATTTGACTTTTTCACGGTTTTATTTTTTTGTTCCCCCTACTCCCCTTACCTACCCATTTTTCAAATATCGCGAGCTCAATCAACGCACCCTCTTTGAGAATCCATCATTTTTTCGACCGAACAAAAACCGAACACTTAGGGAACTCAGGGGAGTAAACCGCCGACTTAGATTTATTTACTTATAAAACGCCTTCCCCTCGACGCGCAAATCTACGTAAGTAGCCCTAACCTTTTTCTTATCAAGATAGCGAATCATTCGTGCCATATCCTCCGCCTGCACGGCACTACTGCGATCTATTGTCATCTTGTAATATTCTTCACGTTCTTTAATAAATATATGTATTTCGCGCACCTTATTTAACGGCAATATTACATGATCAACCTGATAACCCTCCGACTGCGCATCGTCTTCTAGGCGCGCCACGAATTCTTTCACGCGCGGACTAATCTCCATATCGGCATTCTCATCCGAAATATCTACGGTCGGCTCGGGTTTAGGGGCCACGTATCTTTTAGCCTCTTCTTCGGCAATTATGTCCGCAACATAATGACCAATTACAATCGCTACTAGTATTACTAGCACAATCACGCCAAACACGACCGTAACATTTTTACGCTTCGTCTTTTTGCGCTCTTTTAATCGTTCTAGTTTATTTTTTCGCTCGTCAGAAAAAGCTTCGCCCGCAATCGTACGTCCAATTCGAAAGCTCTCATTCTGGCGCCCCTGGCGGCGTGCCGGAACTGGCTTTATCTCCTCAATCTGCTTTTTTCTGCCACCCAGTAGCTTCATCTACGCTCCTTAGCGATCTTGTAGCACTTCCAGGCCCGGCAACTTCTTGCCCGACAATAACTCTAGACTAGCACCGCCACCAGTAGATATTAAGTTATACTCTAGCCCCTCGTTATCCTTCATGACCGACTCAACAAATCCAGCCGTGTCACCACCGCCAATCACCGTGAAACAATCTTTTCGTTTACCGAGAGCCATGGCGGTCATTTGCGACGCCTTCGCAAAGCGAGGGTCTTCAACCATGCCCAAAGTACCATTCCAGATAACTGTCTTCGATTTAAAAATCATCGCAGCTATCTCGGCGGCATCCATCATTGATACGTCAAGCTTGTTACCATTTTCATCCACCTCAAAGTCTTTCGCCACGTATACTTTCTCATTGTCCGAAGTGTAACCATCGGCTGCAATCTTACCACCCACTACGATGCGATCGGCAATCGGCAAAAATTTATCAATCAATGGCTGCTTGTCTTCAACTTTGGCACCGCCAATAATAACCAAGAGTGGATGCTCTGGATTAGTCATTACGCCTTCTAGATTGGAGACCTCTTTCTCGACTAAGAAGCCAGCCACGGCAGGAAGTTTCTTTGCAATTGCATCCGTAGAAGCATGCGCACGATGAATTACGGCGAATCCATCCTGAACAAAAACTTCTGCGCCCGTGGCTTCAATGATTTGGTTGGCAAATTCGTCCGAATTCGCTTCTTCGTCTGGCGAAAAGCGTAAGTTTTCCAATACTACAATGCCACCCACTGGCAACTCTGCTATTGCCCGCTTCACCTCATCGCCAACTGTCTGACCGACAAAACGCACATCCTTCCCTGGCAGTAATTCGCCAAGACGCTTTGCACACGGCGCCAGCGAAAACTCTTCCGCCGGCTTCCCTTCTGGACGACCTAAATGCGAAATTACTACAATCTTCCCTGCACCATTATCAAGCAAGTACTCAAGAGTCGGCAAACTGGCGCGGATTCTCATATCTTCCGTAATCTGCCCATCTTTTATAGGCACGTTATAATCGACGCGCACTAATACCGTCTTCCCTGCTACATCAATATCACGAACCGTCTTCTTGCGAAAATCCATTTTACCTCCTCTTTTGTCTTCTCTGTTATTAAATCTTACGAATTTGAATCTGGTTTGTACCGCCCTCTTCGTCGCGCAAGCCAGACACTACCACTACTGTGAGACTGTCTTTGCCTTCTGGCACTTTTAGATAGCCGCTCGCCTTCAACTCTTGAGCTGCGTCTACGGCATAATTATCGCCAAATTCGCGCACATACGCCGAGTTTGCATACGTCAAGGCTAATTGTCCTGCCACGCGCGGATTGCTCGTAATCGATACCATCGGAATATTCGGACGCTGTGCCGCAATCGCCTCGGCGGTTGCACCACTCTTGGTGGCCGTTACAATTAGATCAGCGTCAATTTGTTCCGCCAAACGCACCACCGCACGCGAAATCGCATCATAATTCTTGTAGTTGCCCGTCGTTTCCTTCTCGATTGGAAGAATACGCGAATTATCCTGCGTGTAAAGAATCACCTTCTTCATCTCCTTGACTGCCTCAATCGGATACTTGCCGTTTGCAGTCTCGTCCGAAAGCATCACTGCATCAGTGCCAAGCAATACCGCCGTAGCAACATCTGAAACCTCAGCACGAGTTGGACGCGGATTATCTACCATCGAACCTAGCATTTGTGTTGCTACAATGCAAAGCTTCGAATACTGGCGACAAAGCGCAATTAGCTTACGCTGCACAATCGGAACAATTTCTGCGCCCGCTTCGTAGGCTAAGTCGCCACGCGCTACCATAATACCGTCAGTCGCTTTCACGATCGCTTCCATCGTCTCATCATTCTCTACTGCTTTTTTGGTCTCAATCTTCGCAATAATCTGCGCCGTTGAACCATGTGAAACCAGAATTTGACGCAATTTATCGATATCGTCTGCACTTTGAATGAAGCTCATTGCCACATAATCAAAATCGCGGCTTGCGCCAAATTCTATGTCCGCCAAATCCTTCTCGGTAATAATGTCACCACCCATATCCGTATCTGGCAAATTGATACCCTTGCGACTCATCAAGAAACCGTCGTTCTGCGCCTTAATCTTAATCGCGGTCGGGGACACAATCTCAGTAGTAATGCCCTCTACTTTTCCATCAAATAAAAGCACCGGCTCGCCAACTTTTACCTTTTCGGCTAAATTATATTGTACAGGCAGAATCTTCCCACCATCATGCTCTTTGCAAGCATAATCTAAAGTTAATTCATCGCCAGTCTTCACATCTAAATGGTTATCCTTTAAATCTCCCAAACGAATCTTTGGGCCCTGCAAGTCTTGCACGATCGCTACCGACTTACCGCGCTCTGCAGCATAGCGCCTAATCGTTGCAATTTGCTGATCGCGTTCGTCATAGGTGCCATGACTAAAATTTAAGCGAAAACCATTTACGCCCGCATATACCATTTCTTTCAACTTCTCTTCTGCAAATACGGATGGGCCTACCGTTGCCAAGATTTTAGTGCGTTTAAATAACTTTGTACTCATATCTTTAATTATACCATTAGATAACTTGCGGCATAAGCTCTTTAATCAATAAAAAGAATCATAAAAAATCCCCCCCTTGTTGGGGGGGGAGAGGTGCGCCATAACCGGCGCCTAAAGCTTTGGAGCGGACGACGAGCTTTCAGCGGTGCAGTCTGACTGCTGTGCTTACTTGCGCAAGAATCGTCGCCGCTCCAATAATCAAAGTTTGGAGTGTAGCCGCCATTGGCGGCTTGATCTAAAGCATGAGTGTGGCCGCCATTGGCGGCTTAATCTAGAGCATGGGTGCCTCCTTCCTTACGAAGAGATAGCTCGTGAAGTCCTGGATCCGGCCGGCGTCGCTGACGACGCAAAGGCGCATATAACTTCCGGCGAGCGGTTAATTGCGACATTCGCCACGCGTTGCGCGTGGCCCCATCTAGAGCATGAGTGCCTCCTTCCCTCCCCTTTCGGGCTAAAGCAGTTTCCGCGAATAAATGCCCGAGGGCATTTAAGCTCACCTGTTGGGCGGCCTTTCGCTATAATTTTTCAAAAGCAGCAGCCTCCTTTCACAGTTTTTTAAAAACCCTCGTGGCCCTCTCAGATCGGCGGCCGCAAAGCGGCGAAGCGCTCACGGGCAAACGGGGTCGGACGGTCAGGAGCAGGAATAAATTGTTACTCCGGGTGTTCCGGAGCGAGTAATATGCCATGCTTTTTCATGCTTACTCCTCCTCAATTTAATGTGCGGGTTTTTGTTCACCAATACCCCTATATTATCATACATTTGACTATTTGTCAACACTTTTTTCTATTTCATACAAAAAACACCCTTTTACAGGTGTTTTTCAAAATCTAAACTTGGTGATCACGGCGGGATTCGAACCCGCGATTGCCAGGATGAAAACCTGGAGTCCTAACCACTAGACGACGTGACCAGTGCCACTATTTTAACAAGTTCTCTGCTTTTTAGCAAGTCGTTTAAAAATCACATTCTTCGATTTACTAAATAAAAATAGGGCGCCCCACCAAAGGGGCGCCCGAGGATGAGGAGAACGGTCCTCCTCAAATAATTATGCTACGAGCCAGACATTGTGCACGCTTAGCCACACGTTTTCCCCTCCGTGCATCGCAAACAGAGGCGTGTAACTAACCATACAGGCCTATCTTTCGTCTACCGAACCGGCGGCGAAAGATTTTAGCCAACTTCTGCCTTATCGTACAGAAGCCAATAAGTATCCAGCTCAACGCACCAAATGTGCGCTTACATACGTTCGCTGCAAAAGCGTCGACTCTTTTGCAGCTAAGACCAATGAGCTCGCCTCCGAGACTCATATATGGTCTAGCTCGCCCTCTACGCGTCCGCAGAGGGGTTGCCTAGTACGCATAGCATAAAAGTGCATTAGCATCATCGCACCGCGAAGACGCTCTCACAGAGAACTATACCACAGATACTACAATTAGTCAAATAGTACCGCACGCCCACATTAAACTCAAAAACGTTCAAATTGACACCGGCCGTCAACTACCGCCCGCAACCCCAATCACTATCTTTGCTAAGTTCTCTGCCGCATGCTCTTTTGTAAAGCTATGCAGATTCACCGCTAACCGCTCGCACTCGCGCTCGCTTTTTAATAAATGCACAATTGCATCCAATAAAAGCTCTGGTTTCTTCATCATTTTCGAATCCGACACTACCACGGCAGCCTCCGCCTTTTCATAAGCCTTCGCATTCTTTACCTGATGATGCCCTGGCAATTCTTCATTTGGCACCATAATAACCGTCTTCGCCATACTAGATAGCTCGGTCATCGTAGAGGCGCCCGCCCGCGAAATCACAATGTCCGCCGCCCCAAACAATTTCCACATTTCGCTCGAAAACTCCACCATTCGAAAATTAGACTTCAATATACCGTCTTCCCATACCTCATAATCTTTCAGATCAATCATCTCTGGGTAACGTTCGCGCCCCGCCACCAGCATAGCTGAGCTCTTTTTGAGCAACTCTGGGAGAATCTTTCGCATGGTCAAGTTGATATCCTCCGCTCCTAAACTACCGCCCGTCGCTAAGACAAGCTTTTTCTCAGGATCAAATCCTAATTCTTTCTTTAGACGCTTCTGCTTTGACTCGGGAACCGGTCTAAACTCCTCACCAATTGGAATCCCTGTCCATTCCGCCTTCTCTTCTGGGTAAGAGTAGTAACTAAGCGGCATCCCCGTCGCTATCTTTACGGCTTTTTTCGCCAATAATCGGTTTGTCAAACCTGGCACCGAATCACTATCATGAATCACGTATGGAATTCGCAAAATCCGCGCCGCCAGACCTACTGGCAAACACACATAACCACCTTTTAGAAATATTGCATCCGGACGATGCGCAACCAATCGGAAAAAACTCTGGAAAAAGCCACCAATAGTCCTGAAAAGATCCGCAAAATTATGCAAAACTATATCAAAATGCTTCAAATAATCGATGAATTTAAAACCCGCATAGCGACGCAACTTACCTGAGGCGACTTTCTTGATATCTACATCCATCCCGTTTTCAATGGTGATTTTGCGAGCATTCTTGTAATATTTTTTGTCAGTCCAAAAATCAATCCTCGCCCGCGGACGAATTTTCCAAATCTCACGTACGACGGCGACTACCGGCGTAACGTGTCCCCCGCTGCCCCCGCCTACTACTAGAATTCTCATCGATTGCCTCTCTCTTTGTCCATCTAGATATTTGTAATGTCATACCCACAGCAAACGAAACGAACATCATGCTCGTACCGCCGTGGCTTAAGAACGGCAACGTGATACCCTTCATCGGCATCAGCGCTAGCATTCCACCTACATTAATTATAACATGAGCAAAAATCCAGGTAAAAACACCTACCGTGAACAAATTCTGCTCATCATCCTCCGTGCAACGAGAGACATTTAGAATGCGTACCAACATCACCGCATAAGCAATCAGTATAATTACCGCTCCAAAGAAGCCCCACGCTTCCCCCACTACCGAAAATATCGAATCGCTCGGCGCTTCCGGCAAATAACCGGTAGTCTGAACGCTATTGCCCAAACCTACGCCAAAAGCTCCGCCCGTACCGAAACCAATCAATGAATTCATAATATGAAAATCATCTCCCTTGCCACTAAAGCTTGCTAGACGATCCAATCGGTGCGGCGCCACCTTAATCAATACCGCAACGCACGCAAGAATAACTAACGCAAAAATACCCAGTTGCTTCCACGGCATCTCCCCCACAAACATCATCGCCGCCAACATTAAATAAATTACTGCCGTACTTCCTAAATCCTTCTCTAGAAACGCCACCACGAAAGCCACCATCGCAATTACTACCCCCATCGGAAGCCAAAACTCACTCTTTGCCAGCTGCTTCTTCTTGCGCCGATCCGAAATCAACCAGGCACCGTAAAAAAGCACCGCAATCTTCAAGAACTCGGCCGGCTGAAAACTTCCCAGTAACGGGAAATTTAAAGCCCTACATGCGCCCTCATCGCAAATAACAAAACTACCACCAATCCCAGCGCGCCCCAATGCCGCCGTCAGAAAACAGAGCGCAAACGCAATAATAGTCAGCCATTTACTATATGCACCAATCAGCTTGTATGGCAAAAAAGCGCTAATTCCCAAAACTACCAATGATGCAAAAATCGCTTTTAAGTGCCCGGAAAAATAATAATCACTAGAAAAGCCCTCGGACTGTGCTGTGCGCGGACCAATTGCATAGACGATAATCAACCCCGCCGCCATCAAACCTAGCGTTATCAATAAAATTGAAAAATCGGGCCGATGCTTTCTCACTTAATAATGCCCCCACCCATTGCCAAAAATATCCCAAGCATCGCCGTCACGCCGCCAATAATCCAAAAACGCATCACAACCTTACTTTCTTCCCAACCCTTCGCCTGCAGATGGTGGTGCAAAGGCGCCGAAACAAAGATTTTTCGATGGAAAAATTTCTTTGAGCAAATCTGAAGCAGTGAACTACCCGCCTCAACCACAAATAGTACGCCAATCACCGGTAGCAATAAGAACGAATTAGTCATCATCGCAACGACCCCTAATCCCGCGCCAAGCGCAAACGAACCAGTATCCCCCATCATAAAGCGCGCCGGATAAACATTGAACCAAATATACGACAGTAACGCCCCTAGCACGATAAAGCAAAAACCCGCTAAGAACCATTGCTCCTGCAATAAGGCAATTACACCGTACGAGCCGTACGCCAACATTGCCAAGCCACCAGCCAAACCGTCTAGCCCGTCCGAGATATTAACCGCATTACCTGTTGCCACCACCGCAAACGCAAACAATACTATCATCCCAACTACGCCAATATTAATTGCGCCCATAAATGGCACCGTCACCGATGTCCAGCCGAGCTTTACCGCAAAGAACCACCCCAAGGCCGCGCCTAAGGCCGTAATCATTGCAAATTTTACCGGCGCCCGCAAACCCGCGGCTGCGTTCTTGCCAAACAAGTTAATTACGTCATCAATAAAGCCAATCAGCCCACCGCCCACAAACGCCGCAATCGGCAACCAAGTCTGACCACGATTCAGACAATTGCAAGCAATTAGTACCACTGGCACCGTCACTAGCATAATCATCCCCGCCATCGTCGGGAAATGGCGCTTTATCTTATCCTTGTGGAGTTTGTTCATTACCGTCAATTCCGCGCCAGTCACATCTACACTCTTCTGCCGCTTCCAAAGCTTATGCTTGTACGCAAAAGTCGTATAAATCGGCGTTAAAAACATCGACAGCAAGAAAGCCCCCAACGCCAAAATTAGCTCGTATCCAATATTAGAATTTATATCCGCTAACATTCCGACATAATCCTTTCTATTTTATCGGCTCTATCCTTAAATATTCTAACAAATAATTACTAATCTCAGTAAACACTGGCACCGCATCAAGTGACCCCCATAGCAAGCTACTACCGTCCAGGCGCACCATCACTACATATTCCGGCATTGAGCCCTGCTGGTTCTTGCGCCCGTACCCAATCACGCTAGCTATTGTCGCATCAGATGTATATTTGCCACTCGCATCATAGGTCTCCGAAGTACCAGTCTTAATTCCAATCTTATAGCCAGCTTTATCACCAGACCGTGGCACTTCCTTGCTACGCACCTCTTCTAACATCGAACGCATTTGCTCGCTAGTATTCTCCGAAACAGTTTGGCGCAGAGCCTTCTTATTTTCGTCCTTGTAGAATGCGTCGTTCTTCATTGTTCCCGCGATTATGGTTGGCTGATAGTAATCACCGCCATTTACTAACGACGAGAATGCCGCTGCCACTTGGATCATCGTTAAGTTCATCCCCTGCCCGAAAGTCATATTTGCATAACGTACCGCATTACCTTCATCTTCTTCTGGGCTAATAATTATCCCCGGCGCATCATTTAGCTCGATACCAGTACGCTTTCCCAGGCCAAAATTATCCGTCAGATAACCATACAGCTTCGTTCGCGCAGCCTTAGTAATCTTACCCCCGCCCAAACGGCGCAACGCTTCAATAGAACCAGTGTTGAATGAATAGTCTAAAGCCGTTCGGAAAGTAATCTCGCCCAAAGCCGTATTCGTTAACGCATTCTGCATTCGACGGTCTTCGACGTACGTGTAACCCTTATTGTAATAAGTGTCGGTTGGGGCCATCGCCCCCTCATTGATTGCCGCCGCATAAGTAAAAGTCTTGCATACCGATGCTGGCTCATATGGCGATTCAACTACGCGATTAGTAAACAGGCTCGCATCCTTTACCTGATAATATTTCTCCGGATCAAATGTCGGATAGTTCGCCATCGCCAAGACTTTTCCCGTATTTGGATCCATCACGATGGCACTGGCGGCTGTTATTGCCTTATTATTGTCCATCCGCGTTTTTAGAATCTTCTCAACCTTCCTTTGCACGTTTTCATCTATCGTCAATACAATATTTTCGCCATCTTGCGCTGGTATTTCTACATTATCATCACCAATTGAGAGCGGAATATCATGCACGTCAGTTACGGTCTTTAATAGCCCATCCTTGCCAGATAGCCGATCATTTAAAGCGCCCTCAAGCCCCGTACCTACATTTTCCGCATTAATAAAGCCCAATATTTGCGCTCCCAACTGCCCTGCTGGATAAACACGCCGCGAGGTTTCTTTCTGACCAACACCCTGCAAATTTGCCTCCCTAACTTTCGTAACCGTCTCATAATTAACATGCTTCGCGACCTCAACGTACCCGCTCTTCATATTAGACCAAACTTTTTTCCAAGTCGTAATCATCTGGTCGCCAAGTATATTGGTTAATTGCGCCTGCACTTTATCTTTATCTGCCACATAGCTCGGGTCTACAAAAATCAGCCAAGTCCTTTCATTCATCACGACTGGAGTCGTCGAATTCTTGCCATCCATCATATATACCTCACCCCTTTTTGCCAGCAAAGAATATTTAGAAATACGCAACTCGCTAGCCGCATCGACGTATTTACGATGGTCGATAATTTGTACCAAAAACAGCCTAACGACCGCAATAAAAAACAGCACAAACAATGCGACATATATCAACAAATAACGCGACTTACGCGACATAAACATAAGAAAATTATACTACACTTAAAAACAAAAAACTCCGGCTTGTCCACCGGAATTCTTGTACAAGAAAAATGGATTATTCTTTTACAAAATCCGCACTATTTGCGTCAACCATCGTTGCCGCAACTTTATTCTTGTCCTCATCAGCCGCCGCCGCAGTTATTTTCGCATTTTCTACCGCTAAAGCATCGCGCTGCGCTTCGAGGTCTACTATCTCACTATCTACCTTGGCTATTTCGACGTCATAGTTCGTAACTTTCGTACTCTGCGTCAGAAAGATTAAGCCGGTCAGTAACACAATTAAAACAATCGCAATTGTATGATTAACTGGCCCCAGGACAATTTTCGAGTTATGACGTACTGCATTACGATTACGCGCCCACGTACTCGACGATGCACTGCTCGATCCTGTCATTCTCCTAGTTGCATAATATGCTGGCATCAAAATATCCTGTTTGTTTTTACTATTCTTTGTTTTTATCTCTACATGCAAAAAGCTTTGGTGGTAGACCGAGCGCCAAGAGAAGAAACGCCCAGTCTCACCAAAGAAGGTCAAAAATGTTTTTTAGGTCTTACACACTCCGCACTAACTACACCTACTGTAGAGGCACCCCGAGACCGGGGCATATAGGTTAGTCTCTGCGTATTAAATAATAAGCATTAAAAAGATATTTACCGGTCAAAATAAAAATCTTTAATTGGTCAAAATATTGCCGATTATTTAGCGGAAGTGAACTTTTACCTGTTGTGCACGGCTTCTATTCGTAACGATAATTTTCGCCATACTGTTTACTCCTTTTTGTTTTTTATTTTTATTTACGATGACGCCCGCCCGTTCCGCTTTAAGCGCCATCAAAGATTGGTCAGATCCTTTTTGCCACTCTTAGCTTTGCGCTGCGTGCGCGTGGATTATTAACAATTTCCGTATTATCCGCAACAATCGGTTTCTTAGTTACTATACTTAATGTCGACTCTAACCCTTTGCTACTCTCATTCCTAAAATAATTCTTAATGAGTCGATCTTCTAGGCTATGAAAAGTAATTATCGCCACCCTTCCGCCCGGGTTTAATAACTTCGGCAATAAAGGCAATGTCCGTTCGATGATTCCCAATTCATCATTAACAACAATCCTTATCGCCTGAAAAATCCGTGTCGCCGGATGCGTATGCGAGTACGGTGATTTTGACTTTATTAAATCAGCGAGTTCGGTAGTTGTTTCGACTGGCCGATTCATGCAGATTTCGCGGGCTAGCAATTCAGCACGACCACGTCGTTCCTCTGCGTATTTCTCAAAAATATCCGCTAATTTTCGTTCACTCCATTTATTAACAATCGTCCAAGCGTCCAAATCTTGCGACTCATCCATTCGCATATCGAGCCGCGCCTCTTTAGTAAACGAAAATCCCCTTTCAGGTCTATCTAGTTGCGGCGAAGAAACTCCAAAGTCCGCCAGAATCATATCGAAGCTAATTCCACTCTCCACAAGTCGTAGCGCAGTACTATAAAAATCATCATGCATCAATTTCGGCTTCACCTTTTGGTACTTCGCTTCCAAGAAATCTATCGCATTCTGATCACGGTCATTTAGGACCGCACCATTATAGTTCCGAGTTACTTCCAAAATTTTATCAGCATGTCCACCATATCCCGCCGTAAGGTCTAAATATGTTTCACCTTCAGCCGGCTGCAGATACTTTAATACATCCGATAATAACACTGGAATATGAACTTCATTCATTTCTTCATTATATCTTAGTTCGAACCCGAGCATCTAGAAATTTCAGGTTTTTGTGTTTTTTGTTGTTTATTTTGTCCTTAACACATTTAAGAATCCACAATTACTGCTAGCATTTAGCCAACACATTAATTATGGAGTTGAGAGACTTAATTTGTGTGAGGTGAGTTATATGTTTGGGAGGTGTGTATTTTAATGAATGTACCTGCGGTTTCTGTTTCGCGTATCCTAAACGCGCCCAAAACTCCTAGATGTTCGGATTCGAACGTTTTTAACGTGCTTAAAAATAAATACCAATTATTTCTTTGACAACGTAATAATCTGGTAGCCTTGCGACTGGTCCTTTAGTTCGATCTTCTTTTTCATTTTTGCTTTTCCAATCGTTCCTTTGGTTTTATTTTTGTTTCGTGGTTTTTATGTTGTTTCCACTTGTCCTTAGTTTAGACAACAAATTCGTATATTGCAAGACCCATTTTTGCACAGTTTTCCACATTCCGGTGCAAAACTACCCGCCCCAACAGAGAAAAAACCGAACAAAAAAATTGTTCCGCTCATGTTTTTCCACACTTGCGCATTATTATATTACATTCTTTAATAACCGAACACTCAAGCTATTGCATTTTTATGCATTATATTTTAAAACATGCGCACTTCCCTCCATTGACTAATCGATACAAACATTATATGATAATAATTAAGATGCTATGGACAGTACTATATGTACAT
Organism: Candidatus Nanosyncoccaceae bacterium; assembly: GCA_045546295.1. Lineage (GTDB taxonomy): Bacteria > Patescibacteriota > Saccharimonadia > Saccharimonadales > Saccharimonadaceae > UBA2834. The sequence goes on along the minus strand of JAZQCP010000013.1, from coordinate 100,452 downwards.
CCCTACCGTCTTGTAGCTCATTATTAATTTCATTCGTCTATTCGCAAATTCGTACACAGGAGGTTTCAAAAGTATTGAGAATAAAAAGAGATTATTGGAATTGTAACCATTGCGGTACGACAAACATTGCGGGCAATATTTATACTTGCCCCAACTGCAACAAAACACGCGGCGAAGATGAAGTCTTTCGTATAGCCCCGCACAGCGACAATAGTTACCGCAACAACAAGCTTCATTCAGAACACGCCAACGCTATCGTCCCCGTCCCTGACATTATTCCCGACGACGACATTGCAATCCCCAACACCGTCGCCGATTTTATTGGCGATTACGACAGCGATGATAATTACTGGAATAACTTTTCTAATGCTATTTCAGATCTCCCCTGGAGAGGCATCGGCGGCATTATTATGGCATTTATCCTTGCAATAGCCTACATTATAAGCTCCTAATCCAGAAGAATCGCACGGTTATCTCGTACGAATGAAAGATAGCAAGAAGCCCGGGAATTCCTTCCCGGGCTTTTTAAATCTAATGCCCTCAATTAACCTCTTCCCGAAGTATAAAACACTAGTTTTTCAAAAATTGACAAAAACGCTAATGCATGATAAAATATAAAGACACATTGCACCTAAACATTTTTTGTCTATCCAAAGGAGGTACATATATGCGGGATAATAAAACCGTCATTTATCGTCTCATTGCTAATGTTGTAGGCTTCACGGCCGGATTACTTTTTACCAGTCTTTATATCCATTTCTTCCTCGAAACCGGCCATGGCACCGCCATAGCTACAATACTGTCTGCAGTTAAGACTATCGCCATGATGATAACCGCAGGCATTATCGCAATTTTCATCCTCACTAGTGGCACCAGCCTAAACTGCTCTAGTTCAGACGAAATGGCACTAGATGCAGCCGTGAGTTTTATAACTATGCCGTTATTGTGGTGCTATATTAAGATCGTAGATAAACAACATCTGCGCTCCATAATGTCACCAGCTACAGCCATTGCCACAATAGAGATGATTATTATTGGGGCTATCGCAACAAGAATTCAGCGCAAGTATATCGCTGAGAAAGAAACGCTGCTACACAACATCTACCTCGCAATAACATTTATCATTATCCCTTTCGCAAATTCATTGTCTAACGCAAATATATACCTTCTGAGCGCCCTCTTGGCCTGTATGCTTTCATATGCGCATCTACATAGTAGTTCAGAACAGAGTAGTATCGCAATCGATGCAAAAGACAATCAATGCCCCGCGACACCCAACGCAATCACATATCTGGGTCAGCAGGAAGACGCCGCCACAGTCACGATAATCATGGCAAACAATACATCGGTCGCATCGTTTAAAAATAGCTCTCCAAAAAGCAGAGTTAGGAATAAACGAAAAAAGACTAAAAAATGGCGCCAGCTCAGAATGTTGAGACGCAGAAGCAAAAAAAGCCGGCATTAAAAACCGCTAGACAAAAACGCACCTTCAACGCAAAAGGCCCGGGTATACAATCCGGGCCTTCTTTCGTGTAAGCGTCTCGTCTTATTGGCCCAGCGGACAAAAGACCCAATAGTTCTCAGTGCAAAATACTACATGATAGCATTTCTCATTGGGGTATTCCTCTTTCTTCCAGCCTTCCAAATCGAATCTATACTCGTCCCCGTTCGGCTGTACGAAAATTGCCAACTTCTCACCGCTTTCACTATTCTCATCTATTCGATCGAAACGGCCAATCACTGGCGCAACGCTCTTCTCGTACTGCACTCTAAAAACGCCACCTATTAACCACCCAGCTTGGCAGCCATAACTTATCGCGTAATATATGTGCAACGGAAGTGAAGCCATTGGCAGTATTATGGCTAAGAGTAAGAATAATAATATATACCCTACCAAATAGAATAAAAAACTTATCGCCGTGCGAAACATCGCGTTCAATTCACACGCTCGTTTGTTGTATCTCTCATAATAGCCACACCCCATGCCGTCCTCTCTCAGATATGACACTACGAAGCCTACGGAACGTCCATAAAACTGCAACAACATTATAAGTTTGCCCAACAGATCTGCTACCACCCATAAGATAATTCCACAAGCCAAAAACACACCAACCACACTTACAACTGTTTTAAGCATCAACACGCCAGTCACCCCCTTTCCATCAAAAACTACTTAGCCGTGTCTAATTTATTGTCTAAAAAACGTTCACTTACGTCAAGCGTAAGAGCTACATCTGATGATTACGTTGACGCTTGCGCATAGTCGGATTCAGCTCCTTCTTGCGTAGGCGCAAAGATTTTGGGGTAACCTCAAGAAGCTCATCCTCCATCAAGAAATCTAAACACTGCTCCAGCGATAATTGCGTATATGGAGTTAATTGAATTGCTCCATCCGACGCATGCGTGCGCATATTTGTCAGCTGCTTCTCGCGACAAACATTAATATCAAGCTCATCCTTCTTCGACAAACCAACAATCATTCCCATGTAGACATCAACCTGCGGCGGGATATAAAGCACCCCTCGCGCCTGCGCAGCATCAAGTGCATAGGCCGTACTCTGACCCGCCTCTGACGCCACCAAAGCACCATTCCGTTCTTGGCGATAATGCGACGTTACTGGCTGATACCCTTTTGGTAACGTATTCATAATTGCCGTTCCCTTAGTCTCGGTCAATAGGCTATTGCGTAAACCAATCAAAGCCGCAGTTGTAATATTATAGCGAAAACGCACCGCGCCGGTCGTGGTCATTTCTTGCTCAATTAGTTCCGCCTTACGTACGCCTAACTCCTGCGAAACTGCGCCCACAAACTCCGACGCTACCTCGACCGTTAATTCTTCAACCGGCTCCATTTCTACGCCGTCTTCCATCTTATAAACAACTTCTGGACGACCAACTTCCATCTCGTAGCCTTCACGACGCATCGTCTCAATCAAAACCGACAAATGAAGCTCGCCGCGTCCAGATACTTTATAACCAAGCCCCTGCGGCTCTAGGCGCAAGGCAATGTTTGTTTCCAATTCGCGCTTCAAACGATCACCAATCTGGCGAGAAGTTGTAAACTCGCCTTCGCGCCCCTTTAGCGGCGAAGTATTTGGTCCAATATAAATACTCAATGTTGGCGCTTCGAGCTCAATCGTCGGCAAAGCTTCAGGGCTATCACCCGTTGCAATCGTATCGCCAATCGAAGCCGCACCAAGACCAGCTAGCGCTACAATATCACCCGCAATCGCCTCAGCGGTTTCCTCACGCCCAAGGCCACGATAAGTATAGAGACTATCGATTTTGCCCCTCACGGTCGAACCGTCTGTCTTCATAATCGTAACAGCTTCATTCTTTTTCAGTTTGCCACGGAATATCTTACCAATCGCATACTTTCCAAGATAGCTATCCGCCGCCAAGGCCGCCACCAAAAGCTGCGCGCCCTTCGAGCTATCCGTATCTACCTGCGGCTCTGGAATCTCATTAATAATTGCATCAAAAATTACGTGTAAATCGTTATCCAACTCTGGCGTTTTACCTGCTTTGCCATCGCGCGCAACCGCATAGTAGGTTGGGTACTTCAATTGCTCTTCGTTAGTTGCTAGCTCCAAGAAAAGATCGCCAATTTCATCTTCAACTTCACCCAAGCGCGCTGCTGGCTTATCGATTTTATTTACGACTACAATCGGAGTCAAAGATAGCTCCAAAGCCTTTTGTAATACGAACTTCGTCTGTGGCATCGGCCCTTCCTGAGCATCCACAATCAAAAGCACACCATCCGCCATATTTAGCGTACGCTCCACTTCCCCCGAAAAATCTGCATGCCCCGGCGTATCGATAATATTAATCTTGTAGCCATTATAAAAAACCGCCGTCTGTTTTGCCGTAATCGTAATACCACGCTCATGCTCCTGATCACCGGAGTCCATAATTAAAGTCTGACCCATTTCGGCCTGATTTTCGCGAAAAGTATTGCTCTGCTTCAAAAGCGCATCTACCAAAGTAGTTTTACCATGGTCAACGTGCGCTATAATCGCCACATTACGAATTTTACTCTTATCTTTCATATATCTTCCTCACCCCTTTAAACTCTCAAACCTGTCGAGATTGGTGCTTTCTTCTTTTCTATTCAGAGAATTAGGGTTGTCTAGCTTGGTATTTTCTTTATGCCTAGCGCGGTTATTGACCGAGCTATGGCAGAAAAAAATGCCGAGATAGGCAATCATAATCTCTGAATATGGTGGGCGGTATAGGATTCGAACCTATGACCTCGTCTACGTCAAAGACGCGCTCTAGCCAACTGAGCTAACCGCCCATAAAGTCTGCACCTATTTTAGCATATTACTCTTGCTTCTGCAAGCGCACCAACCAATCCATTGCGGAATAATAATCAGCTCGTCCACTCAACTTCAAAACCAAAGTCCAGCTTGCCGAGCTTCTCCTGATAAACCGCCACTACACTATTATTATCGAGTGTATTATTAGATTCCAAATAAACAACGTAAAGCTTGTCGCCCGGCTTCACATTATTAAAACTTGCGCGATTAAGATTAACGGCACGACCACTCGCGAGACGAATCGGCATCAATCTATGTATATCCCTAAAGCTAAGACCATTATCGTAATCTTCCGTAGCCTCAACAGTTTCCAGAACCACCCGATAATGCCTCGCTAAAATCTCCTTCTTTTTTCTTCGAACATCCATCGTCGAGAGCCAATGAATCAAGACCGTTGGCAAGCATGCCACTAAAATCAATATCACATATCCAGTAACTATCGTAGATGCCGTAGAAAGGAACTCCTCCAACGGAGCGCCGTCCTCCGACAATGCCGCATAAACCAGCACTAAAATCACCGCTAATACCGCCAGCGTAAAAATGATTGGGAAATATTTTCTTTTCTTCTTCCCCTCCCCCTCCTCGTAAATATACATGTCTTCAACTATTTGCTCGGGGGTTATTTGTTTTACGCCATCGTGGACCTTCACCGGCTTCTCCTCGGGCGCACGCCAACGCCAATGCGCAGATTTACCCAATGCGCGAACATCCGTCACGACAGCCCGCTGAACAGCACTCGCTAATTCATACGACTTTACAGAATATATCCGTGTGCTTAATTTGCCATTAATGATTCCAACATAATATTTCTCGCCCTCAACCGAAGAATCATAAACCCTCTCCGGAACCTCCATCCTTTTTGCGTATTTGCCATAAATCTGCTCAAAGTACAAATAGTAATAATAAGTTTCTCTCGTACGACCATTGTCGTCTGTATCCGTTACAACTTTCACTTCTTTATCACGCAAAAGATCCTCAAATACAATAACTCTGCCAAACAGCCCCACTATTAATTTATACAGACTAACCACAAACAAAATCGACAACACAACCATAACCGTCATCGGCGTGAATAAGGTCGACGCACCCCGCCGAATCATTGCTGCACTCTTAGTTGATTGAACTTCATATAACCAAAAAATCGCAAAACCTAAAACGGTCATCCATAATGCCCGGAGCACCATCGCCCCATAACGTCTAAAACTAGAAAAAGAAAGTGTTTTCATATCACAATTATACTATTTTCCGTGCACCACACATGTGCAGATTATTCCTAAGCTTGATTTTATCTCAATTTGGCGTATAATAAGTGCATTGGGTCCGTAGCTCAGCTGGTTAGAGCACCTGCCTTTTAAGCAGGGTGTCGTGAGTTCAAGTCTCACCGGACTCACCATTTTTTTGTTTGAAAAAAATGAGTCCGTAGCTCAGCTGGCTTGAATTAGATACAGCACCTGCCTTCTTGCCCATTTGGGCAAGGTCGTGAGTTCAAGTCTCACCGGACTCACCATTTTTTTTGTTTGAAAAAATGAGTCCGTAGCTCAGCTGATCGAGTTTACGGCTCTTTTTGTTTGAAATTATCCAAAAAACCATTTTACTTATTGACAAACTAAAGCGCTTATGCTATAATCAAAATACCAGCTCGAAAACTGGTCGTTCTTTTAATATTGCACGCATCCATATAAGGAGGTAGCTATGGCAAAAATCACCTTTGACAACACTCTTCCGGCACTCAACAACGGCGAGCATCCTTACGCCGTCGAAGAAATCGTCAACGCCCTCTTTAAGCTTGAAGAGGAAGGCGCACTCAACGTCGCCGATCTTCGCGCTATCGCGAGCAAGATTCAGACAAAGGCAGACGATCGCCATGCCATGAACTATCACGACTACGGCAACGATACGAGAAATGCATACGAGCATTTCGGCCTTTGATTCTAATAAAGCTCTTCCAGCGCAGTGCAACAATAACCAACCGAGCCCGCAAGGACATTCTTGCGGGCTTTTCCCTTTATATCGAATTACAATTCGTCATCTTCAGGCTCGACATCAACGGGCTTCTTTTTTGTCTTCTTCGCAGTCTTTTTGCCTTTTTTATGATGTATTTTTATCGCAATAATCATTACAATTATCAGCACAACTACACCGCCCGCAATTGCCAACCCCCACCATGGCAGATTAACGACAGCATGGCTCAAAATTGACTCCTTCTGCTTTCCCTCGGCGTCGATATAGCTAATTCTCTGCTCAACCGTATACACGCCATAACCAATTTTCGCACGCGTCTCATCCGTAATCGTAAACGATTCCTCGGCGCCCGGAACGACATCGCGCATTTCTTCGGCCGCCTGTTTCCATTCGTCTAGACCGAAAGCATTCTTATATTGCACGATGTAGTGCGACGAGAAACCAGCCGTACCGCCATTCTTAACCTTTGCAGACGCACCGATTTTCTCACCAAAGTTAAAGAAACCAATATTTTGCGAGGTTACTTTTCCGTCATATTTATAGTCTTCATTTACGACATCTGCACGGATTTTTACGTATTGCGTATCGTTTTCATCCCCATTAGAAACTTTTACTCTTGCGTAATAAGTACCGCCTTTGACATTCGTCGGCACCATCAGGCGTACACCAACCTGAATTTTTGCACCAGGATTAACGTCAAATTTACGCTTACCACCCACAAAAGCAATCCAATCAACGACGGCTTTTTGTTCATCGGATAAAGAATCTGACTCGTATTCTACCGCCTCAATGCGCATCGTGACTTTTTGGCTCGCAGCATTCTCTATTACGAGACTCTTCGTATAGCTACGCCCCACCTCAGTAATTCGACCATAGGATAATTCAGTCGTATCTAAACTAATATGAGGACGATCAACTAGCCCCTCGTCCACCACGTCAACCATACAGTTTGTTTTTCCAGACAAATCGCCAACACAATTCGTTTTCGCCTCTTCGGCAAAAGTCATAGAGCTTACGCTTGCGCAAAATATCATCACGAAAGCTACTGCGCCAAACCACAATTTTTTATCCATCACTCCTCGCTTTTTACTATATTAATAATATCACAAATCTTCATAATAATTATGCATAAATAATACCCCCGGTATTATCGTGAGGGTATATTTTTTATTTTTGTCGGCTACACTATTTCAAGGTGTCCGGTCATTCGGATCACCCGAAAAACCATTATCTACACATAGCGTAGATCCACCCTCAAGATAAACGCGCAACGCAAAAGCGTGCATATTAGCCGATTTTCCAAGATTGTCATCAAAAGTATCCCCATTACACCGCGCTACATCATCATATTGGATATCGCCGAGCTGCATTTTAGCCCATGAATTTCCAGACGTTCGTCCGTTTGCTGTCGGATCAAACCCGTCGCGGTTATAGGATTTTTTTGTTTTACAATCATAAGCTTTCGCCGTCCCCCAAAGCGCAATTTTATACGGCTCACCGGTAGACGGGTCACGCATCTCGTCGCCCACATATCTATTCCAAAATGTACAAAAACCATTTACGTTAAATGCCTTGCTATAATTATCCGTTACGCTACCAGAATTATGCGTTTTCCATCGGTTCATAGCAGCAATTATCGCCGTTAAATCTCGCTTGCGCTGGGTATTTCTCTGCCCCCGCTGCATCGAAGGTAAAGCTATAAAAACCATCGCAAAAATCAAGCCAGCGATAGCTAACACTAACACCACTTCTATAATAGTAAAGCCTTTGTTCTTCTTCATAACCACTTTTTTTATTGATATTTAAGCGAAAACGCTCACCCTTTTCTTCTATTAAATCAAATGGCTTTTCGAAAAGCAAATCAAACTCATGCAAAACATAATAATAGTCCATACGCTTGTGATTAATGAAGATATTATTTATAACTATATTACGACAATCCAGGTTAATAATAAAACACCACTAGAACACCCCCGGCCTAGCCGGGGGTTCTAATTATGTCATGAGTAGTTTCTTATAGATTACGCTTCTCCACAGACATCCGTACTTACGAAGCACCTTCGAAGAGCTTATGCTCTCAGGCTTTTCGACATATCCAGCCATTTCGGATGGAAACTCATTTATCTCTGACTTAGTCAAAATATCAATAATTTTCCCATCCCCAATAGCCCCCTGGATAGCCTGCACTATGTCCATGTCACTGGGGTCGAACTCGCCATTATCAAACCGAAGCCCACTGCAATCATCGGCAGACTTTTTCAGGACGAAGCGATATTCGGCGCCACTAGGCAACTCGAGACAGTATATAATCTCGATGCCAGACACAAAGCCACTCATCATCCATTCAAGAAATTCGGGATGAATCTTCCCTTTTATCTCGAGAGTTGCTCCGCAAATAAGCCCCTCATCTATAGCGGCTTGATATTTTAGGAGCTGATTTCTAGCAGCAGCACTAGTGCCATATGGTAGGCGTGGGTAGCTTTTTACTTCATATGCATACGGACGCTGCCTACCGTCGCTACATACTCGCACAATCGGAACATCAAAGTCAATCTTTGCACTACACTTTTTCGTGCATTGCTCAAGATTGTCTCTTGCATAGCCGATAAAGGATACCGTCACAGGAGCAATATCGAAGCATATGCTCTCCAACTGTGCCCCCGCCCCCTGATAATACCGGATGCGGCTAAGTTCGTAGATGACGCCTAGAACCCTGGTTACACACGTTGCTTCATCGCGGCTACCAGGCGCATTTCTTATTCTATCAATATAACTCGACCAAACCTGGTCTGGCATACACAAAGACCGACTCAACTCCTGAAGATCGTTCTTTGCTCTCTCATCAGGAATCTTACTTATAGAGTCACACATTAAGGCTATATTGCGCATATAAACACCTTCCTTTTTAAAAAACATTCACAACGTTTACTTAGTCACAGACTATAACTATATATTATACCAGATTTTGCACAAAAAGTCAATGCACTCATAACCCATCAATACCTTTGCAACAAAGAGGCGGCTCGAACCGCTCCAGAACAGATGAAAAAGGCCTCGAAGAGGACCTGAATTCATTCCGGTGCACCATTCTCCATTACTAAGCGTCGCTAAAGACAACATCTGTCTCAAATACCCCCGCTCTTCATATTAGCGGGGGATATTTTGTATCATAGCCCAATATACCCCTTGACAATTATGCATAAACAATATTACACTAAGACCAGTAGAGTGATGGAGTTACTCACAAGAACAAGTAGGAGTAACTCAATGAAAATAAAAAACAGAAATACAAGCTATAATTCTCGGCTAATGCGTAGCCTCTGTCTTTTTGCAGCTGGCATTTTTGGTGCTGGCGGTATCATTGCGGCTGCTTCTGTCCTTACATCCAGACAATCGTCTTATGCTGCCAATTTAACGGTCGTAAACGACGACTTTAGCAGCATCGGTGCCGCAGAGGTACAGTTCAGGCCAGATGAAATTCTAATGAGCAAAGTCGACGGCGTCGAACTTTCCGGTAATTTAGTCAAGCTATCGAACGCCAACAACGCATATATGCCCAGCGGCACTGCAGACCCGACAGATTTTATCGCCATCAAGAAAACCGATTCGATAGCCGGCGCTAAGGCGGTTTTGCACTGGGATAAAGCAGCCGTGTCCGCCGACGGCACCGAGCTTAATGTTGAAATGATCCTAGATAATTTCGATGTCGTTTCTTCGGGGCATACTTACGAAAATACGAACCCTGACTATAATTATCTCCTGACGGATTGGACTAATCCTGAGACCAATAAAGCTCTCCTGCATTTCTCCGCCTATACGAGCCGCGTAAAATTCGATGTTACAACGAGGGTCTTTACTTCGGGATACACTAATCCTGTAGACAAGAAGACTATTCTTCGCTTCGTTGATCTAGATAATAACGATGCAGATTGCGCGGGTTCAGTAGATCACGAGGGTGTTACGCTCATAGACGGCATTGCGGACGGCAAAATCCACTTGATGCAGAACGCTAGGGTTCAAATTTGTAATACCGATTACGGCAACAACACACGAATTGTGGGCACTGGCCCGGCACTAAATGATCCAGAGACGGGTTTTGCTGCCTATATGAATACTGGTTCCATGAAATATCGTTGGACTGGTAGCGACGTTGGAACTGGCGTTGGCTTTATCGATTTCTCCAAGGTCATCACCTCCACCTCCGGCAACTACGCAGACAAGGGTAAAATTACCGTTACAGACAACGAAGTGCTCTGGAAGGAAAACAAGAAGATTGTCATGACGCCAGATGCTGGCTACAAAGTATCCAAAGTCACTGTTGATGATACGCCAATCTCCTTCACGCCAAACGCTAACGGCGTAGTCGAACATACCTTCAATGATGTCGTCAGCGATCATCGCATCGATGTTCAATTTGAGCCAACCACTGGCTATACTCTCATCGTACATCACTACCTTGAAGGCACAGAGCCACCTTTCTCCGTAGCAGATAATGTCACCAAAGACGGCCTCACCTACGACGAACACTATACGACTGAACCTGCCAAGAATCTCGATCCAAAGTATGAACTCGTTAAAACCCCAGATAACGCCGAGGGCGACATCAAAGGTAATACGGAAGTCATCTACTACTACCGCATCGTCAAAGGCACCGTCACGGTCCACCATTGTAAAGAAGGTGAGGATTGTTCTGACCCAGAACCAGATCCTAAAGTCTGTGCTGAAACCGGCAAGAAATGCGAACCACTCGCTGAACCAGAAGTCTCTGTCTGTGTACGTGGCGACAAGGTCGGCATTGCACCAAAGACCTTTGATCATTATTACCTAGTCGATTCTCCGGATTTCACTGAAGCAGATTGTGACACTACTCCAGAAGATCCTAAAGATCCTATCATCTACCACTATGGCCAAAATGGCACCGTAGAAGTCCGCTTCTGCGACAAGGCTACTGGTAACTGTAATCTTGCTCCAATTGAGACCGACGAAGGCAAAGATGGCGACATCTCCGAAATTTGTAAGCCAAAAACTATTTCTGGCTACAATCTCGTTGACAAGAATGTGGAATACGATTGTTTCTATAGCAGAGACAACAATGTAGTCAAAATCTGGTACAACAAGATTAGCAACCCAATCACTGCCGACAACGGCATTGCCGGCTACATCGCAGGCGCACTTGGGCTAGTTACAGCTACCGCTGGATCCATTATGTATCTCATTAAGCGCCGCTAACAGAAAACGTATAGCTCTATAAAAAACTCCCCTACGATGTGGGGGAGTTTTTTAGATATCCAACCGAACGAGCAGCAAAAATGCCCAGATAGGTAATTCTAACTTCAATTCTGATGCACCCGCCTGTCTTTTTTCTGAAAGAAAAAAGCAGCCCGAGGGCAATATTATTTAGTTAATTGAAGAATAAAATCGTACAGATGGACATTTCAAATCAATTCGAGAATAGAATCCGTCAGGTTGGTGGATTCTTCTTTTGAGCGCGCCTTATGGCGAGCAAAAAAAGAAAAGCCGCCAAGATGACGGATTCTAACTCGAATTCTGGTGCGCCCGACTAGACTCGAACTAGCACAGCCGTTTGAATAGCCACTAGCACCTCAAGCTAGCGTGTCTACCAATTCCACCACGGGCGCATGATACAAAGATTATATCACATCTTCCCCGCTCTGCCAAATATTTCACTAGCTATTTCCAGCTAAGGCGTCATATTTACGCTAGCTTTACGACTAGCCCAATTCTGTATTTCGCTGAAACGATCTAGCGCATCTGTTAATTCGCTATTTTCAGAATAAATATGCACGTTTGCCATATGACTATAAATCATCGTTGACTGATAGAGCCCAATCGAAGGCACGTCGCGCGCCCATAGCTTCAAGAACGATTCGTATTTAGTTTTGCGCATTTTTGCGCTCGCTGTCATACGTGCCGAAATCAAAGCATCATCCGCCAAGCTATTACTATAGTTGCTCAAATTCCAGCCCGCTTCACCAGCTTGCAACGAGCTATAATACACAAACGGATCTGCGCTAACCCCTAAGTCCACCTCGTAAATCAAGATGTCGTAATCTCGCGGCCTCACTACGGCCGAAAAGAAATCCGACGACGCTTTCGACTCGTCATAGACATTCAACACAATCTCAAAACCTATTTTTTTCAACTCCTCGCCGAAACGCTCCGCTACGCCCGTAAGAACATCGCGTTGCGGAACGGAAATATTCAATGTTACGGCCTTGCCCGTCTTGTCCACTATCTTATCTTCTTGATATTTTAGTCCAGCATCTACTATTAATTTCTTTGCCGCATCCAAATCATATTCAGCGAGTTTTGGCATTTTAAGATCCTCTTGTCTTTGCAGTATTGGATAATCCATAATCTGCGAGTCATCAATATTTTCGCGCACCTTCTTCATATCCACGCCCTGCTGAATAGCCTGACGAATCTTAACATTACTCAAGTTGCTACTAGTCGTATTCAAAAATGCAAACGCCCCACCGTTAATTAGTGTGTTATTGCGCACAATTGAACCCGGTAAATCTTCCGCCTCGCTCTTACTGAGTTCTGCCGTTGCAATCACGTCTGCATTGCTTATCGCATCTTTAATCTGCTGCGCATTTTCATAAGTTTTTAGGGTAAAATTATCTAACTTTGTCGTTTTTTTGAAGTATTTCTCATTACGATTCAGATAAACCGTCTGTAGGCTTGCATTAGTAGCATTTGCTGCCTGTAGGGCATTCAGCACAAATGGCCCCGAGCCAACCGGATGCGTCGAAAAGTCGCTCTCGTAAACCAAAGCTGGCGAAATATCACCTAAAATATGTTTTGGCACAATTGGAAATTCCAGACTATCTGAAAAATCCGCGTACGACGATGGCAAAGTGAAAATCACCGTCAAATCGTCCTTTTTCTTTATCTTTACGTTTGCAAAATCTACTGAGATCGTCGTCTTCGCTGTGGTATCCGCAATTAAATCAATCGTATAAATAACGTCATCCGCCTTAATCTGTTCTCCATCCGACCAACGCAAATCATTACGCAATTTTACCGTCCAAACGCGCCTAGCGTCATCTGCCGTAATTTTGTCCGCTAATTCATTCTTTAGATGACCAGTCGAGTCCGGCGCTACCAAGTTAGCAAACAATAACCGTGCTAAGGTCTTTTCTGAACTCGTAGTAGCATAAAGTGGATTCATAGAGTTAATCTTACCTAGCGTTGCTTCGCTAAACTCGCCACCTTTCACGAAAGCCTCCGTCTCGAAGGATTCGCCATACCAATTATTCTGAGCTACGGCTAGCAAAAAAACTATCAAGACCAATAGCGCCCATTCCACAACCCATATACGTACCTCTCGAATATTTTCTAAACGGCGCACAAAACGCTCATTAAAATGCTTTCCAGCACGCTCATTAAACTCGTTAGCCGCCAGAACAACCCTACGGCCAACTCTTTCCTTACTGCGCCCACTCTTTTGCTGTTTTTTGTTCATTTATTAAACGATTAGAATTGCTAAGATCGACAATACAAATACCACGACAAACACAATCGTCGCATTGAATAGTGATTTCTCTAGACCGCGACGCTCAGTATTAAGCTCACCCGACCCACCAAAACCAGCACCGAGTGATGCTCCACGTTGCTGTAATAAAATCAGCAGAATCAACAGAATTGCTGACGCAAAGATCATAACATTTAGAAACACACCAATATCCATAGGTCTATTTTACACTAGGCACCGCTATGTTGACAAGGAAGTTTATACAGGAAATCAAGAGACAGCTACAAATCGCACCGCCAAAAGTCATCGTCACGCCCGGAATCAGTAGTATCGTCAAACCAACCATCGCAGCATTAACAATAATCGTGAATAATCCTAAGGTTAAAAATATTAGCGGTAAAGATATTATCTTCGCAATTGGTTTCACGATAGAATTTACGAGCGAGAATATCAAACCCGCCGATAAATAGAGCCAAAAAGAACTTCTCATCCATTCTGCCCCATCGCTAAAAGCACCAAAGAGGTTGATGCAAATATACATCACCACGCCTGAAATTGCCCAACGAATCAAGAATGTCGTTAATTGCTTCTTTGTCATACACCTATTTTAACACTTTCAAAGAATTAATAAGTCTTTCCACAACTGGGCGCATCGAGTTAGCAATCTGCTCATTATCGAGGTTATTGAACGGAATCCACTTCACACCCTTGGATTCATCCTTTCTAAAAACCAACGGCGCAGTATCATCCGCTTCCATAAGATAAAATACATCGAAATGTAAGTGCGATGGCACAAATACACCTTTTTTCATATGTCCACTTACGGGATTAACTGACAGTAAAAACGGCCTTTCGTCCAACACGTTCACGTCTAGCCCCGTCTCTTCTTTTGCCTCACGTACTGCGACCGACAGAAAATCCTTTTCTCCATCTGCATGACCGCCAGGATGCGCCCATCCATTACCGATGGTATGATAAATTGCCAACATCTTCGTCTTACTTTTATCGACGATAAACGAAGAGGCCGTAAAATGCCCTAAAGTATTATCCCTAGTTAATACATCGTCAAAGTTATCGATAAATCTAAGCATTTGTTGCTTATCCTTCTCTTCTCGGCTATCACGCGGAACGTAGTTCTCGACAACCTCTCTGACGGACAAATCGCTAGTAGTTCTCACTTCAACGCATCCTTACGTTTTAATAATGTATGATACTGAATCGCGAAACGATGACTCTCCTCATCAATTCGCGCTATCAGTTTTGCAATATGGCCGTCTTTTGCCAACTCTACCATCCGATAATCCTCATCACCCTCTGGAATCACAATTCGCACACGCGCATTCTTACTATGATCGCCACTTTTGTCTCGCCCAATGATTGGTATTCTTGCTTTTGTTACAATTTCTCGCACTGCCGATATTTGCCCAACCGATCCATCCAAGATAATCAAGTCCGGCGCTCCCCAATCATTAAGGTGATTCAGGCGTCGCGTAATTACTTCTCGCATACTTTCTGGGTCATTATTCTGTTGCTTTCGTAGTTTAAAACGTCGATATTTTGTCCGATCCGCAGCCCCATTAATAAAACACACCATCGACCCTGTCACGTTTTTGCCAGATTGATGACTGATATCGTAGCCCTCAATTCGAACCGGTGGTTTGTCCATTTTTAATATATCTTGCAATTCTTCCAGTGCTTTATCTGAGGAAATATCCAACAACTCCTTATCCGAAAATACAATCTTCGTCCCCAACCCCTTCAGGCCAAAGAACTGATTGCGATACTCCGCCGCCCTCTCGTAGTCCCCTTTCTCCGCCGCCTCATACATTAGCTTTTCAATGTCACGCACCAACTTCTTTCGATTGCCTTTTAAATAGCTAATCATATGCCTCAACGAATGCTTGTAGTCGCGCGCCGTCATCTTACCTACCTCAATTCCCGGCGTAAGACCCAAATCCGTGTTTAATGTTTTTCTGCCATTATACGGCTTATCGTAATAAGGAAAAATTCTTCGCAAAATTCTAAGCGCACGCGTAATCGCCACTTTCCCATAATATGGCCCAAAATATTCCGCGCCATCATCGTCGGGGTTTCGCGTCATTGACACATACGGAACTTCCGACTTCATGTCGATTCTCACATAGCTCACAGACTTGTCGTCTCGCAAAAGTATATTCCACTTTGGCATATAGCGCTTTATCATTTCGCTTTCAAGAAAAAGCGCATCCATCTCCGTATCGACTACGATCCAATCCGTATCATCGATTTCCGCCACTAGCGCTCGCGTTTTCGCATCCTTCCGTTCAGGCGATTGAAAATACTGTCGCACACGATTACGCAATATCGCTGCTTTCCCTACATATATTACTTCTCCGTCACGGTTTTTATGAAAATACACTCCCGGTTCCTTTGGGAGTTCTTTCAGTTTCGCTTTTAATTTTGGCGTAACGTTCATATTCTTTATTGTATCACTCAAACAAAAACCACCAGCTTTTACACTGGTGATTCTTGCATATTCCCATCGCTAACTAGATGGAAGTTTTTATCATACCCTGACCTGAATTGATTAGATTCTCAAAGTTAAATTCTTCATCAAGTTCTTTAGTATACTGCTCTACGCAGTAATTATATACTGATTCGCCATATGTCTTGTATTCCTTACACATGGTCGCAATCTGCTCGCTTAGTGCGTCTTTTATTGATTTACTCAGATCTTTCGCCAATTCATCTAGCGTCTTAGCGTCGCTAGTTGGCGCTGCCACGGACTTATCGTCATAGCTAATCTTAATGTTCATTTCAGCACTATAATCTTTGCTCTTGGCTGTCCCTTTTACGTGCTTGAGCTCATGTGCCCACGGTGAAATACCAATACTAAGTTCGCTAGTCAAATCTGATTCATCATCGTCATCATCTTCGCTCGACTTAATATTGGCACAAGATTTGAAATCTTTTACAAAATCAATCTTCCCAATTTCTTCACTGAAAGCTTTCGATTCTTCACTATCACTCTTGATGTAATAATAATTCAAACCATCAGATGACTTGCTATCCTTTTCGGCATCCATCACAAACGGATGATTCTTGTAGGCTTCTACAATCTTTTCCTTATTCTCCTCTTTCGCGAAGCCATCAATTGCATTCGACATACAATCATAGCTGCTCTTTAAACTGGCATAAGGTTTAAGCGAACTAGCATCAATCTTAATCCATTGATCATCTAACGGTTTCACAATGGAGCCAATAATATCCATCATGAATGCCATTTCTTCGTCAGAAGATAAACCACCATCAGAAGAACCCATGCCTTCTTTCATAGCATCGTCTATAGCTTTCTTGATACCGTTAATCTTTGCATAGATAGCATCGTTGCTAATATATGCGCCACTAACTTCCAACTTGATATCCTTACCTTCTTTCAAGTCAATGTGAAGAGAGCCGCTACCGCTAAAGTTAGCGCTATTATTATCACCCTTGAATGTCAACGTAAATGACTCGAATGAATCATCCTTGTCAGATAAGTTTGTTTGAGTATAAGTACCATCAAATTGACGCGCATTAGCTTCAATCAAGTTAACGATTGAATCACTAATCACACGTTCTTTTGACTCATGTATCAAATAGAACGCAATACCGCCGCCGATCAAGCCTAACAACAAAATCGCCAACACGATTCCGATTATTAAACCCGTCTTTTTCTTCTTTGGTTTATTAGCGCCATTAGCTAAATCTTGTACTGTAGGTGTACTTTCTGCCGTACCACTTGTGGCTGCTGTAGTCGCAGCAGGTTCCGTGCTAGCGAATACGCCAGCATTTGTACTGTTTTCCGTTGAATTAGTATTATTATCACCTTGCGCGGCATCAGACTCTTCGGTTGCCGGCCCTGCAAATGGGTTTGCTGCTGGCGCATCAGCAACAGTCTCTGCTTCCGCCGCAGCGGCAGCTGGCGCAATCGTTTCTGCCGCATCTTCCAACGGCGCAACATTTGGTCCGCCAAAGCCTTTCTCGGAAGGGCTGTCTGGACTAAATGGATTTTGATCGTTATTCACGTTCTCACTCCTTAAAGCTTCTTCATTATTAAAGGGTTTCTCTTCAGGAATCAAATCGCCCGACCCCACCGCCCCTGGCAACTCTTCCCTCTCTGGCTTAGACGCCGACTCGTTCTTTTTGTTCTCGACCGTAATCTTATCGCCATCGAATACTAGTGGATTTTCGATCGTATCCTCCAAATCCGCTACGAACTCTTCTTCGGCAATAGCCTCCTCGTCGATTTTCTTTTCCTCGTCGGCGTCCAACATCGGCGTTATACCTTATTTTTATTCAGCGTCAACTTCTGATTCAACGTTGTAGTTAACTCGAACTTCGCAGGTCTCACCGTTACGAGCGCAGGTCTCAATCTTCTGATATTTAATCAATAATTCGCTGGAGAACATCCATAGCCAAACAGAAATTGCGGCGAATAGTACCATCATTACACCAAATAGTACAAAGAAGAATTTATATTTACCGGTAGCAACATGGTACTCTGGATAATTCTCTTTGTAGATACCAATCGGAAGCTTATTTTTTGCCGTACTCCTCTTCACGGTAGTAGTGGACTTCTTCGCGCCCGTTGATGTTTTCTTTTTTGTGGCAGTTTTCGTTGCCATAGCTAATATGCCCTCCTATAAGTTGTATTTAGCATAAATATAACACAAAAAAATTCAAAACCCAATATTTTTCATAAGCATTATGCTATAATTTAGTTCAGAAGATTACGCATAACTTAGGGAGAAGAAAGGCATCAATTATGCAAAAACCAAATTGCAATATTAGACTTATTCATGCGCGCCAAATTATTGACTCACGCGGCAATCCAACCGTTGAGGCGGACGTTATTCTCGACAGCGGCCACGCCGGTCGCGCGGCTGTCCCATCTGGCGCATCTACTGGAGCCGGCGAAGCGCTCGAACTTCGCGACGGCGACAAGAGCCAGTACGACGGCAAAGGCGTACTCAAAGCCGTCTGGAATGTGAACAATAAAATTAGCGATGTTCTTGTCGGCAATGACGCAAGCAACCAACGTCAAATTGACCGTCTCATGCTAGATCTAGACGGAACCGAAAATAAATCCAATCTCGGCGCTAATGCTATCCTTGCCGTTTCATTAGCCTGCGCAAAAGCCGTCGCCCATGCCAAGCGTATGCGTTTTTATGAATATATTGCCGAAATCGCCAGCACTCAAGACGACATGAAACTTCCGATGCCAATGATGAACGTCATGAACGGCGGCGCACACGCTGATTGGTCTACTGATTTCCAAGAATACATGATTATCCCAGTCAGCGCCGGCAACATGGCCGAAGCTGTTCGCATGGGCGCCGAAGTTTTCCACGTGCTCAAAAACGTACTAAAAGAGCGCAAGTATGCCACCACGGTTGGTGACGAAGGCGGCTATGCCCCATTTGTCAAAGATGGCAACAATGAGCCACTTGAACTCATCAAACTAGCCGTCGAAAAAGCCGGCTACGAGCTTGGCAAGGATATCGCTATTGCTATGGATATCGCCGCCTCCGAATTCGCCAACGGCGACCACTATGAACTTAAGACCAATGGCGACTGGAAATCTAGCGAAGATCTCGCCAACTGGTATCAATGGATTACTGATAATTATCCAGTAGTCTCCATCGAAGACGGTCTTGGCGAAAACGACTGGGGTGGCTGGCGTATGCTTACCGAGCGCTTCGGTGATCGTATCCAACTCGTTGGCGACGATCTCTTCGTTACAAATTCCAAACTGCTCCAACGCGGCATCGACGAACACGCCGGTAATGCTATCTTAATCAAGCCAAACCAAATCGGTACCCTCACCGAAACTATCGACGCCGTCCTTCTCGCCAAGCAAAACGGCTATCGTTGCGTAATGTCACACCGCTCCGGCGAAACAGAAGATACTTCTATCGCCCATCTCGCCGTCGGTCTCGGCACAGGCCAAATTAAGACTGGTTCTCTATCACGCACTGAACGCATTGCAAAATACAATGAATTAATGCGCATTGCCGAAGCCAATTCCCGCCTCGGTCTCGAGAATCCATTCAAACGCTAACCGTCAGCGATAATCTTCTCCCAAATACTCTCTAGTGCATCTAGAGAGTATTTTTATCCGAAAACTTAAGGTACTATTGACAAATAATGACGCTTATGCTATAATACAAATAAGTATACCTTTGCGTTACTAAAAACGCGTTCTTTAATAGGAGGAAGGAAATATGACTAACAAAAACCTTACCCTCAAGGATTTTCTCGCATCCATCACCCCGGAAAGCAGCTCTATCACAATAGCCGCGTGCACGGCAGACCACACGGCGCATGTACGCGAGGTGGCACCTTGCCATCACCGGCGCATCGATAAAGATGCCTTAATTCTGGCTCTGATCTATGCAATGGATCTGCAGAGCGCAAAGCTGTTTGCCAAGCGGGCTCTCGCCACGAGCGACAAGGATATGCGCAGAAAGATCGATTATGCCATCAAAGAGCGCATCTCTGCCCGCAACTGGCAGCCGAGGGTCCCTTCTACGAAGAAGGATAAGCTCATGAACCGCAGTTTTCGTAACCAGCTTCACGCGTCCTCGAGATTTCGCGTAAACCGCTTCCAGTAAACAAGCAACCCCGCCCACTTCTCCTCCAAAAAAACTGGCGCCCGCCTTCTGGTGAGCGCCATTTTTATTATCTAAATTATTTCTCGTAACCAGGCTTGCCTAAGAGCTCAAACATCCTTGTCTTATATGCTTCTACGCCAGGCTGGTCAAACGGATTAACACCGAGCGTAAAGCCACTCAGGGCGCAAGTCATCTCGAAGAAGTAAATCAACGCGCCTAACGACCGCTCATCAATCCTCGGCATCGTAACCTCTAGCACCGGAACGCCGCCAGAAGTATGCGCTTCTCTCGTTGCAGCGTTCGCCGTCTTATTAATATAATCTAGTTCTTTTCCTTCTAGATACTTAAGCCCGTCTAAATTCTCATTCATCTCTGGAACCGTAATCCCGTTATAATCTTCCGCCACCTCCACAAAAGTCTCAAACAGATTACGACGCCCTTGCTGGATATATTGCCCCATCGAATGTAAATCGGTAGAGTCGATAACGCTAGCTGGATAAATACCCGTCCGATTTTTGCCTTCACTTTCGCCAAATAGCTGCTTCCACCACTCATTAAAATACATAAACTGCGGCTCAAAATTCGCCAAAATCTCAATATTATAATCTTTCTCGAATAAAAGATTACGCATGGCTGCATATTCTGCCGCAAAACCACCATCAGATATCAAGCTCGTACGCTCTTCTGCGGCACCATCCATTAATGCATCAATATCTATCCCCGCCGTCGCAATTGCCAGTAATCCAACTGCCGTTAGAACTGAGTAACGACCGCCAATATTATCTGGTACCACAAACGATTCGTAACCTTTAGCTGCCGCTTCATCGTGCAGCGCTCCTTTCGCAGCGTCCGTCGTCGCATAAATACGCTTTGCAGCTTCCTCGGCGCCATATTTGTCTATTAACATCTGTTTAAACACTCGAAAAGCCACCGCCGGCTCAGTAGTAGTACCCGACTTCGAGATTACATTAACCGAGAAATCCGCATCGCCTAGCCTGTCTATCGTGCGTCGCATCTCCCGCGCGCTCAAAGAGTTACCTGCGTATAAAATTTTTGTTCTCCCCCTCTCACCACCAAGCGTCTCAATAACCGCACGGTGACCAAGGTAACTGCCACCAATTCCGATACATATCAAATAGTCTGAATCGCCGTTAATCTTCTTAGCCGCCTTTTTAATGCGCTCAAACTCCGCCTTATCATAATTAATTGGCAAGTTTACCCAGCCACCAAAAGCATCCTGCTCGGCACGCGCAACAAAAGTACGTGCAATATCAATCTTTTTCTGATACTCTTCTTCGCTTATGATGCCGCCAGTATATTTAAAACCAATCATCTTTCCTCCTATTTTTATCATTATACCAAAGGAACAAAAAGCCCACCTTACGGTGGGCGTATACATTTACAAACTTACTGCGATGTCGTGCAAATCGTTTGAATTTAGACCACTGTCCGGGTCATTGATGACATACAATACTCCGCCATTCACCCAAACTGCATTCGACCCAGAAATATAAATCGTCAGTCCCTGCCCCTTTGCGATCGAATAATCTGTACCCCAATTCTTTTTTACATAATTCGCAAGCACGGCAACTGAATCCCAACTAGATTTTTCTTCTTGCAAAGTAAACTTACGGTTCTGCTCATTCTTGAAATTCATCGTGATACGGCCATTATCTTCCTTTACCAGGCCGTCCAGGCGATAGCCTGAAGGGATATAGCTAGGATAGGACTTCTCAATACCGGCATGCATCGCAGCTACACGAGCCGAAATATCTGGCATATTCAAATACACTAGATAGCCAAGCAATGCCACAGTCACCACTGCCATGCTAGCCGCAATTGCAAACTTCTTACCGCGGAATATGCCCTTCTTATTCTGCGAGTCGTTGTTCAGCTGTATTTGCATGGCACTTTTAGCGCCCGCACTCCTCGCATTATCGATACGGTTCATACGACTCAAGGCCTGTTGGATTGCGCGATCTTTCATCTGTTTGGCGGTCAATCTTTTTGCGCCATCATCTTTTGCGGCAGCCTTTTTAGCAGCCATGCGCTCCTTTACGGCTTGCACCCGTGCGTTCTTTATATAAACACCCTCGTCGCGCTTCTTTGCCACTTGCTGAATCGCCGCCTTGCGTTGGGCCTGGGCAGATTGAGTCTGTTGCTTCTGGGCGTTTTGTTGATCAATCGAGTGATGGACCATAACTCTTTCTATTTCACCAACACTAATATGTCGCTCTGCTTTCTGCGCCTGTGCAGGTTGCTGCTTAGCGGCCACATGATGAATCGGCTGCAACTTTACGCTACCACCTTTTTGCAAAATCGTACGACCACCCACGGCTCTACGAAGGCTTTTTGCACCCGCTGCAACAGAGCTGGTCACCTTTGGCCTCGCCACTGGTTTTTTGACAAATTTCCGATTTAAAGTTGAGGATCTCTGCACGCGCCGATGGTCCACCGAACTAGCATGATTTGCCACACCACCCCGCCTTGAATTCTTGATAACTCCGTCCATTTCTCCTCACTTTATACTGCTAATGTAATCTTAAAACATAAATATTTGAAAATCAATAGCGTTTTAATATAGAAACCAAAAATATTATACGGACGCGTATTCAAATTTTAACCATAAGCGGTTTTTTGTTATATAATTATATTCAGAATTAATAAACTACTTAGACTAAACTATGGACAGGAAGAGAAAAAAGAAGATTCAAAACGCCCGCGTCGTTATGACAAATATCTTTATGGGCATTTCTGTAATTGCAATCGTATTTGTATTAATGCTCGTCGCGATGGGCTATGGATTTAATGAGCAAGGCGGGATCGAACAGTCTGGATTAATCCAAATCAGCTCAAACCCAAAAGGCGCATCTGTCGAAATCGACAATGAGACCCAGTTTAGCCGCACTGACTTTAATAAGATGCTCAGCTCGGGTGAACATCGCGTTAAAATCGGCAAAAGCGGATATGATACTTGGGAAAAGACCATCAAGGTTGATGCTGGACTTTTGACTCGTATCGAGTGGGCTCGCCTATTCCCTGTCAAAGTCGAAACCACAAACGTCGCAAATTACAACAATCTGCGCCTCGCCGAATTCTCAAGCAACCGCAAACATTTGCTCACCATTGAGCATGACTCCCCTATAATTCTATACAGTGACATTCAGGGCGAAAAAATCAACGTCCACAAACTATCACTCAATCAAGCCCTCGGCAACAACGAAAATGTGCTAGAAGGCGAAATTAGCATACGCGCCTGGAATGAAAACGGCAACAAGGTACTGGCAACTTGGAGACACAATGACAAGACCACTTGGCACATCTTGGATTTGGAAAATATCGAAAAAAGTATCAACCTTAACGAAAAGTTCGGCCTAGAATTTAGCGACGTACGCATCCTAAATGACTCTGCTTCAAAATTATGGGCACTCGAGAAAAATAATATTCACATTATCGACAGTAGCAGTCACACTATTTCGGGCGTACTAATTTCAAACGTCGAACAATTCACAAACAATAAAGACGTTATCGCCTACGTCGGTATTGATGCAAAAGACCATAATTACCGAAAAATCCGCATCTACAAAGAAGGCGAGGAAGGTTCAACAGACATTCTAGACCTGAAGGATAAAAAGCCAAATATCACTCTGGCGATGGGCAGTTATTGGAACGAATCTTGGCTTGGCTATAGTCTCGATAATCAAATTACCGTTTTTGGCGGGACTTACCCATCTTTCGACAAACCTAGCAAGAACAGTCTTAAAGAATACGTAAAACGCGAATTACCCTTCACGCCCACTATTGCCAGCACTAACCAGCTTGGTCGCATCGTGGCATTTGCAGGTAGCTCAAATGTAACTACTATCGATATCGAAACACGTAACTACTTCGACAGCGTCACGGAAGCCGAATCGTCCGAACTGAACTGGCTAGATGGCTACATCTTCTGGGAAAACAATGATAATAAAATTATTATTCGCGATTTCGATGGCGACAATCGTCGCGAGATCCTCACCGTAAATAACCAACAGCCAATCAACATTACCGAAAATAACCGCTGGCTATACTACTTCGAAATAAAAGAGGCCGAAGCAGACAAAGAAACAGATGCCGCCAAATCGGAAACAATTTACACTCTAAAGCGCCAAAAGCTTGAATAAAATAATTAATCAGCAAACAGAATAAAATAATCCCGCCACATCGGCGGGATTATTTATGACTGCCCCGTTAACCACTTCCAGACCCCCTCTAGTGGTGAATCGTGGTTGGCTGGCATCTCTGTTTTGCCGTCGTCATCAGTAGGTTCATTCGGATTTTGCGAAGGCGCACTTTCGTAACTTGGCGATATTTGCTCGCCATATACCAATAAACGCTCTCGAGAAGTCCCCAACGGCACGCAGGTGATTAATGTCATCATTGGCTTTCCTTCGTTATCTTTCGCTATCTGTCGCAAAGACGCCACGTCGGTCGGCTTCACAGTTCTTGCGCCCGTCACCTTATAGGTATAACGCGCCCCATTATAATCCACATACATCAAATCCCCGTCCTTCATGCGCGTTAATCCAGAAAAGATAAATTTGTAATTACTTTGCTGATAGATATTGCCCGCCGAATGGCCAGAAATTACAAAATTCCCAATCTCTCCAGGCATTGCCGCCGCACCGGGCACAGAGAAATTCGCTACGCCATTATCCATTGCAATATTCATAGAATTGACATCATTCTTTGCCCCAAAGATCACCGGCACCTCAATATTCAACTTCGGAATCATTAAATACGGCTTATCGTGCGTTTTAATCGACAACGTCGGATCAATCTCCGTTATCTCATTGACCTCCGTATTGCCAGGCGAAATATAAGCCACAATGTGCGACGCTATTACTTGATTGTATTGAAAACAAATCCCAATCAACAAAATGATGCCGCCAATCAATAATGGAATAAAGTGTCGCGAACGTTTAATGGCGCTCGCACGCTTCTCAGCTTTCTTACGAATCTTTTCGCGAAAATCATCCTGCACCTCTTGTGATTCTGCGGTCGCTATCGGTGCCATTGGCGGTGTATATGCAGCCTGCTTTTCTTTGCGCTCACGCTCTAGCTGCGCTCGCTCCATCCTCATCTTTTCGCGCGCCACATATTCACGCGCAGCATTTCCATAATACTCGCCATAATACTTCTGATAATAACTTTGCCACGCCGAATGATACTTCCGCCAATCTTGGGAAGTTGCTTGCGGAACCGGGGACGTTTTCGTTTCTTTCTTAACATCCGCAGATTCGCCACCTTGCGTAGTCTTATAGGCATCAAGTAGTTTCTTGCGCGCCAAATCGGTCACCGTCTTCTGCTGCATGCGAGCGCTTATCTGGGCGCCAGTTAAACCCTTAGGCTTCGCGTCCTTTTGCGCAGAATTACCAGCAGCTGCCCAAGCATTCCAGCTCGGCATCGAACTACCCTGCCCACCTTTACTATTATCCATTGCCCTTATTCTAGCATATTTAGCGTTTTCATGATAGAATCTAAACATCATCCCCATCTGGGCGAGTGGTGAAATTGGTATACACGACAGACTCAAAATCTGTTGGCAGCAATGCCGTGAGGGTTCAAGTCCCTCCTCGCCCACCAGAGCAAAAAGATAGCCCAGAGGGCTGTTTTTTGTTCTGCGCAAGGAAGGGCGCAGAACCCGAAGAGGGTTCACGCTTCGTAGGAGCCGATACAAGCAAGCCGTAACAAATAATCATAAGCATTGACAAAAATAAGCATATATACTATAATTAACTTATGGTTTGTGAGAATTATCCGACCATAGCACCTTTAAGCAGTTAGTTAAATAATAGAATTTCTCACGCATCTGCATCCCGTTTTAGTTATCTGTAAGGTAATTAAAACGGGCTGCAGAGCAACCTAACACCCCCAATTCCCAATATCAGATCCCGAAAGGAGTGTGCGTATATGAAACGTGATGAAATAGTCGGTGTTATTACCGGCGACGTCGTAATCCGCCTGAAAGGCAACAATGCATACGTCGAAGGAAATACCGTTAACCTCGAATATATCTCGAGGGCGTTGAGCCATGTGCTGAAGCGCGTCAAAAGAAAGACATGTATCACCATCGATGGCACTGTGCAGGAAGCCAGGGCCGTAACCAAAAACGGTATTCAGCACGCCGTCCGCTTTACAGCAGTATGCAACACCCTCGGTTCCCTTCTTCCCGAAGAAGTGAGCATCTTTCAGTACCGCCAAAGCTGGAAAGAGGCCTACCTTTGCGCGGCAGAAGATCTTGCAAAATGCCTTGGTCAGACCGACGGTATGATCGTGCAAGTAGGAGACGAGTTCTTCTATTATCACTAACTGATCCAGCCCCTTGCCTTTATGTCGCTCGCGCGCACAAGGCTAAGGGGCTTTTTCCTTGACTAATCATTCTTTTTATGCTAAAATATATCTTAGTCGAGTCAACGACGCGACGCTTTTTGCAGTTGCATCGTTCGACAAACATGAACGATTGTTCCGCACCTTAAAAAGGAGGTTTCAAAATGGAGTCAAAAGTATCATCGCTCACCCTATTAGCTTGGTTAGAGCTCGCAATCACACACATTTCCGCACCGGAAATTGCCGTCATTGCCTGCAATATTGCCGCATACATCCTCGGCGATTCGTTTCCTGGCAATTTCTACCTTTGGGCAGTTATTGCAATCTGTGACACTATCATGATCTTTGCGCATGGTGCCTATCTACAGGCCAAACCTAACACAGAAAAAGGCCCCTGGTATACGCCTACTCCCATCGTATTACGCATAGCAATAACAGTTGCGCTGTTTATCGTATCTATCGAAGGCGAAAATGGCGCTATTGTGATTTACGCGTGGTACGTCTTGACTATGGCAGCCATCTGTCACGCATTCTTCTGCGTGCTACTAACTCTGCATGCAACAGACGAGAGTTGGCTTGCCAATACCAACGGTCGCGTCGGAACCCCCAATTGGATCTCAATTGGACGAATGGCGCTATCTGTGCTGGTACCGCACATATTCGTCGCACAGCCTTTTGGCGCAATCAGCGGCATCGTAGCTACCATCATCATGAGCGTCGCTATCATGACCGATGCAGCCGACGGATATTTAGCTCGAAAGCTTGGCCAGACCACAAAAGCCGGCAAAGCGCTCGACCCCCTTGGAGATAAGGTTATCTTTTATCCAATGGTCGTCGCCTATATCCTGGCCACCAACGCCACGCTGTATGCTCCAGGAATCATTAATCGGAGTATCTTCTACGTATGCA
This sequence comes from Candidatus Nanosyncoccaceae bacterium, assembly GCA_045546295.1. GTDB lineage: Bacteria > Patescibacteriota > Saccharimonadia > Saccharimonadales > Saccharimonadaceae > UBA2834. The sequence continues at coordinate 72,763 of JAZQCP010000013.1, read as the reverse complement.
TCGTAATCACTTTTGCGCGCGACGTCATATTCTTCATTTGGTTCGTGCGCAATTATGCCAAACTGCCAACCGGCAGCGGCGCTAGCATAGTAGACAAAATACGCATGGCAACAATTTGCGTATGGCTCGGAACCGCCACATTATCATTGGCAGTTCCAGCCATTCATGAGCGCCTCGCGCGTGCCAATTACATTGTCATGATCATTATTGCAATCATGAGCTTAGTCAGTATCATTTACGACATCCGTCGTATCCGCGCCTTAACAAGCGAGCGACTCAAGGAGGAATAAATAATGACCTGGATAGATAGTTTTACCATCAAAGGAGTTGTACTGATAGCGACATTAGTAACCATACTCAGCTTCGCTAATCGCAATTATGGCGGAGTAGCGTTGGGAATACTCTCTCTCGCTATCTATCTGACTATCGGATATTTCACCAAGCAAGTAGCAAAAGGCTATTGGCGCTCAGGGCTTGGAATTAAGTGTATTGTCAGCGATTTTGACTACACGCTCTTCCTGCACGATTCGCCCAGCGAAACGCGCAAAAATCTGCGCGCAGTTCGCCGCTGGCGAAAAAGAGGCGGCTATTTCGTTATCGCCTCTTCGCGCGATTACGCCGACATTGTCAGAATTCTACCACGCATCCATCGATATGCGGATTACCTAATTTTAAATGGCGGCATGACTTTTATGACCGCACGTGGGAAGGTTATTCAATCAGAGGATTTGGGAGGCGGCGCATACTTGCCTCAAATGCTTTCCGAAGAGTTTGAGGATACGCAGTTCTCTGGGGCATACGCAGCCATCAGCTATTGCGACAATAAAGAAATTCAAGGCTTCGCGCCCCACAGTCGTAAATATCGAATTTGGTTCGAGCGCGCGGAAGACTTACGCATTGCTGAATCTATTCTTGCTAAACATTTTAGCGAGTCACTCAGCTTCTTTGCATATACGGACGTACGCAAAAATCACGATCTGCATCTAAGCTGGATTAACCCAAGTATGACAAACGTCATCGAAATCTTTGGGAAAAATGCCAGTAAAGAGAATGCCATCGCGTATAACTGCAGTAGCTCGTTCATCAGGAATCGAAAAATCACAACAATCGGTGATGATAAAAATGACATCGGTATGATTGTAGAATTTGACGGTTATGCGCTCGAAAGCGCTCCCGAAGAGGTTAAGAATGCCGCTCCGGACGGTCACGTCGTGGCTTCCGTACGCAATCTTATTGACTCTATTTTATAACCACAACACCCAGGCTCAAAAGGCCTGGGATTTTTCTAGCTTTTATTTAGTAACGCGCTCGCAAAAACTTTATAGCTAGCCGCCGACGCATTCCATAGTTTCAGTATGGCCATTTCTACCATCAAGGCCCCACCCCAAAGCGTGATTTGGGTCCATTCCGTATCCGACAACGCCTCCGTCACCACTACCCCATCCTGAGCAACAATAATCTGCCCGTTATGAAACGTTACTATTGGCATCGTGGGATAGCTAATCGTAAACTTATGCAGGATTTCTATCAGCTGATTAGTGGGCATCGAAAGCGTAATTACCTTCGGATAATAAAGCGTGCGCAACAGCTTTTGCAACTGCGGCACGGCCATTAATAAGCCCGTCTCAGCCTCGCGTAGCATACTCCAATCCGCAACTTCTGGAGTAATCGCATCAACCGCATCGCGCGTCACATAAACCGGTTTCGGGCAATTACGCATAAATTCCGCCAAAGCCACCGTCGTTTCGGCATTTTTACCAACATCGCCAATTAATACAACTGCATCTGCCCAATCCGCCTGAATCAACATTTCCGCCACCGACTCTTTACCAAATGCGCCTGAGCTGTTTTCTACTGGCGCAAAATACACTTCCGAGGTTACTGGGACTTGCCCTTTTACACTTGCGGGCAATAATACGCGCGCCTCACCAACACCCATACGATTAGCTATCGTCATCGCATTTGCTACCGAGAAAAATGCATTCTTATTACCGCCAATTATCAGCAATTTTCCCGCAAAACGACGTTGCTCAGGCGGCATCATATCAATTTCCGCAAATAAAGGCCGCAATCCTTGCTTGCTCCAATAATCGTAGTCCGACATTATTTTAATTCCACCATTATCGGACAGTGATCCGAACCAGTCACACTATCATAGATTTCTGCCGTGGCTATCCTCTCCCGTAAGCGTTCTGACGCCAAAAAGTAATCAATCCGCCAGCCAATGTTCTTCGCGCGCGCTCCGCCCCTGTATGACCACCACGTGTATTTTTGCTCATTAGGATGCAAATCCCTCCACGTATCAACAAAACCGCTACTCAAATAATTCGTCATTCCCTGGCGCCCCTCTTTAGTAAAACCAGCATTTCCTTCATTCTGTTTCGGCCGCGCCAAATCAATTTCCTCATGCGCTACATTAAAATCACCGCACACTAATACCGCCTTCTTCGTGTCTAATTCGCGCATATAGGCCAACAATGCGCGATCCCACACCAACTCCCGATATTTCAATCGCCCCAAATCATGCTTTTCATTCGGCACATATACGTTTATTAGATAAAAATCATCAAATTCGACCATCAATACTCGCCCTTCTCTTCTAGCATCGCCAAATTGATCACTCCATCCTTCGACTTGCTCCTCAATATGCTTCGGAAAGCCGTAAGCTACAGCAAGTGGCTTCATTTTCGTAAATATTGCCGTGCCAGAATAGCCCGCTCGTTCCGCCGAATTCCAAATTTCTTCATACTCTGGCAAATCCACTTCTGCCTGTCCTTGCTTGGCCTTAGTCTCTTGCAAGCATAAGATATCGGGATCATGCGCATCGATAAAGCTTTGCAACGACCCTTTCTTGAGTATTGCCCTTAGCCCATTCACATTCCAAGAATATAATTTCATTTCCTTACGCTCTTTGTCTGCTTTAAAGTAAACCTATATTTCGCCTTGGCCTCTGGGTGGCTGCCGTGGTCAATCTCCGACAAGAACATCTCTTTCGGTCGCACAAATAGACTACCGTCTTCGTATAGCTTACGATAAATCACCATCTCCTCGCCCGTCTCCGAATGAATTGCCGTCTCTTCCACTAGATAATAATCACCCTTGTAGTGCTGATATACGCCATGAATCTTCAACCTTCTCATCTCTCTAAATTATAACAAAAAACCACCCTCTATCGCTACAAGCTATCAAAAGGGTGGGTTTTGCGAATCATTTATCTTTTCGCAATACAACGACGAACGGCTAACGCTGCCATACCTAAACCAGCCAAGGATATGACATTCAAGGCGACGTACGACATAATCGTGTCCAAAGTTACCGGATTATCAGCATTAGTGTTTACTGGCACAGTTGCCGCTACGCGCACCACTAATCCAAACGGTGATAGAGACTTCGTATTAAACATATACGTACCGTCTGCATTCTTAGTTAGTGGCAAGTATTCAATCGAGCCATCACTTTTGATATGCGACATCACAAACTCATAGTTGCCGTCATAATATTTCCCCAAGGCCTCAGAGAAATAGTCGAGTTCATCCGGAAGTTTCAAAGTTATCTTTAAGCCGTCACCGTCATACTTAATACTTTCGCCCGCACTGTTTAAAAGGCGAATATCATAGTTTTCGAACAATATCTTGCCAAACTTCTTCAAGGCATCCGCGACCGCTTTGCCTGATTCCATATCCTCATCACTAATATTTTCAACAAACTCTTCAAACGCCCCTTTGCTTCCGTAAATTTCCAGCGCAAACTTCCCCCAGTTCTCATTGTATTCGTCATCGTTAGCGCCGTATCTTATTTGGATTTTTGCTCCATCCGGCACGTCTTCCGCCTCGGCAGATTTAATCTCTGGCAAAGAAAAGTCACATACTGACATACTATCGCAAGGAATCACCTTAATACCGCCAGTCTCTTCCTCTTCGGCATTTTCGCCATCGTCCTTTACGAACTCAACTACGATTCGAATATCAGCATTCTCTGGCATCACAAACTCAAAGCCTTTGCTGTCGCCCGTTCCGCTTATCGCATCTTCAGCCTCGACTGGATCAACTAAGAGACTCATGTTATTGAACTTATAGCCTTCATCTGGCAAAATCGAGAAAACCAGCTTAATTCCGTGCTCTACTCTCAGCGAGCCACCCCTGTTGTTCTGCGAAATCGTGTACGGAGCAGTGTCCATTTCATCCTCAACTCCTACGCAAGGCATAAACTCATCTGGAGCCGCATTTGCATCATACGCCCAAGCCGGTTCACAAGCAGAGTCTAGTGTAATCTTGCCGCCAGATATTTGATTTTCGCCATTGCCATACTCCCAAACTACAGTCTGCCCACCAATATGACCGTCGCCATTGCCACCCTCGCCGCCTTGGTTATCATTTTGGTTTGCGCCAATTCCGAATATATGGCCATCCAGTACCGATAAGGCTATATTTCCCGCACTAAAGCGCATCGCCGTTCCGTCTACATAGGCCGACACGACCGAATCGTCACCATTCAAGTGAATATACCCATTCGCAGCTATCTCTTCATCGGCGATATTAATCGATTTTCGATTTTGGCCATAACTGACAGAAGCAAGCACTTCCTCCGAATAATCATAAAAGCCACCATCGTTAGCTATACTCCCAATTTTGATGCCATAATCAGTCCCCGCGTAGGTGCATGTTAAACCGTCTACCACTTTATCGCTTACCGCCACGCAGCTATCGTCTAGTATAAAACCGTGGTCACCATCCGCGAATACGGAACCGCTTTTTGGCAATGTTAATCCCACGGACAGTGCTAAAGCCAATATCCAAAGATAAAGACTCTTTCTTATCCTTTTTTTCATGACTTTTAGTCCTCCTCAGTCTAATATAAGTCCATTATACATTGACATAAGCATTTCGACCACAATATCGCCACGTCTTTTTATTATTATCCGTATGCTAGAATATGCTTATGAAAGTTGCAAATATCATATTTAGTATCCCTGTTATCATATTACTTTTATTCTTTTTGCCTCCGCTTGGCGTAATTGCTCTCCTCGCCCGCTATGTTATTCTTGGCAAGCGCCATTTTTTCCGCGCTCCCGTCTGCATTATGGTATTTGCGCTTATTTTGACGATACCTTTTTGCCTCAATTGGCTCATCAATGCCTTACACTTATCTTTTAATATTCCTTACCTCCAAGACATCATTAATTCTGAGTATTATTCTCGCCTACTCGAATTCGCCCGTTTCAGTTTCACTACAGCCGCCATCGTGCTCATCGTCACTCTTCTACTACGCAATATCATAGAACAAATTAGTGGCAAACTCTCGCAATTAATCAACGGCTACTATTCGGACCTCCAGAAACGCGACGAAAAAATCGCCAAAGAAAACGATCTAAAGCTCAAAGAAAAAGCCATCACTAGTAAGCAAAAAACACCACACGCCGTTAAGTGTCCACACTGCGGCAAGACTAATTCAATTATTGGCACTGTTGGCAAATGCAGATCATGCCGTTCAGCAATAGAATATAAAGGTTAGTCTAAACTGCTTTCCCCTGTTATAATATTTATATGAGCAAATCGACGCCGCGCATCAGTCAGGCAATAGATATTGCCACCAAAGCCCACGAGGGTCAGTTCCGCAAGACTGGCGAACCATACATTATTCATCCGCTCGCCGTCAAAAAAATACTTGAAGAATGGAATATGGACGAGGATACTATCATCGCCGGTATTTTGCACGATACAGTAGAAGATACCCCTCTAACACTCAAAGAAATCGAAGAACAATTTGGCAAAGACGTCGCTTTTCTAGTCAACGGAGTTACCAAACTTAGTAAAGCCCGTTCTGGCATGAAGGATCTCGACGAATACTTGCCGCAAACTGGCGACAACCTCCTGAAGCTACTTATTGCTACCGGACAGGATATTCGTGTCCTTATTATTAAACTAGCCGACCGCCTGCATAATTTGCGTACCCTCGGCGCGCTTCCGCCCGAAAAACAAAAGAAAATCGCCCGCGAATCACTTGAAGTCTTTGCGCCGCTAGCAGACCGTCTGCAAATGGGTCGCGTCCGCGTCGAAATCGAAGAAACTAGCTTTATGTACGTAAATCCAAAACGCTACGAAGAGCTCAAAAACCTCACCGCCGATCGCCTCAAAAAAGCCGACAAAAAGCTCAAAGCTGCCCAAGAAGCCGTCGAGCAAGCCCTCAAGAAAGAACATATCAAATACAGCTGCGACGGCCGCGTTAAATCTATTTATTCCCTTCATAAAAAACTTGCTAAATACAACCAAAATATCGACCGCATTTATGATATTATTGCGCTTCGCTTTATCGTTGAAGACACCACTACCTGCTACCTCGTCCTTGGCATAATTCACTCACTTTTCAAACCAATGGATGGCCGCGTCAAAGATTACATCGCCATGCCAAAACAGAACGGCTACCAATCACTCCACACTACCGTAATTACTGGCGATAAACAAATTGTTGAATTTCAGATTCGCACCCGCGAAATGCATGATTACGCCGAACGTGGTCTTGCCGCCACCTTCTTCTATAACGAACAAAAACTCACGTCCGCCTACACCGAGGGACGCGTCAGCAAACTCCCATCTCACCTTCTCTGGATTCGCGAACTCCAAGAATCCGCCGCCAAACTAGCATCAGGTGGAAAAATAGACGAAAAGAAGCTCAAACTTAACCTTTTCGCCGACAAAATCTTCGTCTACACCCCCAAAGGCGATATTATCGACTTGCCAAAAGGTTCCATGCCTCTAGATTTCGCCTATCGCCTCCATAGCGAAATCGGCGCTCAATGTACTGGCGCCATCGTGAATGGCAAAATGGTCGACCTCAAGACCAAGCTAGAACAAGGCGATGTCGTCGAGATAATTACGGCCAAGAATTCCAAACCAAACCCAGGCTGGCTCGACAAAGTCTTCAGCAGCCACGCCCGTCACAAACTAGTTAGCCAGCTACGCTCTATTATTCCGAATTTTGTCGCCAAACCTAAAGAAAACGAAAACAAGCCTCACAAAAAGTCTCCCAAAGAAAAGGAACTTGAGCAAAAGCGCGCAAAATCCGTCGCTAAATCAATCAAAAAATAGATACATTATACAAATTTCTTCAATACTGGAATCCGGCTCATAGCCCAAGTTATACAGAAACACACCGCATATATCGCTAACGATGCGCCAAGATACAATAGTAACTCCAACTTCCTATGTCCTACCGGAATAATACTTGGCCTCTTTGGATAATACATTACGTAATCTACAAACAAGGCGTGGCAAAGATAGATGCCGAAACTATACTTCGCCATACTTTTGATCCACTTTGGCAAATCTCGTGTCTTCCGCAACGCATATTTTGCTCCGACGAATATCGCCACCGAATAGGTAAGCGCCAATATATTAATATTCTCTTCGTTCGCCCCCGACCAAGAATGGCCAAGCAACCTAAACTTAATTTGGCTCAACAATATCGCATCCACCAACGCCACTGCGCCCAAAACGTACAAAGTCACACGCGTAAATTTAGTAAGTCGCTCCGTATGTAAGAAATACCCTAGCACAAAATATACCGCAAAATATAAACATAGTTTTCCGGCAGAATATTCCGTCATATCCATCACACCCTTCATTACACCAGCAATCGCAGGATCCAGCCCTTTCGCCCCAGCCAGTATTATTTCGCATAACTCACCAATCATTGGCAAAGCAAAGCAAATTACGATACCTATGATCAAATAATAATCCAGTAGCCGTCTATCTTCCGTCACCTTTCGCAAAATTGGCACCAGCAAATACATCATAACTAACGCAATTAAATACCATAAATGATAATAATGTGTCCCACAAAACAGCCTTAGGAAGAAGGCCAATCTTCCCTCTCCTGGCCCAAAATGAATCAAAGCCGACACTGCCGCATAAATAAATGACCAAAAAATATAAACTAGCACCAAGCGCCAAACATATTTTTTAAAGTGTTTTTTATAGCTAAAAGGCTTTTTGGGATTCAAGAACAGTGCGCCAGACATCATTAAAAATACCGGCACCGCCCAGCGCTGCATCAGTTGCAACGTATTAGCCAACACGAAATCTGCTGTGTCCGTAGAACTGATGCCGCCCAATTTTGCCGCATTCGGACAAACATGAATTAATATTACTGCCAAAGGCGCAAATGCCCTAAGCAAATCAAAATATACAATCCGCCTAGGCCCACCCTGCGGCCTCTTTACCTCACTTTTCATTACTCTATATTATATACGATTTTCTAGTCCAGCCACTGCAAATCTGTTACAAACATTATTTCGCAGCTAGTTCGCCTATCCAAAACACTGCTAGAATAATCCGTTCGAATCAAACTCGACTTAACATCGCGCACTTCGTTTCCGTTTCCATCTTTTATTTTGCCCGATATTAAGTAACCCTTCATCTCTATATAATCGCCAATCCGAACCCGCTTGATCTTTCGGTACAAATCCTTTCGGTCGACCAATAAGTGATTATTCGACACATGCGCCATTACCGAATTCCGACTTAGCCCCAGCTCATTAATCGTCTTTTCATCGTAGCCAACACTTAGTTTCCTTCCACCGTGCGACCAGTTAAATCTACTCTTATTCTCCGCTACTTTCCCCCAAGCTAAGCTAATATCGCGCGGGATCGCCTTATCGAACGCCGAAGCATTAATATGGTCATAGTCATCCAGCTCCACTACGAGCCCCTTAATGTCGTAGTGCGCCAAAAAAGTCATATCTACCTCATAACCATCACCGCTAATCGTCTTTTTCGTTTCAAAGGCCTCACCACGCCCTTCCGCCTGCTCTATTAAGACGGATATGTCTGTCTGAACTGGTTCCGGAATATTTGCAACCGATCGGTTGGCATGAATATGCTGCGGAATAGCAAATACCGCCCATACCGCCATTATTAGCACCAAAAAGCCTACTATTTTTAATCTAACCTTACGTTTTTTGCGACGAATGCCGTCCTCGATATAATCTTCGACGCGACTCTTTATATAAGCCACGTCGGTGCGAATATTCGCATCCCATTCATTATATAGTTTTGGCTCAATCTTTTTCGCCGCAAAATCCTGGTCTAACTTTTGTTTTTGCTCTTCTTTACCTTGTAAATCTTTGTAAAGTATTTTCGCTTGGCGCTCACTGATTTGGCCCGCTTTACGAGCATCGTCTATTCGCCTCGAACAATCGTTAAAATATTCCGGTCTCACCCTTTTTCTTTCTATTACAAATCAGCTATCTTCACGCGCTCCTGCTTAGTCGTATCACGATCGCGTACCGTGACTGTATCATCCTCCAACGTATCAAAATCAATCACGATACATTTTGGCGTACCAATTTCATCCTGTTTACGATAGCGTTTTCCAATATTTCCCGAATCATCCCAAGTCACGTTACCGTATTTCTTACGCAAGCTCGCATAGACATCACGTGCCTTCTTTACTAATTCCGGCTTGTTCTTCAAAAGTGGCGATACACAAAAACGATATGGCGCCAAATGCTCCGGCAACTTCAAAAGCGTCCGCTTTTCGCCGTTTACTTCGTCTTCTTCATAAGACGTACACAAAACCGCCATTATGAGACGTTCTACGCCCATAGAAGGTTCAATAACGTGCGGAATAAAGCGTTTGCCACCTCCTTTTACGATATATTCCATATTCTTTCCGCTTTCGCGCTGAATATTGCTGAGGTCAAAATCCGTACGATACGCTATACCCATCAATTCCTCGCAGCCAATCGGAAAATCAAACTCAATATCAACCGTGCGCTTCGAATAATGAGCACGATCCTCTGCCGGAACCTCCAACTCGTGAACGTTTTCTTTCTTGAGGCCCATTTTGTTCTCTAGAAAATCGTGACAACCTGCCAATAACTTATCGAAATGTTCTTCCCAAGTCTCTGGGTCGATAAAGTACTCAATCTCCATCTGTGCAAATTCGCGCGAACGAAAAATGAAATCACGTGGCGAAATCTCGTTACGAAAAGCTTTTCCCTGTTGCGCAATCCCAAACGGTAAGTCTGGATAAATCGTATCAACAACATTCTTGTAGTTTGTAAAAATGCCTTGCGCGGTCTCTGGACGCAAGTATGCAATATTATCTGGGTCAACGCCAGCACTAGTCTTAAACATGCCATTGAACTGCTTAATATCCGACCAGTTAACCTTGCCGCAATTTGGACACTTCAACTTTAAAGCTTGAAATTCTTTCGTTGTCACATGCTCAGATATACTATCATCCATTTTGTCGGCACGAAAACGATTATGGCACTCTTTACATTCTACTAACGGGTCATTAAATGTTTCCGTGTGGCCGGAAGCGCGCCAAACTTGCGGATTCATAATAATCGCCGCATCGACGCCATACATATCTTCACGATCTTCCACCCAATATTGCCACCAGGCATCCATAATCTTCTTCTTTAAGCTTACGCCAAGCGGACCAAAATCCCACGTTCCTGCCATACCGCCATATACTTCTGAACCTTGCCATATAAATCCGCGACGTTTACATAAACTTACAATATCTTCCATTTTTGCCATATTTTTCTCCCTATGCTTAATTAGTCCCCTCTTTTTGCTCTCGGAGTCACAAGAAATCTAGGCCCGAAGGCCAATGCCTAAACCAAACTTAACTAAGCATTTACTCATATATATCATTATATCACTTCACATCTTAAACACAAAAAGAGCCCTCGTTATGGGGGCTCTCTTTTTCTTTGTTTAGTTTTCTTTCTTTAGATAGCGTCTGCCGACCACTAAACTACCGATCAAGCCGACTAACGAAATCGCAAGCGTTGCTATCGAAGTCGTAATACTATCATTGGTTACTGGCGGCTTAGGCGGAATGTAACCTTTACCTGGTTCATTGTACTTATTCGTAAATGTCACATCACCACTCGTATCCGAGCTAATCTTTAGCTCACCCTCGCCATCATCTTCGACCTCCACCGTGAAGGTATACTCGTTTTCGTCGTAAGTAATATCTTGTTCGCGATCCGTAACATCTTCTTCAATTACGAAGGTATACGTACCCGCCTCGTCAAACGTAATACCATCATCGAGTACGACTTCTCCATCTGCCGTACTGTAGCCAGTTGCCACCAATTCGTCATCAAGATAGATGTTGAACTTAAATTCTTTATCCTTCAAACCGCGGTTCTCAAGCACTTTCTTGACCGCAATCGGAACTTTACACTCTGGGCAACCATAGGTGACCTCTTCTGGCTTGTAGCTATTCTCAAAGACGATTGCTTCCGTATCTTCACCATCTTTCTGATAGCTTATTTCGGCCTCAAGTTTTGCGTTATTGTCGGTTACTTTTACCGTAATTGTATATTCAGACTCGTCATAGGTATAGCCCTTTGCGCTGCCCTTAGTTTCCTTAACGGTATAAGTATATTCGTCAGCCTTGTCGAACTTAATCTCGTCAAACTCCGCCTTACCAGAACCCTTAATCTTAATGGCTTGAATTATGCCATTCTTGTCCGAGAGGATGAATTCAAATTCTTTCGCGAGATTCTGATCGATGCCACTCAAAATCTTTTCGAGATCAATCTTCGTTGAAGTCGCCTCAGCCTTATAGTCGTTCTCGAACTCAACTACTCCAACTTCCTTACCATCAATCGTCACCTTCGCAACTAACTGCGCCTTCTCATAATTGTCGGTAACCGCTATGACAACTTTATGCTCTTTCGTATCGTAGCTAAAGCCAGCTTGCTTATCGTTGACTTCAACAAGCGTATATTCATAGGTACCAGCTTCATCAAACTTAATCGCATCGAAGTCGACCGAGCCAGCTAGCTCTTTTGTAGTAACTTCCTTAGTCTGCACGACCGCATTCTTATCGTCACGGAGTTCAAACTTGAATGTCGCATCTTTCTTGCTGTTGCTCTGGTCATTAATCTTCTTCTTGACCGTGAATGGCTTAGCGACCTCAACCGGTTTTGTTTCGTAAGTGTTAGTAATCTTACCATCATTCGTATAGCTAACTTCGGCATTAATCTTACCCTTACCGTCATCAGTCAACTTAACCGTTACGCTAATGTCGCTAGACTTAGTAACGCCCGCCTTCAACTCACCATCCTCAGCAATGGTATAAGTATAAGTCTTACCAGCATCCGCTTCGGTGTAGTTAATCTTCTTAAAGGTAATAGTCTCGTTCGCATCGACCGCTTGGCGATCAATCTCGCCATCTTTGCCACTTAATACGAAATCATAGCTTTCGCCGTCGAGCCAATCACGACCTTCAAGCGTCTTCGTAGCCTTCAATTCAACTTCACCCTTCGCAGTATAAGTGTTCGTAATCTTATCGTCACTCGTATAGGATATTTCCGTCTCAAGATTACCATCGCCATCGTCAGTCACCTTGACTGTAGCAGTTATTACGCCAGAAGCAGTCATGCTTAGACTACTCAGATCGGTCGTCTCCTTAATTGTATAGGTAAAGGTCTTACCGGCATCAGCTTCGTCATACTTAATCACATCGAAGATAGCTTTCTCTGCGCCCTTCTTGACAGTCTTAGTCTGAGTCTCAATACCTTCGCCAGAGAGTTCAAAGGTAAATTCGTCCGAATCGAGCCAATCACGACCTTCAATAGCCTTCGTAGCCTCCAGTTTAGCCTCGCCATTTGCTGAATAAGTGTTCGTGATCTTGCCACCATTTACGTAATCAGTAGCTACATCCAATGTACCGTCGCCGTTATCTGAAATATTAACATAAACTGTTAAATCGCCAGAACTTGTTACGCCACTTGGTAAAGTGCCAACTTCTTTAATCGTATATACATACTCGGCATCAATGTCTGCTTCGGTATATTTAATCTCGTCAAAGACAGCCTTTGGATTGCTCTTCGTTACCGTCTTCTGACCAAGCGACTCGCTACCTTTGAATAACTCAAAGGTAAAGCTTTCACCATCTTTCCAATCGCGGCCTTCAAGCTTCTTCTCCGCTTCGAGCACTACCTCGCCCTTAGCTACATATGTATTCACAATCGTCTGATTATCTTGCTCATAAGTAGCCTTAACAGCTAATGTGCCATCATAATTATCCGTAACTACAACTGAGACATTAATCTTGCCAGAGTTGCTCATGCCACCAGGCAATGTAGTTGTTTCCTCGATTGTATATTTATACGTACCAGCCTTCGTGTAATCAATTTTCTTAAAGTTGACCACACCGTCAGCCGTTACGGTTTGCGTATCGATTACATTTCCGTCCTCATCCTTCAAGGCCAACTCAAAGCTTTCTCCGTCTTGCCAATCGCGACCTTCAAGCTTCTTTTCGGCGCTAAGTACGACTTCGCCCTTTGCCGAGTATGTATTCTTGATAATCTTATCCTCTTTCGAATAAGTCACTTTAGGTACGATATTTCCTTCGCCGTCATCCGTAAGTTCAACAGTAACCGTAATATCTCCAGAATAGCTCATACCCATACCGGTCAAATCAGTCGTTTCCTTGATTGTGTAAGTATAAGTTTTACCAGCATCAGACTCATCGTAAGAAATCTTGTCGAATTTTGCGGTTGGTTTTTCTTCGGTAACTACAATCTTCTGCGCATCAATTCCATCGCCAGAAAGCTCAAACTCGAAACTCTCACCATCGCGCCAATCGCGACCATCCAATACCTTCGTCGCCTCAAGCGTCACTTCGCCGCTAGCTTCATAAGTATTAATGATCTTCGCGCCCTTAGTATAGCTTGCTTCAAAGCCAAGTTTACCAGCTTTGTCGTCCGTCACATTAAGTGTAACTTCAACATCGCCAGAATTACTCATGCCGCTTAGCAAATTGCCAGTTTCGCTAATTACATATTTATGCTCACCTGCATCGGCTTGCGTAAACTTCAATGCCTTAAAGCTCACTTTGCCGTCACGGCCAATAGTTTGCGTATCGAGTGTAGCACCAGTCGCATCGCGCAATGCGAAGCTATAGCTTTCGCCATCTTGCCAATCGCGTCCAGTTAGCTCTTTCTCAATCTCGAATACATATTCACCAGTAGCAGAATAAGTATTTACAATCGTATTGTATTCTTTGCCCTGACCGCCAGTATAGACAACCGTCGTCTTTAGCGTGCCGTCATGATTGTCCGTAACAGTCACGGTTGCAGTAATATCGCCAGAATTAGTTACGCCACCAGGCAACGTTGAAGTTTCACGAATCACATAGACAAAAGTCTTGCCAGCATCTTCCGTCTTATATGTAATTTCATCAAATTCATATTTACCATCTGCGCCAATATCCGTGCGGCTATCAAGTTCCTTGCCTTCGCTGTCAAAGACCGTAAAGGTATACAACTCACCCTGTTGCCAATCGCGACCAGTCAAAATCTTACTTGCGCCTAGTCTAATCTTTCCACTTGCGCGATATTGGTTTACAATCGTATCTTTCCCTTCGCCTTCACCGCCAGCATATGCAGTCGTAAAGCTCAAGGTTCCATCACCATTATCGGTTGCAACTACGGTAACATTAATGTCGCCGCTCGTCTTCGTGACGCCACCACGCAAGTTTGTTAAATCCTCAGAAATCGTATAGTTATAGGTACCAATATTCTTTATTTCTACCTCAAATTCAGCCTCTTCACCCTTGCGTACCGAAGCGCTCATTTCTTTCTCGAGACCATCACCATTCAACTTAAAGAGGAAGCTCTCGCCGGCCTGCCAATCATTGAAATCTTTCTTGGCCTTAATGGTGACCTTGCCACTAACATTATATGTATTAGTAAACTTCGCTTCAGCAGTCTCACCGTCCGCAATTATGCCCGTATCGCCAGACTTCGTTGCAACATAGCCGGCTGCATCACTTTCGGTAATCTCATAATAAGCACCAACTGGAAGATCAAGAATCGTTAACGATTCGCCGTCTTTCAGACTAACCGTATCGCCAGACTTAACGGTTTTTTCACTATTCTCAACCTTATAGCTACCCGTAAGTTCAGTAGTTTTATTTCTATCGGTATATAGCTTTACTGTGAAATTAAAGGTTTTGGCTTTAGCTGTATCAGCATTACCACTATTAACAACTACACTCTTTGAAAGCTTAAGATTTCCAGAAATATAAGTGTTAACTATCGTAGCCGTCGATGCCGAGTTGCCTTTTACTGCATACCAGTTGATATCGCCTTCAGTTTTCTCCGCCGCATCGTCTTTTGCCGCATCAGTACCATAGCTAATCGCATAATCCGCTTCTTTCAACGAATAACCGGCAGGAATATTACTTTCTTCAACGTAATACAATGTGCCTGTATTGACGTTTACTACACGTATCACATCGCCAACATAAATCTGTTCATCAATCACGCCGTTGCCATACTTATGTTCTGAGCGACAGTTGGTCTTATCACTGCAATTCTCATATTCTGGGTTATTCTGACCGTAATAAATACGATAATCGTAACTATAATCACTGCCATCTGGATTTTGTAGATGCACCTTTACATTGAACTTATCTTGAGTGTCAGTAATTTCGTTGCCATTCTTATCGACAACTTTCTTCTCAATATTAATACCACCCTTAATCGTATTTGTCGCTGAAATTGTCGACATTGGCTTAGCCGATTCGACGCCGGTAAATGTATCGCCGGACTTCGTGAAAGTGACATTCATTAATGCGCCGTCTACGAGCATTGGATGATAGGTATAGTTTGTCAACTCAAAGTGATTGTTAATATCGCTTTCACCGAATACATAATCATGACCAGGATTCAAGACGGCATATTTCTTACCATTCATAGTAACAACACCGTACTCAGCGTCCTCGGTATATGCCGGATGTCCTTCGCTAACCATCAAACCTGGAGCGATTGCAATTTTACCAGAAGTCCACGTATTGCTGTTTGGAACTTTTTCTACCTTTATGCCACCATGAGCTTCATCGTAATTTTCGTGGAATTTATCATATTCAATCCCATCTTTATAAAGTTGAAGATAAACATTGTCAACTTCGTCTTCACGTTGGCTCGGGTCGAGTGAGTCTTCCCACAACTTTTGTAATTCAATCGATTCCGAATACAAATCTACCGGTTCTGGGTTAGTTATATCAATAGTCTTTCGCTTAGATGTTACCGTCGTAGCCTGGCCATTAACCGTAGTAGTAGTAACCGTTTGATAGGTCAAAGTTGGAAAATCAGTGTTTGTTTTAAGTGTGTAGGTATTGCCAGACTTTGCAATTTGAGATTTTTGCTCTTCGGTCAAATTCTCGAACTTGACTACGCCATTATTGAGTTCGGCTACAAGATCTAATGATGCCTGTTTTGGCCAAACCACAAATGAAATCGTATAAGTCACACCGTCTTCAAGTACTAAACCGCCTAGATCCCAGTCAATCTCGCCCTTATCGTTTATCGTTGCCTTTGGCGCATCTACCCATTCGTCGCCCAAACCGTCATTTGCAGTCGTACTATACGGATCGCCGCTACGATAATACTTAATGCCCTTGATATCGCCGCTAGTATTAGCCTTAACGCCAGAAGCGGTCATCGACGTAACACCATCCGTCATTTCGACGCCAGTATAGCCAACGCTCGTTGTAATATCATTCACGATTTGATTAAGAGCAGCAATAAGTGTCTCCGTATCGGTTGCATCAGTAAAGTATTGTGCATATTGATCATCGAGGGCGGTGTTAGAATTGCCCGCACCCGTATAAGCGTAGTTTATTAAGCTAGATAAATAATGAGATGAATTGCCCGACCCCCAAGTGAATAAACCATATAGCGTATGGCCAGAAGTTACGATACCCCTCGCATTATCATTTGCCTGAGCCCACTCTTGTGCATAATTCGTATTGACAGTGTAATCGTCATGGTGCGTTGTGGGCTCACCATCCGTCATGAAGATTACATAGACATTCTCGTTTGGCTGAGAGGTTTTAATGCTCGTTGCAAGTTCTTGCGCGCGCATTAAGCCTTCTTCCCAGTTTGTCCCCGTACTATACGTTAAGCCATTAACAGTACTCTTGAGAGTTTCTTTATTGGTCGTAAAATTTTGAGCTACAGAACCCCGGGTATCGAAATTAGCGATAGCTACTTCGATGATATCCGATTTAATCGGGTCGCCAGCCACGTTTTGCCCTAATAGACTATCTATTATTCCATTATCGTCAGCGAGCACATGCTTCTCAGCATTAAGCCTAGTCATACGAGTACCATTGTAGGTAGTGCTATTACTATTCATCGAGCTAGAGGTATCGAGAACTAACACGACATTCGCTTTAGTAACTTCAGACGTCTGATCGCTCGACGTCTCGCCAGTTACGCTGAGATTAATAGTATATGTTCCATCGCCATTGTCTTTTAATGTTTTACTATGCGTCGGCGTCGTTGTTGGCTCACCAACTTCGTCGGCGTATGCGCTACGGACAAGACCATTGCCTAGTGGCGCAATCGTATTCGCAACCATCAAGAAAGAAGCTACGAAATACTTAAATCTTTTCTTAAGATTCACTACACACTCCTTTTTACGTTTTTGACCCCCATTTCTCTCCACAAATGAGGTATTTGGGTTAAAAATAACCTAACTCGCCCCTGAAATGCAAGCATAGGCGTTATTTTTTCTCTCTGTTACGCTCATGCTTTAAAGCTCAAAACAACAAAAATGGCCGTTGTAAAAATCACAACAGCCCTCTAAAACGCTCTCTTACTATGTTGTGCTTTTTACAACATAGTCACATGCCTGTTGACCGCTCTAAACACTTTGAAATATACCCAATTTCATCTATTAAAGCGTCCGCGCCCTGCACCTTCAAAGATAATTCCGCCGGGCCAGACGCCATCAAGCGCATCATTTTAATATGGTCAGCACCAACTCTCCCCGCATCAGCCTTTGCCAACGCCACCTGCTCCTCGTCCCAATAGTACCGCCTATCCGGCATTAACTTCTCGCCATCCGTATCAAAGCGCAAGTTTACATCTTCCCCCGAGGCTCGCGTTAAATTAATTCCCCACCACGCACGCAAGATATCCTTCCAGCGTGTTTGCTCGCCCGCATGCTTCTGCATCGTCTGCATTGATTGTTTCAATATCTTATAAAACTCCGGCGATTCAATCTGCTCTGCCCGCGCATTTACGCCACGCATCATTGCGCCACCCATTTCGATTAGCTCGATATCCTTCACAAACGCGTCATAATACTCCAAAAGTTTTGCCCCCGTCAAAATTCCCAACTCCGTGCGCCCCTCATGTATTACGACTTCCGATACACTAAATAGCTCTACGCCGCCCGCCAATTTTGATTTCTCTCTCCGTACACCGCGCGCAATCACACTGCGCTTCCCCTCTGGAGTCAATAATTGTAGAATCCGATCAGCTTCGCCATAATCCGTCCGCCTTAGCACAATCGCCTCCGTACGCAAATCTGGCTGCCGACGAACATTTTTTCCAGAATTCATTATAATACTCCCTGAACAGCCCCCAAAAGCTCTTGTGGCATCATTTTACCCTTGTCTAGCACCTCAACTACACCGTATTGTTCGGCTATACTAGTCTTCATGCTAACGCTCGTTACGATAATTACCGGCACGCTTTCTAGCTCAGAGTAACTTCGCATTTCATTCAATACCGCAAACCCCGTTGGCCCCGTCAAGAGAATATCTAAGATAACTAAATCTGGTACTTTTTCATCCATAGCCGCAATCGCCTCTACACCATCATGGAAAAAGCCCAATTCATATTTTTTCAAAATTCGGCGATAATAGCTCTCCCAACCCCGATCATCTTCAATTACGAAAATCATACCAAACTCAACTGTCCACTCACGGGTAAATCAATATAAAAACTCGTACCATCTCGGTGGCGAATCAGACCAAAATCGCCTCGCATATAATTTGCAAACTTCGCCGCAATATATAATCCAAGCCCCGAAGAACCCGGCCGCATTGCGATATCAACTGGCTTTTTCACGAAGCCATTTTTTATCTCGCGCCAAACCTTTGTCGGTACCGTTGGGCCATAGTCACGCACATCAATCCGAATCTTATCGCCCTTATCCCGAATCGCAACCAAACTCGGCAGCTCTTCACCACCATAGTTCATTGCATTCAGGCAAAAATTATAAATCACCGAACGTAATAGTTGCCGATTCGCTACCACTAACTTACGCTTATTTCGATAATCAATCAATAACTCCCGTCGATTAAACCTAAATAGCCGCCACAACTCCGCAACCACCTCATCGCAAACAATCCGCGGATTTACCGGCTCCATCTCGAACATCGCATCCTCTAGACGCGCAATTCTCGTTAAGTCTTCAACTTGACGCAAAGCGCGCTCCGAAGTAGCAGCAATCTGACGCCCAATCTCCCGCGCACCCTCCAAAGAATCCTCAAAATCCAAAGAAAGAGCGAGTTGGCGCGATAGGCTCAATGGCCCTTTTAGTTCGTGCGCAACAATAATCGCGCTCGAATTCGCTCCAAAAACCTCACTCTCCATGCCCCCTATTCTACACTAATTGGTGTTGCGTCGCAAAGTAGTCAGAATTCTCTCGAAATCTTCCATCAACAAATCAGTATCTGTTTGCAAAACCGCAGTCTTATCGTTCACCTTAAAAATCACAAAAGTACCATGAAGATTCTTCGAAATCTCGCCCTCGAAACGTATCCCCGAAATCGCATTATTGTCTGCCGTAAAGTTTTGGGATTTAAGCTTACCGTTGTCTACGTCTTTGATATATGGCTTCGCCACAACATCGTATTGACGGTTATAAATTGCAAAACGCAAAGCATAGCGCGAATTACCATCAGATACTGGCGGAACCTGGTTTGGCTGGAAATAAGCCATAAAGTCACCACTACCGACCTTATCAACATAAACGCTCCAGGTTTTTGGATACTCAAAACTGATAGAACCGTAGTCGGCTGGACCAGTAAACTCTTGGTAAGGCTCTTTTAGCTTCTCATTCAGTCGCTTCTGCGCAGCTTCTTGCTCCTCCAATCTTGCCGCTGCTATCTGAGTATTTAGATCTGCATCATAATTTTCACTCAGCTCGTTATAGCGCATAAAGAATATCACCGCTGCAACAATCGCACCTGCAGCAATTAAGCAAACTGCCACCAAAATAAGCGTCTCAATTAAAGTATTCTTAGTTTTTGGCGCTGCTGAAGCCTGCGCCACTGCTACGCCGGGCTGATTCAAAACTGGAGCACTGCCACCCATATTCATATTCGGCGGCATCATTTGCGGCCCTTGAGACGCTTGCGGCATCATTTGCGGAGCCTGCTGTTGCGACATAGCAGATGAGTTCATCTGTTGTCCCTGATTCATTCCATTATTCGGCACGGCATTCGGGTCCATGCCCATGTTCGGCGCCGGCATGGAATTACCGTTTGCACCATTATTCCAGTTTTGGTCCATATTACAATTATATTTTAGCAATAGCGTTTTCGCAAGTCCTTTGCGTCCGACTACTTACTAAAATCCTCCTCAATCACCTTTATTTCATTCTTCATTTCAGCCAAATCTTTTTCAATCTCTTTCGCCAAGGCGGTCAGTTCTTTATACTTTTCGCTCGCTTTTTCCAATTTAAAATCATCAGAATAGAACCAATCGACCCCATTTTTAAGATCGGCAATCTTATCGCTAACGTTCTTATCTTTTTTCGTCATTTTCGCTCCTTCACCTCTATTACTTTTGCTTTAATCTCTTGCATACTAGTTGTAATTTCCACAACATTATCGATGGCCACTTCACCCCTAATTAACGCATATCCACGTTTTAGCACTTTTTCGGGGTTTAATTGGTCCAAAATTCGCCTCTGCGCCACAATCTCATTCTCTATTGTAGCAATTCTTACAACAATATCCTGCCCCACTCGCGCCACGTCATTTCGGATTTCCGAAATACGCTTATCCGCCTCTGTATTGAACAAAATATTTATTCGTTTTATATCACCCCTAATCGCCGCCACTACCTCTTTGCGATCGCGCGAAAGCATCTGCGCAGCATTAGATGGCGTCGACGCCACTACGTCAGCCGCCAAATCACAGAGACTTTCATCCACCTCATGTCCAATTCCAGTTATAACTGGAATCTTCGAAGCCGCAATCGCCCTAACGAGCGCCTCGTCATTAAACACCGCCAAATCATCCGCCGAGCCGCCCCCACGTATCACTGCAATAACCTGCACTTCGCCACGCTCGTTAAAATAATTCAACGCCTTGATGATTTGATCCGCCGCCACCATTCCCTGTACCTGCGTATGTGCCACTTGAACCTCTAGGCCGCCCCAACGTTCATTCAGAATTTTACAAAAATCCGCATATCCCGCCGCCTGCGTACTTGAAACTATACCAATTCTTATGATATTGTCTGGCAACGGGCGTTTCTTCTCAGGCGCAAACAATCCCTCGGCTGTTAGCTTCTTCTTTAATAGCTCGAAGCTTTTCTTCAAGTTACCCTCACCAACCGGCATCACTGCCTGCACCGTCAAGGAAAACTTACCCCAATTTGTCAATTTTGGCACCGCTCGCACACGCACCTTCATGCCATCTTCTAACGGAAAACGTAGCGCAAATTTCATCATAAAGCAGCCCACGCTCGACTGTTCATCCTTCAGATCAAAAAAGACGAATTTACCCTGATTAACTTTGAAGCTCGCCACCTCGCCTTCTATTACTACGCCTGAAAAAGCGGTCTCCATAATTTGATTACAGACCGCTTGAAAATCCGATACGCTATATACCTGCGTTGGCTCCACAATTATTCCTCTGGTGCCTTGAATTTATCTGGACGTTGCATTAATGCGTGCTGATAGAAACCATAGCCGCTAATAATCGTACCCAACATCACAAATACGCGCGTCACAATTACGGTAATTGTTGCTACATGCAAATCGACGCCCGTAGCAACTAAGACGGCCACAAATGCACCCTCATAGCCGCCCATACCGCCAGGAGTGACCATAACCGTACCAACCACGCTACCGACCCCTTCCGCAATCATAATCTGCGGCAAAATCTCCGGATGCCCCAACGAACATGCGACCACCCAATAAGTCGCCAATTCTAAGAACGAATAGAATAATCCCCAAATCATCGGCTTACCCAAAATACGACGGTTCTTTTTTAGGTTCAGATAATCTTCACGCAAATCCGTAAAAAACTTCGTGACTGATTCTTCTTTAAGGAACTTACGCTTTTTTCCACGCGTAATCTTACGCACTATCTTATTGATAAACTTCGACGAGATATCCGCCAACCAGTCGATATTCTTTTGCTTACGCACAATTAACCACGCCACCGCAATCAAGCCGATAATTCCAAAAGCGATCAAAGCCGATAGCCAAATCGACCACATACCGCCAGGAATCACGCAGCCAGCAATCAAAACTACCCCAATTGCCGCCATCGTCTGCAATGCATTCCCCACTGCGCAAATGCCATAACGCAGAATATGTATAAAACTAATCTGTCCAGCGGAAATATTATAATCTTTTAGACGCCAAATCAAATAAGCTAAACCGCTCGTACCACCAGACGGCAAAGCATGGTTTACGAAATTAATCTCCAACGAGATTCGCGTCAATTTTGCCTGCGATATCTTAAAACTTTTACGCTGCCGCAAAAATGCAAAGTAAATCTGCCCCGCCGCATAATACATCAAAATCTGTTCCGGGATAATCAGCAATAAAACCCAAATATTAATACTCTTGAGTGAGTACCAAGTCGCCTCCAGCATTGTCATCGTCTGACCGTCTATTACTACGTTAGCGCTAAACGCGTTATATGCAATAAACGCCACCAAAATCAGCGTTACGACACTTAGAATTTTCTTAAACATATGCTACAATATTAGCACAATGACTTTCCTTTTGGTACTAGGACGTGAACCAAAAATATCCCTCGCCGAGCTCGAGGCGATTTTTTCGAGCAGCAAAGTTAAACACATCGCGCCACAACTCGCACTAGTCACCGCGCATTCAATCCCGCTCAATCGTCTGGGTGGAACTATCAAGGCGGCACAGATTCTTGACGAACCCATCCAAGATTTCTTATCCAAACTACCCGATGGAAAAATTACTCTTGGCATTTCGGATTACTCCGAACACGCCAACCCTCGCAAAACTTGGGAGCTCGCTCTTAAATACAAGAATATGCTAAAACGTCACGGCCGCAACGTCCGCCTTGTACCGAACGGCAAATCCCCCATCCTCACGTCCGCCACCTCCCATCACAACCAACTTGGCGAAAAAACCAATCACATCGAAATCGTCAAATTTAGCAAGTATACCGGCATTTCTATTGGCACCCAAAACATTACCGCCTACGCCAAACGCGACCAAGTTCGCCCCGCCCGCGACGCCTTTGTCGGCATGCTCCCACCCAAGCTCGCCCAGATTCTCATTAATCTCGCTTCCACTGGCGCCAAATCTGGCACCATACTTGATCCATTTTGTGGTACTGGCGTGATTCTCCAAGAGTCAGTTTTGATGGGTTACTCCGCCTATGGCACCGACCTATCCGAAAAAATGATTCAATATTCACAGAAAAACCTTGATTGGATCGCCGGTCGCACTCCGCGCCTCCAGAAATCCAATGCGCCAAGGCTCTATCTCGAAGCTGGCGACGCCACCGACCATCAATGGAAAGCCGTAAAACCAGATTATATCGCCTCCGAAATATACCTCGGTCATCCACTTTCCGCTCCGCCAGCCGAAATCAAGCTTAAGCAGCTTCAACAAGACGCCAAAATGCTTTTAGTTGGTTTTCTTAAAAATATCGGTAGCCAAATCTCTGCAGGTACTCAACTTGCCTTAGCTACTCCTTCCTGGAAACGGCCAGACGGCTCATATTCAGGGGTGAATATCCTTGACGAAATCGACAAGCTGGGGTATAATGCCATAAAGTATCGTTATGCGTCTTACGATGACCTCTTGTATTACCGAGAGGACCAAATCGTTGCGCGTCAAATAATAGTATTAAGGAAAAAGTAGTATGTCACATGTCAAAGCTGGCGGTACCAGCAAAAACCTACACAACAATGCCGGCCAACGACTTGGCGTCAAGCGTTTCGGTGGCCAACAGGTAAAGACTGGCGAAGTACTCGTTCGCCAAACTGGCGCTACGAAGATTGCCGGTCCCGGCACCTTCATGAGCCGCAACTTTACTATTCATGCAGCCATCGATGGTAAAGTTGTTTTCGTAAAAACCAAGAAGAACCACTTCTCTGGCAAAAGCGTGCCACGCACTCGCGTCGAAGTACACGCTGCTTAATTGGATCAAAAACCTCCGCCATCAACAACGGAGGTTTTTTGTTGCATTCATTATCTATCTCGTGCTCGAAATCATTAATAAAGCAATTTTCAATATTTCCCAACCGTCTATTGCTGTGCTTTTCATATCCAAATCAGCCTTCGCTAGTATTTTTATGGCACTTGTGGCTTTCGGCTTTCCTATTTCAAGCTTCTTGCCCGCCTGCGAAACGAATGCTCCCATCGTTAGATAAGCATCACTCGTCTGCTCAAGTTCCTCACACATCTTTACCGCTCTAGCCCCATGTCCCGCAAAAGCCTCATCGAACACTTTAAAGGCCAAGAACCGATCTACATTCACCTCAACGGCAAATTCCTTAAACTCAATCGCCTTGTTCTTTGAGATACTCTTATATGTAACCGAGCGTTTATCTAATGTCGAAAGCCAAACCACAACATCGTGAGCTGTATCTAAATAATTTGGAAATGATTCCCAACATTCTTTGTTCTCACTTAAATCCTTTAATAATATCTTACGGTTCTCGCCAAAAAGAGACGTGCCCCGAAAAATAGAATCCATATCTGCCCGCGTAATACTATCGGCCTCTATTAACTCATATTCCTTCCCCAAAATCTTATTGACGGCCTCCTGAGCTTTTTGGCGATCGTTGCCATAGAAGATTTTTATCATTTCTGGCACCCCTTGCAATAATGCGTGCCGCGTCCAGCCACTCGTGTTTTTTCAATCATCCCACCACAACGTCGACACTCCAGCCCCTCACGACGAAATACCTGCGCAAATTTCTCCAGATAACTCCCCTTCGTGCCATCTGCGCGTACGTAATCTTTCATTGTCGAACCGCCACTGTCAATCGAGGCCTGCATTACTTCACAAAGCCCCCTTAGCAGCAAATCTGCCTCATCGCGATCAAGACTGTCGCATCTTCGCCAAGGTAAGATCTTCGCATAAAAACACCCCTCATCCGCATAAATATTCCCCACTCCCGCAATATTACTCTGATCAAGTAT
This sequence comes from Candidatus Nanosyncoccaceae bacterium, assembly GCA_045546295.1. Taxonomy (GTDB): domain Bacteria; phylum Patescibacteriota; class Saccharimonadia; order Saccharimonadales; family Saccharimonadaceae; genus UBA2834. The sequence goes on along the minus strand of JAZQCP010000013.1, from coordinate 47,552 downwards.
CACTGCCTTAATTGGCGCCACTTTATGACGTTGCAACATGGCCCAAAAATCATCGGGTTTCATATCCCACGGCTCTGGCGCTAACTTATTCAAGAATTTGTCCTCATGTAGACCCAACTCATCTAACACGGCTATAAAACCAAACTTACGTTGATCATTAAAATATAAGTGCGTGCCATTTGTAAAATCAAAATACACGCGCGTATGTCGCCCTGGCATCTTCTCCGTAAAACCGCCATCCGGATGTCCAGCCGCAAACTTTTCATCACCCACAAAAATCATCTGACCAGTCATGCGTAAATGCACCATCATCCACATATTGTTCTCGAGTTGAATCAACAAAGCTTTGCCCCGACGATCTATCTTAATAATCTTTTGCCCTAATAGCCATTTTTTATCACCTCGAAAACTCTTTTCGCACAAAATATGCACTTCTTGAATCGTCTGATTCAAAATAAACTTATCCAGCCCACGCCTAATAGTCTCTACTTCTGGCAACTCCGGCATATAACCTATTATACCAAGAATGGTAGCAGCACTGGCACAACTGCCCCAAATCCAGACAACCCCATCGGATTAACATAAAGCATATAAAACGCTATGCCATTACGAATCATGTGCATCAATATGCCCGCATATATAGTACCCGTCATCTCACGCGCTATACATAAAACTACACTCATCACGCCAACTACAATTCCCACGTTCCATTGCCCATGCATCGCGCCAAACAATACGGATACCAAGATTATTGCCGGCAATGCGCTCATCTTCCCGCGCAGGCGACTATAAAGATATCCGCGAAATATCAATTCCTCCATTAATGGCGCAAAAATCACCAAAGCTACAAAAGTAATAATTCGATCCGTCGACGACACAACATTATTAAAACCAACATCTTGCGTCTCCGACCAATTCACTACCGGCAAAATTAATTGCATCACATATACTATCGCAACCGCACCCAACAAGGACACGATGTAGCCCACCGGCGACAACAGTATATCCGTCCAAGTAGGTAAACCGCGCAAGCCCAAACTATCGCGCGTAACCTGAGCGCTAAAAATCTTTTTTGCCACCAATATAAGCACCCCTAACGCTAACGCATAAGAAATCACCATGCATACCGTCTGCGCCACATTCTCATTTATTGACCAGTTAACTGCATTAATAAGTATGCGCGCAATCAAAAACACCACAATCTGCGCCGCAAAGAATACGAAACCGACCCATAACGTAATCGCCAACGCCCAAAAAACCGTCAAGCGTTTTTTATACTTTTCATCTTTCTTTGCGCGTTTGCGCATCCCATCTAATTTTGACGCTATTAGTCCACCGCGACGTTCACTCATTAGAACAACCTTATAATGTCAATTACTGTTACGATAGCTGCTAAAATCAGGATCACCATAAAAGCTCGCCCAACAATCTTTTCTTCTTTCGCCTTAGTTAATTTCTTCTTTCGCAAACGATAAATTGCAATTAATAACCACCTTCCACCATCTAGAGCTGGAATTGGCAAAACATTCATACATGCCAACGAAATTGATATTAAGGCGACCAAGAACATCAAGTTATTTAGGCCACTCGCCGCAAAAGCCGGGAACAATACGCCAATTATGCCTACCGGCCCACTTACCGAATCGCCCGCGCTTTTAATTGCCTTAGCGCCGCTCTCGCGCACTTCCGCATTCGGATTAATCTGTTGCACTACACCACTAACTAAATTGTATAGCAGCATTCCTACGCCTTTGAATGTTTCCCCCGTTATTTGCGCCGTAGTCCCCAACCCAACAATCGGTGCACTCCAAGAGCTCATGTATCTGACGCTACCCGAAATGCCCGCACCAAGCAAATAATCTGCATCGCTATCATTTAGCTTTATTTCCGCCAACATCTCATGACCGTCACGCTCATAATTCATATATACGTAACCGCCTGCATGTTTTTTGTTGAATTCTAACAAATCTTCCGTCTTCACTATTTCTTCAGACTCCGACCCGTCATCGATAGCGCGCATCGCTATTACCGAATCACCACTCCTTAGCCCCGCCTTTTCCGCTGGGCTATCTTTTATAACTTCACCAATTTTCACTGGCTCATCTACGATCACTTTAACATCATTTTCAATCATGAATTGTCCATCCAAGAAATGTGGCATACCAATCCATGCTAGAATTGTCAGCAACACAAAAGCTACCGCCCAGTTCATTGCAACACCAGCGAATAGGATCTTAGTTTTCCCCCAAAAATTTGCCGCACCAAAACTACCCTTTTCGGTATCCGCATCGCTCTCGCCCTTCATTTGGCAAAAACCGCCAATCGGCAACAAGTTTAGCGATATTATCGTACCCTTCCCAGGCGGATTGCTCCATTCACTCTTTTTGAGACGGCGCCACTTGCCGCCAACCTTTCGCCAAGCAATTGCGCGCGGCGGAAAACAGATGCCAAATTCTTCGACTTCGACTCCATTACGTCTCGCCGCGATAAAATGTCCGAATTCATGCGCCGTCACGAGGAACATTAGCATAAATATACCGATTATTATTCCAATTACCACGCTCATACTAACAATTATAATAGCACACCATTAGCACTTTACGGACACCCAAATCATTATTATTCGTAATAGAGTACCTTATACGTAACGCCATCAATAATCTCTGTCACTACTGGATTTATACCAACCGCCGTAGCTCCACTCTCGGTAGCAGTAATTCTTCCAGGATTATCAATTACCCCTGTTTCGCCCCTCAGAATGCCATCATACATAGAGATATTATTATTGCCGGTAGTGATTCCGTAAGTCGCACCTTGGATAACTGGCGAATCGGCATTAATCGCTCCATCTTGCACGCCAATCGTTAGCTTTCCAGCCTTATTGTTTATTCCCTGCTGGTTAGCAGAGATAATCGTACCGCCCTCAACATAAATTTTGCCACCGTTGCTATGATTCTCTAGTGCAGGACGTATAGTTGAAACTGAACTCAAATACGCATTATCAGTTATATGAAGCTCGGCAGCATCGTTATAAATCGCCTGTTTTGTGCCAGTTGCAATTACCCTTAAGTCCTGCCCAACCGACAACTTAGCGCTCGGATCGTTATCGATAACGCTAAAGTCTACCGAAGAAGTAATCGTACCGTTAATCAACCTCAAATCACCCTTGTTCTTAACTACCGCCGCGCCGACATTATTATCCCTTAACGTATAGCCGCCAAGATCAATCATAATAACTTTTCCACTATTAATAGTTATATGCTCATTCACATCACTTATCAGCGTTATTATATCGGACGCCCCAGCCGCATCGATACACCCCTGAAGCGTATTGTATCCAGACGCCCCTATATTACAGACGGAATCGCTGTCGCGCCAATAGGCGTAGAGGGTCATATTGCTTTCAATCACAGTATCCGAGGTGACCTTAACGCCGCCTCCGTCCTGTTCCGTATACCAACCTCTGAAGAAATGCCCATTTTGATCGCTTAAAACTGGCAATGTGTTGCCAACTTTTCGCGATCCGATAACCGTAATATCCGCCGGATTGCTAGTAATGCCACCCGCATCAAACGAAACAGTATGCTTATTGACACCTTTTTCGCCCATCTTTATGTACATATCTGTCAACGTTGCATCTATAAACCTCATTGGCGTTACACCATCTGCTTTAGCTGCCGCACCAAACCATACAGTCGTATCGAAATAATCAGATGTTCCATTTATATCTTGCAATCTCGTAAAAGGATCATCATTAAAGGCATAGTACACCACCCCGTCTACCCTAGCGACCGTAACTTTAGTTGTCGTCGCAGCAGAATGCAAACCAGGAGTTGGTTTTACATTATTGATCGTTTGGGTGACTTCAATATTATTATTATTTTTACGAACTACTAGACCCGGAAAATGCCTACCCGAATTCTCCAATTTTGTATTCATAAACGACGCCTGAATAGCATTATCGCCCGGCTCTTTATACTGGTGATTTGAATCGTAAGCGACAATCGTAAATCCCACCTCGTAATCCTTTTCATAATTACTTTGGCTATATAACTGCACCCCAGTATCTATAAACTTATGCGTGCCGTCTGCATAATTTACGCCACCAACTTCGCAACCATTCCCTGTAATATAGCTCTCCCCTGTTCCCTGTTGTATATCATAACCATGAAAAACACATTCGCCATTAAGCTCAAATACCATATGCATCGCATTTTCTTCCCACTGCGCATATAGAGTTATCGTACCCGTACCAGTTTCCGATAAGTTCAATACCTCTTCCTCATCATCGTAAGAGTCGCCGCTACCGTCCGCTTCCGTATTCCAAGCTACGAAATAGTAATCATACCGCGTGAAACTATTCGTCCTCAAAGCCTGCACCGTATCGTAAGTAAAATCCTGATCATTCATCGTACCGGTACCGCCATTGGCATTAAAAGCAACTGTATAATGCGGCTTTACGACGCTAAGTTGCACTGTACTTTCGGCTCTAGATGCATACTTTGCCCGTGTATTAATCGCGCAGATGCTCAACAGCAAACCCGATATTGCAATAATCGCAAGCACTCTCATGCACTTTCGCATCATCGTGGCCCCTCCTGCACAAACAATACGCCTACAGTTATCTCATTCTCATTAATTACGCTGGTCGCCAAATCTGCACCAAAACGCAAAACATGATTCCTATTATCATTCATAGTCAGCGCTCCGCCAGTCTCCGAAAAACGGACAATACCATTCTGCGGCGTTAGCAAAGTACCATTAGTACCCAAGCCAACCTTCACGCCATTCGGTATATTTGACACCTCAATCACATAATTGCTTGCTACTTCTGAGTTATTTGCCACATTCAAAGAACAACTCTTTATATCGCCACCCGCCACTAAATCGACCCCATTGTCAGAACAACCAGTTATTGCTACGGCCCATTTCGCTATCTGTCTTGCTTCGGCCTCTAACTCTACTTGGCTACCAACCATCTTCGCAACACAAACGCTCGTAATAAACGAAGCACAAGCCGCCATCGCGCCCAACAAGACGATTTGCCATATCCGCATGTGTTTCTTTTGCGTCATCCTATACTCCCTCGAAGTTCACCTTTATGCCTAAATAATATTCCGACTCCATGTTCTTTCCAGCTTCCGTATCTTGATCATCTTTCCCGTCCTCATACGGCCACATCCAGTCCAAAGTATATGAATCCACGCCGTCATTAACCAACTGCTTCATCGCTGTCAAAAGCTGGCTCGCGTTTACCCATTCCGTCTCACTACCGACCACATAAGCCCCAGCTCTCTTTAGGCGATATTTCATATTAATCGCATACTCAGATTCTTCGGCAAACTCGATATTGTAGCGAATCGTATTGCTAGTTTCATTGTGAACCTTAAAATCGTATGAATTTGATACTCCTGGCGCAATCTTATTTGTATATTCAAAAGCAGCATTGTTGAATATTTCTAAATTCTTCTGGTACACATACCAACCGTTGTCATCATCCACATAAACAATCCCAGCATCATCTACATCAGTATCAGTATCACCATTAATTTTCTTTTCCGTATCTTTCTTTTGACTACTTGCGCCAGGCGATACATTCGGGTAAAAACCATCCGCATCATTGCCGCACTCATCATCGCCGCCATCATCGGTCTTGCCATCTTTATCCTTGCCCCTACAAAGACATCCGATTCTAATATCGAACACATCAATGTTCCCAGTCGGAATTTTAGTCAATTCTGGTTGCGGCCTCAAAAGAAACCAAAGCAAAACACACACCAACAACAGCAACAATATAATAATCGCTACTGGTAGAATATTTCGCTTTTCTTTACTTTCTTTCACACGCACTCCTTCTTTTTCAGTCCTCACATGGATAATAAATTATTTATTCATTACCCGTGTGGGGACTGAAGCAGTCTCCACATTTATTGTTCGATTTATTGTTCTGTTGGTCGAACCTGAACGCCCTTAATAGCAAAAGTTGCAGTCATTGTCTTTACTTCTGTAGCAGTCGCAGCGCTCTCGCCGTCAGTCGTATCGGCGCTATCGCCTTGAGCTACGCCATTCGCCACGGCACCAGTCTCATATGGCCACACCCAATAAATCGTTTCCGTTTGCGCGGTCGCCACTCCCGCATTTATAGTGCCAGTGACGCTACCATTAGTCGTAGTGAGCTCATCGGTATAGGTAATATTATCACCGCTACCGCTCTTGGTCTTATAGAACTTTACGTTCGTCGGTTGATTAGTGACACCACTTAGCGTAATCGTATAATCAACGCCAACTTCACTATTTTTGTTCGTAACACTAAACGTGCAAGTGCCAGAAGTCCCTGGCGCAATTTTCCCCTCAGAAAGGGTGTTGGTGTTATAGGTCTTATCCAAATTACATGTCAGAAGACCATTGCCTTTGTTCTCGTCTTCAAATGTCCACTTTGCAACATCGGCAATACCACGATTTGCCTCAAGCGAAGCAATATACTTCGCATATACACCTGCGGCCAAACCTAATACGGCAATACCTAACACAATCGCTGCAACAAGCATCGTCTTTTTCTTTTTGCTCATTTTTCCTCCACTTATAGCCCTCACTCCAAGGGGCATTATTGTTATGTTTATATGATACCACAAATAAGCAAAAACATTTAAAAAAACACAAAAAAAATTCACCCAACTGTGGGGTGAATTTTTCTTTTTTATTTACCAATACTTTGAATCTCAATCTCTGAGTATTTTTGGCGATGTCCAGTTTCAGTATGAACACGTTTCTTGGAGTGATAGCGAATAACGCGAACTTTGTCGCCAGCTACCTTTGCTTCTACGACCTTCGCCTTCACCTTTACTCCCTTAACGGTTGGATCACCAACAGTGGTCTTATCGCCGTCAATTACGAGCAAAGCATCTAAAGCGAGATCTTTAGTTCCTTCCGGGAGGAGGTCCACACGGAGGGTCTCTTTTTCAGCGACAATATACTGTTTGCCGCCAACCTTTATGACTGCTTTTTTCATAAAATTCCTTTATTACTTGCGCTATTATATCAAAAACTACCCCATATTTCAAGCCTAAGCACAAAAATGTTCAGTACATGAAAAAGCGCCCTATTGGGGCGCTAGGCTTAGGTTACCGATCGCGAGCGCGGCTTTTCGTCGTCTTCGTCGTCTTCGTTGTCCGCTTATGCCAGCCAACAATACAGGCAGTCACAGTAGCCACAAAGCCGCCATTCCAGAAGGCATAAGCGATAGAGTCTCCAAAGCCCAAAAGAGATACCGCAATACCAATGAAGAAGCTGTAATAAAGGCACGCGGCTATTAAAACAATCGCGCCTACCAGGAGCGCCACCAAGCGCAATATATTGCGCATCTTGCGATTTTTCTTACACTCCTCGAACCGGCTCGGGATATACTTCCTGAAGCAATCATGAACGAGGCAAAGGCAACCCGCCAAGAACAGCGCGCTCACGGCAAGTATGTATGGAGCATATTTCGGCGTTAATAATTCTTTTACCATTTTTACCACCCCTCTCGGATTCTAAACCACAGTTACGCAAGCGTTAAAAAAACACTTGATTATTATATTATATCATATATATCTAAATAAATCAATAGCTATAGCACAAAATAGACGCCAGCATACCCGAACTAGCGTCTATTTTTATAAAGATGTATAAAGGAGCTAATTACAATCTTTTATTTTTTGCCACCGTTACCTTTGATTCCTTTTTGAACCTCGGCAACTTCTTTTTGGCTACGATACCAATAGCTAACACCAGTAATTACACAGACTGCAGCCACTACCGCCAAGGCTATTTCACCAGGGCCAGTATTTGGTAATTCTGGAACCTGTTTTGGTTCTTCTTTACATTGTGGCAAATCTTTGTATTCAGGTTGGTCGCAACATTCTTGTTTGATAGAACCATCTTCATTCTTACATGGATCTGGCTCTTCGCATTCAGGAGCATCTTTGTATTCTTCTTGATCGCAACATTCAGGCTTAATGGAACCATCTTCATTCTTACATGGATCTGGCTCTTCGCAAGTCTTTTCAACCTTAATAGTTGAAGTTGCGGTCTTAGTACCAGTCTGGTCAGTTGTGGCATTAATAATATTCTTAAAGCTATTCGTGCCACAGCTACCATTTTTAACGATATCGTCATTAACCTTTACTTGATAGGTTAAAGTACCAGTAACATTAATACCAAACAAACCAGTATTAACGCCGTTTGCAACTACCGCATCCGACAAGGTTACAGTCTTCTTGGTTCCATCGTCGTATAATTTAACACTTCCAGGAACCAAGGTAACGCCCGTAGGAAGTTTATCGCGGAAGGTTACATTAGTTAAATCTTTTGAACCAGTATTCTTAAAGGTAATCTTATAAGTTACCGTGTCACCAGGTTTTGCAGTTACATCTTGGAAGAAGTTCTTTCCATCCAAAGAAGCTGTTTTTGCTACTGAAGAACTAGCCTGTTCCGCGCGTAGGCGGTATACGATATGACCAGAGAACTCCTCACAACCAGGCAATACACCGCTTAGGCTATTGTAACCAATGTAGTCGCCCGTAGTGAACAATTCTGTACTCAAAACCGTACCGTTTAGCTTACCTTGATTCTTTATGATTGCTGTTGCTGGGAGATATCTCAGCTCAACGTCCTCTTTTGAATCAGTCGTAAAGTAAGCTTCATCCCACACCGACTTTGGCGTTGAGTCCTCTGCAGAAATTGTTGCACTAATCGTACCCTTGCTAGAAGAGTTAACCTTCGATGGGAATTTGCTCTGAACTTTTACTTTATTAGCAAGACCCTTACCACTACCATTCAAGTTTGAAGCCGCATTATTGTGGTAGAAGATATAGACTTCGTAGGTTTTACCTGGCGTAATCTTGAGCTCGTTTACGTACTTACCGTTACCGCCCACCTCGGTCACGCGTACGAAGTCGCGCTCGTCACCGATAACATTATTATCGGTAATGGAGTTGAAAGTCGGATGATCTGCCGGTTTCTTCATCGTATAGGTTGGACGATCCGGCCCCCATGCATATGTGGATGCTGCCGGCACCAACATCGCGAACGTCAACGCTGACAAACCTGCGACTATCAGTCTCCGTTTAAAGTTGATATTCTTTTGTTTTGGCATGTATTACTCCTTTTTACTAACAAAGTCCTTAATTATTACCAAGGGAGATTTTCTCTCTCTTCTTCACTAAATTCCCCGTCATTATCTGTATCATAATTCTGGGCTTCACTCTTAGTTTCACTAGAGGATTTCGACTCTGCTGCCTGATTTGCCTTGTTGCCACTATCGTTCGCTTCCTTCTGCGTCTCTGCCGCCTTGCTTTCCTCAGCTTTAGATTCTTGCTCTTCTTTAGTTTCATGCGAACTTGTTTGCTGCTCGGCGTGTTGTGACTCTTCCGAAGCCGGCTCTGGCTCACTGTAATTGCCCGTATCTTCATGGAAATCTTCTTTCGCAGGAGTCGACGGCTTTTCTGTTTTAGTTTCTTCGGATATCGCCTCTTCGTCACCTGGCCACTCCGTGCCAGCATCATCGTCACGAATAACGTCATCTTCTTCGAAGTCGGTCTTTTCCTTTAATTCATCTGGTTCGTCCGGCTTATCCGGCTCATCCGGCTTATCCGGTTTGTCTGGCTTATCCGGATTATCCGGGTTATCTGGGTTATCTGGATTATCTGGATTATCCGGGTTATCCGGCTCCGGCGTCTCGATTTCTGGCGTAGAAGTAATAATTTTATCCGATTCAGGAGTTCCCGTCTTACGAATGTTCTGCAAGCCACAAGCTTCGCGGAATGTCAACGTTACCGTCCTGCCATCTTTGGTCTTATATGTCATTACTACAACTTTCGATCCATTCTCGTTTGTCACACAATGCACGGCGTGAGTATTCTCGGAAGTAATTTGTTCACCATTACCGCCAGTAGTCTGCGCATAAACGTTCGTGTACTCGCCCGTAACCGTGTCTTCATTAAATTCGGCATCCTCAGTGACCGCAATAAATGTCTCTACCATCTGCTTATGCAAGTCTTCGTCTTCCATCATCGCTTGCTGCAATTCGGCCATCGACATATTTTCGGTACCAGGTACTTTCACAGAGTCGTCCAAATCATAGTACCATGATGCAAACATCGCCGGCTCATGCTTTGCCACTTCTTGAACTTCCTCTCTAAAAGCTTCCGGAGTTGTGTATTCATACGATTCGCCGAAGTTCCACGGCTTGTCTTTGTTTGGGTTAGCGTAATTACCAGTTTCGTCCGCAAAACGACCGCGATAGTTGTCGCTAATATCAAAACTCTCGCCATCTTCCTGAGCTTCGGTTGCTGCAGCTGCATCAGCCTCTTCCTGCTGCGTCGCTTCCGGAGCCTTCCCGCCATTAAATGCACCACCTAAGCCTGCGCCAACGACAGCAGACACGGCAGCAGTACCGGCCAATATAGCAGCGGTTGCAGCTACCGCCCTCCCCATATTACCGTTGCTGGTATTATTAGATCCCCTCTCCATCCCAGCATTCTCAGCCGTACTACTGTTACTTGGAGTCTCAGGAGCACGCGGCGCTGGGCGTGGTGCTGGCGCCGGAGCTGGGGCTGGAGCCGGTTCTGGATTCGCCGCACCAGTAGGCTGCTCTCTCGCCTCTCTTAACTTTTCTTCTAGCTGCGCCATTTGATCATGGGAGTATTCACCTTTAGCAAATTTTGAAAATTTAAAATCTGAAATAACTCCCTCAGCTAACTCCACGAACGCAGAGTGCGACATGTCTCCTCTATTATTATAGATTACTCGGCTTCGCTCCTTAGTTGTACGGGTTTCGCCAGCTGATTCTCTTCTTGGGGCTCTTTCCATTATTATTCCTTTTTTATTTTTATTTTGACCTATTTTGCCTCGATTTTAGCACTAGCATTTCTAATTTGTCAACATGCAAAACAAAAAGAGACCAATGGCTAGTGATTGGTCTCCTTCTGCATTTTTATTCTTTATCTTATAGGCATACTCCTTTAGTTTTTTATTATTTTGCTTTTTCTATCTTATAGGCATACTCCTTTTACTACTTATTTTGTATTTAAGAAGCTAATTTAGATAGTAAAGCGTGTCCTATTACTTGTCTTCGTTTGGCAAGTTTGGCAAGTTGTTCTGGACTCATTTTTACTTCTTTGAACGGTATGAATTCTACGCGATCGTCGTAGCCAATTAGGCTATCAAGAGATGAATCGTTTTTACTATCTTCAATTTCCGCTTCTAGCTGAGCCTCATTTTTTCTTTGTTGTTCCTCGAATTGCTCCTGGTCATCTACGATGCCATCGGCCATTCCCGGAATTGTCATTTTTTCAAATTGACTCATATTTTTATTTTTCCTTTCTTTTTTGTTTTTCGTTTTCTCCTTCCTTATTACCCGATTTTGGAATTTGATTTTTCGTTTTTGTGTTGGTTTCTGTTCCAACTGTCCTTATGCTATCACACTTGTGCTTTTTTGTCAAGCATGCTTATGCTTATTTTTAGCATATTTGTCAAATTTAACAGAGGCGAAATCTCCCTTGAAAAATTCTAAAAATATTTCCACTACCCCGCTATTGATATTTAAAAATATGCATATTCTGCATAATTTTATGCTTTTCGCGGCAACAAAATACGCCCAGTCGAACGATTATTGCGTTAAGACTAGGCGTATGAATTATTAGGCTTTTTCTAACGAAATAGTTACATTTTCCCCTTCAATTTTAGCTATTTCATCATATCCATAATTAGCATCAGTCGAGAATTCGGTCGCCAATACCTCATTTTTGAGCATTTCAAGGTGTTTGGCTGGAACCTTTACCGATACTGAAAGCTTAATGCGATCGTCAACATTGAGCCCAGCTTTTTTGCGTGCAGCCTGAACAAAACGAATCAACTCGCGAACAAATCCTTCTTCGCGTAGTCCTTTTGTTAGCTTTTTGTCGAGTACTAATTCTTCGCCATGAACAACTTTCTTAACATTAACCTCTTCGGCAATGATGTTCTCGTAAAACTTTTCAAGCTTATCTCCGCCGTATGTTAGCTTCGCCAATGGTTGACGCACCTTAATTTGGCCAAAACCATCATCGCGCACCATTCGCAAAGCCAAACCGTCCTTAATAATCTCGCGACAACGTGCCATATCGTCCAAGACTTTCTGGTCAACCTCAACATTTTGTGGATAGTTCAAAAGATGCACCGACTCGCCATCTTCACCACCAGTCATATTTTGCCAAAGTTCTTCCGCCAAGAATGGCACAAACGGCGCAACTACAGCAGCAAACTTTACCAATACCGTATATAACGTCCAATACGCCTCAGCTTTATCGCCATCGTCCTCAGATTTCCAGAAACGCCGGCGCGAACGTCGCACGAACCAGTTTGAGAGGTCATCAATAAATGGCAATACTCCAGCTAGCGCTTTCGGTATATTATATTGATCCATCCCTTCAATAATCTCGGCCTTTACTTGGTGTAAGCGCGAAATAATCCAACGATCAAGCGGGTTTTTCAAATCGCCAAAAGTTGTCTTTCCAGACGGTTTCCAGCTATTCTTTGAATCCCAACCATCCACACTGGCATACATCGTGAAGAAATCATAAACATTCCAAATCATTGTCAGCTTGCGTGCCGTATCAGAAACATCTTTGTCTATCAAAGCAAAGTCCTCACCGGCAAGCACTGGGCTAGATAACAATTGGAAACGCAAAGCGTCCGCCGAGAACTTATCCATTAATTCATTCGGATCAGTATAATTACCTAGCGACTTGCTCATCTTGCGACCATCATTGCCAGCTAGCGTGCCCGTCGTAATTACATTCTTATAAGCACACTCACCAAACAACGCCGTATTAACTACATGTACATAATAGAACCATGCACGCACCTGACCAACGTACTCCACGATAAAGTCTGCCGGGTAGTTCTTCTCGAACTTTTCTTTATTCTCAAATGGATAATGTAGCTGCGCAAACGGCATCGAACCAGATTCGAACCAACAATCCAACACCTTATCTATACGTTTAAAATGCTCGCCATCGATATCGAATTCAATCTCATCTACCCATGGACGGTGATAATCTTCCAGACGTACACCTGATAGCTCGTATAGTTCATCATAAGAACCAACAACCTTTATCGAACCTTTATCGCCTTTCCAAACTGGCATTGCCGTCGCCCAAAAACGGTCGCGCGACAAGTTCCAATCTGGTGCCTGCTCGATATTCTTCGCAAAACGACCATATTTCAGATGAGCCGGGAACCAGTTAATATCTTCGTTTTTCTCGAGCATCAACGCTTTACTACCTTCGACATCAAAGAACCAGCTCGGAAAAGCTCGATACATAATACGTTGCTTGCTACGCGGATTGAATGGATACTCGTGTTTAATATATTCGATCTTCCAAATTACGCCTTTTTCCTCTAGGCATTTCGCAATATATTTATTTCCAGCCCATACTTCAATACCATTCTCGTCCGTATCGCGCACGCCAATCTCATGCAATCTTTCGGCCCACTCCGGGAAATAATAACCATTATCATCAATCGTATGACGTACAGGAATCTTGTTTCGTTTTCCCAACGCATAGTCGTCTTCACCATAGGCCGGCGCAATATGCACCACTCCCGTACCGTCTTCAGCTGAAACGAAATCTGCCGCCCAAATCTTATGTGCATTTTTATTGCGCGCAATCTCATCATTCGCGTCAAATAATGGAATATATTTTAAGCCCTCCAGGTCGCTTCCAGAATACGTTTTAAGGGCCTTAGCGTCCTCTCCAACGAGTTTTTTCGCCAAATCCTTAGCCATAATCATTTTGTCGCCTTCGACGTCATACAGGCCATATTTGAGCTTCTTAGACACAGCTAAAGCCATGTTAGCCGGCAAGGTCCACGGCGTCGTCGTCCAGGCCAAAACATATTCATCACGGTCGACCAATTTAAACTTTACGAAAGCACTCGGATCGGTCACCGTCTGATATGCATCATTATCCATCGTAACTTCGGCCTTTGAAACAGGAGTCGCAAATTTCGTATCATACATCAAAACTTTTTCGCCCTCGTAAATCTTTCCTTTCTCGTAAAGAGTTTTAAAGGCCCACCAAACCGACTCCATAAAGTCCTTATTCATCGTGCGATAACAGTTATCAAAATCTACCCAACGGCCAATTCGGTCAATCGTACCGCGCCAAGTCTCCGAATTCGCCACCATCGACTCGCGTGCTTTTGTAATATATGTCTCAAGCGGCCATTTCGTGCCGATTTCGCGTCTATCCGTAATACCCAATTGTTTTTCGACGAAATTTTCTGCCGGCAAACCATGACAATCCCAACCCCAGCGACGCTCTACGCGTTTTCCTTTCATTGTCCAATAGCGCGGCACTGCGTCTTTCACGATTGAAGATAATAAAGTTCCGTGATGCGGATTTCCTGTAATAAAAGGCGGACCATCATAAAACACATAGGAATTGTCTATCGGGCGGTTTTCGACCGATTTTTCGAAGGTCTTATTTTTCTTCCAGAACTCAACCAAGGCTTTTTCGTATTCGCTTGCTCGGCGTCGTTCACCATATTTATACTTCATGCCCACGCACTCCTTTCTTTTGCATAAAAAAATTCCAATTTTCATTGGAACTCCTTAGAGCGGTACCATCCAATTTCTAGATTATTCTAGCACTCGATTAATCCTTCACGCAGACTCACGGATGATTCTACTAGACTTAGCTTCTCGCACTAGCTACGTCGTTCTTTCATCAGCTCGCAGTTGATAGCTGCTCAAACGCTTTATGCTTGCATTATACCATATTTATTCAAATTAATAAAAAATGTCTCACCCGCGAGTGAGACATTCTCTGTAGAGTCTCGCTAATGCTCTATCAAATAATATGTTACATCATCAATACGCGGCAAATCCCTCCCCCGCCACATCTGCAACATCTTGCCATCATCATTCATCGCTAAGATGGTCGGATATTCCACTACATCGTATGCCCTGCACAAGCTCTCACCTTCTGGCTCGTCTGGCGATAAGCTTTCTGGCGCCACGCCCACTCGACGTTCACAGTCATGCAACCATTCAATTACCGAACGTGCATAATCCGTTTCCTCGCGCCAAATTACTACCACCCTCATATCTTTATTGCTCCTTTTCTTTTCGCTGCTTCATGCGTTCACGCTGTTCTGCGATGCTGCGCTCTAGATCGTCAAGAGATTTAAACTCTTTAAACACGCTCGCAAAGCGAACATAAGCCATCTCATTCTTTTCAGATAACACTTCCAAGATCGTCTCGCCAATCAAGCTAGATGGGATTTCGTCCTTACCCTGGTCGTATATTAAATCTTCCACCTTATCTACAATATCTTGGACGTCTAAATCGCTGTTAAAATACTTGCCTACACTATTGCGAATCGCTCCAGCAAGCTTGTCGCGGTCAAAAGCCTCGCGCGAACCACTACGCTTGCGCACCATCATTCCAGGTCTCTCAATTCGCTCGTATGTAGTAAAACGATGCTTCCCATCCAAAGATACACGACGACGACGAATCATTGTTCCGTCCTGAGACTCCCGACTCTCGATGACTTTACTCTCGCCAATTTTTAGATGGCTCATGAAAGTCCTCCTAATCTTTGTTCTTCTTGCGACGCCTTAAAATAGCCGGAATGTCGCTGTCGTCACTACTATTGTCGGTGCGAATATTATCCCACATATTAACCGTAGAAGGCTCGGCAAAATCAGCACTCTGAGTCTCTACTTCCGTTTTCTCGACGTGACGCTCTGCTTCTTTAACCGGATCTGCCATTGTCTGGCTAGGCTCCGTCAAAGGCTCATTCATCGTGCTCGTGGCAGAAACCGGAGCATCGATACCATTATGGCCATACTCCTGTGCGCGTGGATCATCGCGATAATACTCCGAATCAAAACCTGTCGCCACCACTGTAACAATAATTTCATCTTCAAGCTCTGGACGTACTGAAGCACCCCAAATAATATTTGCATCTGGGCTAACGCTAGCCGTAATTAGCTCCGCAGCTTCCTGCATCTCACTCATCGTCACATCGTAACCACCCGCAATCGAAAAGAGTACGCCACGAGCACCATCAATCGAAACTTCAATTAGTGGTGACTCAATCGCCTGCTGAGCGGCGATGCTTGCGCGATTCTCGCCAGAAGCACGACCGATGCCCATCAGGGCCGAGCCGGCGTCTTTCATGATAGCCTTTACGTCAGCAAAGTCCAAGTTGATCAAGCTGTGCTCGGTAATTAACTCCGAAATGCCCTGAACGCCTTGGCGAAGCACTTCGTCAGCAATCTTAAAAGTCTCAAGAATCGGCGTGCGCTGATCAATTGTCTGCAATAAACGATCGTTTGGAATCGTAATCAATGCATCGACATTGCGTGCCAAATGTTCTATTGCCCAATCTGCATTCGCTTTTCGCTTTGCGCCCTCAAACGAGAATGGCTTTGTAACTACACCAACAGCAAGAATATCTTGCTTGCGCGCCTCTTCTGCTACGATATAACCAGCACCAGAACCAGTACCGCCACCAGCACCAAAGGTAATAAAGGCCATATCTGCACCAGCCAACGCGTTCTTGATCTCTTCACGGCTTTCATCAGCTGCACGCTCACCGACTGTCGGGTCAGCACCGGCGCCAAGCCCATTCGTAGTCTCATGCCCAAGATGCACCTTTACGTCGGCTTTTGAATTATGCAAAGCCTGCGCATCAGTATTCATCGCAATCAACTCGACACCATTCAAACCTGCTTCGCGCATACGATTTACGGCAGAGCCACCAGCCCCACCAACGCCAATTACTTTAATACTAGCTGTGCTCTCCACCTCACTTGGCTTTACTTCAGGCATGTATTAACTCCTCACTTTTCTTCAATTCTTATCTTATAGTAACATTTGAACAATTTTTTTGCTAGACTTCTCTCATTCGGTCTATTTAAACTTTTTCAGAATTTTCGCAAACCAGCCATCTCCCTTGGCGGCCTTTTTCTTTTTGCCAACAAACATATCTTGCACACTACGCGCTTCCTCGCCCTCTTGAAATTCCGCATCTGCATACATTAAACCTATTGCTGTCGCATATTCTGGCTTCTTAATCTCTTCGGAAACGCCCAAAACATCTTCCGGCTTCGCCAAGCGTACTGCTAATTCTACTTGATCGCGCGCATACGTATCGATATCTCGCAACTTCGAACCGCCGCCCACTAGTACTAGGCCTTCTGGCAATCGCTTGTCGTATCCAGCATGTTTTAATAACTTGCGTACGCCCTCAAAAATCTCCTCAAGACGCGCCTCGACCACTTCATCAACCTCCTTGCGGCTGAATCGATATTCCTCGCGTCCACGCTTAATCACGATGTCCTTGTCTGTCTCTCCGAATTTTGCCGAGGCAAAGCGCAATTTTATTTCTTCCGCTATCTCTGGAACTGTCTTCAATACCGTAGCGAGATCGTTCGTAATATCATTGCTACCAATTGGCACCACGCCCGTAAACTGTAGTTCACCCTCGTCAAAGATTGCTAAGCCAGTCGTAGCGCTACCCATATCAAGCAAACCTACGCCGTTTTCTTTTTGACTATTCGTTACCACGGCCCTTGCCGCCGCCAATACAGACGGTTCTAGCGCTCGCGCACGCAAATTTGCCGCATCGCAAACTTTACGCACATTATCACAATCTGGCGTCAAGGCAGAAATTACATTCGCGCGAAGCTCTAAACGCGCGCCATGCATGCCAAATGGCTCTCTAATACCACCTTGGCCATCTAAAATATATTCATATGGAACTAAAGAAAGAATCTCGCGATTTGCCGGAATCTTACCAGCAATTGCCGCATCAGAAATGCGATTAATGTCTTCGTTGTCAATCTCGTGATCAGCTACGCCAACCGCAATCATGCCGTCTACTTTTGTACTACCAATATGTGAGCCGTTTATATTTACCGTAGCATCGTTTACTTCAATGCCACTCATTCCTTCCACGGCGCGTAAGCACATGTCAATCACACGCGGAGGAGACATCAGCTCCTTTACAATACCACGACGTAGCCCTTCAGAAGGAACTTCGCCATAGCCTACAACCGATATCTTGCCATCACGACCAATGGTGCCCATGACGGCCCGGGTCGTGCTGGTGCCAACATCTAACCCTACTGCAAAGCGAGCTTTTTCTTCCATAAGCTTATTGTAGCATATCTTATATTACTGGGTTAAGATTTCATAACCGTCTTCGGTCACGAGGATCGTATGTTCAAAATGACAAGCCAACGACCCATCCTTAAGGCAAACCGTCCAACCGTCATCATCTTCTACGACCATATTGTCTGGTTTTCCTAGGCTAGACATCGGTTCGATACAAATCGTATCGCCCACTTTCAGTTCGTACCCCTGGCCACGTTTGCCGTAGTTCGGCACTTCTGGTGGCATATGCATTCTTTCGCCAATCCCGTGCCCCACATAATTACGCACAACACCCAATTTTCCTTTTTCGAGCTGTTTTTCTACAGCATAACCAATATCGCCCAACTTTGCGCCCGGCTTTACCTGTTCTATGCCCTCATATAATGCAGACTCCGTGAAACTCAGTAAATGTTTTTGCGCCGCCGTCGGTTTTCCGCCCACAATCATCGTAAACGCCGCGTCGACGTAATAGCCCTGATATTTTATAACCAAGTCGTAGCTAACCTTATCGCCCACCTCCAGCTCGATATCCTTCGGAATGCCGTGAACTAATTCTTCGTTTACCGAAATACAAATTGACCCAGGAAAATTAACTTCTGGCTCATAGTAGGCAACACCGCAACCATAGTCGGTAATTTTTTTCGCCACCCATGCGTCAATTTCTTTTCCAGTCATACCAGGCTGGGTATAATCTTTTAACTCGGCAAGAATCTTTGCCATTATTTTACCCCCCGCTCGCATTGCACTTATTTTTTTCTGATCCATTTATTCGTTCTGACTTTCTTGAACATTAATTATATTCCAATCGCGTAAAACATTCTCAATTCGCTGCGTAATTTCCTCAACTGCACCTTCACCATTCACATGCGCCATCTTCACGCCCGCCCCCTGGAGTATCTCTATCATTGAATAAATATTTTGTTCAACAATCGCCCAGCGTATCTCGATTGCTTCGCGCGTATCGTCCGCTCGACCACGAGCTTCTAGGCGACGCCAAAGCTCTTCGCGTCCGACATCCAATATTATCGCACCATCTATATACTTGTCATCACCATGTTTAACTATCCAGTCCGCTTGCCATTGGTCACGCGGGTAACCATCCAATATCGCATTTCGTCCTAGTTCGACTTCCTTCATCATCTCACCATGCATTAAATTCACCACTAACTCATCTGGCACCAGTTCGCCTCGATTTTGAATTGCCGTGATTTCCGGATCATTCAAATCGCGCAATAGTTGCCCTATCGACATCCAACGCCAACCGTATTTATCGGCCAACGTCTGCCCCTGAAGGCTCTTACCACTACCCGCTAATCCAAATAAAACTATCATTTTTGCTCCTTTTTCTTTTCGTAAAAAATACCCCGTCTTAAGGGGGTATTTCCTATTTAAGACCTAATTTCATGCGTTCTGCCTTTTCAGCTTTGCGCTTGTCGCGCAAAATAGCTTTTAGGCGGCGTTCGCGTTTTGAAATTGGCTTCGAGAAACGTAGGCTTTCCTTCGCAGTCGCCATCACGCCACTCTGTAGAACCTTACGATTGAAGCGACGAATAATATTCTCGTTGGCCTCATTCTGGTCTTTTCTAGTTACTTTGATTGCCATACTGCCGCTTATTTTAGCATATCTCCTCTAAGCTTTCAAGAGACAATATATTTCCCTCGATTGAGACTTTTCCATGCCATTCATTTTTCGTTAAAGTAAACTGCACACGCACCCTAGCATTACTCTCAAGCCCCTTCCACTCCTCTGGAGCATAAAATGCCATCATCTTCATCTCGCACCCATTCTTATCGCGCAGCATAATCGACAGGTGCTTGTCTTTTAATACTCGCGGACTACGCACGTAACCATCAAACTCAAACACTGGCTCCGCATTGCCGTCGCCAAACGGCTCCAACATACTTATTTCCGCAAATAGTTCCTCCGTTAGACCACTCAAATCCGACAACTTTAAGTCACTCCTGCTACGCAAAAATCTTTCTTGGTCACGCAAGTTTAGACTCTTATAATAGCCGTTAATCTCTTCGCGAAACTTTTCTAAGTTTTCTTTCTCGAGACTAACTCCGCATGCTCCAGCGTGACCGCCACCAGCCAAGAGCAATCCGTCACTACAGCTTTGCAATGCTTTCGCTAAAGAAAAGTCACCAAAGCTTCGCCCCGACCCTTTTAGGCGCCCGTCCGCCAACCTCGTCAAAGCAAAAGCCGGCTTTTCATATAACTCCACCAAACGCCCCGCGATTATCCCCAAAATTCCCTCTGGCCAATCGCCGCACGCTACGATTACCGCATCTTTATCAGATACCTCTATTTCTCCTACCGCTTTTTCTTGCGCTTTTCGACGCTCCCCATTCAATACATCTAACTCCTCCGCCAACAAGAGCGCCTTCGATCGGCTTTTTGACGTCATCAAATCTAATGCCAAATCCGCACTCTTCATTCTACCTGCCGCATTTATGCGCGGCCCTAGCTGAAAACCAATCGCATGCGTGTTCAGCTTTTGCAAATCTACACCCGCCACTCGCGCAAGTTCTTTAATGCCTGGGCGACGCGTTTTTTCTAGCACCTTCATTCCAAAATAGGTCAAGATTCGGTTTTCTTCGCGTAATTCCATTGAATCGCAAATTGTGCCAATCACTACCAAGTCCAATAACCATTTTTCTTGACCGTCGCATTTGCCCCCATTCATATCCATATTTAAAGCTCGCGCTAGCGTGAATGCTACCCCTACACCAGCCATACGTATGCCATCTCTATCCCCCTGCTTCGGGTTTACTACCGCTACCGCCGACTTCGGCACGCTCGGTATCTCGTGGTGATCAGTCACAATCGTATCTATACCACGCCGCTTCAGCTCTGCAATTACATCCTCTGAACCAGAACCGCAGTCCACCGTCACTATCAAAGTTGCATTTTTCTTTGCTATCGTTTCTACAGCCGGCATGTTTAGGCCATAGCCATCAATAAACCGATTCGGTAATATGATTTCAACCTTCTTGCATCCATAACTCTTTAAGGCATCGTTTAGTAAAGTACTCGAAGTAATACCGTCCGCGTCATAATCACCATAAATTACGATTTTCTCTCCCCCTTCTTTCGCCTTACGAATACGCCTTACGGCCGCCTCAACCCCCTTAATCTCTAATGGGTTAAAAAGATTCTCATACTTGGGGCACAAAAAACTCTCATCCAGCCCACGTTGCCGCAGAAGCTGCTTGAATAAATCCGTCATCCGATAATCTTGCTAGGCGTCTTTTTTGCGTCTTCTAGTTGTTGACTTTTAATGACGATACTCTGAAGCTCTTTTAGTATTGGAAACTGTTTATTTGTCTGATAGATGCTAGTATTCCCCTTTTTAGTCGCTACCAAAAAGCCACCTTTAGTTAAGCGACGTAATTCGCGCTGAATATTTCCAGGATCTTCCTTGATCAACTTCGACAAGCCACGCACGTGTGTTTTAAAATCTGGATACTTAGCAAAAACTACAATAATCTTCCGCCGCACCCGACTTGTTACGAAAACGTCTAACACTTAACCTCCTTACTGGAATAATTTTAGCTATTTTTTGTAAAATCTACAACATCACGAGATGCATTTTTCTAGCGTGTTAAAATCACATTATGAATTACTACCTTATCGCGCCCGCCAAAACCTTTCATGATAGCGACAATACTCTTACTTACGCATCCGTCGAACCACTTGAGATTGGCCATATTGTTGAAATTCCACTCGGCAAAAAGACCACTGTCGGCATTGTCTCCGCCAAAACATCGCAGCCAGATTTTGAAACTAAAGAAATCCTTCGCCTCCTCTATCCCGAGCCACTCCCCAAACATCTCATGAAAGCACTATTCTGGCTCAGCGATTATTACCGTTGCCCATTGTCCGCTGTAGTACAAGCCATTCTGCCTCGCGGTATCACCAAAAAACGCCGCGTTGTAAAAAATACCACAGATAGCATATTGTCTCAAAAAGCTTCTTCTAATCCGCTAAACGCCGCTCAAAAAGACGCGCTCAAAAAAATCAACCAATGTACCGCTAATACTATTATGCTTCATGGCATCACTGGTAGCGGTAAGACTAACATCTACATCGAACTCGCCAAACAAACTCTTGCTCAAAATCAATCCGTTATCCTGCTTGTGCCCGAAATCGCCCTAACCTCCCAACTAGTGCGAAATTTTCAAGCACATTTTTCCGACATCATTCTGCTCCACTCCGCTCAAACCGAAGCCGTCCGTCATCAACTCTGGCAAAAAGCCCTTCAGGCTACTACTCCACTGGTCGTCATCGGACCACGTTCAGCTCTTTTTGCGCCAGTTTTGAATTTGGGAATGATTCTCATCGACGAGGCGCACGAACCAGCCTATCAACAAGACCAGAATCCCAAGTACTCCGCCCTGCGCTTAGCCGCCATTATGTCAAAAACCATCCTCGGCTCCGCCACCCCTCTAGTCTCCGATTATTATATCTGCAAACAACACAAGGCTATCGTAGAGCTTAATGAGCTAGCCATCAAGAGCAATTATCAAACCGAAATCACCCTTATCGACCTGAAGAATCGCCCTAATTTTACCCGAAGCCACCTCTTAAGCAACCAGCTGATTGATTCTATCCAAGATTCCATTAATAACCACACTCAGTCCATGATCTTTCATAATCGTCGCGGCACCGCGCCCCTAACAATCTGTGACCATTGCGGCTGGCAAGCCCTTTGCGAAAATTGCCTCTTGCCACTAGTTCTCCATGCCGATAAATACCAAATGCGCTGCCATACTTGCGGTCGCAATTACCCCGTACCTACCACCTGCCCAGAATGTAACAATGCCACCATTCACCACAAAGGATTCGGTACCAAGATGCTAGAAGAAGAGCTACATCGACTCTTTCCTCAAGCTCGCATTGCTCGCTTTGACGCCGATACGGAGACTAGTCAGCAACTCTCGCAAATCTACGACCAAGTACACGATGGAAATTACGACATTATCGTGGGTACTCAAATGATCGCAAAAGGCTTCGATTTTCCAAAACTCAGTACGCTCGGCATTGCTCAAGCCGATGCCGGATTGAGCCTTCCAGACTATTCATCTGAAGAACGAACATTTCAATTAATCACTCAAGTCATTGGCCGCGCCAAGCGTGGACACCAAAATAGTCACATTTTCATTCAATCTTTTCAGCCTAATCACCCCATAATATCCCACGCCATACAAGCAGACTTTGCTGGTTTTTATAATTATTTAATCCAAAAACGACGTCAAAGTAGTCTGCCGCCGTATAGTTTTTTGCTCAAATTCTCACTGTCCTACAAAACCGAGCGCGCCGCCATTTCAAACGTCCAAAAATTGAACAAAAAAATTATACAATATATACACCAGCACTCTCTCGAGCAAGTCTCCGTCACGCCCCCTATGCCAGCCTTTCATGAACATACCGCGTCTGGTTATACCTGGCAAATCATCGTCAAGGCCAAATCTCGCAAGGACCTTCTTGCAATTTTCGACGCTATCGAAAAAAATCCCCATCTTCATTACTGCTTTGATCCAATTTCCCTGCTCTAGTTGAGCTTAGCCACAACGCTTATGCTCGCCACAAAACAGTTATTATGTTAAAATTTACCCCAATAAAGAGGAGTAAAATGGCCAGCAAAAAGGAAGTTATCACAACGCCAGACCCGCGTTTGCGCAAAAAATCTACCAAAGCAAAAGTCGGCGACCCAGAAGTAGAAAAAATCATTCGGGAAATGATCCAGTCTTGCATCGACTGGGAAAACGCTCACGAATTCGAGCTTTCTGCCGCCATGGCCGCGCCGCAGCTTGGTTACAACAAACGTATTATCGTTGTGCGTGAAGATATGAATAACAAGGATAACGCCACTTTTGTTCCACTCCTCAATCCAGAAGTCATTAAAACTGAAGGAAAAACTCTTTATGACTACGAAGGCTGTCTTTCCGTGCCAACAATCTACGGAAAAGTTCCCCGCCCCGCTAAAGCTCGCATTAAGGCGCAGCTCGAAGATGGTACCGAGGTCCGCCTCAAGGCTACTGGTTTTTTGGCTCGCACTCTTCTACACGAAATCGATCACCTAAATGGCATTCTCTTTATCGATCATATTAAAGGCGTTAAAGATGCCTTCTATAAGCTCAACGACAAGGGCGATCTTGTGCCGCTCGATTACGATAAAAACATTAAAGGTAACAAGGAACTCTATCCCGATGGCGACGAAGACTAAAATCATCTTCTTCGGCAACGAGCAACTCGCTCAAGGCATTAAAGCCAAGACCACCATATTTGAAGCCCTACTTGCAGATCAAAACATCGACATCTGCGCCCTTGTATTGCCCAAAGCACACGTGCGCAAGCCGTTCCCTATTTCAATCTTAGCCAAGAAACACGGCATTGAAATAATAGAAGTCCAGAGAGCCTCGGAACTTTTGCCAATTGTCGAGCGGCTCAAACCCGACCTTGGCGTACTGGCCGCTTTCGGAAAACTCGTCCCCGAAACCGTAATTAACGCAATTCCCGCCGGCATCTTAAATATCCACCCCTCGCTTCTACCAAAATATCGCGGCACTACCCCTATCGAAACCGCCCTCCTAAACGGCGACGTTGAAACCGGCGTATCCATCATGCGCCTTGCTAAAGAGATGGACGCGGGCAATATCCTTGCACAAACAAAAGTCGCCATTACTACAGAAACTACCAAACAATCTCTCTATGAAGAGCTCGCCACACTTGGCGCGAAACTACTTTTAGACGTAATACCTGGAGCCCTAGCTAAAAATGCCCCTGAGACCGCACAGGATGGCGCAGAAGCCACTTTTACATCAAAACTTACCAAAGACCTTGCGCTTTTAAAACCAGCCGAGAAAGCCGCTCAGACGCTCTATAATGAGGTCCGCGCTTATGCTGGTTTTCCAAAATCCAAGACAACCCTACTCAACATCCCCTGCGCCGTCACTCAAGCACATGTTGCCAGTCAAGCCTCAACCGAACTTGATCTGCTCTGCGCCGATGGTAATTACCTCATTATCGACCGCCTGCTCCCAGAAAATTCCAAAGAAATGGACGCCAAAAGCTTCCTTAACGGGCACAAAAAGACCTACTAATCTTGAAAAAAGCTCGACCTGTAGCCGAGCTTTGATTGTTTTTACGGAAGATACTTTTTGTAGCTTACTCCCCCAGGCACAAATTGACGAGCTTGTTGATATGGACCTGCGTGGAATCAATGAGCGGCACGCCGACATCACCTTCCTGCAAAATCATGTCCAGTTCCGTACACCCCAAGATGACCGCATCCGGCCTATGTCCGAGGGTCTCCCCAGAAACAATGCCGTCTACGAAGCTCACCATGTACGTCTTCGAATCCGGCAGTACGATACCATGGCACAACTCGTCAAAGATGATTCGATCAATCTCTGCGACATCGCGCGGAAGCTTCCGCATATCGAGAACTTCAATGCCATACCCGTCAGCAAGAAAATCCGCCATAAACCTTTCTGTCATTGTGAACTTGGTTCCAAGCAACAGAACACACTTGGCGCCAATCTTTTCACATTCTTCGCCAATGCAGTCACCGATATGGACCAGCGGCATATCACGACCAGAAATAGGACGCCCCACTTCTTTTGCTACTTTATGCATAGTATTCGTAGCAATCGCCACATAATCACATCCGTCATAGTTAACCAGATTCAGGGCTTCACGCCGAAGCATAAGAGCAATCGTATCCCATTCGCCGCGCTCCATCAGGGCGTAATATTTCGCGAAGTTAACGCTTCGCACGTGCATATCAGCCGAGGTCAGACCGCCAGCACGCTCATTCACCAGCTGATTAATCCCCGAGTAATAATGCGTCGTAGATTTGGGACTTAATCCCCCAATTATGCCTATGATTTTCATATACACCTTCCTTTCTAATGTGCAAGCTCCAACAGTTTCGAGAGTTCAACGATAACTATATAATAAATCCTCCCCTTTCTCAAGAGGAGGATTAAAGAGTATTCCGCAAATAAATATTATCGCTAGCTATTCCGCCGCTAAAATAGCATCTTTTTGCTCACGAATTTCATTCTGCAGATCCGTCAAGCTTTCTTTAATAATCTGCTGATATTGTGGACAGTTCTGATTAAGCCATTTTGCGGTTACGTAATCTGAAAGAAGATTAGCGTCGCCATCTTGTGCACCAGTATTGCGCTTTAAGGTCTGATAAACCTCATCATTTTGGTAGTCGCCATACGAATTCAGCAACTCCTGAAGCGTAGCGGGGTCGTTATCGATAATGCGCTCGAATTCGCTGAGCTGGTCATCATTCAGGCTCTCGCTCATACTTTCGCCAATGCGAATTTCTAGCTGATCTTGCGCATACTGCAAGAAAGCCTCCTTTTGCGAATCCGGAAGATCGGCCAATCCGACGCTATCCAAGAACCTATTATCAAATTTAAACATTGCGTTACTCTCCTATTTACCACCATTTTAGCACAAAAACGCTAATGATTATTATATTACAGAATCTTTTTCTTCTTGTACTCGCGCACGAAGAACTTCAAAGTATCACCAATTTCTAGCTGAATCTTCTTGCTAGTCTTTAGAGACAGACCGCCAATTTCGCCCTCAGCAAGCGATGGCACATTAATTTTGCCCTCTTGCGTGCTAATCACCTCAAACTCGCCCAATTCGACTTTCTTACGATAAGCATGACCAAGCATGCCCGGTGCTACGCGTCCCTTCTTGACCTGTCCACCAGTAATAATTTCTGTTTTTTCAGTGCGGAACACGCCCTTTACTTCCAGCTCGCCAGTCTCGGTTTCTACTACTTCCGCATCAAGCATTTCTTCCATATCATGCTTTGCGTCATCTAGCAATTCATAGATTACTCGGAATACGCGCACTGGCACACCGTTGCGTTCTGCCATTTTCGCAATCGCATTCGGAACCGTCACATTAAAACCGTAAATCACTGTTTTGCCGCCCGACGCCATGTAGACATCATTCTCAGAAATTGCGCCAACACCCGTCGATACGATATTTAGAGTAATTTCACCTTGCGTGTCTATCATACGTAAAGAATCGACTACAGATGTAACCGATCCGGCGACATCACCTTTTACGATTACGTTGAATGTCTTCGTATTATCTGCCACATTCATCATGCGCAGCATATCCGTTGCGGTCACATTTGTGTTCGCGCTATCATTCGCTTCGGCTTGCGCATTTAATAGTGCCATCTTGCGCGCGGTTTTTTCATCGGAAACTTCTTCAAACTTATCGCCAAAATTTGGCAACTCCTTAAAGCCTGTCACTACTACCGGTGTCGAAGGCGTAGCTTTCCCTTTTGGCTTGTTCTTCCAATCGACCATCGTGCGCACCTTTGCATATGTCTTACCGGCTACAATGAAATCGCCCGTCTTCAGCTCACCGCCAGTTATCAATAAGTTCACCACTGAACCTTTTCCAACCTCCATATGGCTCTCAATCACGAGGCCTTCAGCTGGAATATTAGTATCCGCTTTTAGCTCATCAATGTCGGCCGTCAACAAAATCATATCTAGCAATTTCTCAACATTTTCGCCAGTTTTCGCGGAAATCGGCACCATAATCGTATCACCGCCCCACTCTTCAGGATTAAGATTAAAGTCTGTTGCTAACTGCGCCTTCGTTCGGTCAATATTAGCACCTTCTTTGTCAATCTTATTTATCGCAACAATAATCTTTGCATTTGCGGCCTCAGCAAACTTAATCGCCTCCGCCGTCTGAGGCTTTACACCATCATCGGCAGCCACCACGATAATTACAATATCCGTAAGCATTGCGCCATGCTGACGAATCGCCGCAAAAGCCTCGTGACCCGGCGTATCGAGGAACGTAATCTTACGCTCTTTATATTCCATCTGATATGCCGAGATATGCTGCGTAATACCGCCCGCCTCGTCGTCAACAGTTTTCTTCTTCAGCAAAGTATCAAGTAAAGTAGTCTTGCCGTGATCAACATGCCCCATTACCGCTACTACTGGCGGACGCAACTTTGCGTCCTTCGACAACTCGCGTTTTATGCCAGGAATCTTTGCCGAATTCTCTTTCTTCTCAAAGCGTACATTCGTAAAACCAAGCTCCTCGGTCATAATCTGAGCGGTCTCCGCATCTAGGCGCTGATTAATCGTGGCCATAATGCCATTCTTGAATAACTCACCAATCAGATGCGTGACGGATACACCCAATGCGCTTGCTAGCTCGTCTACCGTAATCGAGCCAGAAATTTGTATTACTTTTTCTTCCATTTTCTAGCTCCTTTCGTTAAAAGTAATAATAAAAAATCCACCCCTAATAACTTACCTCATTTTACCATAATTAAAGCAAAATAGCAAAGACCTCAAACTAGGCCACCGACAAAATTGGTGGCTTTTTCTTTCCCCACCCCTTCGGATTAACTCTCGCTTGACTCTTTATTCAAAATTTCACTAGAGTTAACCACCTTGCCATACTGTATCGGCAAAGTATAATCTAACAATAAACTTTGCAGTTCTTGGCGCACCGGCAAATCCGTCGTCTCTACTAAATCGCGCGGAATTATGAAGTTATATCCTTTGCTAAAACCACTCGCAATACTAGACAACACGCAGCCATCCGTAAACACACCACAAACCACTAAATCCGTAATCCCTTTCTGCTCTAAATAGTCAATTAGTTCGGGGCTAGCAAAGCAATCGTAGGTATTCTTTTTTACTACAAAATCTGTCTCCGCCGGCACGATATGATAATACTCCTCCTCGAAGCCTTCCTCGCCAAAATAGGTCGCCTCTGGGTTCTCATCGTATAGTCGGATAATATTCTCTGGCAAATAATCACGCGTCCACGGCGTTAAACCTACGATTATCACGTTCTTACTAATCTGCCGACGATACTCGTCCACAAACCCTAGCAACCGCCCATCTACCATCTTGCGAATCTTATTATAAGTAATCCCAATCGATGGGTCCTCACACTCTTCGTGGCAACAAGAATTAACTATATCAATCACCAACAAAGCGGTCTTATCTGGAAATTTCAAAATCTCACTCATTATATCTCTATTTTAGAGGCTATATAGCCAACCCGTCAAAACATTCGCCCCAATTGCAGACAATATCACGCCAATCACTACAATCACAATCAGTACCACCAATGCGGCAACGCTAATCGGCTCTTTCTCGTAACGTCCCCGCTGACGCCGACGCTGCACTTTCACTAACGATAATCCCGCCAAACTCGCCAAGACCGATGGCGCCACAAATAAAGCAATTGTTAAGCCTTTCCCCGCCATGTCAATAATACCCTCGCAGCTCAACTTTGCTACTATAATGACCGCCTCTATTAGGAATGAGAAGAAAATATATTCAATTACTTTTTTGATATATTCCCACATACTCTCAATATATCATAAAAATCTATCAGCCTAACGCATATCCACTTATGCTATACTGAGCCCATATGAACACTACACAATCACCCACCCCCACAAAACCACAAGATAAAACGGCGACGCCCGCCTCGAAGACTAGCAAGAAATCTTCCGTTTATCTCTGCATTGCCTCTTCTGCGGTTATTTTCGTAATTGGCTTAACCTACCTACTTATAACATCATGGATGTCTTACAGTTCCTGTTACGCAGGTGGCGGCGCAAGTCGCGACCAGACCTGTGGCGTAATAATACTTGGCGTCGGCATCCTAATCTTCCCTCTTCTTGCACTCTCTGTCGTTCTAGGCATTGTCATCGGCAACGTCATCAACAAGAGCCGAAATAGCAAAAAATAATCACAGAACAAAAACAAGACCCAACTTCCGTTGGATCTTGTTTTTTATTGGAGCAAAGATATTATTTCTTAGCCTTCTTGTCAGCAAAACTCAAAGAAATCTTGCGACCTTCTTTGTCGATATCGAGCACCTTGAACTCTTTGCGCTCGTTGAGCGTGAAGATTTTCTCTGGGTCAACATCGCTGCCTTCGCCGAGCTCTGATACATGTACCAAAGCTTCAACAGCTGGCGAGATTTGTACAAAAGCGCCAAATGGTGTGATACGAGTAATCGTGCCTTCAACCTTGTCACCCTTGTTAAAGTTTGCAATCTCAGAAAGCCATGGATCTTCTTGAAGCTGCTTCATCGAGAGACTCAAACGATCTTTGTCGATAGCAATAATCTTTGCCTCGACTGTATCGCCGACCTTTACGTAGTCGGCTGGGCTGTTTACACGCTCCCAAGAAATCTCAGAAATGTGCACCAAGCCTTCGATGCCATCTACGTTTACAAAGATACCAAAATCTACTACGCCAGTAACAACACCCTTTACAATATCGCCAACGGCAAGCTTTGCAAAGCGCTCAGCGAGACCATCCTTGATTGCTTCCTTCTCAGAAAGAATCAACTTATTAGTCTTACGATCAGCATCAAGGATGCGAACGCGAATATCTTTACCAACTAGCGCATTAAGACGCTGAAGGATTTCATCCTTGTCAGAACCACCAACACGTGGATAATGCTCTGCCGAAAGTTGCGAAACTGGCAAGAAACCACGAATACCCTCGTACTCGACCAAGAGGCCGCCACGGTTGGCATCGTATGGTTGAACCTCGATGATTTCGCCAGCATCAAGCTTAGCAGCAATCTCATCCCAGCCCTTTTCTTTTACGGCTTTGCGGAGAGATAGCAATACCATGCCGTCTTCCATTTCGGTATCGATAACGCTAGCCGAAACAGCATCACCTTCCTTTAATTGGCGCCCAAAGGCAACCTCGCGACGTGGCACAAGACCAACACCGCGCGCGCCGAGATCAATCAAAATCTCGTGCTTCTTGACAGACATAACCGTACCTTCGATTGTGTCACCAAGAATGATTGGTTGGATATCTTCTCCCGCAAGGAGTTCATCCATTGTAATTTTAGCTTTTGTAGCCATTTATTGTATTTTCCTTTCGCTGGAACTACTCATCATCCTTCGTGCAGTCCACAAAAAACAATGAGTAGCTCCATGCTACCCATTATTTTAACCTATTTTACAGATTAGGTAAAGCACAAGCTAAACAGATTGCTTCTTTACGAACGAAACGTTTAACGCAACCAAATATGCAATCACCGCAAAAGCGACAACTGATACTAGTGAATCGACTGGGCCAGTATGCGGCAAATTGTTAGATTTTTGCGCCGCTTCTCGCTCAGCTTTCTCTTGGGCAGCCTTCTCTGCCGCCTCTCTCTCGGCCTTCTCGCGAGCGGCTTTTTCTTCCGCCGCCTTCTTCTCGGCTTCTGCCTTTGCCTTCTTTTCTTCTTCAGCTTTTTGCTGAGCCTCTTTCTCGGCATCAGATTGGTCATCAGAGTCAATCTTGTCGCCAATACTACCGTTATTTGTATTATTAGAGCCATTATTGCCCGTGGAGGCAATCGACTCGTTTGTGGTATTTGGCTTCGGCGAAGATGACATCGAGATTGCCACAATTAAGCCGGCAATCAAAATCACGCCAATCAGCCCTATTACTGCGCCCCACCCCCAACGCCTATATTTCGCATTTACATCCATCACTCAAACTCCATCTAAGATTAGCCTAACTATACCACTATTCCACAGGTGTCACAAGCATAACCGGCATAATTTTGCAAGATGATGCTATACTATTTTCATGTATCTTTGTATAGATATCGGAGGAACAAAAACCATCGTAGCCCTTGTCGACAGCAAAGGCAAACTTCTCCACTCCGTCAAATTCCTAACTAATAACAATCAAACAAAGTTTTACGAAGCACTTACGCAACAAATCCGCGTCAATTTTGTCATGTCTAGCATCAAGGCTATTTCCGTCGCTATGCCCGGCCTCGTCAAGCACAACCGCGCCGTTTGGCTTGGCAATCTCCCCTGGCATGATATGGATATTGCCAAAATGCTCAAAGTCGACTTTGGCTTGCCCGTCTACGTAGAAAACGACGCCAATCTCGCCGCTCTCGCCGAAGCGCGTAGCGCCAAGGGTCGTTCCCTATATTTCACCTTCTCTACTGGTATTGGTGGTGGCGTAGTCGAAAATGGCGCCCTATCCAAACGGTATTCAGACTTTGAGCCTGGACACGTCGAATTTATCTACGACGGCGAAAAATCCGAATGGGAAGATCTTGCCGCCGCTAGCGCAATCAACGCCAAATACAACAAGCTCGTCAACGATATCACCGACCCTGCCGACTGGAGTGAGATCGTCAATCGTATGCTCCTAGGTATCGTGCCACTTACCACTTCTATCAAACCAGACCGCATCATCTTTGGTGGCCCACTCGGCTTAATGCTTAATCATTATCGCACCGAGCTTCGCACGAAGCTCGGTGCCCAACTCCCTCCTAAAATCGCCACACCGCGGCTGCTTGTTGCCAAATACGGCAGTTTTTCTGTAATCTACGGATGCTATCATTATGCCAAGCTTAAAGAAGCTCGTCGCTAAGATATCCGCCGATTATCCAGAACTCCAAATCGCCCCAGGCGAGCGCTTCCGTTTTTCACCCCCAAATCACCTCTATTATCAGACTGTCGGCCATCCACTCGAGCTTCTGCACGAACTCGGTCACTACCTTATCAATAAATCCAACTACACTTCCGATATCGAACTCGTCGAAATCGAATCCCAAGCCTGGGCAAAGGTTCGCGAAATTTGCGAACGCTACGGCATAAAGTACGACGAAGATTTCGCCGAGGATCACCTCGACAGCTACCGCGATTGGCTTCATCTAACTTCTCTTTGCAAAAACTGCAATCTTTCCGGCTATCAAGACTCTTCTCTGCTTTACCATTGCCCCCTTTGTGGAGCCACTTGGCATTCTCACATTACACCAGAATAAGCCAATAAAAAAGCCGCTTCCTTTACGGAAACGGCACCCAGCTATCATCTGGGCAAGGGATGTCTGCCCCACGATACTTTCTTACGAGCTCAGGAAGAATGCCCGGAAACATCCGCCATTCTGCAATTGTCGCCTTTGTTCCATACTCACAAGTACACCCCACCCCAAACTGAGGATCAACTGGCTCTAACAGCTTACCGCCAGCAGGACGCTGTTCCCAATCGAACATACATCCACCTTCTTCGCGCCACGCTACGCACGCCCCTGCTCCGGCGCATCTTCCATCAAAATCGATTATGGCCGATTCTCCAGAATTACGCATTCGCACTAACGTGCCAAAACCTGGCAGCCAGTACTGCAAAAGATCGACTATTTCTATTGTTAAATAGCCCTTCTTCAGTTCTCGCTCCATCAACTCGAGGGTCGGCGGAACTCCAAACCACTTTTCAAAATCGTCCGGGCTCACAAAACACCCACATCTTTTGCAGCATTTTCCGCCACAAGTTTTGCAGAGCTCGGGGTTCTTTAAGGTTGCCTCATCGTAATTCTTCGGATATGGGCTAGGCGTTATTTCACCCTTCAACTCATTTACGATCCTTAGAATCAAGCTAGAGTTAATACTATGCACTATACTCAACGCAAATCACCTCCAATCTGGCCAGTATCCCCCATATCGTAAAATATCTACATCGAGTATGCAAGCATAACAATTATGCTATTCGCTTTAAAAATGTCAAAAAGCCGCCCCACCACGGGGCGGCAACTAATCACATACTGGCACTGGCAACTTTCAAAATCATTACGAAAGCGGAGTCCAACCTGTCTTTGGCTCCGAAATTTTTAGTCCGCGATAGTTGTTCGCTAAGTCAGTAAGAAGATCCGGAAACATCAGCCATTCTCCTGCTGCACTTTCGACGGGATAGTCGCAAATACACTCTAGAGGAGTACTGCCCGGTTTCAGTAACTTACCGCCAGCAGGACGCTGTTCCCAATCGAACATGCATCCACTTTCTTCGCGCCACGCTACGCACGGACCAAATCTGCCCGCGACAATATCCGGACTATCATCCATGATAACAACCTGCTCACCGTAACGACGCATACGTAACAGCATGCCAAAAATAGAATCCGAACCGTAGTCAATTGCCACAATTGATAAATAGCCCTTCTTTAGTTCTCGCTCCACCAAACCCGGAGTCGGCGGAACTCTAAACCACTTTATGAAATCGTCCGGACTCACAAGGCACCCA
The DNA here is from genome assembly GCA_045546295.1 of Candidatus Nanosyncoccaceae bacterium. Taxonomy (GTDB): domain Bacteria; phylum Patescibacteriota; class Saccharimonadia; order Saccharimonadales; family Saccharimonadaceae; genus UBA2834. Next base: position 13,275 of record JAZQCP010000013.1, on the reverse strand, counting down.
CATGTCAAACAACATAACCCGCGACAAGAGCGACAACGCTCCTCGTTTCGCAACTCCGGCCTGCTATAATCTTTTTTAAATACTCTAGGCTCTATCCCTATCTCTCTTAAAGCGTATGTCAATGCCAAAGCTTCGCTTACTGTACCCACTATTATCACCTCCAATCTGGCCAGTATCCTACGTAAAATAATACATTTTTCACAAACGCGCAAGCATAACCATAAAAAATCAGACACGCTTTTGCGTGCCTGACTTCTATAATAATTTCTACTTTTTAGTTTTCTTTTTTAGCTTTACCGCGCTTAGAAATACGGCCACCTTTTGCGCCAGCAATCTTTGCTAACTCAGGATTTGCAGCGAAACCGCCAGTGTGACCATTGCGACCACCCTTGCGACCGATCTCGGCATAAAAATCTTTGCCATATTTGTTCTTATTAGTTGCGGCAGCTTTTTGGCCACCAGCCTTAGTTCCAGCCATTTCTAGCTCCATTTCTGCCCACCATATAACTTTATAATTGCCACCCCTTTACGATGACCAACTCAAAACCGAGGCGCCATCTCAGGTGCTTATGCCTATTCTAGCATAAAGCTTCTGTTTTGTCAATATGTTTTTGCTTAGAAATATGTCATAATATCCGAACACGAAAATTCAAAAAAATCTTGACAATATATCACAAGCGGTATAGTATCAGAGTTAATTGAAGTTGCTAAAAACTGCGAGGGCCTTCAATTTAAAATACCTCCGAATATTCATTCTGGAGGTATTTTTATACGTCTTTTGCGCCAGAATGGCCTTAGAACGCGTTTTATGCGGTCGTTTTTGCCGCCGCCCTCCCCTCATTAAAAATATTTCCACCATCAAAAAAATGCCCCGAAAGGCAAATCTTGATGGTGGAGTAGATTAGACCGAAGCCTAATCATACCCCATGCGACTTCCATTATATCATGCTGAGGCCAAATCGTCCAAAAACACCCAGCTTTTTCTATATTTTACCATTAAAAAATCGGCCTAAACGCCGTTTTTTACTTCTCTGGTGGGGATATGTGGACTTGAACCACAGACCTCGTCATTATCAGTGACGCGCTCTAACCAGCTGAGCTATATCCCCAATACAAGCTATTCTACTAAATATCCCCCAAAAACGCAAGTCACCCACACATAAAGCGCCCCACGTATGTTACAATATGCTTATGGAAGGATACAATATCGGTTACCTTTTCGGAGGAATCGCACTCTTAGCTGCCGGCATTTTAATCGTCGTTTTTCATCAGAAAATTGCCGACAATTTAGCTGGTGGTTTTAATAGCTATAACAAAGTTAAACTGTTTGGGCTTGGCGCCTGCGGACTTGGCATTATTTTCATTGCTAATCTCCATATTTTCATTCTCAATTTCCTGCTCCACCTCATTATGCCAAATATCTTTAAATAATCTCTATATTTGACATACCGCTAGATTATATGGTATAATAATTACACCTATTTTAGGCGCGTTTTTTAAGGCGCCTCGTTTTTTACAAAGGAGGAGTTCAACAATGTTCAAGAAAAGGATTCGAGAAGCAATCGCCAATAACGACACGAGAGCAATCATCGCCGAGTTTAAGGGTGTAGAAAAAAGCATCAGCGGCAATATCCACGGAGATGTTCCCAGGTATATCGTCTATCTCGGCGATGCCGACATCGTCCGATATACGCTCGAGCAGATCGCTATCCATGAATGCGCAATCGGCATCGAAGACAATATGGCCACCACGATCATCGCATGTATTGCAGGCGCTGTCCAGCTTCCGCGATTTGCGAATGACATACTCGCGGCGCAAAACTACGATATCGACAAATTCGACAGCACCATTGGGGCCATTCCTTCCGACGTTAAAAAGGAAATCCGGGACGACGAATTCAGTGAATACACTTGGTCGAAAATCAAAGATTTCCCCGAGGACACATTCACAGAGCTCATCGCCACAATCGCGATGCGAGAGATATGGATCAAAAATTGCCAGTACACCGCACGCCTCTTGCTCGAATGCTACAAATGGTGGAGCGCAGTGCCCAAGGAATTTTTCTGGTCAATGTTGTTGTCCAGTATCGACTTCAGAAATTGCAATGCCCCGGTAAAGACCACCGCATATGCCAACGATTGCTACTACTGATATGCCTCCACACAAGAAACTGTCCGCCTCACGCCGAGGCGGACTTATTTTATTCTGCTAGTTCTGCCCTATATTGCCCTGTATCGCGCAATAAAATTCCATGCGCCTCATAAAACTTAATCGCGTTCTCTTTATTCTCGCGGCTAGTCGAGGTAAACTCTAACCTCTGGCAACCTTTCGCGCGCCCCCAGTCTTTCACTGCTTCTAGCAAATCACCTCCAATACCCTGACCCCGGTATTGCTCATCAACTACCAAATCTTCCATATAGACATTCTTGCGTGTAGTCATCATTACGACAGATACCACTACCATCCCCACCACCGTCTCATCATCAACCGCCAACAAAATATCATGATATGGCGAAAGCATAATTTCTTCCAGACGCTCACGGTCTAGTGGCGAACCATCGTATTTCACGCTTAGCTGTCGGCGCAGAATGCCTAACTTTTCCGCGACCTCACCATCATATTCGGTCATTGGCCCAATTTCTATCATGCCCCAATCTCCTTTTCTATTATTTTTGCCAAAATCTCTCCATGTTTCTCGACTAAATTAACATCCTCCCCCTCTACCAAGATACGCAACTTATTCTCCGTACCAGAATAGCGACAAAACACTCGGCCGGTTCCAGCAAATTCATCTTCAGCCTTCTTCACAGCTTCACTAAAGCCCCTCACTCTGTCTAAAGGTCTTTTTTCACTTACCTTTATCCCCCATTGCTTCGATGGCATGCTTTCATAATCCGCCCACAAATCCGCCAATCGTTTTCCTTTTTCTTGCAAAATCTTCGAAATAAACAAGGTCATAAAAGTACCATCCGAAGCTTCAAACCATGGTTGATAAATAATATGCCCCGCCAATTCGCTACCAAGATTCGCCTTTAACTCGCGCATCTTTTGCGCCACAAAGCGGTCGCCAACCACGACCTTTTCTACCTTTACGCCCATCGCCTCAAGATACTTCACCGTTGCGTAATTGCTATATTCCGTTAATACTACAGTATTATTTGGCAACTGTTTTTTCTCGCGTAAATAAGTCGTCAATAGTATATTGATTCGATCACCATCCCAAAGCCGCCCTTTTTCGTCTGCAATAACAATACGGTCCGCATCACCATCAAGCGCAACCCCCATTACGCCACGTTTTTTTGCTTCGGCGGCCATTTTCTCTGGAGAAGTTGCGCCAAATCCGTCATTAATATTTTTTCCATCCGGTTCAGGATCAATCTGCTCGACATCTAAGTCAAATCCCTCAAGTACTGCTCGACTGAATTCGTATCCAGCGCCAGATGCAGTATCCAATACGATTTTCCTACCCGCCAAACTATCCCCCAACTTCAATTCATCGTCTATCATTTTACTGTACGCATCTATTGCATCTTCACGCGTAATCAGTCTGAAATCTACTTTAGGCACATCCACATCATCATCTAGCTCATCCTTAAAGAATTCCGCCTCTATTTCTAGCTCTTCCTCGTCCGGTAGTTTGTCGCCATCTGCCGCAAATACCTTCACACCATTGTCGGTTGCCGGATTATGCGATGCCGTCAGCATTATCCCGCACGATACATCATCGCGCGCTGCAACAATCTTTTGCACCGCCGGAGTTGGTAATATTTCAAGGTCTTCAACTTCTGCACCGCATTCCTTCAACCCATCAATAACACATTCTCGCATCCACTCACCGCTTTCGCGTGTGTCGTGCCCCAATAGTGCTAATCCGCCTTTAAAATGCTTCGCAATTGCGCGGCCCAAGTTATGCATCATGTTCGACCGAAGCGGCTTTTTACCTACCTCGCCACGTATCCCATCCGTCGCCCCAAATATTAACTTTTCCATAACGTCATTCTAACAGCTTTACGGCCACTATGCCAAATTATGAACCTGTAAAAATAATGCGCACAAAATCGCATTGTAGTAAATTTTACACGCGCTACCCCTGTTATTTTTGCATAAAATTTTTATACAAAATCTATTGACAAGCATTCGTAACCCGCTTATACTAAAAATAGCTTTTGTGATTATTCGCAGATTACAAAAGCCGCACTATTCTTCAAAAACAAAAATTATCTACCAAAAAACAAAAAACACAACCAGAAAACTCCGATTCGAGCGTGACATTATTTCTCTCAAGGTCACAGCACAACTGAATTCGGAGTTTTTTGTCGACCCCGTCAGCCAATCGGCAAAACTCGCGACTATTTTCCCACCGCCATCACCACCCCAACCGCAATTACCTTACTAATCTATTTATGTAAAAAATACATAAACAGATTGATAACTATCTGACTACTCGCTAGCAGCAAAACTGCTATAATAGCACTAGCTATGTCTACCCATGAAAAGCCAAATAATCGCGAATTTCCTTTTCCGATGACATGGAATTTTGTACAAGATCACGCTTTCGAAAATAAACAAAAATCGACCGAAACATTTAGCGACTACGAGACCACCCCATTCGATGTAGAGGCTTTTAAGACTGAAAATCTCCCCGATTATAATCCAAGCCCCGTTGACGAAGAAGAATTATACTATAAGTTAGCAAACCTACCCAGCTCTGATATTAAAGCTCTAATCGCCCAATCGAAGCCAATCGACCAAGCAAAATATCTGTCCGTGCTTCTCCATCACGCAATTGATGCCGGTTATTACGACTTTGGCGGCGGAAAACTCGACCCACTCGACACTTCGGGCATTTTTCAAATGATAAAAAATACCCCAGATCAAAAAGTCGCCCCTTTAATTAAAATATTTGCGGAAGATTTTGAGTTATATATCGAGCAGCCAAACACCGATAACGGCACCGAAGGATACTACGAGGAATACTCCCCTCAACCATCCTATAATATCGACACCAGCGGCCTAGACCAAGAGAGCACCTACCTACTCGAAGTAGTATACGACAACTCTTTTCCTGGCATTAAACCTTTAATTGAACAAGAAATTGGCAACATCGACCTTGCCAGTTTACCGCTTGATGCCCAAGTTCAACTCCTAAAGTACATGACGGAAGCAGACAACAAGCGTTTCAACTACCTAAGCCAAACTATGCAAGAAATAGACAGCGACCTGCGCCCCATATTAGCCGAAAGTTATCTGGCGACCAGTTTTGGCGAAGATTTCGGCGACGCTTTACTAGATATTGCCAATTCTAAAATACTAAACATAGAACAAGTTAAAGAAATTCTACTAAAAATAAAAAGTTGTCGAGAGTCAATTAGCGGCATTGCTAGTATGTTTGATAATTTCGATAATGGCATCTTTTCTAGCCAATACTCAAGAGCCGCAAACGAAAGACTCACTGATGCCTTAACCGTTTTTAGACAAATTGCCAAAGACGGTACTGCAAAAGCGGACCTAGATTGGGCTGGACGCCCAGAATTCACTTTCGATTCCGCCATGGAGGCTCTAACATACGAAGCGAAATCTCTTGAGATAATAAATGGAACTTTGCAAAACATTTCCGCCGGAAAGGATGGCGCATTTATTGAACTTATCCTTAAGCCAGACCGTAATGGCGCAAAAAATAACCGCTCCATATATAACCTATATTCACCCGACTATGGCTATACCCTCCTCTATACTCGTCCAGAAGGTTCGCATTCTTTTAATCCAGCCTTAGAATATGGTAAAAAAAGAAGCCGCTACATTTCCAAAAGCAATAATGCTGGCGTAGAGGCATCGATAAGCTTTACGACCAACCCAACCGACCCTTTTTCTCTTCCCAACCCATTCAGACCCGATATCGCATCACAGCAAGACAGTCCTGCAAAGCTCAATAAAGTTAGCGCAATTCGTCTCGACCGCGAAGGGCGAACCTTAGATATGCCTCCCGACGATCCAAATCGCGACGCTATTAGCTCAAAAGGCATTTGCTCAATTGACTTAGCCGCCATCGGCGACTCGGCGGACACTCCATCCGGTAAAATTGCTCGCCTACTCAGCGTTGGCGGTGAAATTCGCGCTGAGACAAACGGCACAGAGTCATCGCTCAACCATAACACAAAATGGTTCAATCAGGCACAATACGGCTCCGCTGAAGGTTTTTACAAACTGGTAACTTATCTAGACGACATCTTTATTAGTTGGTGTAGCGATCATAGTCCAGACAAAAACGACGCTCACAGCTTCGCATACCGAACAAAACTAACCATTGGACAGCAAACAAGACGCATCTCGAAAAAAATTGCATAAAAACCCCCCGGAACTTCCGCTCCAGGGGTAATCTATATAAAAGGACTGTTTTAAAAGATACTGAAAGTCGCGCCAGTCCATTTGTCGCGAAATCCTACCTTCAACTCGGGCGTTGCCAACTCTTCAGCATACGTCTTTATTAACGTCGCATCTCCTGGTACGAAATCGCATGAAGCAATTTCGTTGTATTTTCGCAAAGTCCAGAAGACGCCACCGTTACGGCGAGCTACGTCGAGTAGCATGCTGCGTATAGCCAACAGCTCTTCGCGAGGCGTGTCGCCAAACACGCACGTACGCGCATCCACCAGGACACCAGCCGCAGTCAATGCCTTGATTACACTTAACGTGCGTTCGACGCGCCCATGCCCAGGCTTCAAATCGGCGCGACGTGCCAGACTCTCGTCTGTTGCCCCCTTCACATCAATCGCTGCGTAGCTAAGGTAAGGCAACAGTTTCTCGACGAGAGCCGGCGAAGATCCGTTATGGGCAATCGAAATCTTTTGCCCATACTCGTTCCATACATATTCCGCAATCTGCAAGGACTGCTTTGGGAACATACAGGGGTCACCACCAGACAGACGAACCCTCTGGCCGGCCGCAACAGCTCGATCGAGATGAGCCTTAATCTCGTCCCAGGAATACGCCCGAGCACGAAGGATCTGGTTGTCATCTCCCTTAAACTGCCCATCCCTCTTGCAGTACGGACAGTTATAGTTACAGGCACCGAAGGAGAAAATTGCCATACTCTCCTCCGCACGGCCAAAAGCCTTCAGGAAATATGCCTTTCTAATTTCGGGTTTAATGAAAGGCAGCATTGTGAAAGTATCCATCATATATTTTCTCCTTCCGTTAAAAAGAGCGGACTAGGTCCGCCCTCTCGATAGGTTTTTAAAAGGTACATGCCTAAAATCACCAGAGGCCGCGAGATATACAAACCGGCAAAGAAATATATCTTTCAATGCGAAGCTCTCTGATGGGGCTCATCACCCAATATTAAATTGCGAACCCAGCTTTTACCTGGGAGGGGTTATGCCCCTTTTTTCACATCCGGAACGCTTTTAGCCGATCACGGTATACTCCGAGAAGGAGAATGTCGCCGCAGCGATTTCCTCCTCAGTGTACTCGTGGCGCCCCTCAAGGCGAGGCAGGCCCCTCACCCCCATCACGACGACGGAGTCGCCGAGCCCCAGCTTTGCCAGCGGAGCCTTTGCCGGGATGACAACGTCAATCCCGAAACGATTGCGCATCGCTGCGATCGTTGCGGCGTGGCTGGGGTTGAGACAGGGAGCGAGTTCCCCTGCTTCTGCGGCGGTGCGAACCTGTTCAGGAGTCAGAACTGTGCGACGAATCACACAGTCACCCTGAAACATGCTATCAGCTACTGCAAATCCAAAGAATTTTGCCATATTTACAACCTTTCTGCGACGCTCTCGGCGTCACTGAGACATGTCGAAAGCCCTATGCTGACGACCTAAGAAGCCCGGATATCCATTTTGGGCTTCCCAGGTCGCCAAACGTAGGCACAGAAAGGTTAAGCTATTATTTGTAAATGTTCCTTCTACAATCTCCCAAATGACTTTCGCCATATTTTTTGATTGTTGCTAGCATTATAGCAAGTTTTTTGCTTTTTGTCAATTATATGTCGTCAAATACTCCCCATAACAGGGGTGGAAATATCCTAATAAATGTCGAAATGCCGTCGACAAATTATAAATTCCTTGCTATAATCCACGTCATGGATACGAATCTACTCACACAAATTGGTCTCTCCGAGGTCCAGTCAAAGATATATCTATACCTTATCGAGCACGGTCAAAGCACCCCTTCGCAAATTGCCACAGATATCAACGAAAATCGTACTACTGTCTATTCCGCCCTCGACAAGCTTGAAAAACTATCAATAATTGCTCAAAAAAATAAAGGCAAAATCTCTGCCTTTATTCCGAAACATCCATCCGTGCTAGAATCTATTGCTGAAAAACGTCTCCGTATTGCTACGCGCCAAATACGCAACCTAGAGAGCAATCTACCTTCACTCATTAATTACTACAACGAGCACCAAAACACTCCTGGCGCAATTACTCTTTACGGCCAAGAAGGAATTAAGGCCATCTGGAACAAAGTTATTGCGGCTAAACAGCCATACTACTTCGTTCGTAGCCAATATGATGAAATTAACGACGAACAAGCTCTTGAAGAGTTTAAGCGGGCCCGCATTAGCGCAGGAATTATTGCCGAAAATATCACCCCTTCAGAATTTACTGATTACAGTGATGAAAAAGCCGCTGAATGGCTACTTACCCGCACTTTTCTCCCCCCAAACGAATATAGCTCTCCCATAGAAATTGATATTTTCGGCGACAATGTCGCATTCATCAACTACAGCAAAGACGGCATGTCCACTCTCATCGAGTCTCCAGAAATCGCCGATGCCATGCGCCAGATGTTTCTCTTTGCCAAAAAATACATCCGCAAAGCCACAAAAACCGACAAGACTACTCCGCCGAAGGCTGATTAATCTCTTTTATTAATTCATCCAAGTCGTCCGCTGTCATGCCGCCTACCTCTTCTATCTTATCGACTCTATCAGGGCTCTCTTCCAACGAATCCCTATACTCCTCTAACATCGCCACAGCATCACCATTCCCCTCTTCGCCGTTCTTTAGCGCTGCATTTGCGCCGAACGCCAAGCTCGCCGCCGCGGCTACTGCTAACACTTTTGCGAATACCCTCCGCGTCTTCACGTCGCTCACTATTTTTTCGAATAAATTCCGATTTGCCTTTTCTTCCTCAACGACCTTTTGATACAGTTCTTCCAGCCTTCTTTGCTGCGCCTCTGTTGGCTTTTCTTCATCGTAGTAGCCATACCCCGGCACATCAAGAAAACGACCAAGCGCATTAATAATCCGATCATGAAGCACCTCTACCGAAGCATCCTTCTCCCGCAATCTTTCCCCATACGCGCGAGCGATTTGCCTTACGTTCACACGTTCGCTCCATCCAAGTTCTTCACCAGGCTCACGGAGCGTACATGAACGCATATCTCCCATCTTTTCCGGATCGCTTACGTAATATTCTCCATTATCCTCGTCGACAACCTCGGAAGAATCGTCTTCCCCCGCTTCCTGCCGAGGTACCATATCCCAATCTTCGCCAGCGCCGCCGAATGTTTCTTCTTTGCTTTTCAGCTCTCCTTCATGGCTGCTCATAACGCACCCTCCACCGCTTTACCTTCTTTTAGGATTTCGAGCGGGTCAATTTTATACTCCCGCAATAATCCAATAAGCTCCTCTTCCGTAATTCCATCATCCAGTAGCTGATTTAATTTATTTATTCCTTCTTCCGGTAACGCGCTCAGCACGCCACTAATAAAGCTCTCCGTAATGCTCATTTTTCCTCCACACTTTTATAGCAATTATACCGCAAATTTTATGCTTTATTGGTCGTTAATTGCGGCCACAATTTCTTCTAAACATCTCTCTTTTGTCCGATATTTGGTCGTATCAATTATGGCGCATTCTTTTAAATACCCTAATTGCTCGGCCGAGCATCTCAATCGGGAATCTACTTCTTGCGGTATAGCGTAGCCCTGTCGTTTTTTACGCTTTCGCCGCTTGCGTTCATCCCCATCTAGCAGCAACGGTATAAATGCATAATTATACTTTTTTGCCATCTCGCGAAAATCTCTTAGATAATAAGGGCCATCCACAAAAGCACCTTCTACAATCACGGACCGCTCTGCGCGCAAATACACCTGCAATGACTCTCGCAAACATTCCATACCTTGCCTTCGCACGTCTCCATGTAGTCTTCTCGTAATCATCGTCTTAGGATTCATAATGAAAACGAAGTTGTCTTCACTGAGCAAAGCAAAATCATATTTCTTTGCCAACATCTCCGACAGCGTAGTTTTACCTGCTCCCGAACTCCCCACTATAAAAATCAACTTTCGTTGCATAAAATTATTATAATCAAAAAACCTCGCTCTACATACACATGCACGAGCGAGGTTAATTTAGTTTATACCTCCAATCAGGAATTGCCGTAACGTTAGTTTGCTACCGTGATTCTAATATGCGCCGTTTTCTTCGCAAAAGCCACACGCCCCCAAAATGCATTGTCGTACGAGAACGAGAACAGTTCCCGCTCCACGTTAGTTTCGAAGCAAACCCCATTCAGGCTAACACTTGCGAGCACCCTTCCGCCACCAGCGCTCACAGAGTAGTCGGCCGTCCGACTGAAGACATCAAGCTTCGCGCTCGCCTGTTCTTCGTCGCTAATTGCGATATCCCACGTTTCATCAGTACTTGAGCGAACCGCCTTACAGCAACTGATGCCACAATCCGATTCTAAAACGAAAACGGCATCGGCGGTTTTTACGACCAGGCGTTTCAACCCTGCCTTGTACTCCGACTCAATATTGACCACCCCTGTCGCTCTAAATGAGATCGTGTTGCCTTCCGACTGCGCCTCCGTCGTCTCAGCAGCAACTCCTTCAGCTTCATCCGCTTCAGGCTTATCGATAGAAACAGCCTCCCCGACCGTCTCTGCTTCAGACCCCTCATCGGGGACGGCTTCCGCAGCGACATCGACCACCTTGGATTCAACACCAGGATCAGCCTCTTCGGGTGCTGTAACAGCGGCGCCTTCGGGCGTCGCGACCGCCTCGGCTTCAGCCAAAAGCTCGACCGGCTCGTCATAGTCAACATCTTCAGCATCAGGCGCTTCGGAACTGGCTTCTTCTGCTTCTACCGCCTCCGTAGGCTCACCCCCTTCAGCTTCCTCCGCTTCGGATTCACCAGCAGTAACAACTTCTTCTGTCTTCTCCGCTCCAGCCCCCTCATTGGAAACAGCTTCCGTAGCAGCATTAACCACCTTGGGTTCGACGCCAGAATCAGCCTCTTCGGGTGCCGTAACAGCGGCGTCTTCGGGCGTCGCGACCGCCTCGGCCACCGCCGCAGCCTCGGCTCTCGCGGGTTCTATAGATGCGTCAGAACCACCATCATATACCCATCCACGAGCAGTAGGACCACCGTCTTTATTGATTTTATCAATTTCTCCTTTGATCAGTTGATAGTTTGCCGGAAGACCAAAGCGATTACCCTTAAGATCGCTCGGCCCCTTAGGCAAACGGCCGTGCTCCACAAAAAACTTGCGCAGCCCCTCCTGAATAACGCCAGGTGTGTATTGCTTATTTCTGCCTTTACCCATGTCTTCATTCCTTTCTTTTCTTCTCGGAGCAACCGCTCCGGCGACTTTTCCAGTAAGCTCTCTTTCAATCTTTCGCCATGCATCTTTCGCCGCAGTAGGAAAATCCCCAAAATAATATGGATATTCGTTCGGCGGAATCATTAGGGGATCTTTCCTCGCATCGTCGAATGAAAGCATATGCCCCGCTCGTCGCGTTGCGTCCTCTATCGCCCCCTTAAGCGTTTTTCTCATATTGTCAGTCAATATGAGCTTACCGTTATTTAGTCTCACCGACAGTTTCGAAAAGCCCCCCAATACACCTCACCTCCTTTCCTGAAAGCATTTTAAAGTTCAAATACGTCTCTCCGTACCTTATCTATAAAATATTTTAAGTTACGCCAACCATCGCCGTCAACATTTCCACCGAACTACTCCCCAAGCCATAAATGCATCAAAAATCCAGCCCTCGGGCTGGTTATTTGAACGACATCTTAACAACTTGGTTGTGCAATTACCTCACATCGTGGTATCTAAAGCTTATGTTGCATCCAGTGCAAGCACCGGAGATATAGTAAATTAAGCTTATATCTACTATTGCAACCGACCTAGCTACACGCATCCTTGCAGATTCGTGCGCATCATTCTCCCTAGAAAGGAGGTAATCCATCCGCACCTTCCGGTACGGATGCCTTGTTACGACTTAACCCCAATCATCTCCCCCACCTTAGGCCGCCGAAACGAACTTCGGGTGTTGGTGACTCTCATGGTTTGACGGGCGGTGTGTACAAGACCCGGGAACGTATTCACCGCAACATGCTGATTTGCGATTACTAGCGATTCCGACTTCAAGGAGGCGAGTTTCAGCCTCCTATCCGAACTGGGACCGGCTTTGATGCGATTTGCTTCATCTCGCGACTTCGCTTCGCATTGTACCGGCCATTGTAGCGCGATTCTAGCCCAAGGCGTAAGGGAAATACTGACCTGACATCATCCCCTCCTTCCTCCTCGTTACCGGGGCAGTTTCAGTAGAAAAATCCAACTACTGACAAGGGTTGCGCTCGTTGATGGACTTAACCAAACATCTCACGACACGAGCTGACGACGGCCATGCATCACCTGTCACAGGGTTCCCGAAGGCACAGACTCCTTTCGGAGGCCTTCCCTGGATGTCAAGCCTTGGTAAGGTTTATCGTTTAGCATCGAATTAAAGATCACGCTCCACCGCTTGTGCGGGTCCCCGTCAATTCCTTTATGTTTTAATCTTGCGATCGTACTACACAGGTGGGATACTTAACGCGTTAGCTTCGCTACGGAAGGGGTCGATACCCCCCACAGCTAGTATCCATCGTTTACGGCGTAGACTACCGGGGTATCTAATCCCGTTTGCTCCCTACGCTTTCGTGCCTTAGTGTCAGAAACGCCCCAGTAACCTGCCTACGCTATCGGTGTTCCTTCTAATATCTACGGATTTCACTCCTACACTAGAAATTCCAGTTACCCATGACGCTCTCGAGATACTCAGTTTAGATAACAGTCTGAATGGTTGAGCCACCAGATTTCACTATCTACTTAAATATCCACCTACGCAACTCTTTACGCCCAGTCACTCCGGATAATGCTCGGATCCTACGTATGACCGCGGCTGCTGGCACGTAGTTAGCCGATCCTTATTCATAAGTTACCGTCATATTCCTCGCTTATAAAAGCAGTTTACAACCCGAAGGCCTTCGTCCTGCACG
>JAZQCP010000012.1:0-1541 GCA_045546295.1 Candidatus Nanosyncoccaceae bacterium | reverse complement strand
TTCGACGGCACACCGCTGATATTGTCGCCGCTGGTCCAGCCTTTCGCCCACTGGAACTCCTGGGCCTGCATCGACGCCACTGAGAGCGCGAGCAGCAAGAAAATGACATGTTTTCTCATATACTTAATTTTTATATGCATTACTTTACTTCTTTTTCTTTGTCTCTCAATTGTTCAACGCAAAACGAACCACATAACCCCATTTCGCACTTTGACAAAGACAATCTGCACACTAAGTCCCTCGTTTTGGCGACAAGGACATCATATGGAAGACCCATGATAATATGCTTGTTTTTAGTATATTGCGCAAATATAATATTATTTATAAATTAAAATAAACTTATTGCAAATATACGAAAAATAATTGTTTTGTAAAAAAAAATTGTGGTTTTATTGTATTTTTCTTTAAAATTGTTGCGAACATAAATATGGACTGCCTGATGGCGTTCCTATGAGAGTTTATTTGTGATACAATCACCGAAAAAAAGACAAGGTGTCGCATGGCAAGACCTACAGGTTTTGCCACGGGACAAATATTAATATAGCGATATCATCGCTTGACAAGGGACACGAAGATAGGGGACATTTACGGCTCGCCGAGGTGGCGGCAGATAATCTGCACCTGCAATGGGGTGAGGCGTTTCTGGCTTTTGACGTAGTGCGCGGCCTGGAGGTCGGCCATGAGGGCGGAATTGGTGTGGAGTTCGCGGGCGAAGAGGCGGCGGGAAACCTCCTTGTCGTAGCCGGGGAAATAGCGTCCGGCCAAATCCTGTTTGAAAATAAATCCTGACATTTTGTTTGATTTTTAGTAATCTGCTCTATATATACCTGTCAAACAAAATAGGTCAGAAATGAGGGGACGGGCTCAAATCGTCCCCTATTGTCCGCATTTGTCTGTTTTTGGTGCAAGGCACAATGTCTTTACACCGGACGAGATTGTTAATTAATCTTAAATATTTATGAGCATCTTGGCTATTACGTTGATTTAGTGGCTTGTACGGTAATTATGACGTGAATTCGTATTGGGCTGGTTTCCAGATAGATACGGGGGTTTCGCCGAAGGGTCGCCGAGAGACCGCCGAAGGGACACCGAGAGGAGGAAAGAAATACCTGTGTTCCATACCTGGATTTCAGTGAATTATATATAACGATATTTTTTTTTGCCATGTCGCAGAAAAATAGTACTTTTGCAAAAAAAATAGAGAGAGATGATGCTCACAGGAAAACACTCTAAATTTATGACTTGCGACGGTAACTGCGCTGCGGCGACAGTAGCCTACATGTTCAGCGAGGTAGCAGCTATCTACCCCATCACCCCGAGCAGCCCCATGGCCGAGTACATCGACGAGTGGGCCGCCGGTGGTCGTAAGAACCTCTTCGGCGAGACCGTGAAGGTCGTCGAGATGCAGAGCGAGGCCGGTGCCGCCGGCGCCGTGCACGGCTCGTTGCAGGCCGGTGCGCTCACCACCACCTACACCGCTTCGCAGGGTCTGCTGCTGATGATCCCGAATATGTACAAGATCGCCGGCGAGCTGCTGCCCG
>JAZQCP010000011.1:0-143029 GCA_045546295.1 Candidatus Nanosyncoccaceae bacterium | reverse complement strand
AGGTAACCCTGATGGTGGTAACAATCCTGATGGCAATCCGGAAGGTAACCCTGTTGGGGGCAACAATCCTGATGGTAATCCGGAAGGTAACCCTGATGGTGGCAACAATCCTGATGGTAATCCGGAAGGTAACCCTGATGGTGGTAACAATCCTGATGGCAATCCAGAAGGTGGTAATGGTCCCGATGGTAATCCGGAAGGTAATCCAGATGGTGGCAACAATCCTGACGGCAATCCGGAAGGCAACCCTGATGGTGGTAATGAAGGCAATGAAGGTGGCGAGGATCTAGATATTGTTCCGCTAACCGCTGAAGAGTTGTCTAGAGCAGGCATGAGGCGAATAGATGTCATTAACCGCATGAATGACATGATGAATAAGATTCTACCAACGCTCAGTAGCCCAGAGGATCGTAACGAGTTAACTGAAGCCGTGAAGAGATGGAATGATATGCGGCCGAATCAATGGAGAGTCTTCTTGTCGCGTCCGAATGATCCGCGTAGTCCAGAGAATAAGGCTATGATGGAAGTCTTAAAGAAATATAAGATGGTAAGGGAAGGCTAATCGATTATAAAAATACCCTCTGTATAGAGGGTATTTTTGTGTGAATAAGATATTTACTCTAGCGATAGAACTTCAGGGAAGTAATTGGGTCTTTAGATGCAGCCTTAATGGCAGGATAAATGCCGAATAATATGCCTACGAAGAGTGAGACGCCGCCAGTAATACCGAGGATTCCCCATGAGATGTGTGGGGCGAAAGGAGTGAGCAATGAAATAATGAATGCGCCAATATATCCAAGAGCAAAACCGAGGATTCCGCCCATAACACTAAGGATGGTGGATTCAAACAAGAATTGAAGTAGAATATTGCCAGAAGATGCACCTACTGATTTGCGAATGCCAATTTCGCGTGTACGTTCAGATACGGAGACCAGCATAATATTCATGATACCAACGCCGCCGACAACTAAGGAGATAGAAGCAACTAATGTTAACATACTTGATACGATGGAAAGAAGTGAGCCGGCTGGATGGATGTCTTCTGCGCTAGTGATAACAGAGAACGTTTGATCACCGTTTTTTGATTCGGAAAGTTTTTTCTTGATTTCTGAGGTAGTTTTTTCGACAGCATCGGTTGTAGCAGTGCGGATGTCGATTTGTTGAATTTGAATTGATGATTCGAAAGAACTTGCATGGTTAATATCGATAAGAATAGATTGATCAATGTCGATGCCGTTAAAATTGATAGGATCGTCAATTTTATCCAGTACGCCAATAACCATGAAATGCTGGTCGTGATAAGAAAATGTTTTAGTGATGGCTTCTGTGCCACCAAATTGTTGCATGGCGATATCGTAGCCTAATACGGCGACATTCTTGCGCAAAGTAGTGTCAAGAAATTGACCATTTTTTAGATGGAGTGACATGACGTCAATAAAAGAGGTATTAGTTGCGACAATATTGGCACCCTGCACGGTGCGGTCGCCAATTTTGATGGCGCCAGTAGAGGCAGCAATTGGAGCGACCGAAGCAACTCCGTCGATTTTACTGATAGTATCAATATCTTGAAGGACGAGGCTTGATTTGATGAATTGATTATTTGAAGTTAATTCGCTAATGATATTTTCGGTAACATCTTTGCCGGTGCTTGGTCGGACTAAAATGAGGTCGGCATTGTTTTTGTCGGAATTGGCGCTAATGAGTTGATTAATGCCGCCAGTTAAAGAGAGAATGAGAACAATAGAAGCTACGCCGATGGCGATGCCTAAAGCGGATAGGAAAGTACGACCGCGATTACGACGAAGGTTATCGACGGCGAGATGGAAATGAGTATTTAGTAATAGTGCCATATTTTAGGATTCCTTCTTTTCGTCTTTAGATTTTTTGTCGGTTTTTTTGACGATTTTTCGAGTTTTTTGTTCTTTCTTTTTGCTTTTATCGGCTTTCTTGTCGTCGTTTGAGCTGTTTTTGATGTCGGCAATTTGTTTTTTGCTAACTCCCTTACCGATAGTGACATGCTCGCCAGAGACAACAACTTTTGTTTGCGAGTCTACCTCAAGTTCTACGGGACGTTTTTTGCTTAGAATACGGACGGATATTTTTTCTGGATCACCAGGACGTGGTAAGTCGCTGTCGGCTACAGTCTTGATATCCGTGTCGATTTCGCCGTCGAGCATATTGATTACGCGAGTGGCATAGGTAGTTAGGGCAGGGTTATGGGTGACCATAATAATAGTGTTGCCTTGAGCATGGATGTCGCGGAGTTCCTCCATAATTATATGGCTGCTACGACTATCGAGGTTGCCAGTTGGCTCGTCGGCTAGAATAATGGATGGGTCGGAAATAAGACTGCGCGCAATCGCAACACGTTGTTGTTGGCCGCCGGACAGCTGATATGGCATATAATATTCGCGCTCGCGGAGGTGAAAATGTTCAAGAATATCGTCAGCTTTGCGGAGGCGGCGAGTTTTGTGGTGACCAGAGTAAATTAGGGGAAGGGAGACGTTCTCGATTACGGACAAATTTGGGATAAGGTTGAAGTTTTGGAAAATGAAACCGATTTCTTTAGCGCGGAAGTGCGCCTTGCGACGAGAAGGAATTTTTTCAACATTTTTGCCGTTTAGTAGGTATTCGCCTGAAGTTGGCTTATCGAGGAGGCCGATAATATTGAGTAGAGTAGTCTTACCACACCCTGATGGCCCCATAATCATAATGAATTCGCCGCGCTTAACGGTGAGGTCGAAGTTGTGAAGCGCGTAAGATTCTGCGTCGCCAAAACCGTAGCGCTTCGTGACGGCCTTGAGCTCGATGATAGTTTCGTTGTTTTCTTTTGACATCGTGTACTAATTATAAAGGTTTTTTAAAGATAAAGAAAATGCTAATGACAAAAAAGTATGATTGACAATTATTGATAATTATGATAAAATATGTCTTAGTTGTACTATCACTCAATGATGAGAGCGAAGAACTGTTCTTTAATACCGAGAGGGGGTGTATTTTATGAGACTACTTGAACATAGGCCGCTTTTGCTTCTGCCGCATTCACGACAGTTTCCATTTGACGCAACGGCTGAAAAGATTGTGAAAGCTTTAGAAAAGAGGAACTGGAAAGTCCCCGGAATGGAAGTGGAGTTCTTTACGTATGGGCACGGCTTTTCGAAGTATACGTATGTGTGCAGAATCGAAGGCAATGACTTCTATGTGAAATTTTGCCGTTCGCAGGGTAAATTACCTGGTCGCTATAATGATGTGGCGGCTGTTGATGAGATCTGGTACGGTAAAGAGATTCTGAACGTTTTCGAGGATGAGTCGGGGCCGCATTTTTATCTTTATGTAGGCGATGATTGGGAAAAGGATAAACATAAGTTTGCGCATGGCTGCAAAGTCAATGCTAAGTTATGCGGAGAACCACGTGTTTATCTGGAGTACTCTGGAAGGTATTCGGGTAGGTTAAGCAATAACCGTGCGAAGCTAATCGTAAATACTGACGATATGGGTCGTCAATATGCCGCGGAGGGCAATGAGCCTAAAAGTTTTGTAACGGCGAAGAAATACCACGAGTTTGACAATCATTTGAAAGAAATCTTGAAACGAATTTTGGCGACACCGGAGGCTGGAGAGGACTATAATGCTACGGCCTACTATGAATTACCGACTCTGATTCCGTTTGGAGAGGTTAAGCATCCTTTAGGGGATATGTATGCCTACTGCGATGGACGAGTATATGAGCGAGTAGAGAAAGGCCAAAAAGATCTGGAATCTTTAGAGCTTTGGGAGCGCTATGTCTATACTGGCGGTAATCGACTGATGAGGTTGACCAGTGGAGTTGAAGTGCCCGAGGTGGCTTACGACGGCTTCATTTGGGCCGGCGAGCTGAAATGCAAAGATGCAGAAAGATATGTAGATATAACATGCCATTGGCCCTCGATGTTTGGGCCGAACTACCTGCTCAAGATTGCACCAAAGTATGCGAACGATATTTACGTTGCAGACAGTGCGGTTTACGAAATAGCACGCGAAGAGATGTTTGCGAGTATTGCGCCACGTGGTAGGCTGACGGACGATGAGCTGGATGCTTGCGATGCGGTAAGAGCGCGCAGTATAGTTCCGATTTTAGACTATGACGGTAGCTATGAGCGGCCATTCATGTTGATTAGGCGTGAGCTTGATTTCGATGAAGTCGAGCTGGCTGGTTTAGTAGATCCGTAAAAATACACAATAGGCCCGCGCCGAAAGGTGCGGGCTTTTTCTAGGCTTCGCAAAAGAGGTATTTTATGATAAAATACAGAGAGCACGGAGAGGTGTCCGAGTGGTTGAAGGAGCACGCTTGGAAAGCGTGTAAGGTCGCAAGGCTTTCGCAGGTTCGAATCCTGTCCTCTCCGCCAAGTTCAAGAATACAACCCGAAGGGTTGTTTTTTTGAGCTTGCGAGAACAGGATGAGAGCCCAAGGTTCGCCCAATGCCCGGTCGAGCTTGCGAGACGACGGTGCATTGTTTATATCCTGTCCTCTCCGCCAAACAGAATAGCTTACCGTAATTGGTTGAGCTTTTTTGATGACTTCTTTTAGTAAGATGGTTACTAATTTGTAATAAACATGCTATTATGTAAGCATAAGTACTTCTGGTGAGGAGAAAGATGAATCCACAACAAAACGACCAACAACAAGGGAATCAACAAGCAAATACAAACCCTCAGACTCAGAATTTTGATGGTTTTGGTGGACCAAATATAGCTTATGCGAATTATGACGATAATATGGTCCAGCAACAGGCTCAGGCTGCTCAACAAGACCCAGGCGCAGTGCCGATGAATGTAGTCGATGTCGTGAACGCTAACGGAGTTGTGAGCGGAAGAAAAGTTGTCGATTATCTTTGGCAGCGCGTGGCTATCTGCATGATTGTGATAGCTTGTGGTTTGTTGATAGGTTTGGTTGTTTCCTTGATGATTGTAGTAACTAAGAACTCAGAAGTTGCATCTTTGAATCGTGAAAAGACTGGCTTGAACTCTGAGTTGCAAAGTATTTATGGCAAGTTGGGTGTAGGAAATCTTGCCGATGCGGTAACTCAGATTGACAAGACCGAGACTATGGACGGTGGAGATCTTAGTGAAGTAAACGATTTGTTGACGGGAAAATTTGGTGCGAGCTACAAACTAGACTTAGCGGACGCTAATATTAATTTTGTTATTAGGAACGGCGTTTATAAGATTGTAAGTTTAGGTATATATCGCGAAAGCGGTACGCAGAGAGTTGTTTTATACGAAAAGATAGCTGACGGTAAATGGAAGCTTGGCGGTTTTGATGCGACAAAGGCTGATGCTTGTATGGATTCCACGGAAGAAGAGAAAGCTGCAATTGATGGCATAATTCCTTGCGTCGAAGAAAAAGAAGCAGAATAGTAGTAAAATAGGGGGAGTATGATAGGAAGCTTGATTTCTTTAGTGATTGCGCACGAGGTTGCGACTCGGAAGATTGAGCTGGATAAGGTGTCGGCAGAGTATAAGGCACTACAAGAGTCGAGTGCTAAAGTCGCCGTTAAGTATAATGTTAGCTTTGATATCAGTTCTCGCGGTTCTCTGAAAGGGGACGTGAATGAGTTTGCTGATTTTGTTGAAGAGACACTAACAAGCCGTCAAGGGTGGATACGAGCTGGAGTTAAATTTTCGAAAGTGTCGAGTGGCGGAAGATTGCACGTGGTGTTAGCGTCAGGGGCGGAGATAGATAAATACGCAGGCTGTTCGGCGGAGTTAAGTTGTACGGTGTATCCTTATGTATTGATAAATGATGCGCGATGGCTAGGCGCTACGGACAGTTATAATTCGGCTGGTTTGAGTTTAACTAGCTATAGGCAGATGGTAATTAACCACGAAGTTGGGCATTTTTTGGGGCATGATCATAGCTCTGCTTGCGGTGTGGGTGGTGTGGCCCCGGTGATGTTGCAGCAATCGACTGGATTAAGAGGGTGCAAAGCGAATTCTTGGCCATTAGATAGCGAACTCTGGGTGACACGATGGTAAAAAGAAAAAGTAATAGAGTTAAGATTGTATTTTGTGTAATTGTGATGTTCGTTGCGGCGGTGGCGGTATTTTTGGGTGCTTTTTTGAGCCGAAAATGGGCGGAAAATGAGAGAAAAGATTATACGGAAGTTCGGGCCGAAGTTTTGAAGTTGATGGATGGCCGAGAGGCAGCAGAGAAGTTTTTGAATCTCGAGATAAAGACTGCAAAATTGAACGATGTGGATAAAAAAATAGTGGACGATTTTGAGAAAGCAGTGCCGGAAGATGGCGACATACAAACATTATTGCAAAAGATTTTGGATATCAATAAGGAAGAGGATGAGGGGATTAAGGAGGCAGTTGATGCCGTAGCCCTTACGTACATTGAGTTGCATTCGGTTTATTTGTTGGAACGAGATTTAGCGATAATGTTTGATGGCGAGCTGAGCGATGAAGATTTGGCGACATTGGAGAAATCGGAAAACGATTATT
This sequence comes from Candidatus Nanosyncoccaceae bacterium, assembly GCA_045546295.1. Taxonomy (GTDB): domain Bacteria; phylum Patescibacteriota; class Saccharimonadia; order Saccharimonadales; family Saccharimonadaceae; genus UBA2834. The sequence goes on along the minus strand of JAZQCP010000011.1, from coordinate 136,543 downwards.
TAGCGAAGCTTGCGAAAGAGGTGGGCGATTATCGCGCGAAGGTGAAGGAGCTAAGTGCGAAAGATGACAACTTTGAGCAAAATTACAAATTATTGGAAGAAGAGGGCGAAAAATTGCAAAAGAAATATGCCGAAGTAAAGTTGAAGGACATAATGGGAAAAACGGAAGAAGAAATAATGGAATACTATGATAAAGTTGAAGAATTAAACGCGATTTTGCTTGAGTATGAACAAAAATGAAAAGATTGATATTAGTATATAATCCGAGGAGTTCGCATTACCTACACGTAAAGGAGGGGGTAATAGACAAGTTGCGCGGTTTGAAGGGGTGGATGCTAGGGAAGTTTGAGGTAGCGGATACCGATGTGGACGATAATGCGCATCGTTTGGCCAAGATTTTGATGGATGATGATCTGGTAATCGCGGCTGGTGGTGACGGTACGGCTAATATTGCAATTAATGGAATTATGCTGTCGAATCGAGAAAACGTGCGAATTGGCGTACTTGGTTATGGGAATTTTAATGACACGGCGAGGACGTTTGGAAAATTAAGCCTCGAAGAAATATTGACTGGAAAAGCGCAAGAAGTTTGGCCACTCGAGTGTAAGATAAACGAGAAACATTGGCGTTACGGTATGTGTTATTTCACGATAGGCATGTTTGCGGAGGCTTGTGCGGTCTTTGATCATCCAAAAACTCGTAAGGCTTTGCAAAAAGGGAAGAAGAGAATATTTTTCAGCCTATCGGTGTTGGTGCACTGGTGGTTGAAACAACATCGTAAACATCGTTTTATGCCAGAATTTAGCTTGGGAGATAAGAATGGGGATTTTTTGCCGAGTAATAAAGCATCGGATTATATGGCGATAAATGGTAAGTCTGTGGCGAAAATGATGAGGGGCGGTAAATATTACTTATCTAAGGATGATTTTTTGAGTTGTACTGGTAGGATGAATAGATTTTGGCATTTAGCTAGTATGATGCTCAGGAGTGTTTTTAAGCGTATCCCTGGTAAAGAAAGCATATATGATTGTTTGGTATTTCGGCGACCAAGTAAAATGATGTTTCAAGCCGAGGGCGAATATAAAATGATTAGCGACGTTTCTAAGGTGGAGATTCAGAAGTCGAAAAAACCACTTCTTGCTATAATAAAATAAATGGAAGTTGTAGGTAGGGCAGGCTATAAGCTAAGTAATGCTATTAAGGCGTTTGGGATTGATTTGCATGGGAAGACAGTTTTAGATATTGGATCTTCCACGGGTGGTTTTACGCAATGTGCCTTGGAGAATGGGGCAGAGCATGTGATTGCTGTCGAGAAAGGCACCAATCAAATGAAAGCGCCATTGCGATTTGATCAAAGAGTGGAATTATACGAAAAGATGGACATCTTTGATTTTCATTGCATGCCGCCAGATTTGATAATGGCCGACGTGAGTTTTGTGAGTTTGCGAAAGGTGCTGCAATATGCGACGAAAGAATTAGCCGATAGTCATACGGAATACCTCGTTATGCTCAAGCCGCAATTTGAAGCAAAGAAACATCAGCTGAAAGATGGCGTCGTGAAAAATAGTAAGATGCGACGAGAGATTATTGCGGAATTTGAGTTCTGGCTAAAAAAGAATAAGTTCATCGTTGTAAGAAAACGCGATAACGAATTGGCGGGGCGATTCGGGAATGTGGAACGGTTTTATTATTTGAGGGAAGCGGCGAAATAAAAATACCCCCTAGTTTGGGGGTATTTTAATTTTTTGGTGTAGTTCCGTTAGTCTTCAGCTTCGCTAGCTAGCACGTATGTGGCAAAATCGTTTTCGCTGAGAATATAGCGGTTGTCGGGCGAGATGCTGGCTTCGGTCTCATCTTCGCAAACTGCGCAGAAATAACAATGTTCATCTCCCCCTTGTGGGCCGCCCCAAGGAGCTTCGATAGTTACAGGACGACCAGTCTCATTCTTGATAATGCGAGCTTTACCTTTACCGCGGTAGACGCCTTCTTGGTCGGTGGCTTCGTACTTCTTTTTGAATGTTTCGTCCGGAATGGCGTAGTTGTTAGGATGGTCGCCTTCTTGCTGGGCGGGGTTAGTTGCAATCCATTCGCCGGGCGCGACAGGACGAGTGTCTTCTAGTCTAGCCACACGGCTTACGGTGCCGTCTGCGGCAGTCTCTTTGCGCATCACGTAGGTGTCTACGACATACCCGCCACTTTTTTCGTCGAAACGAATATCTCTATCTGCATAAGCGCCGCTCTCGAGCCCTTCTTGGGTGATTTGTTCGGCTTTTATTTTTGCTTTTTTAATATAGTACTCAGCTTGACGGAATTTTGCATCATACTCTGGAGTCTTTAAATCTACTTGGACTGGGCCGGTTTCGTGGGCTTCTGGAGCGTCGGCCGCCTCGTCTTTGGTGAGGATGTCCCACTCGCTACCGGCGTTTGGGTCTTGCTCGGAATTTGATTTTATTGTTTCGCTCATAGGCTTTTTCTCCAATGTTTATTTTTGTGATGAACTTATGCTTTAATTATAGCAAAGTTCTTATGTTTTGTCAAGATGTAAGGATAGGGAGTGGAATTTGCGATAAAATTATTGCATAATTAGAGAAGAACGATGGTATAGCAACGGAGGTAAAATGCAAAAAAATAGTGTTGCGCGCAATAGAATGATGGGTTTTCTAGGCATAAATATATTGGTTCTGATTTTTGAATTTATAGGGCTATGCAAGGTTTATGGCGAAATTGGCAATATGAGTTTGATTTTTTACACGCAATTGAGCAATATATTTCTGCTAATTGCGGTTTGCATTAATATTGTTGAGTCAATCAAGTGTTTAATGTTGGGTAAACAAAGTGGTTTGCCAGCATACGCTTGGCGAGTTTTTCATGCGGCAGTGAGCGCGACGACGGTAACGTTCCTAGTAGTGTTACTGGTTTTGTCGTGGATGTATGGCAACCTGTGGTATGTGTTGACTGCTGGATCGATGCTATTTACGCACACATTATGTCCGTTGATATCCCTTGGGGTCTTTATTGGTTTTGCGCCAAAAGTATTTAAGGGCATTGATGCAATTAGGGCTGCGAGCTTTACGTTTATATATGGCATTATAGCAATCATATTAAATATAACGCGCGTAATAACAGGACCATATCCGTTTTTGTGGGTATACGAACAACCGGTATGGATGACTATCTTTTGGGTAGTAACAATTATAGGTGGGGCTTGTGCAATATCGAGAGTTATTTTAATAGGCAAGACAAAAAGGGAGTCATAAGCTCAGTTTGGTTCGTGGTAGAATATAAATATGGCAATGGAGGAACAACTTAAACCAAGTGATTTTGTGCATTTGCACAACCATACGCATTATTCGCTCCTTGATGGTTTGACCAAAGTGGATGAGCTGGTGGATTTTGTGAAAGAGAAGGGCATGGAAGCGGTGGCCGTTACGGATCATGGCACAATGTCTGGTTTGATTGACCTCTATAAAACAGCAACAGACGCGGGGATAAAGCCGATATTAGGTCTAGAAGCTTATGTAGCTGCTAGACGACTAGAAGATCGTGATCCGGCTTATGACAAGGAGCGTTTCCATATTACTTTACTAGCGATGAATGAAAAGGGTTTTGAAAACCTTTGTCGCCTGATGACGATTGCGGAGACGGATGGAAAGTATTATAAGCCGCGCATAGATCATCGTGTGATGGAAGAATACAACGAAGGTATTATTTGTTGCTCGGGTTGTGCAGGTTCGGAGATTTCGATGGCGATTCGCGCGGATGATGATAAGCGTACAATGGAGCTAGTTAAGTGGTATTCAGAAGTTTATAAGGACCGCTTTTATCTAGAGATGCAGGATCATGGGCACCCAGATTCGCCAACGCATTGGTCGGAACAGACGAAGATAAACAACAAGCTAATGGAAATTAGTAAAGAGACTGGTTTGCCACTAGTGGTAACTTGTGATGGCCATTATCTAAAGCATGAAGATCAGGATGCGCATGAGGTGTTGCTTTGTGTAGGTACGGGAAGTCGCATTACTGATACGAATCGTATGACTTTGAAGGATTTTCAGTTGAATGTGATTCCGCCAGAAGAACTGATTCCGCGTTGGCAGAAGACTTGCCCGGAAGCTATTCGCAATACGAAAGTAATTGCCGATCGTTGTAATGTGAAAATTGAGTTGGGCCGGATTTTGATTCCGAAGTTCCCAATTGAGACCGGAGAGACGGAAAAACAATACTTGGATAACATGGTTTTTAGGGGATTGGCGGAACGTTTTGGCTATATGTCTAAGGAAGAAGCGCAAACGAAAACGGTAGAGGAAATACGTCCAATATTATCGAAAGAGATTCTGGAACGTATTGATTATGAGTTAGCGACTGTCGATAAGATGGGTTATAATGGTTATTTCTTGATTGTGCAAGACTTTATCAACTGGGGGAAGGGGCAGGGGATTATCTACGGTCCTGGTCGTGGTTCGGCGGCTGGTTCACTATTAGCATATGCGATTCATATTACGGATTTGAACCCGCTGGAATACGATTTGCTCTTTGAGCGCTTCTTGAATCCGGACCGTATTTCGATGCCAGATATCGATACAGATATTCAGGATAACCGCCGTGATGAGGTGATTGAATATTGTACGCAAAAATACGGTAAAGGCCGGGTGAGCAATATCTGTACATTCGGTAAAATGATGGCAAAGAACGCGGTGCGCGACGTGGCGCGGGTTGTTGATGTGCCAGTTGCGGAGGCGGATAGAATTGCGAAGCTAGTGCCTGATCCGGTGATGGGGCATCATGTAAAGTTGAAAGATGCAATTGTGAACGAGCCGGATTTGAAGAAAGAATATGAAACAAACCCGACCGCGAAGGAAGTAATTGATTTGGCGATGCGGCTAGAGGGGACGATTCGTTCGCACGGCGTGCATGCTTGTGGCGTGGTGATTGCGCCGGACGATTTAGTGAAGTTTATGCCACTTGAGGTTTCGGCGAAAGGTCCACTCGCAACACAATATCCTGGTCCACAGGTTGAGGAGCTTGGGCTTCTGAAAATGGACTTTTTGGGATTATCTAACCTTTCAGTGATTCAGCAGGCACTTCGTATTATCAAAAAAGTTCATGGCAAGATGATAGACATGAACAAGATACCGTTGGATGATGATAATGTATACGACTTGTTCCGTAGGGGAGATACAACGGGCGTATTCCAGTTTGAATCTGCGGGTATGAAGCGATATCTGCGCGAGTTACAACCGACGGCTTTTGACGATTTAATCGCTATGAACGCTTTATATCGTCCTGGCCCGATGCAGTTTATTGAGAGCTTTATCAAACGTAAACATGGCGAAGAGCCAGTTACATATTTACACCCCGGACTTGAGAATTCATTAAAGAATACTTATGGCATTTTGATTTACCAGGAGCAGTTCATGCAGGCTTCGAAGGAATGGTGCGGTTTTACGGGTGGCCAGGCAGATACCTTGCGTAAGGCGGTGGGTAAAAAGAAAGTAGACTTGATGAATAAAATGAAGCCGCTATTCGTAGAGGGCGCCGTGAAGGTGGGTGGCGCGACTAAAGAGATAGCAGAAACTTTCTGGGATCAGTTGCTCGATTTTGCTAACTACTGTTTTAATAAGAGCCACGCGGCATGCTACGCTTTGGTGGCATACTGGACGGCATATCTGAAGACTTATTATCCGGAAGCATTCATGGCGGCATTAATGACGGCAGATATGCGTTGGACGGATCGTTTGGCGATTGAGATGACTGAGTGCAAACACATGGGAATTCAGGTGCTTGGGCCGGACATTAATGAATCTTATGCTGACTTTGCTACGGTAGGTAAAACTAAGACAATTCGTTTTGGCTTAGCGGCCATTAAGGGTATGGGCAAGGCTTTGGCCGAAGATGTGATAGACGAGCGTGACAAAAATGGCAAATTTAAGTCAGTATGCGATTTTGCGAAGCGCGTGTCGGGGGCGAAGTTTAATAAGAAGAGCTGGGAGTCTGTAATTAAAACTGGTGGCTTCGATTGCTTTGGCGATCGCTCGGACTTGTTGTTTAACTTGGATAAAATTCAGGCTTACGGTAATAAGATGCAAAAAGATGCCGCAAATGGCCAGACGGATTTGTTTGGTGCTATGGGTGCGGTGGCGGAGATTCCGGAAGTAGAAATACAACCAGCGCCGACGAAATATTCGGATAAAGAACAGTTAATGTGGGAGCGCGACCTGATGGGGCTCTATATCTCGGCGCATCCTCTAGATAAGTATGATACTTATTTCGAAGAGCAAACGATGCCAATTAGTGAGATTAAGCCGGAAATTGACGGAGCGACGGTAATAGTTGGCGGTATTATTACAAATGTACGTTCCTTAGTGACGAAGAGCGGCTCAAAAATGGCTTTCGTGAAGATTGAGGACAAGGTTTCAGAAATAGAGGTAATAGTCTTCCCGAAGACCTATGAATCAGTGGGCGCGAAGTTGGTTCAGGATGCCGTCGTAAAGGTAACGGGCAAAGTTAATGCTTCTGATCGTGACGGGAATAAAACAGATGAAGCGAAGATAAATGCTGAAGAAATAGATATTATCACCGATGAGGAGTTAGAAAATTACGAGTCAACTGGAGCAAAGCTAAAAGCTCCAACTAAGGGCGTGGCGCAAAAGTCGCGAAGTAAAGTGGCGGCAACGAATGTGAATAGCGGACACGGTAATGGTGGCGGTGGCGGTTTTCGTCGTGGTGGTGGCGACAAGCCGACGGTTCATTTTAAGACTAGCGAGAGTGGCATAAATGCTCAACCGATTAAGCCGAAGAAGGTGTTTGTGCGCGTATTGGATCCCTCTAACAAGGAAGCGTTAATTAGTTTGAAGCAGAGCTGTGCGGTTTATCCGGGGCTCTCTGAGGTGATACTAGTAATTGGTGAAGATAAGAAAGCGATGCGAATGCCGTTTCGTTGCGAGCCGCAAAAAGCACTCGTCGATGAGCTTGTAAGTGTCTTTGGTGAAGAGGGCGTAGTTGTTAAGTGAGCGGTAGTTATAAAAAATACCCCCTTGTTGTTGGGGGTATTTTTGGTAATTAGATTTGCTTGTATGGTCGATGATTATTGTAGAGGTTGTCGTAGATGCTGCGATGTCCAATTCGGTTGGCAGCCTTTACAACTTCGTCAATATCGTCAGTGATTTTGTAGATTTTGCGGTCGTTCGAATTGATTGTTTTGAGACCTTTTTGCATCTTTGATTCGAACCAACGATCGAGCGGCCTCCAAAATGATTTACCAATGAGGAACATTGGCATCTTTGGCATCTTGCCTTCCTGCATAAGGAGGAGGATTTCTGAAAACTCATCGAGAGTACCGAAGCCGCCAGGGAAGAAGACATAGACTTTTGAGCTCATCGTGAGCATAACTTTGCGAGCGAAGAAGTAATGAAACTCCATGTCGTCGGTGACGTAGGGATTAATGTGTTGCTCATGGGCGAGCTGAATGTTTAGACCAATACTACGACCGCCAGCCTCATAACAACCTTGATTGGCGCATTCCATGATAGATGGGCCGCCGCCAGTAACAACTGGATGGCCATTATGCGCTAATTTGTAACCAAGTTCGTGGGCGAGTTTGCACCATTTGCTCTCTTTTGGAAGACGCGCTGATCCAAAGATAGCTACGCCCTGGGCGAAGGTGCGTATTTTTGCGAGGCCTTGCTCTAGGTCTTTTGCATAGCGTAGAGAACGTTCGACGTCTTCGGGGTTTAACTCTTCATTTGCGATTGCTTCTAGCCATTTTGTAATAGCTTCGTCCATTAACGTATCTCCTGTATTGGCATATTGTGTAATTTAACATTTTTATTAATAATACCCGCTTTGCTGCCGATTTTTTGCACCACAGAGGTGGAGTTTGCGGACGCAAAGACCAATGATTCCTTAAAGCTGCGACCGTCGGAATATGCGGCGAGGAAGCCGGAACCGAAAGCGTCACCGGCGCCAGTCGAATCCTTGATGGTTACATCTTCGTAGAGTCCGATGCGATAAGTTTCTTGGCCGTCTGAGGCGATTGCGCCTTGGTTGCCATCTGTAACGATGGCGGCAGGGACGTAGTTTTTGATGCGTGCGACAATTTCGGAAAGCATAGCACCTTGAACAATTTTCTTCGCTTCATTTTTGTTAACGATTAATACATCGACATCTGACAATAGCCCGAGGAGCTTGCGCTGGTGGTCTAGTTCTAGATTGCCAGGGTTGAACATGATTTTGGCGCCAATCGAGTGCGCCTTAGTAAATAGCTGGTCGAGCATATTCATGTTGCCACGAAATGTGGTGACGTATATCCAATCTGGGTGGATGGAGTCTAAGTCATCTGGATTGATGGCGTCGAATTTTGCCGATGCGCCACGGCAGGTCAGGATTGTGCGTTCGCCATTTGGGGCTAGCAGAATGACGGAATAACCTGTGTGGATGTTGGATATATAAGTGACGTAGCTATTGTCGATACCTTCATCGTCGAAAGCGGAGATGATGGCTGTTCCGGCCGGATCGTTTGAAATGCAGCCCATGAAAATTGATTCGTGTCCGTAACGGGCAAAAGTTGTGGCGGCGTTTGTGGCGCCACCGCCGGTGCTAAATTTAATTTTATCGATATCTACTTTTGTGCCGAGTTCGATTTGATTAAAAAAGCCACGTTTGTTTGTACCGAAGTCGTCATGGTCGATAAGATATACGTCTTGTAGGGCTGCCCCTACGCTAACGATACGTGCCATTAAATTGGATCCTCCTTTTCAGTCTCCTTATTGAGTTCTTCGAATACTTTTGCTGGGTCTTCGGCTTTACTAAGAGCGCTACCAACATTTATGACAGATATGCCGATATGAGTAAGTTCGCGAGTGTTCTCTAAATTAGCTCCACCATCCCAGCCGATTTCAATGCCGGGATGAATATCCTGAATAAGAGCCGCTTTTTCTCCTAGTAGTAGATCTGCTTTGCCGCCGTATTTGCCGAGTTCGCCGGAAAAGATTAATGCATGGTCGGCTGCACTTAGGATAGCTTTAATGCTGCCCGGATAAACACTGCGTACGATAGCAACACCTACTCTGATGCCGTTGTTCTTGAGGGTATCGAAGAGCGGTAAGAGATCGTCGCGCGCTTCGGCGTGAAAAATGACTAGGTTGGGGTGAAGTTTTAAGATGTTTTCGATATGCTTGGATGGCTCGATGGTCATCATATGTATATCGACCGTCCAGCCTTTCGGCCACCATACTGCTGTTTCGGCAATCGTTTTGCTGTGAGTCAGAGTGCCGTCGGATATGTCAATATGTACGCGTTTGGCGAAGGGATAGTACCGTTCGACTAATTGTTTATAGTTGGCGGGAGTTTCCGCGAGAATGCTGGGGGCGATAGTGGTTATTGCCATATTAATCCTCGTCTAGTTTTTGATTTCGGCGTTGATATTTTGGTTAGCGATTGGGGTGCTATCCAAAAAGCTTTTGATAATTTCGGGATATTTATCGCTATCTTGGTCGGCTGATATACATAGCACATTTGCGTCATTGTGGCCGCGTGTCTCGAGTGCATCCATTGCAGAATGGCAGATGGCGGCGCGAATGCCCTTGAAGCGGTTGGCTTGCATTGCGACTCCTTGGGCGGATCCGCAAATGAGTATGCCAAAGGTCGAAAGATCGTTTGATTCCAAGATAGCATTTGCTACTTGTTTTGCGTAGTCATTATAGTCGTCCTCGGCGTCGTAACCGAAAGCACCAAAATCGGTATAAGGAATCGATTCGGTTTCTAGCCAATTAATAACTTGACTCTTTAGTTCATAGCCACGATGGTCGGCGCCGAGGAAAACTTGCATTTTATTATTGGCCCAGTTTGCCGAGGTCGACAGTTAATTCGACGAGACGATTACTATAGCCCCACTCGTTGTCATACCAGGCGACGACCTTGATTAGGTTGCCACCTATAACGTCGGTTAGTTTGAGGTCGACGATAGAAGAATGCGAATTGCCACGGTAATCGATTGAAACGAGTTCTTCTTCGGTTGCATCAAGAATACCTTGATAATATGGGTCGGCGGCAGCCTTCTTGAACATTTCGTTGATTTCTTCGACAGAAGTGTCGCGCTTAGTAACAGCGGTAATGTCTGAAAGGGAGACTACTGGGGTAGGGACGCGAACGGAGAGACCATTGAATTTGCCTTTGAGGGAAGGAATGGTAAGTGCGGCAGCCTTGCTAGCACCAGTAGTGGTTGGAACGATATTTTCGGCAGCAGAACGAGCTTCGCGGATATCCTTAGCTGGAGCATCTTGAAGTTTTTGGCTAGCAGTATAGCTGTGAACGGTGGTCATCATGGCTTTTTCGATACCGATGTTATCTTCGAGAACTTTCATAACAGGAGCGATACAGTTGGTTGTGCAGGACGCATTGGAAATGATTTGATCATCAACTGTAACGTCATCTTCGTTGACGCCAAGGACAATAGTTTTTGCGCCTTCGCCTTTTGCAGGGGCAGAGATGACGACTTTTCTAGCGCCAGCATCAATATGAGCGCGAGCCTTAGCTGGGTCAGTAAAGAAGCCGGTTGACTCGATAACTACATCGATGTTCATTTCGCCCCATGGAAGATTGGCTGGTTCTTTCTCGGAGAGAACACGAATGCGCTTTCCGTCTACGATAAGGTCTTCGCCGTCAGCGCTAACATCTTTTGAGTAGATGCCGTAGTTGGAATCGTATTTAAGAAGATGCGCTAGGGTTGGAGCATCGGTGAGGTCGTTAATTGCAACGATTTCAGTATCGTTGCGGTCGAAAGCGATTTTGAACGCATTACGACCAATACGCCCAAAGCCGTTGATGGCTATTCTTACCATTTTATTCTCCTAATTTTATTAGATGGTACTTATGCTTATTATATCATATGAGCTGTGTTATGATAATTGAAAGGAAAGCCCTTTGTGGTAGCCAAAATGAAAGGAGTGAAATGGCTGATTTTAATCAAGTTTTAGAGCCTGGTGATTATAAAAAAGGTGAGATTAATGTAGTGATTGAGATTCCTACGGGGAGCAATCATAAAATTGAGTGGGATCGCAAGCGTGCTTGCTTTATGCTAGATCGTATTGAGCCAATGGCATTTGCAAAACCTTGCAACTATGGTTTTATTCCGCAAACTCTTGACGAGGACGGTGACGAGCTAGACGTACTCGTAATTACCGATCAGCCACTTACGACTGGTATTTATGTTAAGGCGCGTATTCTTGGTGTGATGAAGTTTGTAGATGACGGCGAGGTTGACGATAAGATTATTGCTGTAGTTGACGATGATCGCAATAATGGTGATGCGATTAAGACGTTGGAAGATTTGCCAAAGCGTACGATTGAGCAGATTGAATTCCACTTTAACCACTATAAAGATTTGAAGAAGCCGGGTACGACTAAGGTTAAAGGATTCTTTGGTCTTGATGAGGCAATTAAGGTAATTGAGGACGCCACTAAGAGATTCTAGAAACTGAATAAGATAAAAGCATCCTGCATTTGTGTTGTAGGGTGCTTTTTGTTTTGATATATAATTTAGATTATGTTTGCTTTAGTGATAGCGCTTCATATTTTCTTTTCGACGGCGATGGGGCAGTTTTATAAGTTGGCAACACGTACGATGAAGAATGCTGCGGCACAAACGGTTGGATTGCAGTTGGTAGCGGCGCTGAGTTGCTTAATTTTGGTGCCGTTTTTTGAATGGAAATTGCCTTCTGAGCCAATTGTATATTTGCTTTTGACGCTGTCGTGTGTATTTTATGCGATTAATAATCGACTATTGGCTGACGTGCGCAAGAATCTTGATGTGTCAGTGGTTAGTATTCTATCCCAGAGCTATACGGCGCTATTAACGGTGGCTGGATTCGTTTTCTTGCATGAGCCGGTGACGATGATGAAAGTGGTAGGTGCGATTTTGATAATAGGTGGCAATGCGTTGGTGTTTTGGAATGGCAAAAGTGTTAAAAAGACGAGGTATATATGGTTTGGCCTACTTGCATATGCTTGCAACGTGGCGGCGGGGCTAATTGACGCGAAGTCGTCGGGGCAGTTTAATTTGCCGTTTTATACTACTTTTCTCTATGTTTTGCCGGCGTTGTTTATTTTCATAGGAAATCGCGTACATGTTTCTGATGTAGCGGATGAGTTTAAGCGTTCGAACAAAAGAGACTATATATTAACGGGAATTTGCTGGGGATTGCTCTATCTGATGATACTGATAGCATATTCGATGGAGGCGGTATCTCTTGTGACGCCGCTTGCTAGTCTGACGGTCTTTTCCAATTTAGTAGTGGGATACCTGTGGCTAAAGGAGAGAGATTCGATGGGGAAGAAGACTATAGCTGCGTTGTTAGCTATATTGGGCGTGATATTTATTTCGTTGTAATATTGTTGTGATATCATATAAGAAAAGATAAGGAGGTTTTTACCTATGGGTTTTCTAAAAGCTTTTGGTGGAGCCTTGAGCGGCTCTTTTGCTAATCAATGGCTTGAATATATGGCACCGCCGGCAAATATGACTGATCATACTTTGATTGCGCGCGCTGTCCCAGTAACTAAGGCTGGTAGTGAGAATAATGACGGTGAAGAGAATGCCAATGTTATTACTAATGGTAGCAAGTTCTTGGTTCCAGAAGGCACTTGTTTGATTACTGTTGAGAATGGCGGTATTACTGGCGTTATTTCTGATCCAGGTGGATATACTTACACAACGGAAAACCTCCCAGAGGCTAAGAGCTTGTTTTCTGGCGATGGCTTCTTTGCGTCAACTTTTGGTCAAAGCTGGAATCAGTTTAAGTTTGGTGGCCAACCAGGCAATCAACAGTTTGCCTTCTACGTAAACTTGAAGGATATTCTCGGTTTGCGTTACGGCACTCAAAATCCGATTCGCTACAAGGATGCAAACTACGCCAATACAATGCTTGCAGTCACGAGCAATGGTACTTATACATTGAAGGTTATTGATCCAATCTTGATGGTAAAGAACTTGATCCCAGTAGACGTAATCTCTGGTCAAGGTCGCGCTGTGTTTGACCTTGGCGAGGGGGATGGTGGCGTAGAGGATGGTCTCTTTGCAGGTTTCATTGGGTCCTTGGCAGCGGCTCTTTCGGCATTTACGAAGGGTGGCAAATCCATCGATGATATTCAAGGCGGCACAGTTGAATTCGCAAAGAGCATGAACGAAGCTGTTGAAGCTAATTACCAATGGGGTACCAAGTATGGTCTTCAGATTGTAAACGTACAGCCGATGGGTCTTGACTGGGACGAACAATCCGTCGAGCTTATCAACAAGTTCAATACTGGCAACCTTATGCAAGGTGGCGTTGGCGCTGCTTATGCGCAAACTCAGATTGCCGAAGGTTTCAATGCTGCCGGTAATAATGGTGGCGCCGGTAATATGATGGGCATGGGCATGGGTGTCGGCATGATGGGCGGCATGGCTGGCATGACTCAGCCGATGGGCGTTAACCCTGTAACAGCTCAACAAAATGCGGCTGCGGCCGCTGCAGGCGCGGCTGCTGCGCAACCAGCTCCAGAAACACCAGCTCAAACTCCGGAAACACCGGCTGCTGAAGAAGATAATGCTTCGAAAGCGGAATAACCAGTAAAAAATGGTGGTAAAGTCCAAAAATGGGGTGCATCGCTGTCCACATTGTGGCTCCAGCGATGTGTCTCTGGACACAAAAGAGGGGAAATTAAAATGCAATTATTGCAAGACGCTTTTTGAAGCCAAGAGCGATAATGCTTTTGGTGGAGTGAAGGGCATGAAGGGGGAGACTCGAGGTGAGGGGGCCGAGGATATTGTGCCTGGCGAAGATATTGTGAAGACTTTTCGTTGCCCGTCGTGTGGCGCAGAGGTAGTGATTAATACGGAAGAGTCTACGAGTGCGTCTTGCCATTGGTGTAAGCATATATTTTCGATAAATGAAAAAATATCGAATGGTGCTGTGCCTGATTTAGTTTTACCGTTCAAGATTACGAAAAAAGAAGCTGAGGCGGCTATCAAAAAGTGCATCGATGGCGTGCGCGCTGATGTTGATGAGACTTTTTTGACAAATATGAACATAGAAGAGGCGCGTGGCGTTTATTTTCCGTATTTGCTGGTAGACGTGAATGGCCATTTATCGATGAGAGGGCAGGCGGAGGCTAGAAGTTCGGAAAGTGATTCGAAGCTTTCAAAGGTGAAATTGTATGACATTACGCGCGAGTTTGATATTTTAGTTGATGATTTAACGGTGGAGTCATCAGCTAAAAGATTAAATCAAGATACTTATGTTAATTCTAATAATATAATTAATGCGATTTTGCCGTTTGATACCGAAAATGCGGTTGCTTGGGATGCAAATTATCTCCGTGGTTTTGCAAGTGAAAAACGTAGCGTAAATGTGGATTCTCTAAAGGAGATAGTTGCGTTACAGACGGGTGACATTGCGCGCAATCGAGCAAAGTACGAGACGGCCAATGAATATGATAGAGGTATTCGGTGGGATAAAGAGCACCTTGGTATCAAGGGGACAAAATGGCGGGCAGCATATCTACCGGTTTGGCTGTTTAGCTATAAACGACCAGAAGAATCAGGCGATAGCAGAATTTATTACGTTGCGGTAAATGGGCGAACTGGTGAAGTGGCCGCTTGCTTGCCGGATAGAAAGTTTAAGAGCATAGGGCGAAGCGAAGCGAAGCTTAAAAAGAAAAATAAGAATGCGACCATAATTACAGTAATAGTTTCGACGATAATATTGTTGATTGTATTCTCGCTGGCGAATCTTACTTTCTTAACTGCACTTACGCTTATATGGTTTATGTATATTATGCCATTTTGGGCAATTATCTATTCTCAGAAAAAGAATAAAGAGATTGAGGCGCCAAACCTGAATAAAATAACGGCAGTATTAGTAAACGATAACAGTAGACACCATCACGAGACTGACACGAAGGCCGAGATAGTTAATCTTAAGAAGCAGGATGATTATATTAGATCATACGTGCCATACATGTCGACCATTAGTGGGAAGAATGACGAACGCGTAATTGGGTCATTATCGACAGGCCGAATGGAGATGTTAGACAGTGAACGCGGTCGTTTTCAAATGGGGCGCAACTATACGAACTATGGTATGTCTAGGTCGGCGATGGAGTATCGTAAACGAAAATCAACTTCTTCGAGTTTTGATTGGCTTATTATGATCGCTTTTATTATATTGTGTTTGATTGTGGCGATGGCTGACGGCGGTGGTGGCGGTGGGCATTCGTCTAGCTCGAGTTGGGATTCGGGGTCAAGTTGGGACTCAGGATCGAGTTGGGACTCAGGATCGAGTTGGGATTCGGGGTCAAGCTCTGGCGGTTTTGATTATAGTTATGATTATTAGGAAGGAGTCGTCTCGATGGCAATAGATAATAAAAAGAATGGCATGAATCGCTGCCCTAAATGCGGCTCAACCGAAACTACGCTGAATGTTAAAACTGGAAATTTAAAATGCGAATTTTGTCGTGCGGAATTTAAGGGCAATAAGGTAAATACGCCAGGTGGAATTAGTGAACTTAAAGGGGATATAGTTGGTTCTGGAGCGGGGGATATTATACCAGATGAAAGCGTGATTTTGACTCTGAAGTGTCCAGCTTGTGGCGCTGAGGTTGTAATTAATACGGATGAGGTAACCAGTGCGCGCTGTCACTGGTGTAGGCATAACTTATCAGTAAACGAAAAAATGCCAAATGGTGCGGTGCCAGATTTAGTTTTGCCATTTAAGACGGAAAAGAAGTTTGCCGAAGGCAAAATTGATGAGTTTGTTAATAAGAGAAAGTTTTTTGCTCACCCGACATTCACGAAGGAATTTAACTCTAATAACGTTTTGGGAGTTTATTTGCCTTATATGATTGTTGACGTAAATGCACATGCGACATTGTCTGGCGAGGCGGAGCATCTGGTACGCTCGTATTCGGTCGGTAGTGGTAATAATAGACGAACCTATTACGATGCAGATGCGTATGATGTGTCGCGTGATTTCGATTTGTTAATTGACGATCTAACAATAGAATCTTCTGAAGATAAATTGAAGCAAGATTTAAAGACAAATACAAATAATGTGATTAATTCAATCTTGCCATTCGATACGGAAAATTGCGTAGAGTGGAATCCGAGTTATTTGCGTGGTTATGCTAGTGAGAAACGTGATACAAACGTGAGTGTATTAAAACCTGCAGTGGAAATACAATCAAAAGATATCGCGCGCTACCAAGCGAAGCAAACAATGAAGTTCTATGATCGTGGCGTTAAATGGACTAGCGAGTCGCTATCGGTGAAGGGGACGAGCTGGAAGGCGGCCTACTTGCCAGTGTGGCTTTATAGTTATTATCAGACGGATAAAAAGTTGATGCATTATGTAGCCGTGAATGCACGTACGGGTGAGACGATGGGCTCGGTGCCGATAAATAAAACACGCTTAATGATTGTTTCGGCGATTGTTGAGGTAATTGGAGTAGTGTTTGGTTTATGGTGGTTTAAATTTTGGATTGGTGTGGATGTAGATGATGACAACCCGGCAATTTGGGGCTTCTTGGGCTTCACTCCTGGTTTTATTTTCTATTGGATACAGACGAGTCGTTATCGTAATATGGGGGCACGTCATTTGCACGAAAAAGAAACTCGTTCTCAGGCGGAGAATATAAAATCAACAGATACTTTGAAAGAACACCGCAAGCGTTTGCGTAATTCGCGCATTCAGGGCGAGAATGGCAACTCGGTTCAGGGCGTACTAGCGAAAAATGGCGAAAAAATGATGGGCGAGAAGATGGCGAACTTCATAGGTATTGGCCGCATGGCTGGCTCGACGCCGGACCAAACTCCAATTGGCCAGAAGACCATTGCTGACGCAAAAGAAAAAGGGAAAAAAGTTAATACCGTTACTACGATTATTGTGATTATAATAATACTATTTATATTATTTGCAATTATGGGGTAATACTCTTTGAATGGTGGCTGAAGAGAAGAAGAAAATTGAAACGCGAGCAGAAGTTTTGCGTTGTCCAAATTGTGGCGCATCGGATGCCGAATATGATATTTCGGCTGGGGGGTTACGTTGCGCAAAATGTAGAACTATTTTTGTAAGCCCCAAGATTAACGCGCTTGGAGGCGTAGATGAGTTGGTGGGCGAAATAAAGAGTGAGGGTGCGGACGATATTGAAGAAAATGACTTCGTTGTGACTTTTAGATGTCCATCATGTGGCGCTAACGTGATGTTAAAAAAAGATGCGAAAAATGCGGAATGCCACTGGTGTAGGCATAGTTTGAAAATGTCGCAACGAATCCCGAATGGGGCGATGCCGGATATGATATTGCCTTTTAAGCTGACGCGAAAAGAGGCATTGTCCAGAATGAAAAGTTTTACTCGCGAACGTAGCCTTTTTGCGTTTAATAATTTTGCGAAAAGATTGACTGAAAAATCCATAGTTGGGGTTTATTTGCCGTATGCAGTGATTGATGTGCGGGCGCATGTCGAGATGGCGGGGCAGGCAGAAAAGACGGTGGGGATGCGCTTAATAATGGAGGGGAGTGGGTACAAAGATGAACCGAATATAGTGCAAGTTTATGACGTTTCGTCTTTTGGTCTTAAAAGAGATTTTGACTTAGAGTTAGATGATTTGACAATTGAAGCATCGAGCGAAAAATTAGAGTATGGTTCGCTAATTAATACTACTCATATTATTAATTCTATTATGCCATTCGATACTGAGGAGGCAGTAGAATGGGACGCGCGATATCTGGAAGGTTTCTCAAGTGAGAAGCGTGACTTAAATATAAAGCAACTTAATTATAGATTAAAGTCGCAGATTATGGATATTGCTAAATACAAGATGATGAGTACCACGATTGGATACGATAGGGGCGCATGTTGGGATAAAATAAATATTGAAGAGCGGGGGATAAAATGGAAAACGGCATATTTCCCAGTGTGGCTATATAGTTACGCAGAAGGCGGAATTAGAAAAAAGAACGCTATTCATTATATTGCAGTAAACGCAAGAACTGGCGAGACGATGGGGAGCGTGCCGTTAAAAGCGTGGGTAAGAACGATAATCTCGGGTGTTCCTTTACTGACAACATTGTGGTTCATAGTCGATACGTTTAGAGTGGGTTTTGATGGTGGTTTTTCAAAACTGGCTTTTATAAAAATTAATTTTCCGGTGCGAATTTTGGCGATAATTATCTTGATTGCTATTACTGTGTTGACGATGAAACTTGTTAGAAGGAAGACGCGAGAATACCGTAATACCCATGCGCGTCATATGTATGAGGTCGACACCTGTATGGTACTCAAGAACTTGAAGCGAGAAGATGCTTTTGAATATACAAGTACACGAAGAGATAGAGCGATGATAAGTGGATATAATGAAGAGAGAAGGCTGGGAGCGCATGACTCAATGATGCATGATGATGTGCTTGAAGAGGCGACTGGGATAAAAACTAGTAGTGCGATTATGGCGGCAGGCTATTTGGTTTTAGGAGTATTGTTATTTGGCATACTTGCGATGTTGGGTTTGCTAGTTGCTTCAGTGGTAGATTTTGCGCACTAATGATAGATATGGTGGTGTTATACTGTTAAATATGAAGCTATACAATACCCTAAATCGAAAAATTGAGGATTTTAAACCTATAGATGGGAAAAGGGTAAAAATGTATACGTGTGGACCTACCGTATATAGTTTTGCGCATATTGGCAACTTCACTTCATATATTTATTGGGACTTATTAATACGAACATTGATGCTTGATGGGTATAACGTTGAGCGAGTGTTGAATATTACTGACGTGGGGCATTTGGCTTCGGATGCCGATGATGGCGAGGATAAGATGGAGAAAGGCGCAAAAAGGGAGGGGAAAACTGTTTGGGAAATCGCCGAGATGTATATGGGTGATTACTTGGATAATTTTCGCACTTTGAACTTAATAGAACCGTCAAATATTTGCAGAGCAACGGATTTTATCGAAGAGGATATTAAACTTGTCGACGCTTTGGAGAAAAAAGGCTTTCTATACGATACGTCGGACGGGCTCTATTTTGATACTTCGAAATTCCCAACCTATGCAGATTTTGCGCGGCTTGATTTAGATCACTTGAAAGCGGGAGCGCGAGTTGATTTTAATTCAGAAAAGCGTAATGTGTCTGATTTTGCGGTATGGAAATGGATTCGCGACGGCGAAGATCATGCGATGCAATGGGAATATCGTGGTAGAATGGGTTACCCTGGATGGCATTTGGAATGCGCAACCATAATACATGAGAAACTGGGGGAGCCGATAGATATTCACTGTGGCGGCGTGGACCATATTCCGGTGCATCATACAAATGAGATAGCAGAGATAGAAGCAGCCTATGGCCATAAAATGGCGAATTATTGGCTGCACAATAACTTTATTACGATTGAGGGCGAAAAAATATCAAAGTCGATTGGGAATGTCTATTATTTTAGCGATCTAAATAAAAAAGGCTATACGCACATGGATTATAAAATGTGGGTGCTTCAGGGGCATTTTCAGAGCGAACGAAATTTTGCATTTAGTGATTTGAGCGCGGCAAAACAACGATTACTGAATTACCGTAATTTTGCTGCTTTGCGGTGGCAGAAAGACGCAACAGACTTGAGCTCTGTAAAGAAGGCTATTATGGAGCAGCTGAATAATAATCTAAATTCGGCGGGGGCTTTTGCGGAATTGGATAAAGCAATTAACGCTAATATACCAGACAAAGATTTTGTAGATTTCTTGGACGAAGCTTTTGGTTTGAGGATTGCAGAGACGACGCCAGATATTTCGGACGAAATAAAACAAAAAATAAAAGAGCGTTTTGAGGCGAAAAAAGTACGTGATTTTGCGAAAGCTGATCAACTACGGAATGAGATTAGTGGGGAGGGAATTGTCTTGCTTGATGGCGCCAATGGAACAGTTTGGCAATTTGCTAAATAAGAAGAAAGGGATATATGGCAAAGAAAGAGGACGAAGTGAAAATGGTTTTGACGAAGAAGGGCTACAAAACGACCTGTACTGTATTGGGAATTTTGTCAAAAATAGTAGAAGTAGTGGCAATTATAGGCGCGATTACTTGCGGTGTATGCGGAGTTATTTTGGGGCTTGGATATCAGTCAATTAACCTTAATGACGCGGTGGAGATAATTACGTCAGATGCAGATTTGCGTGCGCAGCTGCCGATTTCAATAGACGATGGGAAGCAGTGGATAGATGGTTTTTTGGCAAAAGGCCAAGGCGAACAATTGGCGATTATTTTAGGTGGAATTGCGCTTGTGGCGATAATGCTGGCAATTATCTCGATGCTTGCGCACCATGTGAGTAAATTCTTCAAGAATCTTGCTCATAGTCGTTCACCTTTCTCTATGGATAATATAGATCGTTTACAGAAGATTGGCATATGGATTTTTGTAGTAGTTGGCTATTCGATTTTGGTGGAGATTATTACTCCATTAATTCTTGGCGTAAGTAATGTGACGATTTCTGTGTCACTTGATTTAATCGGTGTTGGTTTTGGTGCATTAGTGTTGGCGGTCGTTTTTAAGCGCGGCTATGATTTGGAGAATAAGGCGAAAGACTAAAAAATACCCCTCCTTACGGAGGGGATTTTTAATCTTTGGCAATGAGTTTAACTTTGGTTTTTTCGATTTTTGGGGTAGGCTTGTTTTTCTTGATAAGGTCGCTGCCGTTGATTTTGCCGTCATCCATAATATCATTGCTATATTCTTCGATAAGGACGCGAATGCATCCCGCGATAGGAATTGATACAATGGCACCAATGAGACCGAAAGTGTAGACGCCGACCGTGACGGCGGATAAGATAGCAAGTGCTGGCAGATTCATGCCTTTGCCTTGAACTTTTGGTGAGATGACGTTGGATTCTATCTGTAAGTAGATAACGGTATAGATGATAAATGCTACACCAGCTCCGACTTGGCTAAAACCGAGAAGCAGTGCAACGATGGCGCCGCCAATAAATGATCCGAACATTGGAATTAAACTGAAGACACCGGTAATGAGCCCAAACGGTAGAGCGAGACCTGGGTTTAGGTTAAAGACGATACTAATAATAAAGACAGCCGCCATGGTTGCACAAGCGTTGATTAGGCCGACGGTGATGGCACTGGAAACGTAGGTGGAAATAGTTTGCGAAAGTCGATATATGACATGTTCGGCTTTTTTGGCAGTGTTATTTCCCTTGAAGTTGCTCCAGAATTTACGCGTGATTGAAGGGCCTTCGGTAAGCATAAAGAAGGCGAGTACAAGGGCGAGAATAATAGTTGCGAGACCGTTACCAACTGCAGTAATTGAGTTGGTCAGAGTTGAACCGACATTGTCTAGTTTGACGAAGCTCTGTGAAAAATCTCCCAATGTTTTGATGGCCTGCTCGCGGAAGTTGTCGATATGGAGAGTTTCGCCAATATCGTCGATAAAAGTGAGATTATTAGTGGCGCCATCGACGATGTTGGGGAGGATTTTGGCGAATTTAGCGGTTTCGCTAATGATAGTTGGCACAACAATGGCGACAAATGTGCAGATAAAGCCAACTACGAGAATATAAGATAGGGCAATTGGCAAGGTGCGGGATTTGCTTGGAAAGAAGCTAGCGATGCGGTTTACTAGTGGCTTGATGGCAAGCGCGAAGAATAGTGCGCAGCCGATGATTAGTAATCCGGCGCTAGCTTTGAATAAGAGGTAGCCAACAGTGGCAAAACCGATAATTACTAGCCAGAAGCGGATAAAGGTTTTGGTGTCAATCTGGACTTTGGTAGTGTTACTCATAAGGCAATTATAACACCCTGATGAAACGTAAGCATTATTGACAAATGTTGCAAAGTGTGCTATAATACAGCTATGGATTGGTAAAAATCCATTTGTCAGAGTCGCTCATTACCACACGAAAAGGAGGCATGCAATGAATGCAGTTTTTGTGATAAAAAAGGCATTTCCGTCTGGCTGTGCGAGCATTACTCTTTTCGAAGATGGTAGCATCCTTTATGAAGACTCCTTCGAGAGAAGGGTCAAGGGTGGATGCAACGAAAAGGCGTTGATGCTCTTTTGCATTGATACTATTGACCGCGAAGTTTGCGATACGATTTATAGCATCCTGAGCGGTGACAAAAAGGCGCCGGCGTCCGCGTGACGCCGGCTTTTTATTGTCTAAAGGGGCAATAAGCATAAGCGTACTTGATTTTTTGTGGTATGTGTGGTATAATATAGGATATAGCCTTTAAGGAAGACTAAGTACCTGGAGAGATTGGACTGTTAAATAGAACATTTTTTCATCGTCCCAAAGTGCGTCTTCGCGTTTTTGTCTATTAAGTATAGTGGATAAAAACGCGAAGATGCGCGAGAAAGGTAGCTCCGGATGGAGTTAGGGTAAAAAATGAGACATTTCGATGATCTTTGTAATTGCGGTGTAGCAGCGGAAGTTGTAGAGGTTAAGTTGCATGATGATGACGATAATGCAGTACGCGCTAATATGTGCGAATCCGGTATCAGGGAGCGTTTCGTCTATAGGTCGTACAGACCGATCGATTTGTATATTATTTTAGCTTCTGCGGTCGCTTTGGTTGTGTTTGGTTGGGTGTCTGCCAAATATTGTCCAGATGTTCGTATTAATTACGAGACAATGGAATGCGAAGCGGTGTTCAACGTAAAATTGTTCGTAACTTCTTTGTTAGCTGCGTTGGCGGAACTCGGCGGTTATGCATATTACTGCTACTATGAGCTCACTCGCATATAACGAAGATAACAGCTTCGATCAACCATAGAGCCGGCGCGAGTCGGCTCTTTTCCTGCTTTTTATTTTTGATAATATTTTGCCATAAAATCTGCCATGTAATCATCGAAAGTGTCGTTTAGGATACTTTCGCGGATTCTATCGCAGATGTTGACTACAAAATGTTCATTATGAATGCTGGCGAGGGTTTTGCCAGTGATTTCGTCGACCTTGTAGAGATGGTGTAGATAGGCGGCTGTGTAATTTTTACAACAGTAACAGTCGCAATTTGGATCGAGAGGAGAGAATTGCTCGCGATATTTAGCGTTACGAATATTGACGCGGCCATATGGAGTATAGAGTGCGCCGTTGCGAGCTTGGCGAGTTGGTGCGACGCAATCGAAAGTATCACAGCCATACATAGCACCAATAAATAGATCGCGCGGTTCGGAACCCATACCGAGAAGATGGCGCGGTTTGTCGTTAGGGATAATTTCGTTGGTGAGCTTGATGATTTCGGCAGTTTCGGGAGTTTCGGTAGTGTAGAGGGAACCGATGCCGTAGCCGTCAACTGGTTGCTGAGCCATTAGCTCGGCAGATTCGCGACGGAGATCTTCGAATAGTCCACCTTGAACAACGGCATACAAATATTGTTCAGGTTTGCCGGCCTTTTTAGCTTCTTTAGCGAGACGTTGATGCTCGGCAATGTTGCGTGGGAGCCAGTTGTGGGTGCGAATCATGGCTTTTCTAACGAGGTCTTTGTCGGTAGAATCAATCGCTTGATCGAAAGCCATGTGAATGTCGGCGCCAATTTTCCATTGGGCTTGCATGGAGATTTCTGGATTCATGCGGATTTTGTCGCCGTTAATATGGGATTTGAAAGTAACGCCATCGTGGTCGATTTTAGCGTCTGTGAGGGAAAGCATTTGGAAGCCGCCAGAATCGGTAAAAGTCGGACCGTGCCAGCTAGTAAATTCGGCAAGTCCGCCGGCCTTTTCGATAAGGTCTGGACCAGGAGCAAGAATAAGATGGTAGGTATTGGCAAGGATGCCTTGCGAGCCTAGCTCACGCATCTCAGCGTGTGTAATTGCCTTAACGGATGCGCGAGTGGCAGCGCCAATAAAAGCTGGGGTTTTAATGTCGCCGTGTGGGGTATGAATAACACCGGCGCGCATTAAGTCTTTTTGTTTGACGATATCGAACTTTAGCATATGAACATTGAATCTCCGTAACTTAATAGTTTGTATTGGCTTTCGATAGCGTGTTCATAAGCTGGTTTGAGATGATCCCAGCCGGCAAAGGCGGCGGTGAGCATAAGAACAGTGGATTTCGGGGCATGAAAGTTAGTGACAAGAGCGTCGATGGCTTGGAATTTGAAGCCTGGGTAGATAAAAATGTCGTCTTCGCCTTCGGTTTTGCCGGTTTTAGCCCAGTATTCTAGCGTGCGAGTGACGGTAGTGCCGACAGCAATAACGCGGTGGCCAGAAGCTTTGGTTTCTTTGATTGCTTTAAGGGTGTCTTCTGGAATATGGAACCATTCGGAATGCATATGATGTTCTTCGACATTATCGCTACGAATAGGAAGAAAAGTGCCAAGACCGACATGGAGGGTGAGGTGTTTGATCTGGACACCTTTGTCTTGGAGCTTTTCAATAAGTTCTTTAGTCATGTTGAGGCTGGCGGTTGGGGCGGCGGCAGAACCGAGTTCTTTGGCCCAGACGGTTTGGTAGCGTTTGACGTCATCTTTGTCGGCGTCGCGGTGAAGATAGGGTGGAAGAGGAACATTGCCGTAGTCGGCGACAATTTTAGTGAGGTCACGATTGGTGGTAACGATAGCAGTGCCGTTGCCTAAAATTTCTTTAACCGTGACAATATCGTCAGTTTTGCTATCGTCAGCGATGTTTTTTACGGAAAGCTGATCGCCGGCATGAAGTTTGCCGCGATACATGACGTGATTAATTTCACCATCATGCTTTTCAAGCACGACGAGTTCGCGCGGGCGTCCGTCTGGTAGTTCAGTAAAAACGCGCGAACGCATCACGCGTGTGTCATTTAGGACGATAAGATCTCCGGGTTCAAGAAAGTTGGCAAGATTAGCATATTTGGAATCAATAATATCGCCGGTTTGACGATTTAGAACGAGCAGGCGAGTGGTGCCGCGCACTTTTGGTGGGCGAATAGCAATGTTTTCTTCGGGTAAATTGTAATTATAATCAGAGACTAACATGTCTTTATATTATATAATTTTTTGAGTATCTTTGCAAAGTTTCCTCTGCAAAATTATTGAAATTATCGATGTATTGAATGACTTAAAAAGCCGGCCATGAAAGGCCGGCGTGTGTTTTATCGGGGGAGGATCTGCTTGAGATGATCAAGGTCCGTAATCGTTGCCTCGCTTAAGGATTGTGGGTTAACCATGATTGAATATTTTCTGCCGCGATAGAGCTTTTTCTTCTTGCCGTTTGAGCATATGATAACAACGTTTCGTTTGGGAGAGTAGTGAAATATAATGTTGTTGTTGTCGTCTTTGCTGATGGACTCTCCTTTGATTGTAAAAGGTATGACGAAAAAGAAAAAGAAAAACGGTTTGGGGACGCGTATCATTACTTTTTTGGTTTCGGAGTCGTATGATGCGCTATATAAGTATGCGCCAAAAATTGGATTTTCGATTATCTGCATAAATACCTCCATAGATAGAAAAGAACAATGATTATCGATAAAGTTTATAACGCAGTTGTAGTTATTGTGTCAAGCTAGTGAGCGATATTTTTAGTTTTTTAAGCTTTTTTCAGCTTCGCTTTCTAAAATTGGTAATATGGAAATAGGAGAAAAACAATGAGAGTTTTATATGTAGAAGATGAACAGTTTTTAGCGGAAGCCGTAAAACATAATCTTAACAAAGAAGATATCGAATGCGATTTAGCGTTTGATGGTGAAGATGGTTTAAATATGGCTTTGGACAAAATATATGACGTAGTTATTTTGGATGTAATGCTGCCGAAGCTCTCTGGAATTGATATTTTGCGAAGAATGCGTGAACGAAAAATTGCTACACCAGTAATTATGCTATCGGCATTGTCGGAAGTGGAGGATAAGGTGCATGGACTAGAATCTGGCGCCGACGATTATCTTGCAAAGCCATTTAAAACGGCAGAATTGGTTGCGCGGATTAAGGCACTAATGCGACGCCCGGCGGAAATTCAAGATGAAACAGTTAAATATTTGAATTTAGTTTATGACGTAAACGAGAAAAGCCTGAACGGCGTTACATTGACGGCGAAAGAAGCAGGAATTATTCATGAGCTTTTAAAAACTCCAGGCAAAATCGTGAAAAAAGATTTCTTATTGAATAAAGTTTGGGGCGGGGAGGCTTTAGGCGAAGATAATTATATAGAAGTTTATATTTCGCGCTTGCGAAAAGTGCTGAGAAAAATTGGCAGTAGGGCAGAAATAAATTCAGTACGCGGATTTGGTTATAAAATTGTAGAAGCATAGTATGTTTAGAAAGTTGCGAAATAAATTCATTTTAACGAATATGGCAATCACGACGGCAATTTTGATAGTGTCGTTTGGTGCCATTTTTGCTTCGACTGCAATTACGAGCATAAATCGCCCGCCTAGAATACAAGAAAGACCTGAATTTGAAGTCTCGAATGAAATGCGCGAGATCTTCGAGAACGAGATTAAGCAAGATCGCGCGCAGCGCCTGGAGAGATTAGGATTAACTTTGATTCTAGTGGCAATTATGACGGAATTGTTAGTTTATATGGCGAGTTATTATTATGCAGAGAAATCGATTAAGCCGGTAAAAGACGCATATAACAAGCAGCGTGAGTTTATTGCGAATGCGTCGCATGAACTAAAAACGCCGATTGCGGCGGCGCGGGCAAATTTTGAAGCTTTGGCAACAACGGAGCAACCTTGGACGAATAACGTTGATGCCGAACTGGATAGAGCGGCCAAACTGGTGAACGATTTATTAGTATTAGCGCGAACAGATGGTCGGACAGCGGTGCTGGAAAAGAAGGATGTGGATTTGGTGAAAATTGTTAAAAAACGCGAACAATTGATCGAAGCGCGTTTAGACGAAAAGAAGATAGAACTAGATTTGCCGGATAGTGTAATAGTTAAAACTGTACGTGCCGATTTTGAGCAAATTTTGGATATTCTGCTAGACAACGCAATTAAATATTCGAAGACGAAAATATGCATTTCCTTGAATGATAAACGTCTAAAAATTTCCAATGATGGAAAGACGATTTCGTCGGAGAAATTGCCAAAAATATTTGACCGTTTTTACCAAACCGACAAAACGGCAGAAGGATCGGGACTGGGGCTTGCGATTGCGAAATCTGTGGCTGATCAAAATGGTTGGAGGATTTTTGCAGAGTCCGACAAGAAAAGTACGAGTTTTACTTTAGTTTTTTAAGCTTGTTTTTAAGTATAAAAGAGATAATTCAAACAAAATAATAGAAAGGATTTTAGGATGTTTAGGAGCATGCTAAAAAGGAGCTTTTTGTCGATTAGGCGAAAGTTGGGACGAACAATAATATTAACACTAATTTTCTTTATGATGGCAAATTTAGTGTTGGCGGCAATTACGATAAAGACGGCCGTAGCGGCGCAGATGAGCTATGCAAAGTCTACACTTGGCGGAACGGTAACGGTTCAGGCTGATATGGATGCGATTCGTGAAGTGCAGAAAGAAGAAATGGAAAACGGTGGCGATCGCAAAGAAATGTTTAAGAATATGGTGCGTCCAGCTATCGACGTAGAAACGGCGAACAAGATTGCGGAATATTCTGAGTATGTAAAAGATTATTCTTATGAAATATCGAGTTCGGCAAATTCGGCGGAATTAGAAGTCGTCGAGTCTGAAGGTGGCGATATGGGCGATGGCCCTGGCGGTTTTGGGCGTAGGGACATGGAGTCGTCGGAAGATGTTACTTTAGATAGCGATATAACAATCTATGGCATAAATGCGTATGCGTATATTTCTGGTGTGCAAAATGAATCAATGACGATAAAAGATGGAACGTATTTTGACGAGGATTCTAATGACAAGGCGATGATTTCATATGAGTTTGCGGAGTTGAATGATTTAAAAGTTGGTGAAAAATTTACAATTAAAAATGTTTACACGGAAAAAGAAATTGAATTAGAAGTAGTGGGTATTTACGACAGTTCCGAGGAGCGCGCGAGTGCAAATGCTATTTATATGAATATCGACACGGCGGCAAAGTTTTTGAGTAACGATGACTATAATGACGGGAAATTTAATGTCAGCAATGTGAATTATTATATGATTAATTCTGAAAAAGCCGAAGAATTTGTAGAGAGAGTGAATGCGGATTTTCCCGAATTATCTGAGAACAACTTAAAGATAGCGGTGGACACGAGTGAATATGACGCGATGTCGAGCTCAATTGAAAGTGTTGGTAGTTTTGCGACAACTATTTTAATAATAGTGATTGTGGCGGCGATTATTATAGTAACTTTGATAGTGACAATAAACGTAAAAGATCGTCGATATGAGATGGGAGTTTTGTTGTCTTTGGGTGCACATAAAAGAAATATTGTGGGGCAAATTGCAACGGAGTTAGTAATAGTTGGAACGATTGGTTTTGTGTTGGCATCGATTTCTGGAACTTTCTTGGCGAAGAGTATGGGGCAAAGTATTTTAGAGTCACAAATTGCGGCAAGTTCACAACAGTCTGAGCGTAATTTTGGTCGCCCTGGAGCACAGATGGGCGAAAATATGAATGCTCCAGAAATGCCAAGCGACAATTCAGAGAAGTCTTCTAGTGGCAATATGAAGCAAAAGATAATGGCAAACCAGAAGACGGATGTTAAGTTAGATATTAATGCTAAGCCGATGGACTTTCTATTGCTGTTCGTGACTGGATATGCGGTTATCGTGTTTGCATTAATCATGCCTTCGGTAAATATCTTGCGCTATCAGCCAAAAGAAATACTAGCGGGAAAGGAGTAGAAAATGAATACATTAAAAGTTGAAGACGTTTCGTATAGTTATAAAAATGCGGCTGGCGAGCAAGTGGTATTGAAGGATGTAAATGCGGAATTCAAGGCTGGGAAAATGTACGCTATTGTGGGGGAGAGTGGTTCTGGCAAAACAACTTTGTTGTCGTTGCTTTCTGCGTTGGATAAATTGCAAGAAGGCGACATTAAGTACAACAATAAAAGTTTACGTAAAATTGGCGGAAGCGAATTTAGGCTAAAATATGTAAATATCGTATTTCAGTCATATAACTTGATTAAATATATGACTGCGAAAGAAAACGTGGAGGTGGCGATCGATTTTGATGGTAGGGATGTGAACGCAAATAAATACTTAAAGCAGGTGGGGCTTTCGGAAGAAGAAGGTGGCCGCCTAATCGGAAAGTTGTCTGGCGGGCAGCAGCAACGAGTTGCGATAGCGCGGGCAATTGCTTCAAATTCGCCAATTATTGTAGCGGACGAGCCGACGGGAAACTTAGATGAAGATACTGAAGAAAAAATAATTGGACTATTTAAAGATTTAGCACATGATGACAAAAAGATTGTGATTATTGTGACGCATAGTAGGCAAGTAGCGGAACATGCGGATGAAATACTTCGCCTTAAAAAGGGTAAGTTGAATTAATAAAAAGAGCCGTCAACGTATCAGGTTGGCGGCTCTTGCGTTTGGAGGTGACGATCAATATAACCATTCAAGTTCGGCAAAATTGTTAGAGCTTTTGCTGTCGGGATAGTAAATGATGGTGTACTTATACATTCCTGGCCGCAGAAGATAGGTTTTTTGGTATCCGTCTCTGAGCAGGTGGATGAGATATGTACGCGCCTCGAATGATATCTCGTACTGGTCACCATACCGTTTAATTGATGCAGCTTGCGCTTTAATGTTGAAATTAAACGGTATACCTTTGATCGTCCAGGGCAACTGTGTTTTTGTGAGATTTATGCTACATTGCTGAATGTCAAGGTCGTTCATGGGGTGTTTTTTGCCTCTTTTGAATCCATTAACATTAGCAATGGTCTCCATAGCTAGTCGCAATTGGTCCTCTTCTGGACCAGCTAAGATTGGTACTGTTATGCTGGGCATAAGCTCCTCCTTTCAAAAAGTGCAACGACAACGTCACGTATATTAAAACACTATTTATATATATTGTCAATTTATTCTGAAATATTGGTAAATGGATGTGCTGTTGTAAAATTAACATAAACGCTAGATATAGCGTATATTTGTGTATTGACTACACTATATGTAGTGCTTATAATTATTTTCATAAGATAAAAAAGGGCATGTATGAAAAATATTCTTTACTTTGAACCAAGTGATGTGACGAAATTCGATTTTGAACGTTTTAAAAAATCTTTAAATGAGTATACAAATGTGT
This sequence comes from Candidatus Nanosyncoccaceae bacterium, assembly GCA_045546295.1. GTDB lineage: Bacteria > Patescibacteriota > Saccharimonadia > Saccharimonadales > Saccharimonadaceae > UBA2834. The sequence goes on along the minus strand of JAZQCP010000011.1, from coordinate 106,402 downwards.
CGGACAAAGACATTAAAGATTCCTTGAAAATATTTGATAAATTTGAGAATCTGCACGTAAGTCGTTTGGTAGAGTTAGGGGCGGCTTTGATTGAGAAGAATAGCGATGCGGCAACTGCAAAAAAATATTTCGAAAAATATGGACAATACTTTGGTAATAAGTTTGAACGTTTGCGTAGGATTACTGGGTATTTGGTAGGTTCGCTTGATCGTTGGAACGACGGCAAGAAAGCGGAAGAAGCGGCGCGCGTCAAGCATTCAGTAAACTCCGCGATTGATGATCACGAGCGAGCGGTGCGCCTTGAAGAGCAGGCTATGGCGCACAATATAGCTTATGCGAGCTAGGCTTGAACTGTTGGTCTAGCCGAACTGGATAAGGGCTAGGCCAATAATGCAGAATACTATTGTTATAGTCCGCTTGGTAAGATCTATTTTTGTGATTTTTTCTTTCTCGATTTTTGGAAATAGTTTAGTGATAAGTATGCCTAGAAGCATGACCGCAAAAGGCTGCACGCCTTGAGCCACAAATGAAACTAGTGCAATAGATGTCATAGTTCCACCAAGCGTTGAGAATACTCCGCTGAATGAGTTAAAGAGCTCATTTATAATATTTAGACCAATTACCTTGCGGCCATTACTTTTGAGCATTTCAATGAACGATTCTCGGTATTTTTTCGATAGGACAAAAATAACGATGCCGACTATTAGAAGGGTAAGATTTGTCCATAGTATGGTTTGATTATAATCGTGGCTTTGATTTGTGTATCTTTCGATAATAAACCATATTGCGTATGCGGATGAGGAGAAGGCCATCATGGCAAAAGTGACGAATTTTTCTTTGCTGAATTTCTTTTTGCTAGGTTCGTAAGTGACAGTTATGGCTGCAAATGTAATGATGGCGCTGCCAATTAGTTGTAGGGGGCTAATATGTTGATTGTCTAAGACGAGCGGCGAGATAAAAAGCATGAATACGGGGATTAGTTGGAGCAGTATGGCAATAATAGTCGTATCGTCGCGATTAAGTGCTAAAAAGTAGACGATGGTTGCGGTGGCGTAAAGCGCAGAATTGAACAGTAATAATAAAATGTTAGGTAGATCGAAAGACAGATTGAAGTTGCAAATGGGCAGGTATATCAATGCCATTACACCGCCGGCAATAATCGTAGATGATAAGGCAAGCGCTCGATAATCTGCATTCTTGATTACTTTTGATATGAGGTATTTGTCGATATGATTGGTGGAGGCGCTAAATATTGCGGCGATGGTGGCTAAAATAAGAGGAATTAACATAGTATATGTTAATTTTAACAGCAAGCATGTATTTATTGTATTTTGGTTAAAACAAAAGCCTCGGCCGGTAGGCCGAGGGGTTGATAGCTAGATGAGAGGGTGCCAACGGTTGAAAGTTTCGTAGTATAACTGTTTGACTTGATCGTCGGACATGCCATTAATAATATCGATATTTTCGCGGGCGGTGGACGTGATGACTCCAATGTCGGCCAGTGTTTTTTGTGGATCTTGGCCGAATGTGGCATCGATTCTATTGTGAAAATCTTGGCCCATGTGAACTATGAGCTCATCGCGCATGATGTCAACCTCTGTTCTCAACTTCAGCTTCAGCCGAAGCCGATAGGTGAGGAGTCGGAATAATAACCAGTTAAAGACTAACAGGAATAGGAGCGATAAACATATTGGTAAAAAATATCGCGACATAAGCTTTCACCTCCTTCTAAAGCTAGGCAAGGTTCTTTGTGAGCAACAGTATTAATTATAGCACAAAATGCTTTATTTGTAAAGGAGGGTGTTTCAGCTAGGCGGGACTGCTTAGATGGGAAAAAGTATTGACAAATATTATTAAGTATTGTAAAATTGGATTACTGACTTACGCCGGTCGGTAAATTTTTTTGCTTGTATGGCGTGCACTTTTATAGAAAGGTTGGTAGCAAACATGAGTAAAGTCAAGAAACTGTTGTTAATGGCTGCAACATTTGTGGTCATGATGCTGGTCTGCGTCGGGTGTGGATATGACACCGTACCGAGCGGCTCGACTGGAGTTATTATGATCGATGGTGTCGCGCAGGATAAGTACGTGGAAGGGGGAAGATTCGAGAATAACGACAAAGAGCACACAACGCTCAAAATTGTCGATAACAAAATCCTTACAAAGGATGATTTCGCCGGCTGCGAGGCGCAAAGTAAAGACGATATCATCGTCAATGCATCATCGTATGCTGTAAGCTTCAGGATCGGGGCTGGTCCGAAATCAGTATGGCTGGTCCGCAACGTAGCTATTCCCGATAGCGGGAATTGGAAAGACATTATTCCGGACCCGATTGTAGAGAGCGCACTGAAGGATGCACTTCTTGAAGTAGAAGCAAAAAATGTCACAAAACGGATCTACGTCGAGCCGTTGTTCAAGAAGATTCTCCAGGAGCGTCTGGACGAACACTTTGGATACAACGATGGGAAGGGTGATACTTCCTTAGTCACGGTCAACTCTGTGGCGATTGGAAATCTGTCACCTCAGGAAGAATACGATAAGGAACTGTCGAGATCTCAGATTCTTGCAAAAAAGGCCGAGAACGACAAAAGACAGGCAGAACTCGAGCGGGAAAAAGCATCGACTGACGCCGAAGTTGAACTGGCGAAAGTCAAAGCGACAGCGGAGGTTGATCGCGTTAAGGCTGAAACAGCGGCAGAAATCGCTAAGCTGGAGGCGGAGAAAGAGGCTGCTAAGTGGGAAGTAATGTCTAAGTACTTTACTTCCGAGCAGATCGCCCGGATGCTGATGGTTGACCAGTTCACGAAAGGCTGGGATGGACATGCGAACGACCCGCTGTTCGATGCGATGCTCAAGATGTCTGGTGTCGATGATGCCGGAGCTGCGTCACAGCAGAATTGAAATAACAAGGAGAAGCGATGAAGAAGAAAATCGACTGGGTGACGGTTGCTGCAGTGCTGGTATTTCTTGTCGTTGGCTTAGCAATTTACCTGATTTCCGACTTTTATGGTCCGGGAATTGTCACTAAATGGGTAAAGCAGCTTTCTCACCCGGCCGATGAAGTGCAGGAGGAGGAACAGCCGCCGGTTTTACCCGAAAAGCGTCTCGTCGTGAATCCTAACTTTGACGGAACGAAAGATGAATATATCTTCGTGGAGGCCGTCGATGATGAGGGCGTCGTGACGGAGATTCGCAAAATCACCAAATATCGTTATTATAGCGATAATGGTGATGCGATTGCCGAGACGACAATTCGTGCCTACGACAGCGGAGGTGAAGTTCTTTCCGTAAATAGTAGTCGCGAGCAGGTGAAGAATCCCGACACATCGGTCGCCAGAAAAGAAGCGATTTATACATATCGCTATAGCGATGAAAAAATCGACTGTACCATAACGGACACTGCTTATCTGGCCGATGGCACTGTTGCTTCGACAGACGTTCGAGAATCGGAACGCCTGAGATAAAAGCCATTATACTAACCTTGCAAGCCCCCCTTTGGGGGGGCTTTTTTATGCTAAGCGTTGTATAATGTAGTTATAAGCAAAAGGGTTTTATGAAAGACAATACAAATACGGAAGCGAATGCGGACAATACGAAAAGGAAAAGCAGGGAGATTGGGTTAGTTATTACTATTATTATTATTTCTTTGGTGGCTTTTGCTGGGGCCGGATTGAGCGCTTATGAGTTTATTGATAATTCTAAGAAAGATGAGCAGATACAGAGTTTACAAAACAAGATAAAAGAACTTGAAAAGGAGGTGTCCGTGGCAACTAATGGTAAGCCGAGGATTAGAGTTGTTAGTTCAAGTTGGAGCGGTTGGAGTAAGGATTATAAGCCGGTAGAAAAGGAATCATTTTGTGAAATTAAATTGTACGAAAAATGCGTAGTGAAAACTCGTCATTATTCGGATACGTCTGGTAGGGAGTGGGATGAAGAAATTCTTTCGTTTGAAGTTAGAAGTGTTGATGACGATAATAAGATTAGTATACATACCTTTCAGGATTTTTCTTATGACGGAAGCGGTTTAAGAAATACCAAGCGGGATTTTGTAATAGAGGCTGGGGAGTCGCTAAGGCTTACGACTCCCACGATGGATGAGGGCGATATTTTCACTCTTTCATTGACCGAAGAGTAGGCTGGCCGAATTAAGCAGTGTAAAAACGGATGCCGCCGTTGGGGACTTTGTCAACACGAATGTTGCCTTTCAGTGGCAACTTTAGACAATAGGTTCTGATGGCGTGGTGGACTCCGCCGTGTGCGACGATTGCGATGTTGTCGTAATTGGTATTAATAATTTCTTCCATGGCGGAGTATATTCTATCTGTAAATTCTTTGATGGATTCAATATTATCGTTTTTAATGTTTTTGTCGAAATCGAATAACTCATGAAAAGCTGCGCCAACATAATCGCCGCTATTTCGTTCCTGGAGATTATCCTTTTCGAAAATGGGTACATTATGAAACTTGTTTATAATATCGGCAGTTTGTCTTGCGCGTTGGAGCGAGGAACAGAATATAACGTCTATGCGAGTATCCTTGAGTTCTTGGGCGGTTCTTTTGGCTTGCTCGATCCCAGTTGAATTTAGTGGGGCGTTTTCTTCTTTGAAGCCTGGCATATGGCGGATATTGGCTTTTCTGAGAGAAAGTTCGGTTATGTTTTGGTCGGTTTCGCCGTGGCGTACAAAAATAATTTGTTTCATCTTTTTAAGAATATATCAAGTTAGCTTAGAAATGTAGTTGGTGTTGTTTTTTAAATCTTGGAGTAGTTGTTAATGTCTGAGAACATTTCTCTGATTAGTTGTTTACCGCCTAAATCGATTGCTTCTTTTGAGTATCCAGCTTCATCAACGCAGGGAACATCGGTGCCGACTACGTAGGAGTATCCATCATAATATGCTAGGCTGTGGTCTTGTTTTCCTTTTACTCTCGCAATTAAGAGTTGATAACATTCTGTCGGTATTTTTTGAGGCGAAGTTGTAAGTTGCTTTGTGAAGCCTGACACTACGATGTTTGATGCATTGGCGTACCAAGTAAAGTCGGTAGTTTCGGCAGATTTGACTTCGTAGCTGTAAATATATAATTCATTTGGAATTTTTATCTTTACATTCCAATCGCCAATATATAGATACTCCGGTTTGTTCGTTTTACTTTCATCCGTTGGATATTGGATGTCCTCGTTTTTGGTGGTGGCTTCGACGGTGGGGTCGTTTTCTTTTAATGAATTAGAACTTTTTATACGTGTTTGAAGGCTCTTTATTTCATTATTTTTTTGAGTGTTTTGCCAAAGTTCAATTCCTCCAAAGCAAAGACCGCTAACGGCGAGAACTGCCAAGGTGATTATGATTGGCATATGTTTACATTTTGCAGAAGTGGCGTTATTTTTCTGTTGTGCTTCGGCGGATTGCCGCAAGGCTGAATGGTTTGTTGATGTCATATTGTAGCTCCATATTATATTTTAATTTCAGCGTAGCCGCTAACGAGCCCGGTATCCATATGCGACGACATGCCAAGTTTTTCTAAAATATCATGTTGTTGATATGAAATGGTAACAGTAGAGTCTTTTAAGAAAATATAGAAAAGATCATAGTCGGTTTTTAATAGTTCTATGTATTTGTCAATATTTCTTTTAAAAGCGTCGACGGATAATGACTCGGAGAGAATATTGCCACTTCTGTTTAACAGGAAGGAATCTACGGTTACGGTTTCAGATATGTTTTCAAGTATTTTGCGATATATCTCTTCCACGGTAAAGCCGAATTTGTCCAGAGTGGCCTTATTGTCGAGCTTTTCTCCGGTAGCTAAATCGATGTTATTAGATATAACTTTGCTTGTGGTGCCGCCGGTTGGTACTTTGTAATAACTAATAGAATACGCAGATAATACATTATTAAATACGCCATATTCAGATTTGACCGTCCCATCAAGGTTCCCCTCGTTACGTGTGGGATTAGGAACATTGAACGAGGCGTTTCCCGTGATAATGGTGTCCGTTTTGGCGACTTCTTCTGTAGGGCATTTTGTTTGGCTTGGTCGATTATTGCCACCGATTAACTGATACAGTCCAAAGCTAAAAAGTATGTAGCTGCCGATTAGCAAGATTAATAATGTATATATTATAGGCAGGTGATTGCATTTATTTGATTTGGATGATTCTAGTTGTGTAGTATGTTCATTTGTGATTTGATTTTGTGTGTCCATGTGATTAAAACCGTTTATTATTTCTTATGTATATTATGGGCTTTAAAGTTGAAAATTTAAATACTAAATAGGTCTGTTTTTGGCGTGGCTTTCTTTTCGATGTAGGCATAGAAGTATTGCGAGTTTTGACCTTTGGACCATTTGAACCTTGTAATTTGATTACGCTACAAGAAATGTTATAATATATTTGGTAATAACAGATATAATAGGTTAATTATGAGTTTGCAGATAGGTATTGTTGGTTTGGCAAACGTGGGGAAGAGCACGCTTTTTAATGCGCTTACAAATGCTGGCGCATTAGCGGCGAATTATCCTTTTGCGACAATAGAGCCCAATACGGGAATTGTAGGGGTGCCAGATGAGAGATTGGGTGTGCTGGCGAAGATGTACGATTCGGACAAGGTCGTGCCAGCAACGGTAGAGTTTGTGGATATTGCAGGTTTAATTGCGGGCGCATCGAAGGGTGAAGGATTGGGCAATAAGTTTTTAGCGAATATTCGTGAATGTAAAGTGATATGTCACGTGGTGCGAGCTTTTGCTGATGCAAATGTCACACACGTGGCGGGCGGTCCCGATCCGAAGCGCGATATTGATACGGTTGAGACGGAGTTGGCATTGGCGGATGTAGAAACGCTAGAAAAAGCGCTACCTAAAATGCAGAAAGAGGCTCGTGGTGGCGATAAGGACTCCGCTAAGAGGGCGGGGCAAGCTGAGAAGGCACTAGATGATTTGAAGGCAGGTTTGACGCATATTGCTCCGATAGATGGATTGGATTTGCTGTCGGCTAAGCCGGTCTTCTATATGTTTAATATGGATGAGAATGAATTGAGCAGTGAGGCTAAAAGGAAAGAATTATCCGATTTAGTTGCGCCACAAAAATGCGTATTCGTAAACGCTAAGTTGGAGTCGGAAATGGTAGATATGTCGCCAGAAGATAAGAAAGAATTCCTGGACAGTTATGGAATAAACGAAGACGGTTTAACTCAATTAGTACATGTTGCATACGACACCTTGGGATTGCAAAGTTTCTTGACGGCGGGCAAGAAAGAGACGCGAGCCTGGACGATAAAAAAAGGTGCGACGGCACCAGAAGCGGCAGGCGTGATTCATTCGGATTTTCAACGGGGCTTTATTGCGGCAACGATTTGTTCATATGATGACCTGGTGCGATTGGGGTCTGAAAAAGCCGTTCGCGAGGCAGGTTTAATGCGCACGGAAGGAAAAGACTACATTATGCGCGATGGTGATGTAGTTGAATTTAAATTTAACGTATAAGTTTTACAATTTTGGCCACAAAAACGTTTGCGTTTTAGAAGTTGCTTATGCTAAACTATTTGTATGAGTCTAGGTTACGGTGTGGGCGACTTCTTCGCACTCGATATCGGTACTGACGCACTGAGAATGGTGCAACTATCTGGCAACTCGCACGGATGGGTTTTGCAGCGCTTTGCTTATGTGCCAGTAAGTCGTTCAATTTTACAAGATAGTAGCGATGCTGGAAAGCGCCGTTTGGGGGAAACAATTCAGAATGCGGCCGAACAAGCTGGCATAAAAACGAAGAATATCGCGCTTGGCATGCCTTCAAGCAAAACATTTTCGACTATTATTGAGATCCCGACTCAAGATAATAAGTCGATGGAAAAAATTATTAAATATCACGCAGACCAATACATACCGATGCCGATAGACGATGCGAAAGTAGATTTTGTGATTCTTGGGCCTAGCCCGAATGATCCGCAAATTACGGAGGTACTATTATCCTCTACTTCGATTGCTTACGCAGAAGAGCGTATGGAAAGCGTGGAATCGTTTGGTTTTAATTTGGTAGCACAAGAACCGGATCCGATTGCGATGTCGAGGGCTTTGACGCCTCCAGGTACAACCGATGCAATTTTGATTATTGATTATGGAGAAGATTCTACTGATCTTTCTATGGTGTACGGAGCGCCGCGCTTGGTGCGTATGTTGCCTGGTGGTTTATCAGTATTAGTCCGAACCGTTGCTAACTCCTTGAACGTAAAAGAAAGTCAGGCTCGTCAGTTTATTTTGAAGTTTGGCTTAGCGCAAGATAAACTAGAAGGACAAGTATTTAAAGCTTTGGATCAGACTCTTGAGAATTTTGCTTCGGAGTTAACGAAGTCTATCCGCTTCTTCCAAACGAAGTATCCGAATGTTAATGTCGGTGGAGTAGTGTTGTCTGGCTTTGCGGGCATTATTCCATTTATGTCAGAGTATATTGAAGCAAAAACCGGATTCAAGACCATCCAGGGAAATCCATGGCAAATGGTTAGAGTTACACCTCAGCAGCAGCAAGCGCTTTCTCAGGTGGCGGCAGAGTTTTCGGTGGCGATAGGCTTAGCGGAAAGGTCGAATAAGAGGTAGATTATGTACGAGATTAGTTTGGTACCAGACGTAAAATCGGAGCTACTTAAGAAGCAGAAGCTACGCAACTTGATTTTCTTCATTTGTTTGATTGTTGCAGCTTCTTGTGGTGGTCTGATTCTATTGCTATTAGGTTTTATCGGTACGCAGAGTCTCGAGATTGCGGCGCAGGAAAACGAAATTAATTGTAGGGCAGACGGGAGTGGAGTTGGTTGCGGAAGCTATGGTACTCCAGTTTTGAAATATCCTAACGTAAATGAGCTTTTGACAATTCAGAGCCAGATGAAGAATGTTGGCGTACTGAACAATAATAAAATTAAGTTTTCTCGCGTATTTGGTCTATTGGATGTGATTTTGCCTGATGGTGTAAAGAGTGAAGATACGGTCTTAGTCAGCGAGTTAAATGGTGACATTTCGCAAAATCTAATTACATTCGATGCGATTGGCTATGCTAGAAATAATATTGGTTACCATGCGCTTGAGAGTTTTAAGAAAAGCACAAAATTGACCTATTTCGACTACGGTAGCTATATGCGTTTGAATGAGGATGGCGAATATGAACCGATTCCTTCGTACTGTATTACTGAATATGTTGAAAAAGGCTATATTTATGGCAGATATTTGCGTTATTCTCCAGGATGTGAGAACGATATGATCGTTAAAAGTAACGATGACAATAAGAAGCAAGACGATTCCGATGAAGACAATGACGAAGATGAAAATAATGACGACGATGGCGAAGAGAAGAAACAGGAAACAAATCAGAAGAAAGTAGAAGAAGTAATTATCCGTCGTACTTATAAGAATGCAGGCGACCGTGAAGAATACAAGAACGGTAACGATTCGATGGCGGAGGAAAACAAAGAGGGCAATACTGGTAAGTATTATTTCGAGAGTCAATGTTTGCAATACGATGATTCGGGCAACTTCGATGAGGAGGCAACGATTTCTGAATGCTCGATATTGAGCGAAGATGGCCTATTTGTAGCGAACTCTGGTTGGGGTAAGGGTCCCGAAGATAAAATGGTATTGAGCTTTTCAGTGAATTTAACGCTTGACCCGCGTCTGTTCTTATCATCTAGCAAACATATGCAAATTATTGGACCAAGTCGCCAAAACGTAACCGATAGCTATATTCAGGTACGCGATATGTTTGCCGAAAAAGCTAGGGATGTACAAAGGGAGGAATCTTAATATGCCTAAGAAAAGCAATAATGGTAAGGGTGTTGCTTTTGCCAAAAGGGCAAAAATAGACAGCGCCCAAAAGAATATGTTGGTGGCTGTTTGTGCAACTTCTGTACTTTTGGGCGTCACGGCAGTAGGAACTATATATATGTTCAAGAAGATTTCCTTCAATAATGTTAAGAAGACCGAAAATAGTACTGTTATTAAGAACTTTACAGAGACCCAGAAAAGCTTAAGCTCACTGACGGTATCCGTAGGAGATCTTGCGAATAACCAAAACTTGGAAGTAGTGGGTCAGAAAAGGTCAGCATCTTGCAATAATAAAATAGCAACTGATGAATCCGGAGAGTATTCAATCGAGGATATTTCTCTTGCAAGAACCTGTTCAGCATTACGCGTTATTTCGGATACATTGCCAGCAACTAGTAACCAGGATGCTTCAAACTCAAGCTTAAACTACTTATTGTTGTATAGAAATCCTGAGATTAATATTGAAGGTATTAGCACCGCTGAGGCGAGTTTTGGTGGTAGTAGTAAGATGGTAGACGAAAGTGGTCAGCCATTGCAGCTAAAAAGCTTAGCCACTAGTATCAATCTAAAAGATAGTGCGACGACCGTAAGGAACGCTATGGATTCGATTGAAAGCTCAATTCGGAATTTTGATATTACTAGCGTTACTTTAGGTATGTCTACGGATGCCGATAATAAGCAGGTGATTGAATTAAGCGCGACTTATGACAGTTATTATTCTGATCCTGTGCAAATAGTGAAGGAAAGAAAAGTTATCTGCGCTGACGATACGACCACGGCGTGTAGTAAAAAGAAAGGTAGTGGGGTAACAACACAATGAAAACAAGTGATATAGCTTTGGTAGTATTACTTTCGGCAGTATCGATAGTGATTTCTTATTGGCTTGGCAATCTGATTCTTGGCGATCCGAGTAATGATACGTATGAGATTACTTATGTTGAGAATATCAGTTCTGAGCTAAGGCAGCCCGATGATGAAACCTTTTATCCGAAAGCAATTAACCCTACGGTCGAAGTTATTATTGGTCAGTGTTCCGAAGAAGAAGATTGGGATGTTGCATCTCAGCGCTGCGTACCAAAGAAAGAGGACGATAACAAGCCCGAAGATGGTGGCGATAATCCTAATCCAGATGATAATCCGGGGGTATAGATGCTGCTCAATAAAGAGCTACAAGACAAAATTGTCGGCCTTCTAGTCGAGAACGGGCTTGCTGATGCAGGCTTGGTTAAGAAGACCTATAACGAGGTTGCAAAAACTGGGCAGCCAATTTTGGCAGTTTTGCGTAGTAAGAATGTGGCAACAGATGACTGTATTCAGCATGCTACAGCAGTTGTAGTGGGTAGTCCTTATATAGATTTGCGCAATATCCGTTTCGATAAGGATAAACTGTTGAAGATACCGCAGGATGTTGCTCAGCGCTCAAAAGTAGTTCCTCTAGAAGAACAAAATGGTCAATTAGTGGTTGCCGTATTAGATACGTCTAATATTCAGCGAATGGATTATTTGTCTACTTTAGTCAAAATGCCAATTAAGGCGATGATGACGTCTGAGGCGGGTGTGCAGAATGCGTTGGCGCAGTATATGGCAGACCTTAAGGATGTCAATAAAGTAGCGAAGCAGGAGGAGGCACAAAAGAACGCGGCGGACGCATCGAATGCGCAGACGATTACACAGGATTCGCCGATATCGAAGGCCTTGAGTTCTATTTTGGATTATGCAGCAAAGTCGAAAGCATCTGATATTCATATTGAGCCGCTAGAGCACGATTTAATTATTCGGATGCGTATTGATGGCGTGCTTCGTCAAACAATGAAGTTGCCAAAATCTATCGAGGCAGCTTTGGTTTCGCGTATTAAAATTATGGCAAAGCTGAAAATTGACGAGCATCGTATTCCGCAAGACGGTCAGTTTGCTGTAATCGTGAATGGTAATACGATTGATCTTCGTATTGCAACCTCGCCGGTGGTTTGGGGCGAGCAGGTAGTTATTCGTCTTTTGGATAAATCTGGAACCTCGATGGACGTCGAAAAGATGGGTATGACTGGTAGGGCATTGGAGGATGTCACGCAAGGAATTAGCAAACCGAACGGTATGATTTTGACGTCTGGTCCGACTGGCTCTGGTAAGTCTACTACGCTCTATGCGTTGATTAAGAGAATTAAAGATGAATCGATTAATATTGTTACGTTGGAAGACCCGGTTGAGTATAAGATGGATGGCGTTAATCAGATTCAGATTAATGTTGATGCGGGGTTAACCTTTGCTTCGGGCTTACGTTCAATTTTGCGCCAAGATCCGGATGTGGTAATGGTAGGTGAGATTCGCGACGGCGAGACGGCAAACCTGGCCGTGCAGGCGGCCTTGACGGGACACTTGGTATTTTCGACACTACACACCAACTCTGCCGCAGGTATTATGCCACGTCTTCTTGATATGGGAATTGAGCCGTTCTTGATTGCTTCGACTTTGAACACGGTGATTGGCCAGCGTTTGGTACGCCGCGTAGCGGAACGCAGAGAAACCTATCAGTCGAGTGAGATGGAGACGAATATGATAAAAGGCGTCGTGGGTGGGTTATTGCCGCAATCTCAAGGAGAAGTGCCAGAGGTAAGCGAAAAGCGCGGATACGGTAGTCTCCCTGTAGCGAATTCGAAGAGTTTTACGTTAGTGAAGGGGATTGCCTCCGAAGAGGCGCCGAATGGATATAAAGGACGTGCTGGTTTGTACGAGACGATTTCTGTTGATGATGATATTCAGAAGCTGATTGTGGCGCGCGCTACTTCTGGTGATATTATGCGCGTGGCAAAGATGAAAGGCGCTATTACGATGCGTCAAGATGGTATGTTGAAGGCTTTGACTGGCATGACGACGATCGAGGAAGTGAACCGCGTCGCTAGTGACTTGGCGTAAGGCGGTTTTACTATTCTGCTAGTTTTGAATCGATGACTTTTTCTAGGTTTGAAATTGCATCTTTCATGGTGCCATGAATAATATCAGCACGCTCTCCGTTGACGAAAAATGACGGAGTAGATGAGATTTGATGTGCTGTTTTTGCGAGTTTGTGGTCAAAATCGATTTTTTGGGTTAGTTCTTTGTCGTTGAGGTGGTTTTTGAATGCTTCGAGATTACCTTTTGGAGCTACTTTTTGAAATAGCGCGCTAAGAGTATTGGTTAATTCGTCCCCAGATAAGTTTGACCATTGATCTTGGTTGCTAAATAGGGCTTCAGACATTTGCCAGTAATATCCTTGTAGGCCGGCACTTTCGGCGGCGATAGCTGCAGGGCGAGCATTTTGATGCATAGATAGCGGATAATTTCGAGAAATGAAGAGGACATTATCTTTATATTTTGAGTAAACTTGAGGGAGATATGACGCGAATAAGGCGCAGCCGGGGCATTGAAAGTCTGAATATTCAATGACGATGACTTTTGCGTCGGCGTTGCCGCGAATATGATCGGCAATATTGCCGTTGTCCTCGTTGGCTGGGATGAAATGGTTTGCGATTGAAATGTCGTCCGGTATATGGTTTTGCTGATTTGAAGAAGATGGCTTATTTTTAACTAAGGAGTCGTCGTCTGAGCTGGGAGGAGTGTTGCTAGGCGGTTGTCTATTAATTGTGCTAATAATCGCTAACGAAAGGGCTGTGATAGTTAATATGATGGAGATTGTGATAAGAAATAGGACTAAGATGTCTTTGCGACTATTGGTTTTTGCGTCATTTTTCATAGATTAATTATACATGAGTATTTTAGCACGAACTACGTTCGCCTCTCTTGAACCCGTTATGGAATAAAACAAAAAACATACCCCTGTGGGTATTTTTTTGGGCGGTTTTCGAGAGAGCGCCTCGCGAAGGCTCGGCTTCCTGCTAGTGCGTCGCTTCGGAAATAAAAATGCAAGCATTTTTGCTTCGCTCAGCTCCTTCTAGCACGAACTACGTTCGCCTCTCTCAAACGCCCATCGGAAAGCATAAAAAATGACCTGATAGGTCATGTTTTATGCTTTGGTGCGAGTTGAGAGAGTCGAACTCTCATGTTGAGTTTGGAAAACTCACATAATAACCGTTATATGAAACTCGCATGAGTTATGTAATTTATTATACTACGTATTCTACTACATGGGGTGGGTAAGAGGGTTCGAACCTCCGACCTTCGGTGCCACAAACCGACGCTCTAACCAGCTGAGCTATACCCACCATGCGAAGTAGACGCGCCAAAAAACTTTCTAGCGTATCTAGATTATATCAGATTTAAAGCTGATTAGCAAAGACAATCAGATAAGCGACGTACCCAAGTCCAGCGCCGGCAGCGATAACTAGAATGACAATTAAGGACCAGAGCCAGCCGGAATGTGATTTTGGCGCCTCGGTGACGGTGTGTTTTTTACGTTTAGCCATAGGCGCTTTGGCAGGATTCTTTTGACTGTAGATATTTTTAGTACTTCGAATTGATGTGGCGCTATTTTCAGGAATATTGTTTCCGAGTGGCCGTTTTTCGACTTTAGTATCTGCTAAGAATGGCGAGCGTCCGCCGAGGGAATAACTATTGGCATCAGGAGCTTCTTTGGGCGCTTTTGTGTGGGCAGGGACTTGCGGTACGGGGGTGGCGGCGCGCTGTTGCTTTTGCTGAATTTTTGCTGCCACGCTTGGGCGCGTTGAGGTAGCGGATATTGCTGGCTTCTCGGCGTTAGCGGTTGTTCTTGGGGTTGGATTCGAAGTTGGAGCAGGGGTGGCCTTACGGATTGTGGCTACCCGGGTAGTTGGCCTAACAACAGAGCGTTGTGGAACGGTAGAGGTGATGGGGCGCTGTTGAACAGCAGGGCGCTTTACGATTGGCCGCGTAGTAGCGGTAGCGGTTTGAGCTGGACGCACCTGGGTGTGACTATGAATATTGCGTGGCGCAAAATCCATAATGCGGCCGTGATTTTGTGGACGTGGGGCGGGGCGAGGAGTGGCTACAACGGGTTTTGCTTTTGTAGCAGTAGAACGAGAGCTTGAAGATTTGGGCTGTGCGCGCATGGCTTCATTGACAGCTCTGTCTAATTCTGCGTAATCGATGTTGTCACTACTCATATTTTTTCATCCCCTTTGCTGTTTCTACGATAGCACAGAATGAGTCTGCTATCAAACTAGCACCCCCGATTAGCAGGCCATCGATGCCGTTGATTGAGAGGTATCCACCGGCAGTATCGGAATTAACCGACCCGCCGTAGAGCACTGGGATCTGTTCGCTGGCGGTTTTGCCGAAAAGCTTAGAGATGTGTTTACGAATTAATATTTGCGCTTCGTCGATATCGGCAGGCTTGGCTGGGCGAGCGTTTTTGTTGCTAGAAATTGCCCAAACTGGTTCGTATGCAATGATAATTTTTGAGATGTCTTCTTTACTAACTTCATGGAGACCGTTGATGAGTTGGCTATAGATAGCAGCGGCAGTCTCGCCATCCTTGCGTTCCATTGCTGTTTCGCCGATGCAGAGAATAGGGGTGAGATTGTTGCGGATTGCGGCGGCTACTTTCTTGGCAATATCTTCTTCAGACTCGTTAAAAACGTAGCGACGTTCGGAGTGGCCAACGATAGCGTAATCTACGAATCCGCGGAGCTGCGAAACGGATGTTTCGCCAGTATATGCGCCATAATCGCGCCAGTAAAAGTTTTGAGCGGCGAGCTTGAACTGGCGACGGTTGATTTGTAGAGAGAGTGGCTGAAGCGCAACGGTGGATGGGGCCAGAATAACTTGGACGTTGCGCGATGGAGTGATGCGTTTCTCGAGACGATGCAAATATAGGCTGGCTTCGCCAGGAGTGAAATTCATTTTCCAGTTAGCAATAATATAAGTTTTTCTGGGACTAGTCATACTTATATTTTAGCATAAGCTAGATAAACACATGTATTAGATTTTATAATCTGGCATGCCGTAAGAAATCCACCCAAAGAGGAAGAAGAGTTCGTTAAAGATGAAAGAAAAGATAAGGAAGGATGCGGCAAGAGGGAAGCTAAAGATTAACATTAAAATAACGATAGACCAGATAATTAGGGTCAGTCCAAGTTCGGTCATGTGGATAGGCATTTTGGTATGTTTCGAGATATTGGCGATAACACTGCGGATGACGCCATTGTATTTGCGGCAGAGGTAATAAAGCGCGAGGAGCATTGTGGCTATAATAGCGGCCGAGACAATCCAACTGAGTATTTCATTTTGTGCAAAGAATAGGACGACGCCACGAGGGGCGGTGGAGGTTGGATTTTGTGGATAAGTGGTGGAAGAGATTATTTTGAAGATATTTCTTGAGCCGTCGATAGAGACAAAAGGATTAATTACTAATAATGTGCCGATGCCGATACCTAGAATAAAGCCGGCAAAAAGGCTGATTCTGCCCAAAAAACGGCAGACTCTTCCAAAATAATTCGTGTTCTCCATAAAGTTATTTTAGCATGAGCTATTTAATTAGACCAAGAATGCCGCGTAGTGAATAGGCCGTATCTTCGTGATTGCGGACGGTGATAGTGTCTACGCCCATTTGAACGACTGGATAATCGTTGCCGCCGGGTTGGGTCATATCGCCAAAGTAGAGAATGTCAGATTTTTTAACTTTAAGTTCTTCCATGAGATGCGTCATGCCGAATACTTTATTCATGCCTGGAGTAATAGCATTGATTGAGGTGGTGCCACCGATTTCGTAGTCGAATTCTGGAGCAAGTTCTTTGCAGCGCTTGACGATAGCTTCGCGTTTTTTACAATCTGGATCCCAAGCGTATTTAGCTTCGGTGCCGGCAGTTTGGCCAAGCGCAGAGAAAGTAACTTGGCTGAGGCGGTTTTCGATAATTTCGTCGCCCTTGGCGAGCTTGTCGGCCTCCCAGTATCCAAGCTCTTTAGCAGCAGTTTCGATGGCTTCGCTAATTTTTGCGACCTGCTCGTCGGTGAGGGGATAGCTGTAGACTTGTTTCCAATCTTTTTTCTTGGAGTCGTAGCGATAGTATTGGGTTCCTTGAGCTACGAAGAGATGAAGATGCTCGAGTTGTTTCGGAGTGGCATCTTTGAGCTCGTTGACGATTTGAACGAGAAATTGGTCAAATTTTTGGCCAGAAATTGGGCAGATTTCAAAATGATCAAGACATTGTGTGAGGAGATCGGCGATTTCCCTTGGAATGGGGGTCTTGGCGATATTTAAGGTTTGATCAACGTCGAATGCTAAAACTTTCTTCATGGTTTCTCCTGATTATATGTAAGTATTTTAACTTATTCAGTGGAAGGTTTCTACGGAATCTTTGCATAATTATACAGTTGGCTTGCTGGTTCGCGAAAACAAGAAAAAGCCCCTCTTCCTGGTGGAAGAGGGGGGTGATAGACGTGTTCAGTTGCATTTTGGTGCCGCCCCGAAGGGCGCGGATCAGCCGCGGTTGATTTTCTCAATCAGGGCAAGGGTTTTTTCGTACCCCTCCCTCTGCATTGAGGTAAATCCCTCGAGAGGATCTGCGGGAGCCTGGGCGCCGCCGGCTCTTGTTCCGGGATTGGGCTGTGCGGGCGCCTGAGTGCCGCCGCCGGTTCCCGTTCCGGGATTGGGCTGGCCGCCGGTTCCTGTTCCGGGATTGGGCTGCTGCGCGGGCGCCTGAGTGCCGCCGCCGGTTCCTGTCCCGGGATTGGGCTGCTGTGCGGGCGCGTTCACGAAATTGTCGATCCACTGACTGATTGACTGCTCCATGCTGTTGATCTGCTCGTCTGTGATTTTATCCTTTGCGGGAGGCTGGATCACGCACACGCGGTTGTCTTTGCTCATAGCGAACGTCCATTCGGCTACTGCCGAATAGTAGCTTTTTGTTGACAGATCTCTGGCCCACTTGTCAAGTTCTGCAAGCAGTGTCTGCTTTGCAGCGTCGGACATGGTGGATCCTGTTGCGATCTGGATTGACTGATTGTTGGACTGCGTCAGTACGACAACTGCTTCCGGATGCGCGGAGTGGATCTTGGAGATCTCGTCATTCGCGGTCGGGCGGAACCCCTTGATATGCTTCTGTTTTACACCGCGAGGGTCAATGTAGTATGCATGGTCGATTTGTGCCAGATAGGTAATTTTAGCCATAGGGGCTACCTCCTTATTAAGTAGATACCCGTCTCGGAATTGAGTACGGGAATCGGCTTGCCACTTTAGCCGAGTATTAAACGCGTCATTTAGTGAAAAAATGATGCGCTCGATGCTCGACTAAAAGGGAAGCAAAAGGAGAAGCATTTAATACTGAACAATACGTCTATTAAAATACTTACACCGCCTTTTGCGACGTATGAGGCCATTTTAGCATACTTTCTTATAAATGTCAATAGTAATTATATATTTTATGCTTATTTTCAATGCAAGAAAAAGGCCCCACCGTAACGGTTGGGGCCTGCGGAGCAAATTACTTTTTGTTGACGGGATTCCGTCTTGTAGAGGCTTTGCCTCTATACTTCGGCGGAACGATACAGGTTACATAAATTCTTGCCATTCTTACTCCTTTCTATAAGATCTTGTTCTGCGCTTTGAAATACAAAGCGTTGCGACACATAGTTATTATGGCATACTTCACGTAGAAAGTCAATACTATGAGTATTTTTATGCTTATTAAAGCTTATACTATTATTGAACTATGAGAAAGAGGTTTAGTTATAAATTGTTTGCGTTTTTGCTGCGGTAACGCTGCTGGTTTTATGCATTACGCCATTGCTGGCGACTCGGTCAATTTGTATGCTTACGACAATAGTAGCGTCAAAATGGTGAGCCAATCTTTAGCTATTAAAGATGATTTATTGGAGTTTGACCTCGAAGACTATTCAGATTATCTAGCGACTACAGCGAATTTATTCTTGCCTCTTTTGATAAGGCTGGTTTTCTCGATAACTTGGTCTTCTGTCGCTTTGATTCCATTAATGGAGATGGCATTGCTGGCGATGAGTTTGCGTGCCTCTCCTTTACTGGAAGCGAGACTGGTTTGAACAAGAATGTCGACGAGTTTAGCGCCGATCTTGGTAGTAGGGAAACTTTTAGCCAAGAGGTTTAGGTCGGAATCGTTGAGGTCAGTAATTTTACCATCGCCGAAGAGCAGGGCGGTGATTTTGGCGGCTTGTTTGGCGGACTCTTCGCCGTGAACGACTTTGGTAACTTCCTCAGCGAGGCGTTTTTGGCCGGAACGTGCGCTAGGATTCTTGGCATGTTCGGCGAGGATTTGCTTGAGCTCTTCTGGCATGATGAAAGTGAAGTATTTGAAATAATCCTCAAGAGCCTCATCGGATTGATTGAGCCAGAATTGATAGAAATCAAAAATGGATGTCTTTTCGGCGTCTAGCCAGACGGCGTTTC
Source organism: Candidatus Nanosyncoccaceae bacterium (assembly GCA_045546295.1). Taxonomy (GTDB): domain Bacteria; phylum Patescibacteriota; class Saccharimonadia; order Saccharimonadales; family Saccharimonadaceae; genus UBA2834. The sequence continues at coordinate 87,279 of JAZQCP010000011.1, read as the reverse complement.
CTTCGGATTTGCCAAACTTGCGACCGGTAACTTTGTCGATAATGAGTGGGCAAGAGTAGCAATTAGCTTCGGCGTTTTCGAGACGCTTAATTAGATGGATGCCGCTGGTACAGTTGCCGAATTGGTCGGCACCGCAAAGCTGAAGGTCGATATTGTACGTACGGAAGAGATGGAGGAAGTCGTAGCCCTGAATAAGGGTGTAGCTGAATTCGGCATAACTGATGCCGGAACCGCCTTCGCCGATGCGTTTTTGGACAAATTGGCGATCGAGGAGCTGGGTCATACTGAAAGCTTTGCCGATTTCGCGCAAGAATGGCAAGAATTTGATGTCTTTGAACCAATCATAATTGTCTACGAGCTGAGTGCCTTCTGGTGAATGGGTGACTTTGATGATTTGTTTGGCGAGAGCGACTTTATTCTTCTCGATTTCGTCGAGACCTTTAAGGTCGCGCTCGACAGTGTCCTTAGGGTCGCCAATTTGACCAGTAGCGCCGCCGACAAGATAGTAAGGAGTATAGCCGTGACGAACGAAGCATGCGCACATCATTAGAGCAGCGAGGTGGCCGATATGTAGAGAATCGGCGCTTGGGTCGGTGCCCCAATAGAAGTTATGCGGAGCTTTGTCTAAGTCTGATATCTGGTCCAGTGTGTGCTCGGCAACAAAACCGCGCCACTGGAGTTCTTCGGATAATTTCATGAATACTCCTTTTAGTTAGTGATTTTTATATTATACCATCTTTTATAGGGGTATGCATGAATAGGGAAGGCTAATCGTCGTTGTAGCAATAGTACATATTGTATGTAGATACGAAAATAGTAATGGCTTGCTTGCCAGAGGAAGTTTCAGTGATGCCCATTTCCATATCAGTTAGGCTAACCTTGGAGGTGTCAGCATCGACCCCGTCTAAGACATATTCGTCTGCGTCGAACGAGAGCATGTAGTATTTATAGCTACCGTCGGCGGTTTGCTTGTTTTCGTCTTTGTAGGTATAGGTGCCGCCGTAATGATTGTTGGATAAATCGCCGTATTGGCCGTATCGGAAAGTCATATCAGGTTTTAACTCAAGGGTGGTCTTAAAGTTATTGCGATCGTTAGTGCTGCCAGTGCCGGAGGCGCAATTCCATGTGCCAGAAACGGGGTTATCGGCGATCACTTTTTTCTTAGTTGGTTCGTCTCGATTGGTGAGTGGCGTATCTTGACTAGTCGTTGGGTCGGCTGGGCCGTCCGAAGAAGTAAAAATAAAGAAAATAGCGATTCCGAAAGCGAGAATGGCGGCGATGCATAAGACCACGATAACTATTATGAGGGCGCTATTTTTCTTTTTTGGTGGCTGCGGATTTGGCAATTCTTGACTAACTGCCGGAGAAGGCGGCGGCGTAGGCGTCTGTTGGTCTGGCTGTAGCGTTGGTGCAGATGTTTGCTGGGTTGGCTGCGGAGTTGGCTGTTGTGCTGGTGGGGTAGGGGTTGAAAAATTGTTGTTGTTTTCTTGTTCGTTCATAATAATACCATTAGCTTTATATATATAATAATAGATTTTAAATAAATAGTCGAAGGTAGGGAATTGTATGGGCGTATGATAAAATAATGCCTAGGCGGGCCCATCGTTCAACGGATAGGACATACCCCCTCTAAGGGTACAATGCTGGTTCGATTCCAGCTGGGCCTACCAAGTTATGACCTAATGACGGTATGATGAAAGTATTGACGTTGAGAGAACCTTATGCGACTTTGGTAAAGAATAAGGTTAAATATATCGAAACAAGAAGTTGGAAGACTAATTATCGTGGTGAATTGTATATTCATTCCGGATTAGCAAGGTTGACTAGGAAAGAAAAAGAAAGAAAAGAATTGTCGGCGCTGTACAGCGAAGATGATTTGCGGTATGGGTACATTATTTGTAAATGTGATTTAGTAGATTGTATTTACATGACGGAAGAGTTTATAGAGCAAGAAGCTCGGAAGGATCCGAATAACTTCATTGCGGGATATTATAAAGTTGGTAGATATGCCTGGCTGTTAGATAATATTGAGCCAATTGAGCCAATTGAGGCTAAGGGGAAGTTGGGTATTTGGAATTACTGAATAGAACAAAAAGAAGCTATGATAATGTCGTAGCTTCTTTTTATGGGGCGGTACTGTGCATTAAAGACTAATATATTGATGCTTTATGTCGGGTTTGCGAGCGAGGAGCTCGTTTTTAGTAAGTTCGAGTGTGGCAATATTAATTGGAAATAGGCCATTCATGAAGGTGATGGGTTTTGCGCTGTCTTGAATTGTGGAAACGGCGCCAAGCGTGATAATTTTGTCGCTAGAGTTGGTGATTTTGGTACGGGCGTTGCGAGGAAAAAGCTTTTTGCCTGGAGCGATAAAGCCACGGTCGGAGTGCCAGAAATCGTTTATGATTGGTGGTATGACGCCGTTATGCATGTGACCAGAGATGAAATAATCGAATTCATAAAGCTTGGCGGCCACCTGAGAATCGGTTAAGAAAACTGGCGAGTGGATGATAGCAATTTTGGCTTTATGTTTTGGTAGATTGTTAATGAGTTTTTGGTCGAGTGAATCAAGATCGGAGAGCATAATATCGAGGTCTTCATTGCCAGGGTGAAGGATGGATGAACTATGTTTTTCGTCGCGATTGAACTGAAAGTATTCAGGAGCTTGCGTAAAGCCGAAAATGTAGACTTTGTCATCTTCGTAGGCCTCATTGTTGAGCAACTGAACGTTGTCTATGGCGTTAACGGCATTAATATATCCGATGTTGGTACCGGGGAACCAGTGACGTTTGCTGGAAAAGATGCTTTTGTGCTCGGGGTTTTTGCGGTAAAAATCATGGTTGCCGAGACCGATTAGTACGGGGGCAACTTTGCCAAGTTGTTCGAGCCAACTGGTGAGCCGTTTAAGGCTTGATGGGCTTTGGATGCAGTCGAGAGAATCAATGACGTCGCCGGCGATAATGATATAGTCTGGCTGTTTTTGGCTAGCTTGTTCGGTAATGGCACGAAGCGTGGCGGAATTGACTTTGTTGCTGAAATGAATGTCGCTGATTAAAAAGAAGTTTAAGGCGTGTTTGATGGAGTGATTATAGAAACGGTAGCGAGAATAATAAAAACATTTCATATTCATCTATATTTTAGCATGAAGAAAAAACCGCCGGCGATAACGCTGGCGGTGGCGTTAGAGCATTTCGCTCAGCAAGGTGCGAATAAGATTAATATCTTCGTCCGTGATAGGCTCGTTATCCTTGTAGAAATCTTCATGTTCACGTGGTGAAGGAAAGTATAGTGACTGGCCGAGAGGCTGTTTTATGGAGTCGTAGGCGCGCCCATAAAAATGGATGCAGAATGACGGATTGGTGCAGTAAAGGTCGGACCAGTTATTGTTGTATTGGATGTTGATGCGACGAATATCTACACCGTTTGTTGTAAGTGCCGTCTTCATGGCTTTGGCGAGGCGCTGGATGGCACCGCCGAGAGCATTGATTTCCGCCTCATTGAGATCTTCGATGCTTGCGACGCCTGGGCGGGTGGCACGAAGGCGAATGTGGCCGCCGTCGAGCCTGGAAATGTGGCAGGAGCCGACATATGCTTCGAAAAGATGCTCGGGGTCTAAGAATCCAATAGTTTTCACTAGGAACAATCACCTCCTATCTTGGGGAATATGGCGTATATTATACCAGCATAATGGCATTTGTCAATTAGTGGAGGTAATAGCGTTGCGCAATTATCCAAGTACGCTATATGTAGCGGTTTTTGCAAGTGTTACGGCATAAAAAATGTAAAAGTCAGTTCTTGTCAAGCGGCTGTTTTTGGCTTATGCTAAGGGTGTAATTTAAGGTGGGCTAAAAAGGAGGTGCCCAATGAAAACAAACACGAAATATATTTTTGTTACGGGGGGCGTTATTTCTGGCGTCGGTAAGGGAATTATGGCGGCCAGTATCGGTGCAATATTAAAAGCAAAGGGTCTAAAAGTTTCGATGCAGAAATGTGACCCTTATTTTAACGTCGATGCGGGGCTTTTAAACCCGCGTGAGCATGGTGAATGCTTTGTGACGCGGGATGGCGCGGAGACGGATCTTGATTTGGGGCATTATGAGAGGTTCCTCGATGAAGAGATGACGGGCGATTCGATTTGGACGTCGGGTAAGTTATATAAGAAATTAATCGATGATGAACGGGCGGGGAAGTTTGGCGGCAAGTCGGTGCAGTTGGTTCCGCATGTGACTGGGTTGGTTCAGCAGACTTTTTTGGACAATGCAAAGCATTTCGGCTCAGATGTACATATTGTAGAGATTGGTGGTACGATTGGCGATCTAGAAGGGCCGCATTTTGTGGAAGCGATTCGCGAATTTGGTACAAGAGTTGGACGCGAAAACTGCCTTTATGTGCATGTATGTTATGTGCCATGGTTGTCGACTTCGCAGGAATTTAAAACGAAGCCGGCACAAAACTCTTTGAGGGACTTACGTGAGCTGGGGATCATTCCGGATATGGTGGTGGCAAGAATGGATGTTGATCGAGTGATTAAGGCTCCGCAAATTGCAAAGAAGTTGGCGACATTTTGCGCGGTGAGCGAAGATGCAGTAGTCTTGATGCCGGATGCGAAGTCCGTTTATGAAGTGCCATTGAATGCTGTAAAGGGCGGTGTTTTGGCGCCACTAGAGCGCTTCATTGATCATGGCGATCCAGACATGAGCCAGTGGGAAGAGTTGATGAGGAATATTGAATCTAACTCTGGCAAAGAAGTCAAAATTGGGCTAGTGGCGAAATATATCGACAACACTGACACGTATTTGTCGGTAACGGAGGCTCTGAAGGCGGCGGCATGGGAAGTTGGCGCAAAGCTAAATACGATTTGGATTGATGCTGAAAAAGCGACGGAAGATGATTTCGCGAACGTTGACGGTATTGTGGTGCCGGGTGGTTTTGGCGTACGTGGTGTAGAAGGGAAGATTGCGGCGGGTAAGTATTGCCTGGAGCATAACAAGCCATATCTTGGCTTGTGCTTAGGTTTGCAAACGGCAGTGATTGCGGCGGCGCGACGCGGTGGGGTTGAGAATGCGAACTCGGAGGAATTTGATGCTCCGGCAGGCGCGAACGTCGTGTATATTATGGAAGGTCAAAAAGGAAAGGAGAGTACCGGCGGAACGATGCGTCTTGGCGATTGTCCGGCCGTATTGACAAAGGGAAGCAAAACGGCCAAATTATATGGTACAGAGAAAGTAGTCGAGCGACACCGCCATCGCTATGAGGTGAATCAGAAGTTTTTGAAAGAAATTGAGAAGGGTGGATTGGTCGTTTCGGGAGTTTCGCCGGACGGAAAGTTGGTAGAATTCGTTGAGGCGCCGAACTGTGACTTCTTTATCGCTACGCAGGCGCATCCGGAATTTAAGAGTAGGCCATATCGAGCGCATCCGCTATTTGAAGGATTGTTGAGAGCGGCTAGCAAATAATAAAAACTATTAGACATGAAAAAAGGCGGTCAGCTAGGCTGACCGCCGTATTGTTGGAGGTTAAGTTAAAAAGTCAATAGTGGTTGTGTTTTTTTATGAATTTTTAAGTATAGAAAAAGGCGCCCTGTATAGTAGGGCGCCACCCTTGCTCCTTTAATTCGGAGGAGGGTTTTTACCGATCTAAGTGGCGTAGATCGATACGGAGGATATAATTAGGACGTCGGTGCCATGTTGGCAATGATGATGTCCTTGTAACCGGGATATGCCCGGATTAACTGCTCTGTGTCGGTAAGTGTAACGGATGCTTCGGGGTATCTCTGCTCAAAAGTGAGCGAGTAGGGATCGAGTGGTGCCGGCACCGCTACGGTCGCGTCGCGTTCTGTATGACGACCGCGGATGCTTGCGGGTTTTTTTCTACCATGGGCGTGGCGGTGGCTGCGAGTGTCGCGTGCGTTGCTTCTGGTACGCTCGATGGTCGCAACCATTCTTGTCAGCCAGTTGTAGTCTGTGGTAATTCCGGCATCAGTAAGAGCCTTTTTTACGTGCGGCTGGACAGTCCAGCCAGTACGGTTGGCGGCCGCGTCGCAGGCTTTGATGTAGCTTTTGGCTACAGATATGTTGTCTGCCACGATAGCCATCTGCATAAGCGACGGATTCTTGGGGTTTACCCCTTCAGCGAGAAGCCGCCTTCCCAGATTCTTGAGCTCTTTGCTCTCTTCTTTTCCTCTGTTTTTTTTCTTCTGCAGGTCGATATACCTTGCTGCGCGGCTCGTGTTGCTGGTGTTACTCTTTGCCATACAATCCTCCTTAAGGTGCGGGAGCTTTCGCTCCATTTCTTGTGCGTAATCACGTCACCAACGGGCCCCTGCAGGCGCCGCCAGTGACGGACAAAACACTGCACTGTGCGGTTATTTTCATAACCAAAAACACAGTATATGCAGGTATTCTTTATAATATCAAAATTTTGTTAATTTGTCAATAGCACTTTAGTGTTCTGCGCTAGTAAAAAGGCGGCCAGATTGGCCGCCTGTGCAGAAAGGAAGGTATCGACGAGCCTCTTTACTCCTCGTTGGGAGGGTGGCTTTTTGCGTAAAGACCTGCTTCGATGCGCCTGTACCAGCTGGGCTTACAAGCCTCTCTTGCGGACGTTTCTGCCATCTGATCGGTAAACTTCCGCCAGAGTTTGTCTTCGGGCGCTTCTGTTGCCGAAATCATACTCTTGACATAGTCGCCTGTTCCGGGCATCGTGGATCTTGTCATTTTTGACCTCCTTTTTGGTAGGTGCGACTCCGCTTTTGACGGAGTAATTAATGCGGCGTGATGGCCGCCAGTTACATTTAGTCGCGGTTGACTAAATATGGTTTTATTGTATCATATTTTTAAAATTAGTCAACCTCTTTGCGGAGCATTCTTGCTGGTTTTATTAATAAGAATTAGGCTAGGTAATCGCTGAATTCGTAGTTCTAGCAAGATTTGTTCCGTAAGAAAGGGAGTGTCAATTATCCTCAAAACTGTCGATTCGACTTCGATTATGGGAAGGTTACTGGTTTCTTTGACGAGATGTTGGTAATCTTTGAGGTGAGGGCTATTTTTTGAGTGAATTTTTCTCTCGAAGCGTTTGAGACTTGCCTTAAAATCTTCAATGCTACAAGTGGCTTGTTTCATGAAGGAGCCGAGTTCGTCTTCTGTTAAAAAAGGGCAAACATACAGGGCTCGTTTGTAGAAATGATCAGCTTTTTTCTGGCTAAGTTGCTCTAAAAGGGCAGCGTGGGTTTGCCTGATATTATCCTTGCGCTCGAGACTTTGCCGAAATGCCCTCGTGAACATTTCTAGATTTTGACGTTTCGTGCGGCCGCCGTGTCCGATGGCGCCAATGTGTATTTGCATCGCTTCCTCCTTTTGAATGTGCTAGCTTGTCTGAACTATTTTATTATAATAACATGATTATGAAATTAGTCAAATAGCTTTTGATAATAAAAAACGACCGGTCGTGCCGGTCGCCCCCCCATAAGGGGGTTGAAGGAGGATTAGTTGTCATCACCGTACCAGTCGTCATCGCCCCAGCTGTCGTCGTAATCATTGGCGCGGCTCTCCCAGTATTCGAGTATCTCGTCGGTCCATTCCGGTATCGTATAAATCGCCCTTTGCATCATATATCCTTCCTTTTTGGGAAGGCGATCTATGGCCGACTGGATGCGCCGATCCCTGACAAGCTTCTCGTAACCGTCGAGGATTTCCTCGACGTACTCCGATTCTTCGCGCAGAAGGCGCCACATCTCTTTCGCTTCGATGTCGCTCAGATAGAGCTCGAGGTGGCGAGTGCGCTGGTCCATCTTGGTGATCTTCTTGATTTCTTCTTCGGTTAAGAAGTAAGTGAGAACGTTATCCATGATATTCATACTTTTCCTCCTTTAAATGTGCGAAAAGGGGCTGGTCCCTGTTATATCTATATAAAATGAGTATCTATTGCTAGATAGCTCATGTATGTGTATATTATATCAAATATTCATGTTTTTGTCAATAGTAAGAATTTGAAACAGGGGTGGAAAGATGGTAAAATATGAATATGATGGATAATCTTAAAGAAACAATCAAAGGAGCTATCAAAGACTTATATGGGGTCGACGATATTGCTGTCGATTTTGCCGATGTGCCGGCGGAAATTGAAGGTGATTACTCGACCAATGTTGCGATGCGTTTGGCGCGTCAGGCAGGCAAGGCTCCACGTATGATTGCGGAAGAGATTATTGAGAAGATAGGGGATTGCGACTTTAAGCTTTCGATTGCGGGGCCGGGTTTTATAAATGTGGCAGTGTCTGGCAAAGTTTTACAAAAGCAATTAGCAGATGAGTGGTCGAATCATTATGGCGATAATAGTTCTGGGAATGGTAAAGTTGCTTTAGTAGAATATCCGAGTACAAATATGGCTAAACCATATTCAGTGGGACATTTGCGTCCTGGTACGCAAGGATGGGCGGCGAAAAAGTTGCTAGAAGCGAACGGTTGGAAAGTTATTACGGATAATCACCTTGGCGATGTGGGCACGCCGTTTGGGATATGGGCGACGGGCTTTAAGCGTTCTGGTTTAGATTTCGATAAGGTTACAGTGTATGATCTCGGGAATATCTATATCGAAATGAAGGCCGACATGAAGGCAGAGGAGAAAGCTGGTAAACACGACTTGGCGGACGAGGCACAGGAATGGTTAAAGAAGCTAGAAAACAAAGATTCAGAAGCTGTAAAGATGTCGAAGCATTTTAATGAAATTTCGATTAATCATATGCACGAGGTGATGAAACGCCTTGGCATTTCTACCGACTATGAGATGGGGGAGAGCCAATTTGTCGAAAGTGGAAAAAAGGCGGTAGAGAAATATGTTGCAGAAGGGGTGTTTGAAAAAAATGAAGACGGTTCGGTGATATGTCGTCTTGATGAATACAAGATTGATGTGCCGATGCTGATGCTAAAGAGTAACGGCACTGCGCTGTATGCGACGACAGATTTAGGATGTATGTTGTATCGAGTGGAACATTTTAATCCGGATCTAATTATTATTAATACTGGAATGGAACAGAAGTTCTATTTTGAGCAGCTTTTTGCGATGGCGAAAAAGATTGGATTGGCGGTAAATAACTACCATTTGAACTTTGGTATGATTGACCAAATAGGGCCAGACGGAAAACGCGAGAAGATGTCTTCGCGTAAGGGGGTGGTTTTGATGGAGGCATTGTTGGATGATGCCGAAAAACGCGTGCGAGAGAATTTCGGGGATGGCGTGTCGGATGAGGATATTCGTAAAATAGCTGTCGGCGCGATCAAGTTTTCGGATTTTGTGGCGGATCGTAAAACAGGAATTTTGTATGATCCGGACAAGATATTTGCTTTGACTGGACAATCGGGGCCATTTTGCCAATATGCATGCGTGAGGATGCGCAGAATTCTGGAAAAAAATGCCGATTTTGAGCGAGTAGATTTTGCCAGCTATGACTTTGGTGCTGAAAAGAGTGTTTTGCGACTATTATTAGCATTTCCGGAAATAGTTGCGGGGGTGGTTGATGGTTTTGCAATGCACAAGATAGCTGGTTTTGCATTTGAATTGGCACAAGAATTGAATAGATATTATGAGAAAACGCCAATATCGTCTGCGGAAGATATTGAGCGTTCGGCGCGTTTGTGGATGATTGAGCGTGCGGACTATGTGCTGGCGCGGGCGTTGGATTTGCTTGGCGTTGAAATCCCGTCAAAGATGTAAACGTATTACAGATGTGGTATATTTTAATTAAGTTAAAAGAGGAATAGTATGGCTGAAGTTAAAGAAAAATCAAAAGAGCTCGCGAAGGCTGGTCTAGGCAAAGTAAAAGGTGCCGGAAGTGGCTTTATGACTTTTATCAAAGAACAAAATGTCGTTGGTCTTGCGGTAGGCTTAATTCTTGGTACGGCCGCAAGTGGATTAGTGAATTCTTTAATTAATAATGTGATTATGCCACCACTCGGATTTTTGCTTGGTAGCGCAGAAGGTATTCGTGGACTAGTCTTGACGATGGGCACTACTCCTACTGGTGAAGTCGCCGTTTTGCGTTATGGTGAGTTTATTAATGACTTGATTAATTTCTTGGTCCTAGCGCTAGTGATTTATTGCGTAGTAAAAGCTTTGAAATTAGATATTAAGAAATAGTATGGCAAAAACATCTGATAGAGCTACGTTACTGTGGGCGGATCTTGAGATGACAGGGCTGTCGCCAGAAGACGACAGGATTTTGGAAGTGGCAGCAATTGCGACGGATTGGGATTTTAAGGAGTATGATACTTATACTGCTGTAGTGAAATGTGATGAAAAACTAATGCGCGAGCGTATGGTGGGGGAGTTTTGGGAGAAGAACAAAGAGTCGTTTGACGCGTTAATGGCGCAAAATTCTGACGGCAAGGCGCCGACGGTGGTTGAGAAAGAGTTGTTGAAGTTTGTCAAAAAGAATTTTGGCGATACGGTATATTTAGCGGGAAACTCTATCCACCAAGATCGGAAGTTTATTGAGCGCGAATGGCCAAAGTTAAATGCTAAATTGCATTATCGGATGTTGGATGTGAGCGCATGGAAGATATATTTCGAAAACGCGTTACACCGTAGTTTTGCGAAACCAGAGAACCATCGTGCACTTGATGATATTCGCGGTAGCATAGAGGAGTTGAAGTGGTATCGGAAGATGATATCTTAGCGTATATTGCTAGATTAGAAGACGTGTCGGAGCGTCGGGAAAATGATATGCGGATTTTTTCTCGTGACGAAAGGATTTTTCTAATAATCGAGACGGGGACTTCGCCGTTGAGGATTGAGACGCGTTGTGATCGCAAATTGAGTAAAACTTTGCAAGAGCGATATGAAAGCGTAATGATGAGCCGTTTGCTAGGAAATAACGGCATAGAAATAATATGCAGTGGCCAATTAACTAAGGACGAAGTATTGGATTTGGTTCGGCATAGTTTTGAAATATCTAAAGCTATAGAATAAAAAACTCTCCCCGTGAAGGGGAGAGTTTTTGGTCTCGGAAAGAATTATAAAGAATCGTTAAAGCCTTGGAATAGTTCGTAGAGTTCGTCGAGGTCGCGAACGGATTGCTCGAGGACGGGCGTGAGTGATTTGTTGGTAGTTTTCTTGATGATTTGTCGTTCGAGTGTTTTTAGCTTCATGATTTGATTGGCGGTTTGGCTGGAGTAGTAGGCGTCCATTTGGCCGCTGATGGAAGCCTCTTGTAGTCGAGACATATAGCTATTGAAAGCGGTGTTTTCCTCGGTCTTTACATCTTTTGTAAGCTTATCCTTAGAGACATTGAGGCTGCTCCAGATACCACTGAGGCCATTATTTGTGTTGGTGATCGAAGTTTCTAGTTGGCTGGCATAGGATCGTAGCTGAGAGGAGCTGATGTACTTAGAATAGGTTTCGTAAGGACCCTTTTTGCCACAAAATTGAGTAACGCGAAGGTAGAGTCTTTCGTAGGATTGAGTCAATTTTGCGTTTGTATTGTTAACCATTACAGCAACAATGACGATAGTAATGAGAGCAATAAGGCCAGCAATTAATATCTTAATCATAACAGGAGTAAGCAACGGTTCGCGGTTGACGGTTTTCTTGCCTTTGACGGCGATTTGATCAAGATAAGCTTTATTGTCCATAATGATATTATAGCATAAACAGAATTGGCATTAGTATACTTTTGGGGTGCGTCGAGAGCTCTTTCCGTATGGGGTCGTATATCTGTTGTAGAGATGGTATAATTTTTGTATGGAGGATGCTAAGGAAGAAATCCGGGCGAGGTTGGCGGTAGAAGATGTAGTTGGGCAATACATCGAGCTGAAACGTGCTGGAAGAAATTTCAAAGGGCATTCACCTTGGGGGACCGATCGTACGCCTAGCTTTATGGTTTCGCCAGATAAGGGGATTTGGCATGATTTTTCTAGTAATAAAGGTGGCGATATTTTTACTTTCGTGATGGAGATGGAGGGGTGCACCTTCAGAGAGGCGCTTGAAAAACTGGCGCAGCAGGCGGGCGTGGAGCTTAAACGGTACAATAGTGATGATCGGAAGCAGGCGGCACATAAGCAGAGGATTCGGGATTGCCTGGAGCTAGCGACGAAGTATTTTCAGTTTTGTTTGACAAAAAACAAAGCTGTGATGGAATACGTTTTTTATAAAAGGAATCTAAATAAGAAAACGGTAGAGAATTTTCGAATTGGCTATGCGCCAAAATCTGGGCGAGCGTTGGTGGATTTTCTGAAAAAGCGGGGTTTTACGGCTAAAGAAATGGAAGATGCCGGATTGGTGAATCGTTTTGGGGGTGATTTATTTAAAGGTCGGATGACGGTTCCGTTAATGGATATATCTGGCAACGTAATTGGCTTTACGGGCCGAATTATTGAGAAAGACGATAATTCGCCAAAATATTTGAATACGCCAGAAACGATTCTATACAATAAAGGTCGACATATTTTTGGGCTTTCGCAGGCAAAAGACGCAATTAGGCGGACGGACTTTGTGGTGGTGGTGGAAGGGAATATGGACGTGATATCTTCACATCAGGCAGGAGTAAATCAGGCGGTAGCAACAGCTGGGACGGCAATGACGGAGATGCACCTAAAGAGTTTTTCGCGATTAACTAAAGATATCCGTTTGGCCTACGATGGAGATGAGGCGGGCGTGCGGGCGGCCGAGCGGGCAATTTCGATGGCCTCGAAATTCGGTATCTATTTGTCGGTTATTGATGATTATCATGGATGCAAAGATGCGGATGAGTTGATACAGAAGGATCCAAAGTTGTGGCAAGAAGCAGTCGAGAATTATCAGCCAGCTTTGGAGTGGCTACTAGAAAAATATGTCGGAAAGTATAACCTAAAGACGGAAAAAGGCTTTCAGGAATATGCTACGGAGTCAAAGCGCCTGATAGATCAAATTGATCCAGAAGATGTAATGTTGCGTGAGAAATATGAAAGAATTGTAGCGGATAGGTTAGGTATATCCCTGGAGGCCTTTAGGGCAAAGAAAATTGTGCAACCAGAAAAGAAAAAACTAAAAAAAGCTAATATCTCTGGCGATGCCGTAATGGAAAGCAAAGTAGAGAAGAATTTAGCGGCATTAAAGATTCACGGCGGAGTGGACTTAGGTGGCTTTGAGATACGAGACTACAACGTAGATGAGCTTGGGTTGATTTTTGAGGAACGATATGAAAAATGGGCGCCAGCTGATTTGCAAAAAGAGGCTGTGGAGTTAATGAAGAAAGCAGAGTCGGAGCGTTTAGATTTAGAAAGAAAAGAGTTGGAAGATCAAATTCGTCAGGCTGAAGAAAAAGGTGACGAGAAGCTAGAAAACGAACTAATGCTAAAATTAAACAAAATCTTGCGTCGAAAATAAACTTGTGGTATAAAAATACTGAAATCAGCTGGAAAAGCGGACTTATTTTGATAGTAGTCCTTCCAGGAGAAAGTATAGATTGATCAAGAATATACAAAAACTATCAGAAACAAAAAACTTACAAAAGCACGGGGCTTTTGTGTGCTAATAAAATAAGGAAGGACATGGACGAAGACGAAAAAGATTTACGCCTTGACGATGAGCTAGACGAGCCTACGCTAGATGAGATGGGTGAAGAAAGCGAAGAGGATTACAATATCGATTTTGAGTCTGCTACTTATGATGAAGTGGCGGACGATTCAGTAAAACTGTATTTGCGTGAAATTGGTAAAATTCCACTATTATCAGCCGAAGAAGAGTTTGAGTTGGCACAGAAGATTATTGGCGGTACGGAGAAAGAGAAGAAGAAAGCTAAGGATAAAATGGCCGAGTCAAACATGCGTTTAGTGGTTTCGATTGCGAAGCGTTATTCTGGGCGCGGGCTAGACTTCTTGGATTTAATTCAGGAGGGCAATACTGGTCTTTTGCGCGCAGTTGAAAAGTTTGATCCGGATAAAGGCTTTAAGTTTTCGACTTATGCGACATGGTGGATTCGTCAGGCGATTACGCGCGCGATTGCGGATCAGGCGCGTACGATTCGTATTCCAGTGCATATGGTTGAAACGATTAATAAAGTTTTACGTACGCAACGTCGTTTGACGCAAGAGTTGAATCGTGAGCCTTCGACGGAAGAAATTGCGAAAGCTATGGGGATGGAACCGGAAAAGATTGAGTATGTAATGAAAATCAAGCAGGACATCGCTTCCTTGGACGCATCGGTTGGGCGCGACGGCGAAGATGACGATTCGTCGTTGGGCGATTTTATCGAAGATGAAGATCGTGTTTCGCCAGAAGATTCTGCGGCTACGCAACTTTTGAAAGAGCAAATAGCTTCGATTTTGCAGACTCTGACTGATCGTGAACAAAAGATTATTAAAATGCGTTTTGGCATAGGTGGTGGTAAGAGTCATACGCTCGAAGAGGTGGGCGCAGAGTTTTCGGTCACGCGTGAGCGTATTCGTCAAATTGAGGCGAAAGCTTTAACGAAATTACGTAAAAATAAAGATACAAAGAAGTTACACGAGTATTTGAAGTAAAAGTTGGCACACAGTTGTTAATTAAGAAATATTTCAGGCAAGTGTCCTGAAATATTTTTTTAAAATATTGCATTTAATAATAAAAAGTTTGATTTTTGCACTAAACATAAGTACAATAGTGTTATGGAACAAAGTGGGCAGGTGAATAATTCTGTTTCGGCAGCGGGAGCTCCGGCGATGTCGATGGCTACGCCGACAATTTCGAATGCGGATGTTCGTATCGAAAGTCTCTTGGAGGAATGTGTTAGGACAAAGGCAAGCGATTTGCATTTGCAAGTAGGGCTGCCGCCGATTCTACGTATTGATGGCGCACTGCAACCGGTTTCTGGTTACGGAAACTTGGATGAGCCAACGGTTGAGCGATTAATTTTTTCGACGCTCGAAGAAGACCAGAAACAGATTCTGATTAAAGATAAAGAGTTTGACTATTCGTTTTCGTTTGGCGATTTAGGTCGCTTTCGCGTAAACGCCTTCCATGAGAAGGGGAATTTGGCCGGTGCATTTCGCTTAATTCCGAACGAGATTCAGTCGATTAATGAGCTAGGTATGCCGTCGGTAGTGACGAGCTTCGCAGATTTTCCGCGTGGATTAGTATTAGTAACTGGCCCAACTGGTTCAGGTAAGTCTACGACGCTAGCAGCTTTAGTTGACAAAATAAACCGCGAGAAATCCGTTCATATCATTACGATTGAGGATCCAATCGAGTTTACACACAAATCTTTGCGTTCGGTAGTCGTACAGCGCGAGGTACACTACGATACTTATTCATTCTCGGCAGCTTTACGCTCGGCACTTCGCGAAGATCCGGATGTAGTACTAATTGGTGAGATGCGCGATCTCGAGACAATTTCGGCTGCTATTACGATTGCGGAAACTGGGCACTTAGTTTTTGCGACACTGCATACAAACTCTGCCTCTCAGAGTATTGATCGTATGATTGACGTATTCCCGCCGCATCAGCAACCGCAGGTCCGCTCTCAGCTGTCAAATATTTTGCAGGCAATTTGCGCTCAGCGCTTGGTGCCGGCGATTGGTGGTGGACGCGTAGTTGCAGCGGAAATCTTGATTGCGAATCCAGCAGTGCGTTCGGTGATTCGTGAAGGGAAAACGCACCAACTTGATACGATTATTCAGACTGGTGCCGATCAGGGTATGCAGACGATGGATCGTACTTTGGTTAAACTAATTCAGACTGGTGCGATTACTTATGATAGTGCACGCGAATTTGCGGTAGATTTGCAAGAATTCGAGAGGTTAGCTAGAGGATGAAACGTTTTACCTACAAGGCCAAAGAGCAGAGTTCTGGCAAGGTCATTAAGGGCACGATTCAGGCAGAGACTGAACGTGTTGCTGGAAAACTCTTGGTTGATCGCGGATACGTTCCGGAATATATCAAAGAGGAAGGTGGCGGTCTTGCTGATAAGATGAATAAAGTTACGTCGAAAGATCGTATTAACTTTACTCGTCAGTTCGCGACTCTTGTAGGTGCAGGTTTACCAATTGCGCAGTCTTTACGCTCAGTTTCAGAACAAACCCAGAATAAATCCATGAAGGCAATTATTGAAGAAATTTTGGCCGATGTGGAAGCGGGTCGTCCGCTTAGTACGGCTTTCGCTAAACACCCAGATACATTTAATAAAGTATATCTATCTTTGATTAAGGCAGGTGAAACTTCTGGTACGCTTGACCAGAGTTTGCGTCGTATTGCAGAACAGGAAGAGAAGGACCAGAAGATGCTCGGCAAAATTAAGAGTGCCATGACGATGCCGTTAATTACTTTATTTGTAATTATTGTAGTGTTTATTTATATGATGCTTGAAGTCGTTCCGCATGTTGAGTCTCTATACAGCGACCTCGGTGAAGAGTTGCCAACATTAACTTTGATAATGGTAGGTATTAAGGATTTCTTAATAAACTTCTGGTGGTTGGTAATTGTTATTTTAGGCGTGATGGTTGCCTTCTTTATGCAGTGGCGCAAGACGGATAATGGTATACACGTGATGGCGACAATTAAATTAAATGTGCCGATGTTTAATGGGTTGTTTAGAATTCTTTACATGTCCCGTTTTGCACGTATTTCACAGATTTTGCTCTCCACTGGTGTTGCGGTACTAGATACGATGAATATTGCTGGAGAGGCGACGGCAAACGTGGTTATTCAGGAGAAAATAGATGCGGCGGGAGAGAAAGTGCAATCCGGTCGTCCGCTTTCAGAAGCGTTGAAAGAGCAAGAATATATTGATCCATTAGTATATCAAATGGCGGCGATTGGTGAGCAGTCCGGTAAAATGGACGAAATGTTAGGTAAAGCCGCGCAGGTGTTTGAAGATGAGCTTGATGAGAAGATTGCGACAATTTCGGCAATGATTGAACCAGTGATGATGATTATGCTTGCAGTCGTAGCGGGTCTCTTGGTAGGTGGCGTTTTGTTCCCGATTTACTCCTTGGTCAACTCGATTGGCTAGAAGAAATATAAATAAATTTATAAATTGTTAAAAAATAAGCTTGATTTTAGCATAAACATTTTGTATAGTTAGTGCAGATGCAGTTTTGCAGTTGGCAATCACAGAGTGGGTATCTCTGTAGCCAAAGGGCAATTGCTGATTGCAAAAATAAAAAAGGAGTATCAAAATGACAAACAAAAATAAAAAAGGCTTCACGATCATTGAGGTAGTCTTGGTTCTTGCTATCGCAGGTCTTATCTTCTTGATGGTATTCATTGCGCTTCCTGCTTTGCAGCGTTCGCAACGCAATACTCAGCGTGAAGATGATTTGGCACGTATTATTACTGCCGTTAATAACTATCAGTCTAACAACCAAGGTAAGGTTCCATTCAAGGATGGTACGACCGCAGCTGATTTAGCTAAGTTCGTAAGCCGCTATGTAGATAGCACCTGTGTCTTGGACGGTACTGCAATCAAGTGTGATGACAACTCCAACGAGTTCCGCGATCCACAGGGTGATACCTACAAGATTGAAAGCAAAGGTAAAGCTACTGACGGTACTGACGTAAGTGGCTCTATGCAAGAAAAGACTTTCTACGGTTACTACAACGCTACTTGTGGCGATGAAGGTATCGTAAAGGCTGGCACTGGTGACCGCGATGTTGCTGTCTTCATGAAGCTAGAAGGTGGTGCTATCGCTTGTAACGATAACCACTAATATCTGTCTAGATATTCAAAGGAGCTCCGTATGGGGCTCCTTTTTGTGGTAATATAAGAGGTATGGAAAGCGTAGGCGTAATATTATTGTTGTTTATTTTAGGCGCAACGCTGGGGTCTTTTGGTTGCTGTCAGGCTTGGCGGATTCATAAGAACGATAAGTCAAAATGGTCACATTGCATGAAATGTAAATACCAGTTGCAATGGTATGATAATATTCCGATAATTAGCTGGGTGACGCTAGGGGGTAAATGTCGCAAGTGTCGAAAACCGATTGGTTACTCCGAAATATTGTCGGAGGTCGGTCTAGGATTGGCTTTTGTGGCTACTTTTTGGTGGTGGCCATCAAAAAACGATTTAGTAATGGGTGATTTTGCCGAAGTACTAAAGTTTGGGTTATTTTTGGTTAATTTGGTATTGCTGCTTATTTCATTTGTGTATGATGCGAAATGGAAAGAGTTGCCGGTAGGGATATTAATAGCTTCATCGGTGTTGGCGCTAGCCTTTTTGGGGATAGATATTTTTACGGCGTATGGAGTGGTTGGTTCTTTCGATTGGCTGAGTTTGGGCGGTGCGATTGTGATTCTGCCGGTATTTTATTATTTGATGTATAAAGTAAGTAAGGAGCGCTGGGTAGGTGGGGGAGATTGGATACTGTGCGTGCCGTTAGCGTTGATGTTGGAAAATTTTTGGTTAGCTCTTTTTGCATTATTTATTTCGAATATTATAGGAAGCGTGATATCTTTGCCGATATTGATTAGGGCGAAAAATAGAAAGATGACAATTCCGTTTGGCCCGTTTTTGATTTTAGGTTTTTTGGTTGTGTTCTTTTTGCAGTCGCAAATATTGCAGCTGATAACGGTATGAGAATAAATGTACGTAGCAGATTTGATTAACGAATTCTTGGAATCATTGGAAGTAGAAAATGGTCGTTCGCGTTACACAACGAGAAACTATGAGTTATATTTGGCGCGAATAATCGAGTTTAGCCAGGAGTCGAATCCGGAAGACGATTTGAAGCCAATCGATATAACTCCAGAGTGGTTGAGAAAGTATCGATTGTGGTTGAACCGTTATGTCACGGAACGTGGCAAAGGTTTGTCGGTGATGACGCAGAACTATCACTTGATTGCATTGCGTGGTTTTTTGAAATATTTGGCGAAGAGAAATATTAAGTCGTTGGACCCTGTGCTAGTAGAGCTCCCACGTACACATCGAGCACAAGTGACGTTTTTGCATGTAGATGAGATTGACCGAATTTTAGCAGAAATACCGCTGGATACAGAAGATGGCTTGCGTGATCGGGCAATTTTTGAATTGCTATTTTCGACGGGACTACGCGTGTCGGAATTGACGAACCTTAATCGTGATCATGTAAATTTGGAACGTAGGGAATTTATGGTACGCGGAAAAGGACAGAAAGACCGACCGGTATTCGTATCGCAGTCGGCGGCGGATGCGGTGCGTGACTACTTGGACGAAAGAAAAGATTCGTTGCCTGCGCTGTTCTTAAACAACTCGCGAAATCAACCGATGGTAGGGACGTCTGGAGACTATAGAAGATTGTCGCCGCGAAGTATTGAGAGAATTATTAATAAATATGTGCGGGCGGCCGGAATAACAAAACACGTAACGCCGCATACTTTGAGACATTCGTTTGCGACGGATTTATTGATGAATGGAGCGGATTTACGTTCGGTGCAGTCTTTGTTGGGGCATTCTAATATTTCAACGACGCAGATATATACACACGTAACGGATCCGCATTTGCGCGAAATACATGAAAAATTTCACAGCGAAGTAGAAAAGTAGAGTCTGCATTGACAATATGATACTTTTGTGGTAGTGTAATTAGTAATCGAGCGAGCTCGGGATTGTTTTCTCGTGTTCCTCAAGAGAGAAGCTCCTTGATGGGGGCTTCTTTTGGTATATAATGGTGAAAAGGGAGAAAAGTATGGCAGAGAAAAAAGAAGCCGAAAAGAAAATTGGAAAAGCAACCGCAAAGGTAGCAGCCGAGAAAAACGTGACGGCAGCGAACATCGGTTTTACGAAAGAGAATAATCCGAACGGCCTAGTGCAGCGTACGCTAATTGTATTCAAGCCAGATGCAGTACAGCGAGGTATTGTCGGCGAGATTTTAAGCCGATTTGAGCGTGTTGGTTTGAAGATTGTAGGCGCCAAGATGGTCAACCCTGACAAAGATCATTATTACCAGCATTATGAAGGTATTTCGAAGATGATTTCGCGCCGTGGTCAGAAGACTTTTGATATTACTTTGAAGTTCATGACTTCTGGTCCTGTAATTGCAATGGTCCTCGAAGGCGTAGAGGCAGTGCCACTTGTACGTAAGATGGTTGGCTCAACTGAGCCGATGGCGGCGGACATGGGTACAATTCGTGGTGATTATGCGCATATTTCCTTTGGTTATGCAGATGCGCACGATGAGGCTGTACCGAACTTGATTCACGCCTCTGGTAATCCAGAAGAAGCAGAAGCTGAGGTTTCCTACTGGTTTAAGCCAGAAGAAATCCAGATGTATCATACTCTTAGCGAAAAGTTTACGCGCTAGTTATTGCGCACTTTAGACACCTCGCTTGCTGGGGTGTCTTTTTGTTGGAGTGAACATGGTATATTTATGAATATGAGGAATGGTGAATTTGCGAGACAAAGAGATCCATACGAGGTTGAACTGCAGAAGGTTTTTGAGAGAAATGGCATAAGCGATCTTGTGGCTCGTTATGAGGAAATGGGGTATGGCGGAATGACACCGATACCACACGAAATAATCAACGAGATGCCGAATGGTCGCATCTTGCTGGGCAATAATTGCGCAGAGTACCTAAAAATGATGATAGAAGTTACGCAGCAAAGAAGAGTTGAGGTGCCATTCATAATGATTGGTGAAACAGTTTACGACACAAATGAAGTACTCTTTGATGATTTTTACACTGTAAAAGAGAGCAGTGCTAGTCGATTGGAAGAGATGTCGTGCGATGTACAAACGGTGTTAGATGAACACGAGGAATTGGAGCCGAACTTTACGGAAAGAATAAAGGCATTGCAAAAAAGAAACGATGGAAGTCGTGTGATTATATGCTTTGGCCATACTCATCCGAATCGTTCTGCTTATTATGGTACATACAGTAAAGAAGATTTTAAAAATATAATTCAATATGATGATAGTATAGGGCAGGCTCGGTCTTCTGCGGGTGACGATAGGGCGCAAACGCTGGGTTGTATGGTGGCGGCGAATGGTGATGTGGATTTTATGTTTTATGATCGCGCGGTTTCCAATTTCTATAAGTTTAGAAGCGTAGCTGGTAGGAAGTTGGATGGTAGAATGGAAAGGTTCCAAAGCTATTCATTTAGGACTCCGATGCCGGGTAGATAAAGACAGCGCGTAAGTGTGCTAAAATATAGACGTTGGCCCAGTAGCTCAATGGATAGAGCAGCTCCGTCCTAAGGAGAAGGTTGTGCGTTCGACTCGCTCCTGGGCTACCAAAAGATAACGATCGATCACGCGTATGCGGTGATTTTTTATTTGGGTTTAAGTTGGAGCGTGAGGGGCGATAGATATGGACGCTTATGGTAAAATATAGATATGGCGACTACTTTTGAGGGGCAACGAGCGAATGAGGAAGTTGTCTATATATTTCGGCGACATATTTTGACATCAATTAAGGGTTTTTTCTTTTTGGTTTTTATGGCGGTGATTGGTTTCTTGCCAAAAATAATGTGGCCGAATGATGATAGGATGATATTTGTTTGGATGGGGGCGGTGATAATTGGTTTGTTGGGGATGGGGTATAGCTATCTGCTATGGTATTTTAGCTTTTATATAGTGACGAATCAGCGTTTACGCCAGATGCGCCAAAAGGGGCTGTTTAAAAAGACAGTTGTAGATTTAAGCTTAGAAAATGTGCAGAGTGCGTCGTTCGGTGTACCTGGTATGTTTGGCGCGATGTTTGATTATGGTACAATTTTGATTCAGACGGGTGCGGGCGACTTGGTGCTGAGCATGGTGAGCCATCCCGAAACAGTGTATAATGAAATAGAGAATGCGCGCCATGAAGTGCAGCCTCAGCAAGAATAGTTATGAAGAAAATAGTCGAAAAGATTAAATCAAAACGTGCAAAGAAAAAAGATATAAGCATTACACAACAGAACCTCGAGGAGAGCCGCGAGGAGATTTTGGCAAGGGGGAAGAGCTTTAAGTATCCATTTCAGTATGCAAAACATCGAATTGTGAT
This sequence comes from Candidatus Nanosyncoccaceae bacterium, assembly GCA_045546295.1. GTDB lineage: Bacteria > Patescibacteriota > Saccharimonadia > Saccharimonadales > Saccharimonadaceae > UBA2834. The sequence continues at coordinate 65,379 of JAZQCP010000011.1, read as the reverse complement.
TTTGACGATTATTATTTCGATAGTAGCTATTGGGACCTTTGTAGGAATTGGTTGGTTTCAGTTGTATAGGGCGCAGAATACCGGTGAGGTAATGTATCGCTTTACTAAGGTACTAGGGTTGCCAGTTGCAGAAATTGACGGACACAAAGTACTCTATAGTGACTATCTTATGCTATATCGCAGCAGTATAACTTCGATAGAACGACAAAAAGGCACGTTAGATGACAGCGACAAAGAAGTTGTAAATCAGAAGTTGTTTTATAAACGACAAGCTTTAAATGACGCAGAAATGTATAGCTATGTTTTGGCAGAATTAGAAGCGCGAAAATTGACGGTTTCTACTAGCGAAATTGATGAGGTGATTGACGAACATAAGAGTATTAATGGCGAAAAGCGTAGCGATGAGGCTTTTGAAGGTATAGTTAGAGATAACTTTGGTTTGACTATGCCAGAATATCGCCGCCTAGTGATGCTGTCTTTGGCAAAACGTAAATTATCCATTGAAATTGATAATGAGGCCAAGGAGACGGCTGAGAAGGTTGAGGCTTTGTTACAGGCGAACGGCAACGATTTTGCTAAGGTGGCGGACGCATTGAAAGATAATGAGATTTTGGGATATGAATCGGCGGGGAATGCTGTTGAGGTATCAAATCTAGATAGTGGTCGCGCTGAAGTGGCGATAAAGCTAGAAAAGAAAGGCGATGTTTCAGGGCGCTTTGTGTCTAAGAATGGCGATGGATATTATTATGTGCGGCTAGTATCAAAAGAAAATAATAAGGTTAGCTATGAGACGCTTTCGATTCGTTTTTCCAAGATTGATAATGAGGTTAGAAAGTTACGCGAAGATGGCAAAATTAAAGAAAAGATTGAAGTTGTGGTTGAGCAAAGCGACGAAGAGATGTCGTCGCAAAGCCCAGATGTAGACAAAAACACCAATAAATGATGATGTGCTAGGTTATTGTAATTTCTGACGGAAATTATACATAGCTACGCCGGCTGCAATAGATAAGTTTAGGCTGTCAACCAATGGAGTTTGAGAGATAAAGACGGCTTGAGTTTTGTCGGCAAATTCTTGAGGTAGACCAGAAGCTTCATTTCCGAAAATCAGAGAAAATGAACCATCGTTTAATGTTACGTCTGCGAGATTGACAGCCTCTGGATTAATCATGAAAGAATAGAGAAGACGTTTTCGTGATGAGTTTATGGTTCCATATTTTGCCAGATAGTCGTCAAACGAGGCAAATAGTTCAATATTAATGTGAAATATTGCCCCCATCGAAGCGCGAACAACTTTAGGGTCGAAATGATCTGTCGCTGGAGTAATGATGGCTAAGTTGTTATAGCCGAAGGCGACGGCTGAGCGGATGATTGTGCCAAGGTTGCCAGCATCAGAGGGATTAACGAGTACGATATGAGATGTTTCGGCGGTTGCTTCTAGTTGCATAGTAGGTTTGTCGAATTCGGCGATTATTAAACAGTTATCTTTTGCGCCGAGGACATTAAACGCTTTAGTATTTTCGATGATGGGAATATTGGATGCTGTTAATTGAGCAATGATGGAGTCTATGCCATGACTATGTTTTTGATTTGGGCGTAGAAAAACACGCTTAATAAGACTAGGGTTTACTTTGAGTAATTCGTAAGTGAGCGTAGCTCCGAAAGCATAAGAAACAGGGGAGCTGCGCTTGTAGCGGGGAAGCTTCATATATTTCTATTATATCATAAAATATTGATTTTTGCAATATCTAGAAACGTTGTGGAGTTTCGGTTGAGCCTTGGATAGTGCGAAATGTCCCCGTGACGCGGTAGCTGATATTATCCGTTCGAACAATCACAAATGCCCAACTTGAGACGGTGTTGTCCATATTGCAGAAGCCGTTATCTAGCAAAAAGAGATTATAGGGACTATTTTTTAAAGCGCAATAGCTTGGGAAGTTTGCTATCTTGGCCGCTTGCATTTGGGTGGCTAGTTTCGCCTCGTCGAATAATAGGCTGTAGCTAGTATCACAAATATAGCTGTCTGCATTTGTCATATTATTATTTGAGTAATCAGCATGGCAGTATAAATGATCGATGCGTATTTTTTCGAAATTGGGTACTTCTGGTTTTTTGACAGTGTTGAGATAGTTACTTAGAGCAACAGTTATATTCGGCATGGCTTTGCTGAATTGGAGTGAGTCGAAGTAGACGGCAGTCTTGTTCTTGCTGACGCGGTCGGTGCTTTTTACTAGGTAGTCACCCGTGATTTGGAAAGATTCATCATTACTGAGCGTGATAGTCGATCCTTTCACGGTGTAGTCGCCAGCCTCAGTACTTGGTTGGAGCTTTTTGCGGTCAGCATTAGGTTCACGATAGTATGAAAATTCATATTTAGAATCGGTAGTAAAAGTGATGAATTCATCGTGGCTAGGGTTAATGGCGAAAGTGCGGCCAGCGAGAACGTTTTTTAGAATATCCTCTGGGGAGCCGTCAGGGATTTTAATCTGAGAGAGCGGAGTAGGGGGCTGTGCATCTAGAGCGTGCGTCTCGTTTCCGCCGGTTGGTTTCTTGTTGATGACTTTGTCGACAACGATATAGGCGACCAATCCAAGTGTAGCCAAGCCAAAAATAACTGCTAATAATAGGCTAAGATGACCTTTTTCTTTTTTAGCCTGCGGGATAGGTGTGGTTTGGTAGCTTGCGGGTGGTGTGTTCTGCGGTGGAAGGGTGTTTGGTTGAGATGCGGGTTGAACTGGTTGGGGTTGCATTGGTGCCATATTTGGCTGTAATTGCATGTTGTTTGGTTGCATAATTAACTATATTTTAACATAAACGAAATGAATTATTATGATTCAGTGCGCTTGTTTCGATTAGCGGTTTATTTTAAAATAAGTGTAAGTGAATTGCGCGTTTTATTGTCGCAGTGAAGGAGAACAGAATAATAATGCGAAAAAAGTTTATCATAAGCGCAGCTGCTATAGGGTTGGCTTTGTTCTTTGGGGCTTTCCTTGCTCATAATTTGTATGCTGAGGATGCTTGTTCTATCAATAATGTGAACGATCCGTTGCTGTGCGGTACGCCTAGAAGTGACGAAGAAGTTGCGATTATGCAATCCGTAGAGAGTGCTTTGAACGTAATATATCTTTGGATTGGTATCATTTCGGTAATCGTGATCATTATTGGCGGCATTAATTACATGACGTCGGTTGGCGATGCGAATAAGATTAGACAGTCTAAAAATATAATTTTCTATGCGATTTGCGGTTTGATTGTAACTTTGGCGGCTTTTGCGATTACTAATTTGGTTCTTGATGCAATAGAGGGTGCGACAAGTGTTCAGGATAGATCGGACGGTAGTGGCAGTAATATCCCGCTGGGCGAGGGACGCTATAAAGTCCGCGCGATAGATGCGATTAGTCGTACGAGCTTAATTGTTGGCCAAACAATAACCATTAAAGCAAGAGTGATTCCAGATTATGCCAAGGATCATAGTTTAACATATAAGTCGAGCGATGATTCGATTGCGGTAGTGGATCGATCTGGACTAGTGAAGGCGAAGAGGGAGGGAAAGGCAACGATTACGATTAGCTCAAATGATGGGCCTTCGAAAGAGGTTGCGGTGACAGTGTTGAAGCCGATTCTGGTGACTTCGATTAAGATAGATAAAAGTTCCGTGACGTTAAAAAAGAATAAAGAAGTAATAGTTCAAGCGACGCCATATCCGACAAATGCGACAGATAAAACCTTGATTTGGGCAAGCGAAAATACGAAAGTTGCTACGGTTGACCAGACGGGGAAGATAAAAGGAATTAGTTATGGGGATACTATCGTGACGATAACGGCGCGTAACAAGACGGAAGTTGCCGTACATGACAATGGCATTACCTTATCGGCTGCAACTCTGGCGGCCAATGAGAACACGGTTGTTGCTAAAGTTAAAGTTTCGGTTGAAAGCGAATACTATGCTTGCCAATCTGCGACTTCCACGAAAAAGTTTTCTGGTAATTTAAACATTCGATCAATAACGATGAAGTATCTTGAACCTCATGCAAAGGATTTTTATTATTCAAATTTCTCGGGCAGAATTAATGAATTTGGCGGCTATACTAGCTACGTGAAGAAGCTTGGTGGAATTCATACAATGTATGCTGGAAAAGATAAAAAGATAAAGACGAAGTCGGCTTGCGATTTTCAGGCGGCGGCAGAATATGCGTATGGTTTATGGACGGTATATGGCGTGGATTACGATAACGGAAGCACGTATCATAGGTGGGGCGACGAAACTGCCGACCAGTCAGATGCGTATTGGAAAGGGTCGGGCTCACGCTATGCGGGTGCCGGGTATGGCTATAAGGATATTGATACAAATTTGTCTGAGAATCCGGCTAAGTTCAGGACGAACTGTAATTATTCTTGCGACGCAATGACGCAAAAGACGGATTTATACTTCGTGAGTAATCTCTGTACTTCTTGGAGATCAGGGCCATCGAGGTCGCCGGTAGGAAAGATAACGAACACTGCTCAATTGCAAGTTGGGGATATGCTTCACTACTTCAGGGATGGCGATTGGAAGCATGTGGCGGTGGTCGGCGAGGTATATAGTGACTATATTATTACCTATGATGGCGGCGGTCGCTTTATTAGCTCAAAGCAGTATAAAAAGAAAATAAAACGTGGCGGGTCAATGCTTAACGGTACCACATATAGCAGTTATGATTATTGGTTTGGCGTTCGTCTTTGGAAGATTGACCAAAGTAGAACACTTGAAGGATTAAGATAATTAGTCTCTGTAAGATTCTCTAATAACTATGACGGAGCAGAGTAGTAGAAATAGATTTATGCCAATGAGGCAATATAGGTATGAAGATTTTGTTGCGGAGTATAAAAAGTATGACGCTTCGCTCAGCTCCTTCTAGCGTGAACGATGTCCATTTATTTAGGAAGTATAAATAATAGTTTTACAAAATGAATATGTTTTTTACAAAAATCATGTCATAATAATTAAAACAGGGAGTATGATATTTATGGCATTTGCACCAAATGTAGCAAAAAAACGGCTTGAAAACTTATCCGTAGAAGAATTAGAGGCAAAGTATGAAGAATTAAAGAGAAATTATTGTTTTAATTCTAAAGAAGAACAAATCGATCATATTATTAAGAATTATTTAGATGCAAGTAAGAATGTAAATAATAATTCTACAAGGATTGCATTAGAAGAGTTATTAAAAGAAAAAACAGGTAAAGAATATAAAATTGAACCTAACAGATTTGAAATTTCTTTATCAGATATTATTAATTTTATAACAAGTCCAGATACAGACCCATTTTGGACTTCAACACTATCAAATTATTTTCAAAAATTAAACGAAATAAGTGAAGAAGAAAAAATGAGATTTTTAATTGAATTAGTTCAAAACAAAGATTCATTTAATGGATTTACAAAAGAAATAATACAAACACAAAACGTCAGAGAAACATACGATAAGTATAAAAAAATCGCTCAAGATTTTGTTTCAAGGAATACTAGAAAAGGATAAAATTAAGACAATTCCATTTCTGGAATTGATATTTATTAGTAAATTGAACCAAAGTTCAATCAGATTCTTTAATGGTGCGGGTGGAGAGAGTCGAACTCTCGTCTTATCCTTGGGAAGGATACATAATAGCCGTTATACGACACCCGCGTTATCACTATTTTAGCATAGTTTTTTCTTTTTGATATTATAGAGATATGATGGAAGCAAAAAAGACAACGAAAAAGAATACGTTTGGAATAATAGTGACGATTGCGGCTGGAGTAGCTGTATTGATAGGCATAGTGGCGGCAATTGTATTTTTAATTGGAGGACAAGCGAAGACGCGTGATGGTTCGATCGTGGAGTTTTCGTTTGGTCATGGGAGTGGCATGGGTGGAGACGTCGAGTATACGCTGAAGAGACAAGATAATCTAGCGTTGCTTTCGATAAATAGAACGGGGCCTCTTTTTAGTAAAGGAGGGAATGTTAAAAAGACCGTAGATGGCAAGTATCTTGATAGGTTGGCGGATATTATTAATGAGAATGAGGTAGTAAAGTGGGATGGGTTTGATAGGAGCGACAATGGTGTTCTTGATGGCGGTGGTTTTGTTTTAAAAATAACTTACGATGATGGTAAAACGATTGAGGCGCATGGGTATATGATGTTCCCAGATAACTATGATGTAGTTTCGGATAAGTTTGAAGAATTATTCTCGGAAATTGAAAAATCTATAAACAATTAATTATTCGCCATAAAACAAAAACATCTCCAGAAAATGGAGATTTTTTGTGGCGGGCCCGACGCGACTCGAACGCGCGACCTCCTCCGTGACAGGGAGGCGCTCTAACCAACTGAGCTACGAGCCCTTGTGTAAGCCATTATATACGAATGCGGCCGAAATTACAAGGGCTTTATGTGGTCGTTTCGGGGTTGGTAAAGCTAGCATTAGATACTTTTAGATAGTTGTGTTATAATTGCAGAGGAGATGCCGTTGTAGCTCAGTTGGCAGAGCAGCTCATTCGTAACGAGCAGGTCGCTGGTTCGACCCCAGTCAACGGCTCCAGAGATAGTTTGATTAATAAAAAAGACGTCAATTGCACTGAAGCGACTGGCGTCTTTTTCGTGTAAATAATTAGTCTATTGTAGCTAGGCGGCGAATTGCTTTTCTTAAAGATTCAAAGCGATAAGTGTGTTTTAGTGCGTCGCCGCGTAATTGGCCAAACGCGACGTCAAACCCGTCTGGGACGAAAATTGAATAAAAGAATGGCTTTTCAATTATTCTTGGCACTTCGTCCATTATAGTGCCGTTGCTTTCGCCCAGTTCTTGAAAGTATTCTCCGTCTGGAGTCATGATTGTTATGCAAGATTTGTATTTTGCGTGTCTATTTGCAGTATTACGCATTTTTTCGATTAGTTTTATGATACATTGATAGCTTGGTAGATTAGGATTGGCTGCGATTTCTGCATCGGCGTATCTAGCAGTATGGACACCGGGCTCGTCTCTCAGTACATCGACGAATAAACCGGAATCGTCGGAAATAATAGGGAAGTGGATCTGCTTTTCTTTACAAAACGAAAAGACCGCTCGCGCCTTCGCGAGAGAATTATCCTGAATTGTGGTTCCTTTTTCCTCAATTTCACCTCTATCCCAACCGATGTCATTTAAGCTTAGAATTCCCATATCTAAGCCCAACTCGTCAATTATGCGCTGGAGGTCTTCAATTTTTCTTTGGTTTGTAGTTGCGAAGATGATTCTTGATTTATCTGGCATATAGTTTCTCGTTTTTGTTCTGCTAGGAAAGATCATATCCTTGCGATAGGTCTGTGCTACTGGATGATGGTATGGTTGGTGGCTGTTGCGATGCTGTGGTCCCATTGGAAGAGCTGCTGTTTTTAAGGCGCTTGGTGGAGGTTACGATAAGTACGATACCTACGATAATAAAGACAACAGGGAGGACAAGGAAGAAATAGAAGAATTTTACTCCAGTTCTTGTATAATCTGAGGCGCAATTGTTAGGATTGGCCGATTCGTAATAAATTGTAACGTTATCTTCATCTGGACGAATGCTCGACGAGATAGACGATTCGCAAATGTAAGTTTTATCATTTGCCTTAAACTCGTAGGTTGGCTTGTATACGGTATCGTTTTCGGCATCTATTTTTTCGTGGATTGTTACCGAAGTAGAAGTAGTCTGTGCGTCTAGCCGGGAATCGTTCATTTTGTACAAAGCGATTAAGAAGACGAGAGGTACTAGTAGGAAAATGCCGATAATTGTAAAAATAATACCTAGTTTTCTGGCGACATGTAATTCTTTGGGTGAATTGACTGAATTATTCGTAATATAAACGTCCATTTATATCCTCTAAATCGTATTCCAATCTGATAAGTTTAGGTTTGCTATTTGATTGCGCGGTATGATTGCGACGAAGTACCAAAAAGCCATATCGTCAGTGCCGATTTCGAGCCTGTCGGTACTAATTGCAAAATTGACAGTGTTGTTATTGAGATTGACATTTTCGAGCTTGTGATTAATGCTGCCAGACGATTCGCTTTGAACTTGAATAAATATATCATTATGTTTGAAATATTCAATATTTATAGCTAATACATCGGAATATTTTTCATAAAAACGACTAAGCTCCTCGGGGGAAGTGATGTGATATTTCGAATTGTCAGGATGATCACTAAAGACTTCGTGCGTTTGTAATTCGTATTTGATGATTTGATCGTCTGGTGTTGTGCTTTCGATTTTTTTGTAGTCGTAATACAGCCAGGCGCTGCAACCGCAAATAATTAGAATGAGTAATAACGCAGTTGTTGCAATAATTTTATGTTTGAATTGAAACATTTTTAGGGCATTATTTTATTTCAGATCCACCCCATTCGACGATGGTGAAGCCGCTTCGTGTCGGAGTTGAGAGAACTTGCTCTTTAATGTCGATTGGTGCGTCGAGTGGCTTGTAATCCATATATACACGAATCGTAGTGTCGGCTTTTGGAGTGGTAGTTAAAGGCATGTATGAAGCGATTTCGGATTGTGTCTCGAAGCGGATATAATTGTAATTGCTGTGCTCGAGTTTTGGTAACCAGTAGATGATAAACTCTTCGGCTTCGCGGTAATTTAGGCCAAGCGTGGATAGCTTATCTTCTAGGAATTTTGCTGTCTCTTCGCCTTTTACGATGAAGCCGTCTTGTTGAACTGATGCGTAATGGTTTTTACCTTCCCAATAGAGGGAGTAGAGCTTGTTTCCGGTCTTTTTGTCTGTAAGCTCGCCAGTTGGTTCTGCTGTTACATTCCAACCTTTTTGATATTGTGGATAGCTGGTAGTTATTAGCTCGGGATGGCCAAGAACTATACTGACGTCCGTAGTTTTGGTTGGGTAAAGATAGATAATAGGTTTGTATTCTATCGAAGAGTCACATTCAATGGTGTTGCGAGAGTGGTAATTGACGACGATGTCACCGCTTGTAACGCTTTTATCTAGCTTGAAAGCATAGAAGCGATAGGTTGGGGCGCAGAAGCCACATTTTGAGTCGTAGTCGAAAACAACACTAACTTGGCCATTGGATATATCAAACTTACTTGGCTCGATATTTTCTTCGGAGCAGGAGCCATAGCGAACGGCTATAAGCGCATAATTATTGCCTTCAAAGTCTGTCGGCGAAAGTGTCTTGTCGCCATTTTCTAGGTTAATATCTCGCATGGCAGAGGTATATTCGTCGTAGCTGGATACAATTTGGTCTGGTATGGCTGATTCTGTGTCGTAGATATTATTGCCATTACCGATATAGATGTATTGGCCTTTAGTTTCGTCGATTTCTTTTTTGTGCTTAGCATTATGGATCATGTTAATTGCTAGGATCGAAAGGAGGATTATTATTGCGAATATGGCAATAGACATATAGAATAAAGGATTCTTGAGCACGTTTTCGCTTTTTTTGTTTGATTTTGCTTTGGTTGACTTCTTGGCGTTCATAACTATATCTTAGCATAAACGTGTTGGTAATAGGAGAAAAAGAAACATTGAGGCGTTTAATATATAATAGATACATCGTGAGTAGAAAAACGAATACTAGCTATGATTATTATGATGTGCCAAAGTTGGCAAATTTGTGGGATTTGATAACTTATCGTAAAAATTTGGAAAAGACTGCGTTTGCGTGGCGCGAAGACGGCAAGCTGCGTCGGAAGAGCTTTGCAAATGTTTTTGATGACGTGAAGGCGTTGAGCGGCTATTTTTACGCAAATTACCAAGGAAAGAATATAGCCGTAATTGGAGAGGATAGCTATACTTGGTTGATAATTGCGTTGGCGATTATCGTGAGTGGAAATGTGTGTGTGGCGCTAGATAAAGATTCGGATCCGGAATTATTAAGAAAACAACTAAAACAGGTGGACGTAAAGGCGGTATATTATTCTTTGGATTATTGCGGTGAAATTGGTGAAGTATTCCGCGAGAGCTATCCTTTTGAAGAAGTGGAAGATTACATTAGTCTTGGAAAAAAACTACACAATAAAAATACGCAGGACATTCAAAAGGATGCGATGATATTCTTTACTTCTGGCACTACGGGTTATGGCAAGGCTGTGGTTTTGTCGCAAAGAAATATCATGGCAGACTTGTATGGGGCGTCATCTATTTATTACCCAAGAGGTCGAGCGGCTAGTTTTTTGCCGTACCACCATGCATTCGGATTCGTGACGTCACTGTTAATGCCGTATTATTATGGATGCTATACTTTTATCTCTGGTAGCTTAAAGCGCTTACTGGACGACTTCAAAGATGGGAGGCCGGATACTATATTTGCCGTACCAATGGTTGTCGAGACGATGTATCGTCAAATATGGCGTACGGCAAGGCGCGAAAAGCGAGAAAGAAAGCTGAGTCGCGGAATTAAAGTCAGCAATGCTCTAATGAAGATTGGAATAGATTGGCGGAAAAAGTTTTTTAAGCAAATCTTGGACGAGTTTGGCGGAAATGTTGATTATATAATTTGTGGTGGCGCGGCGCTCGATGTGAAGTATATAGAATGGTTTAGGAGTATAGGGATAGAGATTTTGGTCGGGTATGGTATTACTGAATGCTCGCCAGTAGTCGCAGTAAATCGCAATCATTACAAACGCGATGGTAGCGTTGGGCAAATTTGTCGAGACGTGAATGTGAGAATAATTGACGACGAAATTGTTGTTAGCGGCGACATCGTAATGAAGGGGTACTATAAGGACCGTAAATCGACGGAAGAAGTATTGAAAGACGGACGTTTTTATACGGGAGATTTGGGGAGATTTGATGAGGATGGTTTTCTGTTTGTGACGGGACGGAAAAAGAATTTGATTATTTTGAGTAATGGAGAAAATGTAAGTCCGGAAGAAATAGAAGCAAAGTTGGCTAACGATAATGGTGTGGCTGAGGTAATAGCATACGAAGATAACAATAGGATAATCGTGTCGATTTATCCAGAAAAGAGTTATATGGGTGACCAAGATTATTTTGACGAGCTAATCGGGGAGTATAATAGGGAAAAGCCTAAAAATCGACAAATTGCATATGTGCGATTAAGGACGACGGAATTTCCGCGTAACAATAATGGAAAAATAATAAGATCAAAAGTAATAGAGGAAGAGGCAAATGGAGAAAGAAGTAATTGAACTAATATCGAGCACTTTAGAGGTGGATAAAAAGTCCATCAGTAAGGATACGGATTTACTCAATGATTTAGATGTGGAATCATTAGACTTGGTAGATTTGGTTACGGCATTTGAGGATAAGTATAGCGTAGAGATTGCTGATAAAGATATTAAAGATTTGCATACGGTTGGCGACATTGTTAGTTATATTAAGAAACGCCAGGATGAAGCTTGAATTGGCCGAATAGCATCTTTTTTAGCTTTTTGCTATAATTTATAAAGTTGTTATGAATATTTTGTATTGTGGCGACCGGAATATCTTAGATGGATTGATCATCTCGATACTATCATTAGTAAAAAATACTTCTAGGCCATTGAAGATTTTTATTTTGACGATGCGCTTAAAGGGTTTTAAAGAAGTGCCGGTGAGCGCTATAGAAAATTTGGAAAAAATAATAAAAGCAAAGGACGAGCGGCACTCAATTAAGCTAATTGATGCTACGGACGCTTTTAATTCGGATATGCCACGAGCTAATTTAAAAACTTTTTTTACGCCATATTGTCTATTGAGACTATATGCTGATTTGATAAAAGAACTACCCAAAAAAATTTTATATTTAGATACTGATGTCGTAGCGCTAAAAGATCCATATGAGTTATATAAGATGGATAATACTGAGTATGAACTGATAGGCGCGGTAGATTATTATGGGCAGCATTGGTTAAGGACGAGCTTATTTGAGAAAACATATTTAAATTCTGGCGTATTGCTAATGAATCTAGAACTAATTAGGGAATCGGGATTGTTGCGACGGACACGTCGGCGCGTGGCGAAGACAAAAATGCTATTACCGGATCAGACGTCATTAAATGTTTATTCGCGTCGCAAGAAGATTATTGACCGGCGCTTTAATGAACAAAAACGAGAGACGACGGACACCGTGTTTCGACATTTTTCGACTACTTTTCGTTTTTGGCCGGTTTTTCATACGCAGAAGATTAAACCATGGAATATAGATAAAGTTCATAATGTGTTAAAATGCCATGCGTTCGATGACGTATTAGAGGAGTATCTAAAGGTAAGAAAGAAGGTAAAGTGATGAAAAAAATGACTGTACCGGTATTCTTTTCTGCTGACGAGAAGTACGCGCCGTATTTAGCCGTTGCAATAGCCTCTTTGATTGACCATACGAATCCGGCATGTAAGTATGAATTGCATGTGGTTTACCACGATATGAAAAAACGGACAGTGCGCAGGATAGCAAGCTTGGGCGATGGGCATGAAAATATTGAAGTCTTAATGACTGAAATGAAGGATACTTTAAGTGGCATTTCAGATCGCAAAGAGACGCGCCTGAAGGGTGATTATTTCACTCCTACAATTTATTATCGGATTTTTTTGCCAGAGATGTTCAAGGATTGCGAAAAGGGTATTTATCTTGATAGCGATATTGTCGTGTTAGGCGATGTGGCGGAGCTGTATAAAGTGGATTTGAGTGGCAATTTAATTGGGGCTTGCTCTGACATTTCGGCAAACAATAACGAATTGTTTTGTGATTATTTTGAACAGGTAGTGGGGGTGGACAGCAAGAAATATATAAATTCCGGTGTACTGCTGATGGACTTCAAAAAGATGCGTGAAGAAGAATTTGTGGAAAGATTTTTGTATTTATTAAATACGTACGACTTTGATACTGTGGCGCCAGACCAGGATTATTTAAACTCAATGTGTTATGGTAGAATTTTGCATCTAGATCAAATTTGGAATGCGATGCCGACGCCGACGAAAAAGTTTGTACGTAACCCGATGATTGTGCATTATAATATGTTCTTTAAGCCGTGGCATTATGATGGGACAATGTATGAAGAATTCTTTTGGAAATATGCTAACGAGTCAAGCTTCTTGAAAGATATACAACATGAAAAAAGGAGTTTTACGCGTTGGGATAAGAAAGGCGACGAAAAGCGTTTGCAATGGATGGCTGATCGTGTAACGGAAATATTGGGCAATGAAGTTACATTTCGTACGGTTATGCGTGGACTGGATAAGAAATGATTATAGGTGGTGATAAAACTGCGGTAGTAAAAAATATACGCAAAAACATAAAGGCAGGAAATCTAAACGCGAAAGTTGAGGTTGGCGATCCGGTTTTTTCTGATGAAGAAGCTGAACGCGCGATAAGGAATCTGAAAGATTTTCGAAATAATCATAAGATTAAATATTGGTTCCGTAGTCGTGGCGCAGTTATTACGCAACAAACTTTTGGCATCGCTATGAGCCATTCAATTAAAATCGAAGGAATTGAGAAATTGGATCGCATAAAGAATGGTGCAATTGTCACTAGTAATCATTTTAATCATCTTGATAGCATGTGTGCGCGTAAGGTGATTAAAAAACAGTTCCGTAAGACTCCGTATATCGTAATTCAAGATACAAATATTGCAATTCCTGGTCCGATTGGCTATCTGATGAACAATTTAAAAACCTTACCGTTAAGAAAAGGGCCTAATTATATTATTAAAGAATTTGTCCCAGAGCTAAAACGTTTAGTTGACTATGGTGAATTTGTTTTAATATATCCCGAAGAGGAAATGTGGTACAACTATCGTAAGCCACGCCCATGTAAACGTGGAACATATATGTTTGCGGCGATGGTAAAAGCGCCGGTAATTCCAATATTTGTTGAGCTAATAGATACGGGTAAAGATGACAATGGCCAATTTAATAAGCTAAAATTTGTAGCGCATGTATTAAACCCTATCTTTCCGAACACGAAAAAGAACGTACGTGAGAATAGTATAGAAATGGCGAGAACAGATTACGAGCAGCGCGTAGTGGCCTATGAAAAGATATATGGTAAAAAACTTGATTATAAATTCTCAATCGACGATATTGTTGGCCTGAAGGCGAAAGAGCGAAATCAATAATTATTCTTTGGGAAGATATTTTATATATTCGTAGGTGCTGAGTTTAGCGCGTTTTTTCATGATTGATTCTACGCTATTCTGTAGAAAGCGAATTTTTTCTTTACGTGAGAGGTTGTTGGGGATTTTGACGGGCCCGTCTATATAGATGGTTATTTTTGGTTTTTTGCGGAATTTAGTCTTTTGATATGTGGTGGTAGCTACAAATACTGGCGCTTCGATAGTGATTGGAAAGTGAAAAGCGGCTAACTTCATTGGTCTGATGCCGGTATACCATGGCCAAACATGGGCTTCTGGATAAGTGATGATAGCTTTCTTTTGCGAGATACGAGTGCGGATTGCGTCGTTAAATTTTTGAAGTTGGCGAATATTATCGGGAATTGGCAGAGCGCCGGCAAGCGGGAGATATTTTCCGATGGCGACAATTCCGAGATTTGCAGGACTACATATAAGATAGGGGTGTTTTGGGAAAGTAGTAATGAAGTGGTTAATGACGTCGCCAAAGACTTGTGTGTGGCTGGAGTATAAAAAATATCCTTGATGTCTGGCCGCTTTAAGGGCGTTGCGATTTATGATTTTGATGCGTGCGTAAAATTTTTGATAGCAAAAGACATATATGACGATAATCGGGTAGAGTATGATTTCCAAGAGACGTAGAAAAGGGTGGCGGCTAATCCATTCGTAGTCTTTTGGTAACTTATAGTTTTGCTGCTTGCTTTCGGAAAAATCTTGCTCGAAAGAACTATAGTATCTTATTTCACTCATTGTATTTTATTATATAACCAGGATAGGGTTAGCGCGATTAAATTAGCGAGAACGATAGTCGCGCCAGTTGGTGTACTTAGAGTATATGAAATCGTCAGACCGACAATGAAACAAATTGTGGCTAAGATGACAGAAGCGATAATGTTGCCGCGGAATGTTTTGCTGAGATAGAGTGCGGACAAGCAAGGAAAAATGATTAGGCTTGAGATAAGTAGCGCGCCAAGCATACGCATGCCGATTACTATAATTAGTGAACAGAGCGTAGCTAAAATAGTGTTGTATAGCTGAACCTTAATGCCAATTGCTTTAGCGAAGTCTTCATCGAATGTAATAGCAAATATTTGACGCCTAAATAATAGAAACACAAGAATGATAATGATTCCCACGATTATGCAGAGTTTTAAGTCGTGTTCGCTGATAGCGAGAATACTTCCAAAAAGGTAAGAGTTTAAATCGATATTTACGCCTTTATTTATAGAAATAAGGAAGGTGCCTAAAGCGAGGGCGGACGCCGACAGTACGGCAATTGCGGCGTCGCCGTTAATTTTAGCGTTTTGACTAAGGCGGAGGATTAGGATAGCCGATATTGCAACGATTGGAATAGAGAATTCTAGCGGCGCAATGTTAAGAATAGTAGCGATTGATGCGGCCCCAAAAGCAACGTGGGACAGTCCGTCGCCAATCATTGATTGTTTTCGAAGAACAAGACTAGACCCGATAAGCGCAGAACATATCGTGATAATGATTCCCGCCATTAATGCGCGGAGGATAAAATCATAATTTAGCATTTCGATTAAACTAGTGAGCATGGATTCTCCTAACATATTCTTTGGTGGTTCCAAAGAACGGCAGGTTTGGATCGAGGGAGAGGATTTTGTTTCCGATTAGGTTGTTGTGGTCGAGGTCGTGCGTGACCATAAGTATGGTAGTGGATTTATTCAGTTTTTCTAGGGTACGATAAAATTCCTGTTTCGAGTTATAATCAAGGTTATTTGACGGCTCGTCGAGTATTAACAGATTAGAGCTTGCAACGAGGGCTCGAGCGAGTAAAACACGTTGACGTTGTCCGCCTGACAATGTGCTAAATTGTTGGCGAGCGATGTCCGCTATGCGTAATGTGCCAAGAGCTTTTTCTATTTTTTGTTTCGGATACTTGGAAAATAAACCGATTTGGTTTAGGCTGCCGGATGCTACAACTTCGTATACAGAGGCGGGAAAGGAAGGATTATAATGCGGGTTTTGTGGCAAATAGCCTATTACTTTACGGTGGGAATGATTTTCAAATTGAATTTCTCCTTGGTTTGGCTTGATTTCTCCAAGTAAACATTTGAGAAGAGTCGATTTGCCGCTCCCGTTAGGACCAACAATACAGAGAAAATCATTCTTTTCGACGGCGAAAGACAAGTTGCGGAAAATATAATGATTCCCATATTTAAGACTAAGGTTTTTAATTTGCAATACGGTCATGAAGAGCCTTGTCGAGGTTGTTTAAATTATCAGTCATAATGTCAACATATGAATATCCAGCGTTGAAGTCTTCTAGGGAGACATTGTGAAGAGAATGCCAAGTTAGTTGGTGGGCGCCAGTGGATTCTGCGAGCGTTTGAGCAATTTTAGTGTTCGTTAGCTCCAGATGAAAAATGATTTTTTCGTGGTTTTGCGCAATTATTTTACTCAGTTCTGCAATCGTCTTTGCGGAGGCTTCGGTCTGCTCGGAGCAACCTGGGAAAGCAGCGACATAGTCGAATCCGTATTCTTCGACAAAATACTTAAAAGGGAATCGATCTGCGACTATTAGTGTACCAGTCTTTTTATCAGCTAACTGTCGGAATTTTTTGTCTAGCTCGTTAATTTCTTCAGTAAGTTGCTCTAGGTTCCGTTGATATGTAGCAGTACTGTCGGGATTGCTGTTTTTAAAGGCTTGAGCAATTGTTTTTGCTATTTTAATAGCATTCTTGGGGCTAGTCCAAATATGCTCGTCGTATTCTTCTTGTTCTTCTATTCCTTCCGCTTCTTCTGCTTCTTGTTCCAAGATACCGTCTTTGTTTTCTACTTTTAGCTCAACTGAATCCATCATGCGAATTATGATGGTGTTTGCCGTGTTGATTTCTGATATTATTTTTTCGACCCATTCCTCTGATTCTCCGCCATTGTATATGAAAATATCTGAGTTTTTTATATCCACAATATCTTGAGGTGAGGGTTCGTAACTGTGAAGATCGGATCCTGGCTGTATGAGCATTTTATTTTGAACGTCAGTGTCTTTGCTAATACTACGCGCCAAGTCGTAGGCGGGGAAGATGGTTGCAACTACTTTGATTTCGTGTTTTTCTGGTTCTTGTTCATTGATTGGTAGGAAAAATAGAGTAGAGAAGATGCCAATTAGTGAGAGGATAAATAATACCTTTATAAATGTTTTCATATTATTTGGCTTCCTCCTGGCATTTCTCGCATATGCCATTAATTATAAGGTCGTAATTGGTAATTTTGAATAGGTGCTTTTTTGCGATATGTTTTGAAAAGCTGCGCAAATGTCGGCAGTCCAAGTGATATATGTAATGGCATTTGCTACATTCTAAATAAAAATGATTTTCATTTTTGCATGGCTTCATGTAGAAGTAGCATGCCGTATTGTCTGAGGCAAGACTCTTATGGAGAACGCCCTTAGCCGAAAAATCGTCAAGAAGACGGTATATCGTACTGGTTCCCATGGGGTTTTCGTTCTCAACTAACTTAGCAGCGATTTCTTTAGCAGTGAAGGGCTTGTGAAATGATTGGGCGGTTTGCAGAAAGTAATCTCGGTTGATGGTGTGGTATTTTGTACGGCTTGACATGGGCTCCTTAAATTTGGGAATGATTATCATTTTAGTATATGGCGAATTATCATATCTGTAAAGCGTTTTTAAGTAGTTAATGCCTTATCAATATTTGCCGTTTATGATAAAATGGTGGGGAAGCTATGAAAGAATTAGCGGAAGATTATAAGGCGATTTGGAAAAAGGATCGTGGCCTATTGTGGTGGATGGGGGCGAATTTTTTGCTTAATTTGTGGCTTTTTCTTGTTCCGTTTTTTAGCTTGGATTCGTCGCATCCGAAGATCTGGGCGCGCTATTCTGATATTAGTAATGGTTACCAGCAAAGCGAATGGTGGTATTTGCTGTCTTTCTCGATAATTGCGATAGCTATAGGTGTAGGACACACGATTATTGGGGCGCGGATTTTCTCGAAACGTGGCAAAGATATTGCTAGATTATTCTTGGGTGTCAGTTGCGCAATTACGATTGTAGCATTGCGCTTCTTGATGAGTATTCTTGGAGAAGGGTAAATGTCAAAAGTTGTAGAAATACCGGTGGGAAAACGTAAGCCACTGTATCGTTTTTTTGAACTATTGCCCGGATTACTAAGTTATGGAATGATTATTCTGTTATTCGTTCTCTCAGCGATAAATCCAATTTTGGGTTCATGTTATATTTTGCTGATTGTGATTATGAACTTAGTCAAGGCGATAGGGATTGCTTTTCGAACCGTGCAAGGCTATAAGGCAATAAAGCGCTGTATTCGCGTAAATTGGCGCAAGAGGCTAGACGATCTAGAGAATCCTGCTGATAGTTACGATAGATTAGCGGGGACGAAGAGTAGCTCCTATGAATATGGGCAACATTTGAATAATCTTTGCATGATGGCTGCGGCCGAGGATGGTTTTTATCCAAAGCCGAGCGAGATATACCATGCCGTAATTGTTACATTGTATAACGAATCGCTCGATGTATTAGTTCCAACTATGGAGTCTTTGTTAAGAACAACTTATGAAAAAAAGCGTATGATTGTGGTGATTGCATATGAAGAGCGAGGTGGTCCAGAAGCAGAAAAAGTTGCGAAAACATTAGAAAAAAATTACCGAAAGAGATTCGGTGCTTTTATTATAGCGAAGCATTCAGACGGCATTAAAAATGAAGTAGTTGGCAAAGGAGCGAATATAACAAATGCTGGTCGCGTAGTGCAAGAATACGCCAAAGAACATAATATTCGTTATAGCAATGTGATAGTAACAACTTTAGACTGCGATAATAAGCCACATCGGGTTTATTTTGACAATGTGGCGTACGAATACATTGTTCATGAAGATCGAAAGAGGATGAGTTATCAGCCTGTTTCGTTGTTCACGAATAACATTTGGGATGCTCCGGCAATTTCACGCGTTGTGGCGTCGACGAATTCATTTTGGAACGTTATTTGTACGATGCGGCCTCATATGTTGCGTAACTTTGCATCGCATTCACAACCGCTCGATGCGCTTGTAGAAATGGATTTTTGGAGCGTGCGCACGATTGTTGAGGACGGACACCAATATTGGCGAAGTCTGTTTTATTTCGATGGAGACTATGAGGTATTACCGATTAGGACGCCGATTTATCAGGATGCGGTATTGTCGAATACGTTATGGCGTACGCTGAAAGCACAGTGGGTGCAGTTGCGGCGTTGGGACTATGGCGCAAGCGATGTAGCCTTTGTGGGCACTTATATGTTTTCGAAGAAACGAACCATAAAACTGAGTTCGTTAGTGCCGAAGTTCATACGTTTGTTGGATGGCCACGTGACTCTGGCGGCGATTGCGCCAATAATTGCATTTGGCGGCTGGGTGCCATTAATATTCCATTACGATACGCGCGATTTGCTATCACATAATTTGCCAATGGTAGTAAGTTATATTCAGACGGTTGCGGCGGCTGGCTTGTTTATTTCGTTGGTATTGTCCCTAAAAATGTTACCAGAACGTCCAGCGCGCTATCCAAAAAGTAAAAAGATATGGATGGTGCTGCAGTGGATTTTGGCGCCACTAACGGCTATCGTATATTCTTCGTTCTGTGCTTTTTATTCGCAAACGCGTTTGCTTCTAGCGTTATATATGGAAAAGTTTGATGTTACTGAGAAGGTCGTTAAAAAATAACGTACTCATGCTTTATTGCCTCATCTTTTTAGATTAAATTTAGAGTATTAATTAATTTGGAGGTAAAAAATGAAGTCTGGGCCGTGATTTTTTGATGCTATTTGTAAATAATATTGGAGGTAATTGTGAGACATATAGAGAAATATGGATTAATATTTAGTTTTTTAATGGCAGTTTTTGTAGCTCCGTCAGTTGGTGCGACTAGCGCGAGGGTAGCGGATAATCCAAATAGTGCGCAATGAATTGGCGTTTCGCACAGTATGACTGGTTTAACGAATTCTGCAAATAATAGTTATACATTTAATATAATTCAGGACGAACAGAACCCGGCTATAGTGGAAAATATGCCGACCGAGCTAGAAATGAATTTTCGCGGTTCGCCAGATGAGAACGGTATAGTTAACGTAACGAGCCAACTCGATATTGGACAATTGGATTTTACGGCTTTGGGTGATTATAAGTTTTCTATACGTGAGGTAGCATCTTCCGATGCATCGAATTACCCAGTCGATAGTGATGATGAGTTTTTCTTTTATGTTAGCGTACGAAATAAATTAGATGAGAGTAATCATCCAACTGGTGAGTATATAGCAAGCTTGAGCAGCCAAGTAAAGAATCATGATACTGGCGAAAAAGAAGATGCGATATTTCAGTCGAGCGCGACTAGAAGCTATGTGCGAATAACAAATAAAGTGACTGGTAATTTGGCAAATGAAAACGATTATTTCAAGTACCGAATTGAGTTTGAAAATGCACCAGAAGGTGATGAATATGTAGTTTCTGGACAGGATGCGATAGTAAGTTATAAAGGTGAATCGATTTCGACTGTTAGTAAAATAGTTGTTGGCCAGGATAACTATATATACCTAAAGCATGGCCAGACGGCAACGATTGGCTTGAATGGCAATTACGATGAATTGCCGATTGGGCTTAATTATAGACTCGTTGAGGTTGAGGGGAACGGTTATGCGCAATATGTTGACGGTGTGGCCGGCGACACTTCAGCTACGAAGACTGTTACGGTAGATGCGGATAGTAGCGGAAATATTGTAAGCTTTATTAATCATAAAGAAGGCGATATCTTGACTGGCATAGTAATGAATGTTCTGCCATATCTGCTAGCCATCAGTGTTGTTGGCGGTCTGGCGTTGGCATGGAGGGTGATTAAGAAAAAACATAAAGAAACAAAATGCTCAAGATAAGAAACAAGGCGTGGCGAGGGTGGGCGCGCCTGGTGATGAAAGTATTATTTGTTAGCGGATCAATTTATTTGTTGTTTGGAGTATTATTTGGGGTTGCTCGCGGGGTAGGGGCGTCTGACGGGGAAATGCTACTGTATTGTAGAATATGCAGACAGTATGTGGCCGGAGATGTCTTATTAATGAGTGATGGGCGTTGTGTTGAATATGGCAATGGCGGCGGTGGGATGGTGGCGGGAAAGATTATAGCTCAACTAGGCGTGCGGAATTTTACGTATGAAATTAGTGAATAGCTTACTAAACTTTATTATATACGTAGCATTAGCGCCGCTTGTCTTGGTTAGTTTATACGTGATATATGATAGCTGCAAGGTTTCTAAATCAGCCGCTATAGATGCCTCATTAGTATCATTAGTAAATCAAGATGGAGATGAAGTTTTTGACGCTTTGGAAGAAGAGAGTGAGTATACGATTGCTTGGTTGCGAATTGAGGGAACTAATATAAATTATCCAGTAGTGAAAGGAAAAGACAATGCTTGGTTTTTGAATAGAAACTATAGGGGAGAATTTGCGACTGCAGGGAGTTTATTTTTAGATTATAGAAATGAGGATGATTTTAGTGATGCCTTCTCGATTATTTATGGTCACAGAATGGGGAATGGCGAAATGTTTTCCGACATACAAAAATTCAAAAATGACGATTTCTTCAGTGTGCACAAAAGGGGGGTATTGAAGCGACGAGGTGGCAGTTATGGGTTGGAAATATCTGCTTATGCAGAGGTAAATTCGAAAGACTGAAATATATATAATACCGAAGTGAGTCGCAACAATAATAGCTTTGCTGTAACGAAGACGATATTTGATAATGCGATTCATAAGCGCGGTCGCGGGGATAGTGGTCGCTTTATATTATTATCGACATGCGACGGCGAGAGTAAGGATAGGCGAGACGTGTTGCTTGTTCGTATAATGGATGACGATAATTAGAGGTTCCACCAGGTCGGTCTTGTGATTTCAGAAGGAATTTCGAGGAACATATTGCCTTTTTCGAGTACGCTTGATGTATCCCAATCATTAAGAACCGTGAGCGATGTTATGCCGCCGTCGTAAGCAAACATATAACTCATATTAGTTACATTCGATACGTCCCAGCCGCTTATTCCAGAGATATCTGTCAGTCCGCCGAGATTCATGTAAAACATCTCATTCATGTCTGTGACGCTGCCGGTGTTCCAATTGGAAAGATCATCAAAATCAGTGAGTTGTGCATATTGGAACATTTCGCTCATATCCGTAACGTTGCTGACGTCCCATCCCTTTAGCCCATCGCCATCTTGGAAACTTGTTGAATAGAACATTCCATGCATGTTTTCTACGTTGCTGGTATTCCAGTTTGTTAGGCCAGAAATATCCGAAAGTTCTTGTATTGCAGAGAACATATCGCTCATATCGATAACGTTGCTAGTATTCCATTTTCTTAATGCATCAACGTCTGCAAAAGCGCATTCAGAGAACATGTAATGCATGTCTGTAACGCTGCTAGTATCCCAGTTTTCTAGCTCATCAATATCTGCTAAATTGCGAGCTAGGCCAAACATACTTCTCATATCTTCTACCTTGCTTGTGTCCCATTCGCTTAGACCATCAACATTTGTAATGCCGGATTCTCTGAACATACTAGGCATAGAGGTCACATTGCTCACGTCCCAGTCTGCTAGCCCCTGAAGATTTGTGAGGCTCGGAGTGTCGCGAAACATGGCATTCATCCATCCTACTTTACTTACATTCCAGTTCGCTAAGCCATCGACGTTCGTGATAGATCTAGCCCCTCCGAACATGTCACTCATGGATTCGACGTTGCTTACGTCCCAATTTGCTAGAGGGTCGAGACTCGTTGCGTTCATAATGCCATAAAATGTGTATTCCATATCGACCACGTTGCTTACATTCCAGTTAGCTAGTGGACCTAAATCTTCTACTCTTTCTACGCCGCTAAACGTCGCAAACATTGTTTTTACGCTGCTAGTATTCCAGTTTGTTAGGCCAGAAATATCCTCTAAGCGCCAGTTGACGTATAACAGCCCATTCATGTCTTCAACGTTGCTTACGTCCCAATCTGACAAGAAATCGATATTTTGGAAGTAACAGTTGGCAAAGGAGAATTCTAGGGATGTGGTTTCGCTCATATCCCAGTCTGCTATTCCTGATGCGTCGGATAACTCAGCGAAAGCATAGAATAATTGTGACATGTCTGGATTTCCTTTGATAGTGCTAGCTTCGGAGTAGATATAGATAGTGCCGTCATTGTCGTCGAACCAGGCATAAATTGGAATCTCTGAGTCGGGAGAGGAGATGTCTATGGCGTTCGCCATTTGCGCGGCAGATATGGAGTTGGCGGACTTGATGGCAGTTATTGTTTCGTTAGGCTCTGTGTAATCGGTAGTATTTTGGCCGGACAGACCCTTTAGCGCTAGATTGATGTTTATTCCCTCGTCTAGCTGCGCTGCTGTTCCTCCTTGGACGGCGCCGTCCATAGATTTCTTGATATTAACCTTGGACCAAATTCCTTTAAGAGCGATGTCGCTATTTTGTATTCTTATATAGTCGCCATTTAATATGCCGAACGAGCCGTTGGCGTCCTGCCAGCCTATAAAGTTGTATCCGTCGCAAGAGATAGAGTCAGCAGGGACTAATACGGTGGATAATGGTGTATAGTTGCCATCTTGAGGCAGAGTTCCGTCGTATGAGCTGCAGCTAGTAGGTAAGTTAGCATCATAGGTTACCTTGTACTTGGCTTTAAGTACTGGAGTGGCAGTACTCACTACGTTTTCATTAGGGATGTCTATCATTGTGGACGTTACTGACTCGTGCGTGTTGGTTGGAAGATAAGTGTTTTCGTCGTATGTAGTATTGTCTTTTAGCTGGATGTCTATGGTGAGTTCTGCGGATGCGCCAGAACCGAACTCGTCAGAAAGATTCCAAGTTATATATTGTCCATCATCGTCTTCTGCTAACTCAAATTCGCCAGCAGAGGCGCTAATGCTAGACGAGTCGGTAACCTCCCAATAGTCGTTATTAATATAATCTGCGAGGATGAAGTTATCAAATACGACTGGTTCATATAGCGATGTAACGAGGATGTTGTCTAGGGTGCCCATGTCCGCTGCGAATTGTTGGTCGGAGACGTTTTTGACGGGTTCTAGTATGTCGCTGTCCATTTCGTATTGGATGCCACTAATGAGCATATTGGGGTGGTTGGCTTTTAGAATCCTATAGGTTGCCTCTTCGTTAGGTGTATCGAGATTTGGATAGCCGTCGGTTAGAAAAAGCAACGTAAGCTTACGCCCGGGCTGATCTTGGTATTCGGCGAGAACCTCACTAGCTTTCGTAAGACCAGCATTATAGTTGGTTTCGCCTATGGCGGTAAGGCTGTCAATGGCGCTGTCAAGTTCATTTAGGTTATTAGTGAGTCCGCTCTGGATAGTTGCTGATGTGCTGAAGTTTATTATTGCAACTCGGCCGTTGTGGTTTGTTACAACTTCTTCGGCTAAGCCCATGGCGTCGTTTTTCATTTGCTCAATTTTTTGCCCAACCATAGAGCCAGATGTGTCCATAACTAATACGACATCGACTCCAGAGTTGTCCCTAACTTTAGCGATAGTGTCGACATTGAAGGTTATTTGGGCTGTATCGCCACTAGTCCACTTGGCGCTCTTGGTTACATTCCAAGCGCCACCTTCATTGTTCTCGAAGCTAGTATGAGCAGAGGTTAATGAAATGGATTTAATAATTTCCGTATAGTTCTCGGCGGAGGCATTATGGATAATGAAACTGCTAGCAACTAGAAGCATGACTAAAGTGGCATAGGCGATGCGAGCGGGGATTCTTTTTGTGCTTCTTGATGCCGATTCGATCTTTTGGAGTAGTTTTGCGACGTAATTACGCTTTTTGTTCAATAGAATGAAAGCTAGGATTGGTCCGCCAAGAGCGAAGGCAATCATACCAACATATGGAAGCGCATCAAAGATAATACCTGTAAGTGGGGCAGGTTCGGCGACAGTAGTGAAGGATACGCTAGCGGTATATTCTTGGCTTTGGTCAAGAACATGGTTGTTGTCGGCAAGAGCACCAGTAAGCTTTACGGTATTAGTGAGAGTTTGACTCTTGTTTTGACGGACGCGGTAGCTAGCGAAGATGTCTACGCTGGCGCCAGGAGCAATGCTGGCAATAGATGCAGTGTCGCTACCAATGATGCCGTAGCTACCATTTGGCGATTCTTCAATAACGGCGCCAGCGAGAAGCTCACTGACGTAGACGTCATGGATGGCATACTCGGCAGTGTTGGTAATGGTAACCTTGAACTGAACAGTGTCGCCGTAATCGTATTGATCTTTAGGATTTAGAATAACCTTCGCGAGAGTGGGGGCGAATTTGCCGGCAGGTGCAGGGCCCCATTCGCCGTAGATGACAACATTCTTTTCTGGCATGGTAAAGGTGGCATTCTTGTACCAGCCGACAAATTCGTAACCTTCAGCGGTAGGATTAGCGGCAGTAGTGACCGTATCGCCAGGATAATGGTTAGTACAGGCCGGAAGGAGCGATTCAGCATTGGGCGGTAGAGTAGAGCCTTCAAATTCGTAACAGACCGTGTAGGAGATGCGAGTAAAGCTACCGTGAATAGTGACGTCGTTTTCGGGCATAGTGAAGCCAGAGCCTGAGATAGTAGCGTCAGTAGTAGTCCAACCGGAGAAGCGATAACCATCAATGACATCGCCGGCTTGAAGCTCATTGAGGGATACTTCGCTACTGGCGGCATAGCTCTTTGGCCCTGGGGCAAGATAATCTGCTGGAGCAGCACCATCAATGACGTAAGTGACGGTATAGGTTGGTATTACGGCATCTTTAATCCAAATACCGACAAAGTTAACGGCTTGGGTTGGCATGGCAAAGGAACCGTCTGTGACAGTTGTATCGGTGGTAGTCCAACCAGAGAAGGTATAGTCAGCAAGAGTTGGCGAGGTAGCAACGGGAACGGAGGCATTAGCGGGATAGCTTTGCGCGCTTGGCGCAGCGGGGGCGCCTGCTGGCACGTCGCCAGTATAGCTATAGGTAACAGGATAAGTAAGGGTTTCGGTGCTTTCAATATATGCATGGACGGTATTGGAGATAGACGTGAGGTCTTTTTCCGACGCGAGAGCGTTATTGAAGAAGTCGCGACGAGTTTCGACTGCTTGAGTGTCTGGATCGTCGACGGCACTAGGAGTTTTCGTAATAATACCAACAGTAAGTTCGCAACCGGCCTTGAGCTTCTCTACTTTGAAGCTTACAGTGTGGGATGCGACATCATAATGAAGGCCGTGGTAGTAGTAGGCGGTGTTGTCGTTATTCCAGGTGCCAGTGTCGACTTCGGCTTCGTTGGTGTCATCAACGACTACGCCAGAACAAGCAATGGAGCTATCTGAACGCGCCGAGGCACCAATCTTACCATTTGGTGTAGTGACAAAGCCTTGAAAGATGAGTCCATCTGGGATACGGTCAGTAACACTGATGCGACCACTAGTGAGGTTAGCCATTTGAGTATCGCTAGATTCGACGCCATCAACATCGACGCCATCTTCTTGGACAGTGAGGTAATAGGTCAGGCGAGAGTTAAGCCTAACCTCGACATCATTGTTCGTGATAATGTCCGCAAAAATATTTACGGCGACTACCGTCAATATGGCTAAAAGCAAAAAAGAGACAAAAAGGCTACGTGCTAAATGTCTTCTTTGATTCCCAATTCTGCGTGGCATTGTCCTCTATTTTGCGAACGGAGAATGATATATTCTCTTGGTCCGGCTACTTTTTAGTTGCTATTTGCCACACACTCACACAAGCTAATACTGGATTAGCATTAACGGTATTGTAGCATGATATATAAACAATGTTAATAGTTTTAAATTAACAAAAAAAGGACCTTGCGGTCATTTACTGAAGGTTTGGTGGAGTGTAGGAGATTCGAACTCCTGACCTACTGATTGCGAACCAGTCGCTCTACCAACTGAGCTAACACCCCGACGGATGAAGATATTATAGCACTAAATGATTAAAAAATGCTATGATGGGTAGATAGCTATGATAGCTAGTTCTTCTGTAAAAAACTGTATGAAATGGGGGGGTGATATGTTGGCTTCGGTTACTGGCTTGAGTTATCGCGATTCGGTGTTATTGTTTGCGCATGAACTGGGATTCATACGGGTAGTTAGGGATAATGTGCGCTATTTTTTGTTGGACGATATTGTATCTTATTATGGAGAAAATATACGCGAGCAGAATATTGGGCACAAAAACTTAGATTCGATTATTGCTACGTATGATATTTGGGGCTATATATTGCAACTAAAAGTCGAAATAAAAAAGGAAAAATCTTTTGTTTGGACTATCTTAAGGATGTTGCATTTAGTGTTTCCCAAAGCGGATCTTAGTCTAAAGATAACGGAAAAAGGAATTAATAGCGAAAAGCAAGGAACGTATGGGTATTTTCGAGAGGAAGTACTTCCGTTTTCTGGCGGCATAGAATATCGTTGCGTGGCGCTCGGGAGGGTTGCGTTAAGTAAGGATCAAGTAATTCGGATAATTTATAGTCTTAATGAACTCCAGGAAAACCATGAGCGATGGGCGTATACTGACTAGGCTATAGTTAAAGAAGCGCAGTATGATATTGCGGCCGTTTGGTCGCAATTTTTAATTGGTATAATTTTAAATGTATGGAAGAAAAAGTCAAGGCAATCATTAAAGATGTTGAATTATATACGGGAAATTATTTAGGTGATGCCGAGAAGCGGTATTATACGGATGGCGCAACCGATGCGAAGGTTTTTAGCTTGGCAAAAAAGTATTTGATAAAGATTACAGATTTAAATACTATAAAAACTCAGGTGGAATTTTTTAGGCAAAATCACGATGCCGCATTCCAAAACTTAGTTTGCCACAGTGAAGATCTTGGGTATTTGTGTTTCGATTTTATTGATGGGGAACGTTTTTTGGATAGCGAAATAAGTCCCGAAGAGACGATTTTGCAACTTTCTAGAATTGTCGGTAGTTATTGTAGATATCCGCATGATGGGTACGGATTCTTAAATGAAGAACACGTTTCTTGGCGGGCGTTTTTATTGGACGAAATAGAATATGCGCGTAGGAATATCGGTGAGATATCTACTGAAAAAGTAATGACCGCATTGGATATTGCGGGAAGGCATAATCCAGAACAGTTTTTGATGCATGGTGATTTTGGGTCACATAATTTTTTGGTTGAAAAAGGGAAGATTAGAGTGATAGACCCCATGCCGTTGGTAGGAGATTATCTGTATGACTTTTATTTTGCGTTATTGTCTAATAATAAAATATTTGGCGAATTAGGGACGGAAGCAATATATCGGTATTTTGGCGAGCGTGATTTGGACTATCGGCGAGCGCTTATGGTGGTTGCTTTATATGTACGCATGAGTAGGGCGGCCATTTATGACGAAGAACATCTTCAAGCTTACATTGACTTATATAGAAACATTGCGGTTTAGTGTTCGCTTGCGGTAGTTGGGGCTTCGGTGGATAATTGTTGGTGCTGAACGAATATTGCCGTAAAGGTAAAGATTGTAACGGCTATAATTATTCCAACCATGCCCACCAACCAAAGTTTTGACTCTTTTTCTTGACTATTTTGAGTTTGGCTCATGGTTTGATTTTACTATAAATACGTTATAATTAGTGCAATTTTAAATGAAATAATGAAGATTCTAATATTCGATACTGGAGACAATAACGCCGCGAGAGTATCGGCTACTCTGTTTGAAGAGATCTTTTTGCGCGAAACAGGGATAGCGGTGCAATATGAGGAAATACGGAGAAGTGAACATGGCAAGCCTTTGCCAATAGCGCAATGGCATTACAACTTGAGTCATAGTGGGCATTTTTGGACGATGGTATTAAATAAAAATACTGAAGTGGGGGTGGACATAGAAATGCGTCGTGTTTTGCGGGATAGGATGGAACGGAGAGTGCTAGCATGCAATGAAGAAGCGCTGAATGGAGAGTTATTACGAAGTTGGGTACTAAAAGAGGCGTACGCGAAAAAACTGGGCTTGGGGCTGTCGTTAGATTTTCGGACTTTTACAGTAAATGATGTTTTTAAGCGCTGTGCGGTGGTTGATTATTCGACTGATCAATATTTTTGCTATACGGTGTATTGATAGTAGCATTTAGTTCTTCGCCGCTATCTGATGGGAGGAAGAATGATATGATGGTTGCTGCTAGGGCCCACAAGATGAAGCCAATAACGATTTCTATGATGCGTTGTTTTGCTTTGGTAACTTGAGCTTGATTTTCACGTGCTGTCATAAAGAGGAATCCACTATAGATAATACCAATTGTGCCGAGTACGGTAATTCCTACGGTAATTGTGCCGATGACGAATCGAATTATGGAGTTGATAGTAGCCTCTCCGTCATCTTCGGCTTTTTCACACCATGGCAATAGAATAGTTGCACACTGGGCTTTTCTTGGCGGAGCTATGATAACTTCAGGGTCTTCGTCTTGTCCGCCAGAGCTGCTGCCACCGCCAAGGTCGCTAGCAATAACGCTGCCTTTGACCCTATACCAGGACAAAGTGTAGGGGTGATGGCCATTATAATAGATATATAAGTCGCCATTAGAATCAAAAGAGATGTCTTCAATTTCGCCATCCACGAGGGATTTTGGTATATGAAGTGTTTTATGGAGTTGCTTATCTTTAGTTTTATAGATAAAGACGGCATTTTCGTTTTCTTGATAGGATATTTTTTGGCCAAAGGCAGTGCAGTGACAATCCCAAACCGCTAACGCAACGTACTCTTTAAATTCGGCTCTCCCTTGCCAGGTTAGGCCACGCCCCATTCCGCTCCAGGCGGCGGCGTCTTCTTTCTTGCAGGGTACTAAGTTACCGTTGATTCCGCTATAACACTTAGTTGTTTCGTCTACCAAAAAAGCATTGGTATCCCAACTGTAGTAGAAAGAATTTTGATGTTTCCAGTTGCCGCTAATGACTTTTTGGACTTTATAAGGAGATTTCCGATCAGCGAAATAGATATAGTTGTTGCCGTTATCGCCGTTGAATACGGAAAAAGCCAAGTAGTTTTTAGTAATTGTGCCACCTTGTCCATAGTAGGTTGTAGGGTAACATATGGTACCTACGCCGTTTTTTCGGCCAGGACACTTCGAGCTATTGTCGCTAGAGCTAGGATAATACTTAACGACCGTTTCTAACTCTTTTGCAGTGAGAGTATGCATTTTCCATTCACTCTTATAATCTGCTGGCCAGTTTTTGTACGAAAAGGCATTAACTGGTTGATTGAGCCCGATAGTAAAAAGTAATGCGCTAATTCCGGCTAGTAGTGATAATTTGGCTAGTTTTCTGTTTGACATGTTTATAATATATTATAATTCAAAAAATCCTTACTCGAAACATTATCTTTTTAGAATAATGGCTTGAGCAAGGATTTTTTGGTGGGTCGCGAGGGGCTCGAACCCCCGACCTCCTCGGTGTAAACGAGGCGCTCTAGCCAACTGAGCTAGCGACCCATTGAATTGTTAATCTCTAACCAAGTTGGCTAGAGCGCTGGGCGCTCGTTCTTTTACTGACTCGGCGCAAACGCGCCTCGGACAGCAACTGAGCTAGCGACCCATACGATTTAATTATTTTAGCATATTATTTCCAAAAAGGAAACTGCACACGCGATAAGCGGATATGGTCGTTTTTTAATGCGAGTGATGAAATTGAAAGAATATGGTAAAATAACAGATATAAAATTAATTAATAGAAAGGGCAGCGATGTCAGATATACAACATATTGAGAAAATGCGTCATTCGCTTAGCCATATTATGGCGGCGGCGATTAGGAATTTGTATACTGACACAACAACAATTAAGTTTGGTGTTGGCCCAGCTATTGATAATGGCTTTTATTATGATATTGATTTTGGCGGCGTGAAAGTTTCTGAAGATGATTTCAAGAAAATTGAAAAAGAAATGCGCAAAATCATCAACAAAAAAATGCCAATTGTACGAAGCGAAAAGACTCGCCAAGAAGCATTGAAATGGGCTAAGGACAATAAGCAGAAGTATAAAGAAGAATTAATAATAGATCTTCCGGAAGACGAGACGATCTCTTTCTATACGTTGGGGGATTTTGAGGATTTATGCAAGGGGCCTCATGTAGAGAATACTGGAGAGGTTGGTGTATTTAAGCTCGATAAGGTCGCGGGTGCATATTGGCGCGGCGACGAAAAACGTGAGATGCTGACGCGTATTTATGGTCTAGCATTCGAAACGCAAGAAGAGCTAGATGAATACTTGAAGCAACAAGAGGAAGCAAAGAAGCGTGACCATCGCAAGATTGGTAAAGAGCTGGGGCTATTCTGCTATTCGGAATTGGTCGGAGCGGGCTTACCGTTGTTTACTCCTAAGGGTACGATTTTGCGCGACATGGTTGCGGCATTGGCAAATAGCTATCGCGAGCGTTGCGGTTATCAAAAGGTTTGCATTCCACATATCGCAAATATCGATCTCTATAAGACATCTGGCCACTTTGAAAAATTTCCAGAGATGTTACGCTTTACTAGCACTGAAAGTGGCGACGAACTAGCCTTGAAGCCGGTTAACTGTCCGCACCATAGTCAGATTTTTGCGAGCGTACCGCGTTCTTATAAAGAGCTGCCAGTTAAATTCCTCGAAACTACGATGGTTTATCGTGATGAGCGTAAAGGTGAGCTTGGCGGATTGAGCCGCGTTCGTGCTATCACGCAGGATGATTCGCATGTGTTTTGTACGGAAGAGCAGGTAGGTGATATCTTTGGTGAATTGATTGAGTCGGCCAAAGATTTATATAAACGTATTAATATGCAGCTAAAGTTGCGCTTATCTTTTCGCGATGATGGCGATGGTTATATTGGCACGCCAGAGATGTGGGCAAAAGCGCAGAATGCTATTAAAGAGATGGCTGAAAAATTCAAGATGGATTATTCTATCGGAGAAGGCGAGGCGGCTATGTATGGTCCAAAGATGGACTTTATGGCCGTAGATGCTCTTGGCCGTGAATGGCAGTTGGCGACTGTGCAGCTGGATTATGCGATGCCGACGCGTTTTGGTTTGGAATATACGGCTGAGGATGGCAGCAAGAAAACGCCAATCATGATTCATTGTGCTTTGTTGGGTTCAATCGAACGTTTCTTGAGCGTATTCATTGAGCATACGGCGGGGTGGTTTCCGGCATGGTGCGCTCCGGAACAAATACGCATCTTGACCTTGAATGATAGTGTCGCGGATTATGCTCGGAAAGTTGAGGACGCAGTCAAACACGCACGGACATCCTTCTTTGATAGAGACTATAAAGTGCGCTATACGGTCGATGATCGGAATGAAAGTCTTGGTAAGAAGATTCGTGAAGCGGTAAAGATGAAGATTCCTTTTGTTTTAATTGTGGGGCCGAAAGATGCTGAAGCAGAAGAAGTATCAGTGCGTTGGTCGGAAAATGGCGAAGAAAGCAAGATAGATTTGGGTAGTGTTAGAGAGTACGTGTCGGAAAATATCGAAAGAAGTTTTTACACGGACAAAGAATTTTTCAACCTTGACGATTAAAGCGATTCTCAAAGAGTGAGTACCGAGTAGCTAGCGAAGCTTGGGGGTGTTTTTGAGGAGAAGTTTTAATCTGGCGTGTTGCCTTGGCGCATAATATATGTTGTGATATAATTTATGCATCCTTTTTGATTAAAGGGTGTAGCCCGTGGTCTTTATCGTGCTTTGATGGAGGTGTCTTATGACAAAGAAAAGGACGGAAGTGAAAAAGCCATCTTGTTGTCAGGAATGTAACCATTTGCTTAGGGAGGGCGTTGTTATTAAGTGTGAGGTCGATAAGGAAATACGCCCCGATGCGTACGCGGCATGGGTGATTCGCGTGCGTTCGCCTGATTGTCCGTTGGATAAACAAACGGGATGATTAAAATGCGAGGTATTATAAAATCGCATCGAAGGCCCGCCGTTATGTGGCGGGCTTATTTTTATTGCGATTATGTTAAAATTAAAATAGATATACTTTTGTTAGTTGGGAGATATAAATGGCAAAAAGGATGGGTGAATTTGAGAAGCGGCCGCCGGTGAAAGAGGCGACTCCTATTCCGTTACAGAGGAGAAAGCCGATTGGCTGGATGATCGCAACGGCTGTTTTTGCGATTATTGCGATGACCGCGATAAGCTATATCATTGTTAACGAGATGGAGTCGAGAAAATCTAGACGCATTATTTCGTCGGCAAAGGGAGTGGACAGGTGTGCGTATATGAACAGATCCGACAAAGAAGAGCATAATAAAGAAGACGTGTCGGACGGCGAAGATGATGAGCCGGAGCAGGAGCTTGAGCAAGAAATACCAGTTGAAGTGCCCGAAAACGGTTTTAGGAAGAAAGAAGACTATGATGGGATGTTCAAGAATATTTCGATAGTTTTGAGAAATAAGATTAGTAAAGATGATGCTATAGAGTTGGATAAATATAACAGAGGGCCGAGAGTTAAAGTTGACGAGGGCGTGTATACGCTTTTGGATTATAGCAGAAGTCTTAATGTTGCGTTCTATGATGGTCTCTACGATGAGATTGGCGATGATTGGGATAGTAATCTTGAAGCAATCTTGGCTAAATATGGCTTTAAACAAGATACTACAGCGGATGATGATGGTGGATATTATAAAGATAGTCACGGCTCGATTTGCGCAGTTGATATGAGCGGAGCTATATTCATTAGCTGTGGTCACGAGTCGTGGTTAAGCGAGGAGAATAGGGCTCTAGTTAAGGCGATTTGGCCAGACTATAAAGCAAAGACGAAGAATACGATGATTGTATTGAACGCAAAGGTCGCTAATATAAAAAATAGTTCTATATCTGGATATCAAAGATTAGGGGTTGATGAGCATTATATATCTATTGGCGTGGGTGCTGTAGCTCTATTCTATAAGAAGGATGGTGGAACGTGGCAGTATTTCACTAGCGCACAGACAATTATGTCTTGTAAATATTATAAGGGTGATATAGTAAAAGCCTTTGCAGACGATTATTGTCTCGATGAGACGGTGGGAAAAAATCGAAAGGTTGGACAATAGTTAACTAAAGCGACTTTTGAGATGGTTTGCGGTAAAATAAAAACATGTCGAAAATTTTGGAGGGATTGAATTCCGCGCAAAAAGAGGCTGTCGAAACTTTGTCTGGACCGGTTTTGATTTTGGCGGGTGCCGGTTCGGGAAAAACGAAGACTTTGACACATAGAATTGCGAATTTGATAGCAAACGGTGTGGCGCCATATGAAATTTTGGCACTTACCTTTACGAATAAAGCAGCGCGCGAGATGCGTGAGCGTTTGGCGCGGTTGCTCGATATGGACAATAACTTCAGTTTTATGCCATGGATGGGGACTTTTCACTCGATTTGCGTGAAGATTTTGCGAATTGAGGCGGAGAGCGTTGGCTTATCTAAAAGCTTCGTAATTTACGATACGGATGATCGATTAGCGTTAATTAAGCGCGCAATGAAAGAACTGCACGTAAGTGACAAAAATATTAAACCGCGAGCGTGCGAGGCGGCAATCTCAAAAGCTAAGAATGAGGGAGAAGACCCAGATGAAATGTTGGCGAAGGCATTTTATCCAAACCAGAAGCAGATTGCGGAAGTTTATGAACGTTATGAAGATATGCGCATGAAGGCAGATGCAGTAGATTTTGATGATTTACTTCTATATGTAGCGAAGTTATTACGCCGGCGTGCGGATATTCGTGCGAAGTGGCGTCGAAAATTTCAGCATATTTTGATTGACGAGTATCAGGATACGAATCATATACAGTATGAAATTGTGAAGTTACTAGTGAATGATGAACGTAATATTTGTTGCGTGGGAGACGATTGGCAATCGATTTATTCTTGGCGTGGGGCGGATTTTACGAATATCTTGAATTTCGAGCGAGACTTTCCTGGCGCAAAAGTAATAAAACTGGAGCAGAATTACCGATCAACTCAGAATATTTTGGATGCGGCGCAGAAAGTGATTACGAAAAATACACAACGTAGCGATAAGGAATTATTTACAGATATTGGAAAAGGTGCGCCGGTTGAAATTCATGGCGCACGTGACGAGCAGGACGAGGCGCGATATGTGGCGGGGATAATTAAGAAAAGCGGACGCATACTGAGTAATTTTGCGGTATTATATCGGACAAATGCACAGTCGCAAGCGTTTGAAAAAGCTTTTATGGAATACCGAATTCCGTATAAGTTAGTTGGTGGGGTGCGCTTTTATGATCGCAAAGAAATTCGAGATATTGTGGCGTATTTGCATCTGATTGTAAATCCGCGCGATATTATTTCCTTTACGCGCGTAGTAAATGTGCCGGCGCGGGGGATTGGTGAGAAGTCGGTACAAAAGATTTTGGCCGGAGATATTGATGGATTGACAGGGAAGGCGGCGAAGGCGTATTTGCAATTCGCAGATACACTGGAAGCGCTCCGAAAGAAGAATGCTAATGGCGCAAACCCGGCGGATATTATCGAAGAGTTGCTGCGGAGAATTGATTATAGGGGGTATTTGAACGATGGAGATAAGTTGAAAGCCGAGGAGCGAAATGAGAACTTGACGGTGCTTATTGGCGAAGCAGGGGCGTATGCTACTCTGGACGAGTTTTTGGCTGATGCAGCCTTGATGTCTTCGGCGGACGAAGATTCGGGAAAGGATGCGGTGACATTAATGACTTTACATGCGGCGAAAGGTTTGGAATTTCCAATCGTATTCTTGGTTGGTATGGAAGAGGGGCTATTGCCACACGTGCGATCGATGGATGAGTCGGCCGAAGATGTAGAGGAGGAGCGACGTTTGGCCTATGTTGGCATGACGAGGGCAATGCGAGAACTGTTTTTGACCTATGCGCAGTCGCGCTTTGCTTATGGTGGGCGGAGCTATAATTTTCCATCACGTTTTTTGCAAGACTTAGGTTTTAACCCATACGGGAACCATGATTTAGATGGCGATGGTTTTACGGATGACGATTTTGGTGAAGATGATTTTGGTGGCGGTTCAGATGGCTTATGGACAAGGAAGCCTAGTAGGCGAAGTTTTGCGCCGGAAGGGCATAGAGAAGAGGGTTACGATCCTTTTCCGCCGGATTTGCCGGTATATGATTAACTAGTGCTTTTTGAGTTCAGCTATTTTATTTTAAAAAGGTTATGATATTATTATATTAGTACCAAATGGGAGGTACTTGGCAGTGTGTGGTTCTTCTAATCTCAACTAGCTGCGAGAGAAATGGAGAATGATCGATGTTATTCAGGAGGGGTCCTGTAGCATCTCGCGCCAAGGAGCGCAAAACAAAAAGGGAGAAAAACAACAAACTAGTCCGTATTTTGGTGGCTACGTTCTTGGGTGTTTTTGTCTCGGTTTTTGCATTCAATTCACTTGCCGAAATTATCACAGACAACGACGTCCGTGTAGATGTCGATTCGGAACTCACATATTATCTTAACGTTAAAGAAGATGGTGTAGACGCCTCCGGTATAGAGTCTAGCGACAGCCAAATCGCAGATGTGCGTGGCGGCCGCATAAATGTGACAGATAAACTCCCAGACGGTCTTATCTTCCAAGGTTTTGTAACTACCTCTGACGGTACCTTCGGTGCGGTATCCCGCTCGGATAGTTCTATCCAATGCTCGGGCAAGATTATAGATGACACTAATGAAGAAGCCCTAGATACCGGCACTTGGAATAATACTTATACTGAATACTATTACCATGGCCTCCACTACAATGATGCGACCCGCATGGTCTCCTTTACGGCCGAGAAGATTAAAGCTGGCTGCCAACTTACTATCGGCATTATTACGAAAACTCCAGCAACTGTAGACGATCCAGACACTACGCCAATAGAAACACGTCGAGATTTCTACAACACCGCTTTTGCGGCAGAGAAAGATATTACGGCTATTTCCAATACGGTCCATGCCTGGATTGGTAGTTCTAACATGAGGCTGTATAAAGTTAGATATGCTTACACTGGAGATATACCGACTGGTGCGCCGACTGTGCCAAGTGAGCAATCTTACCCAGCTAACAATGAAGTAGCCGTGAGTATGAATCCAACCCTCGAAGGTTATACTTTCTCTGGTTGGACTACAACTGACGCCACTGTTACGGATGGCTCATTCACGATGCCGAGCCAAGACGTAGAGTTAGTCGGCATTTGGACAAAGAATGCGGTGGCGACTAAGTACAACGTAACCTATGTCATTAATGGAGATAAACCAGCAGACTTTATGCCGCCAACTCAGAAAGAATATGAAGCCGGAGTGAGTGTGTCGCTGGATTCCACAGAAGCCAATGCTGTCATCGATGGCTATAAATTCTCTGGTTGGTCCACAACCGATGCGGACATTTCCGAAACTGGCTTCACGATGCCTGCTCAAAACGTCACTATTGTGGGCAGCTTTACTCGCATCTCTTATACGGTTTGCTACGAGTTCGAAGGTGCCATTATTCCGCCTAATGCTAGTTCTATCCTCCCACCATGCGAAACGCATTATCCAGGTGAGACAGTCACACGGGCCGCCGATCCACAAGCTAATGGCTACGACTTCCTTGGCTGGTACAAGAACGCTACTTTTACCATGCCAGAAGAAAATGTCACTATCTATGGCGAGTGGATGCGTACGATGGGGAAGTTTGCTCCGACCATCACTAAGACCATCATTAACCCTCAAGACGAGTATATGTATGGTGAAACTGTAAAGTTTAAGATTACTGTTACTAACCCAGAATCCTTTGCTATTACTGATGTTTACCTACAAGAAGAGCTAGACGGCGCAATATTTACGGCGCCAAACGACAGCAGCTATACGGTCAAGACTAGTACTATAGCAGTTATCTCAACCATCAATGCAAACTCCAGCATAGACGTCTATGCTGAATACAAGGTAACCGAAAATACCGCTCAAACTCTCACAAACATCGTCGAGCTTACTGGCGCTTTGGCCGAAGATCATATTCTAGACACTGATCAAGAATACAAAGCTACTGTGGACTTTGACACTATCCCTGAACCTGTACCAATTACAGGCATTATCTTCAATGCATTACCATATGTAGGGATGGTGGTACTAGGGTTTGGCATGCTCGTTTGCTTAGTATTGTTGTCGCGCAAGTTTAAGGCTAACGTTAGGGCTATTCGTTGTGCTAGCGGGACTGCTTTTAAATACGTGATCCCTGGGATTATTGCTGCTACTTTCGTCTTCGGCGGCCTAATGATTCGCTCTGCTATAGCTGCTCCATATACGGAAGTTGTTAAATCGGTTACTTTGACTTCGCAACATGCTAGCTACGCCAATAATACTCCTGGTTCTTGGAATGTAACCAAGAGTGCTAAGTGGATAGAGCAGGGTAAGGCTAGAATTACATTCGACGTCAATACGATTGCCAAGGTTGCGGATAATGTTCATCTGGACCTCGTGATGGTCATAGACAATTCCGGTTCCATGAGTGGCGACAAGATTGCGCAGGTCAAGCATGACGCCACGGAGCTAATTGAAAGTGTCCTATCCGACAATAATAACCGCATAGGGCTTGTAAGCTTTGGCTCTAGTGCTTCAAGACTAAGTAACTTAACGACCGATAAAACTGCCCTTACGGATTTGGTTAATGGCTTAACGCCTGCGGGTAGTACTAATTACTACGATGGTTTTAAAAAAGCCGAAGAAGTCCTCGAGGGCTACCAGAAACAGAGTGGTCGCGAGCTAATTATGCTGTTCTTGACTGATGGCTATCCGAACGAAAAGTCTCCGAACGAGATAGCGGAGTATAGTTTGTTAAAAAGTATGTATCCATATATGACTATCAATGGTATCCAATACGAGATGGGCGATGAGGTGCTTGACCCAATTAAAGCAGTCACGGATAATCAGTTCATTGCGAATATAAGTTCGTTAAATAACGTGCTTTTTGAGGCGTCTATTGCGCCATATGTATATAGCAACTTTTCACTAGTAGATTACATCAATGACGAATACTGGGGCGTAGATAGCGTAGACGGTATCGAGACGACTATTGGTGAAACATCTTTAACCCACGATGGCAATACGCCAGTCGTAACTTGGACCATGAATGAGGTATTGGCATCTGGCCACTCGGCGCAGCTAACCATAGATGTTACCCTCAAGAATGCTGGCGCCATAGCAGATGGCACTTTCTTGCCAACGAATAATCATGAAACTATCCAGAGCAGCTTACCCGAAACGCCAGACGAAAACATTACGAGTGAGCTAACACCAGTATTAAAGTCTAGTTACAAAGTGACTTACGAGGAAAATTTGCCAAGTACTTGTTTTACCTATGATGGTATATTGCCAGCAGAGCAAAATTACCTGCCACTCTCTGTAGTGGGGAAGTCTAGCGATACTATTTCTTGTGATGGCTATAACTTTAATGGTTGGGAGATTGCCGAGGGTGATCCAAAAGTACTAAATGACGACTACTTCAAGATCATGGACGATGACGTAATTCTTCGTGCTACTTGGACTAAGCCATCTATTTCTAAGAGTATGGATGGGGAAGTGAACGAAGAAGTAACGGCAGTGCTAGATACTGGGCAGAATATTAATGTGGCACTGAAGAAACTATCCGGACAGAGCTCAGTGACATATACTGCCGATAACACGATAATAAAGGCTGTAAAGACCGCAACTTCTATGTCTGCAGTTCAACAAGCTAGTGCTTCAATAATCTCTTCGGCCAACTCTCCGGCACTGGTTTACGCTTGGTTTGATGACGTCGATGGCACCATTTATATTTATTCTGATGCGGATAAGATAGAGGGTAATGCAAATATGGCGTATCTATTTAATGCATTTAAGGCGCTTGAGGATATTTCAGTATTGGCTGATTGGGACGTCTCTAATACGACGGATATGAAATGGATGTTTCGCTATGCTACGAGCTTAGCTAGTCTATCTCCGCTTTCGAATTGGAATACCTCAAAGGTAACAACCATGAGTTCTATGTTTGAACGAGATACTAGTCTAGTTGATATTAGCGGCATTTCTGATTGGGATACTTCCAGTGTGACGGATATGTATTATCTGTTTATGGGCGCATCTAGCCTTGCGGATATAACTGCACTTTCCGGCTGGAATACCGAAAACGTACAAAGAATGAATGTCATGTTTAAGGATGCTACTAGTATTACGAACATAGACGCATTGGCAAATTGGAACACGTCTAATGTTTTGAGAATGGGGGACATGTTCCGTAATGCTTCTAGCTTGACAAATATTGACGGGGCTAGCAACTGGAATACATCGAATGTGACAGACATGAGCTTTATGTTCCACAGCGCCTCTAGCCTTACGAATATAGATGGGGCTAGTAACTGGAGTACTTCTAGCGTGACGGATATGCATTGTATGTTTGAGAGGGCTCGTAATCTCGCAAATATAGACGGGGCGAGCGGCTGGGATACTTCTAAAGTGACAAACATGAGCTATATGTTCTCTGGCGCCTCGGCTCTTGCGAATATAGACGGTGCTAGCAATTGGATCACCTCTAACGTGACGGATATGAGTTCTATGTTCTCTGGCGCCTCGGCTCTCGCAAATATAGATGGGGCTAGCGGCTGGGATACTTCAAATGTGACGACCATGGGTGGCATGTTCTCTAGCGCTTCAAGCCTCACTAATATAGACGGTGCTAGCAATTGGATCACCTCTAACGTGACAGATATGAGTTCTATGTTCTCTGGCGCCTCGGCTCTCGCAAATATAGATGGGGCTAGCGAATGGAGTACTTCTAATTTGATAAATATGAGAATTATGTTTTATAACGCTTCTAGCCTTACTAATATAGACGGCGCTAGCGAATGGGATACCTCTAATGTGGTGAATATGGGTTCTATGTTCTCTGGCGCCTCTAGCCTGATTGATATAGATGGCGCTAGGAAATGGAGTACTTCTAATGTGACGGATATGAGTTCTATGTTCTCTGGCGCCTCGGCTCTCGCAAATATAGATGGGGCTAGTAACTGGGATACTTCTAACGTGACGAATATGAGTTCTATGTTCTACAAAGCCTCAAGCCTCACTGATATAGATGCGCTAGCTGATTGGAGCATTTCTAAAGTGATGACCACGAGCCATATGTTCTCTGGCGCCTCGGCTCTTACAAACATAGATGGTGCGAGTGAATGGATAACCTCTAATGTGACAAGTATGAATGCTATGTTCTCTGGCGCCTCTAGCCTTACTAATATAGACGGAGCCAGCGACTGGGATACTTCTAGTGTGACAACTATGGGCACTATGTTCAATAGGGCCTCTAGCCTCACTGATATAGATGCGCTTGGTGGCTGGAATACCTCTAATGTGACAAGTATGCAAGCTATGTTCTCTGGCGCCTCGGCTCTCACAGATATAGACGGGGCCAGTGAATGGATCACCTCTAGTGTGACGGATATGAGCCATATGTTCTCTGGTGCCTCTAGCCTTACGAATGTAGACGGAGCGAGCGACTGGGATACTTCTAGTGTGACAACTATGAGCTCTATGTTCAATAGGGCCTCTAGCCTCACTGATATAGATGCGCTCCGTGGCTGGAATACCTCTAATGTGACGAATATGGTTAGTATGTTCTCTTATGATAGACAAATCGCTTCTTTCGAGCCTATCTTTGATTGGGATGTCCAGGATACTGCTAATGTGTCGGATATGTTCCAGGGCATTCCAGCATCTGTAGTGTTGCCAGATTGGTATATACGGATGGGAGGTTAGCATGGTAAAATGAAAAAGGAGATTGTGGGGCAAAAATAAACAATAAAAATCATTTCTTAGGTCAATAATAAAAATAACAAGAGAAGGACAATCAAATGAAAAAAACAAATAGAGCAATTATCGCTACGGCGGCCGTAGCAGTAGCCGCTACTGCTATCGCTCCGCTTGGTAATGTATTCGCTGCAACTGCACTAACTTGGACTGGCGGTAGCTCTGCTACGATCATTCGCAAGATTCCGAATGCTTACGGTACGGTCAGCAATACTTTCGGCTATACTATTACGGCAAATTCTAGCAACCCAGCTGGTGCAACGGGCGTTCCAGCCGCACCAAGCATTGTCTTTAATGATAACTATACTACACAAGGCGAAGCCTCCAAGGCTGCAACGATAGATTTTAGCGGTATGCAATTTGAGCG
Source organism: Candidatus Nanosyncoccaceae bacterium (assembly GCA_045546295.1). Taxonomy (GTDB): domain Bacteria; phylum Patescibacteriota; class Saccharimonadia; order Saccharimonadales; family Saccharimonadaceae; genus UBA2834. The sequence continues at coordinate 23,153 of JAZQCP010000011.1, read as the reverse complement.
TGCTGGAGATTATTCCTATGCTATCGCCGAAAGCTCATCAACTAACCCTACCGTTTACCCAGTAAGTGGCGACACCTACACTGCGGTAGTTAGTGTACGCAACAACAACGATCTTACTGGCTTCGTTGCTAGCCTATACATTAAGGACTCTGGCGGCAACAAGCTTACGACTTTCTCCGGTACTGATTCCGAGTTTACTTTCGCAAGCACTCCAGCCTTTACGAACATTCAGGTATCTCACACTGTATCTGGTAACGCGGCGGATCCAAGCGTGTGTTTTGATTATACTATTTCGTTTAGCACCTCTGATAGCTATAAATTAACTACCGATTCTACTTGTAGTAATCCTACAACGGTAACTAACGGAAACACTATTAAACTTAAAGCGGGTGACACTATTACTATTGGTGCAGATGGTACCAAGTCTCAGATTCCAGTTGGTACCACTTATACGATTGCTAAGTCTGGTACTGACGATTATACAACTACTATCGATGGAACTGAACAAACCAGTACTGGCACTAAGACCATGGTGGCTACTAACGATCCGGCATACAATACCGCGAACAAGACCACTATAGATGAAAAGCTTAACTCTGCCGTCGATACGGGCGCAACTATGAATATAGCTATCTATATTCTCTTGGCTCTCGCTGGTGCCGCAGGTGTTTATTATGTAGCCCGCAAAAAGCTCGCTAACAAGGCTTAATTAGGCTGTAGCTAGGAAAAATAAAAATATGAAAAACAACAACAAGGTTAGGAGTACTTGGATACTCCTAGCCTTGAAGGCGTTTGCCATTATTATCATACTTTGGCTTAGCTTTGGCGTATTTGTAGGGCTGCGCAGAATATCTGACGTTTCTATGAATGGACGCATTAACGATGGTGACTTTGTACTCTTTAATCGGATAGGTAAGAATCATAGTGTCGGCGACGTTATTATTTATTCCTACGATGGTCGCGAATTGATGTCCGAGATAATCGGAGAAGAGGACGACCTTATAACGCTTAATGATGATGGATACTTATTGGTTAACGGTGTTATTGTTTCGGACGCGCCAGTTTATGACAGCACGCTCGACGAGGCTAATCCCTTCGGTGACGGTTTTCGCGTTCCGGCGGATAGCTTTTTCGTTTTAAACTCCAATTATGAAGACATGAAAGATTCTCGAACTTTTGGCGCTATCAAGGAATCTAGTATTAAGGGAAGTGTAATCGCTTTGCTTTTGCGTACGCGGAGTTTTTAGACATGAAGGGGCAAAGTGAAAACAAAATCGTTGTCGTCCAAAATATTATAGATAGGGTGTTCAATATTATCCTATTATCGGTATCGATATTATTTTTGTGCGTTGGAATTTATGCACTTATTGATAATCATTTAGTTGTGAAAGAGGCAGATATTCCGGATAGTCTAAAAAAGTTGGCTATGGCTGATCGAGCCTACCCAGATATACAGGAGTTGCAAAGAACTAATGAGGATATAGTTGCGTGGTTAACGCTAGATGATACTCCGATAGATTATCCAATTACGCAGTCTAAAGATAATGCGAAGTATCTAACGGTGGATTATAAGGGCGAACATTCGATTGCTGGCAATCCGTTTGTGGATCATCGGAATGATTTCCTAAATGATAATTATACGGTTATTTATGGCCATCGTATGAACCGTAATAAGATGTTTGGTTCTTTGGTGGAATATGTAGATAGCTCTTATTTGCAGAAACATCGTCGGGGTACTATAACTACCACAAAAGGTACATTTGAGCTTGAGGTAATATCTTATTCGGTGGAGGATGTAACTAAGACGAAAATCTATGATTTGGCAAGTATTCGAAATGGTAAAAATAAAGAAATTATTAAGTCTATTATTGAAGGCGGTAGTACGGTAAACGGCAACTATCCAGCCGAGAGATTGCAATCTGATGAAGTAAATGGCTGGCAATTGATACTTCTATCTACTTGCGATAAAGATTCGCGCCATTACCGCGATGTATTACTATTGAAGGTTGGTGAAGAATTGTAGTCAAATGCTTTGGCCTCGACTTGCCAAACAGGGGTGACATATGTTATAATTCGTTCAATATTAGCTCAGCAAGAGGCTATTTTAAAAAATAATGCGCTCTTGCTTTAACCAAAGGAGTGTTCTATGCGAGAATACGAATTAACCGTGCTCATTCATCCTGATTTAGAGATGAATCTTGAGCCGGCAACCGACAAGGTCAAGGCTTTGATTGAGGCCAACGGTGGTAAGATTACCAAAGAGGCCAATGAGGGCAAGAAGAGACTTGCTTATCAGATTAAGGGTCAAGATTTTGCGGTTTATTACTATTACGAGTTGGAACTTCCAGCAGCCGCTCCAGCAAAAATTTCTTCGGTACTGAATATTACCGATGAGACGATTCGCTATCTGCTAGTTGCGAAGGATCCACGTCGTGAAAAGATGTTGGCAAAACGCCAAGAACGCAAAGTTCAAGAAGAACCAAAAGAGGAGGAATAACATATGGCGCGGGGATTTAGCAAAGCAATCATTGTAGGTAATATGACGCGTGATCCAGAATTACGCTCAACGCCAAGTGGGGCTCAAGTTTGTAGCTTTACGGTGGCGGTAAATCGCAATTATAAAGATGGCTCAGGAGATAATAAGGAGCAAGTTTCTTTCTTAGATTGCTCGGCTTGGGGGAGGTCCGGTGAAATTATCGCGCAATATGCAAAGAAGGGTAGCGGAATTTTGGTTTCTGGCCGTATCGAGCAGCGTAGCTGGGAAGATAAGGAAGGCCAAAAGCGCTCTCGGGTCGAGATCGTCGTTGAGGATTTTAACTTTATCGGCGGAGGCAATGGCGATGGCGGAAGTTATTCTGGCGGAAGCAAAGGAGGCGCAAATAATAGCGCTACGGATGTCGCGCCGGATGATATTTCCGATGAGCCTATCGACCTAAGTGAGATTCCATTTTAATAGATAAGAAAGGTAAAAGATGAAGAGATACAAGAATGATCCAAATATGTATTTCGATTATCGCGATGTAAAAACTTTACAACGCTATGTCGATGCATATGGCCGCATTGAGCCAATTTCAAAGACTGGTCTATCTGCAAAACAGCAACGTCAACTTGCCGTAGCCGTTAAGCGTGCTCGCCATTTAGCATTAATGCCATTTGTTGCTAGCGCGTAGTTCTGGGGGTTCTTAAGCATGTATGGGCCAACAGATTTAAAGAAAAACACCCTAATAACTTTGGATGGTCAGCCATATAAAGTGGTGGAATATTCACAAAAAGTAATGGGGCGTGGTGGTAGTATTGTGAATGTGAAGGTTAAGAACCTAATTACGGGCGCATTATTACCGAAAACCTTCAAAGGTCAGGAAAAAATTGAGCCAGCAGAGGTTGCGAATCAAACGGTGCAGTACCTCTACAATGATGGCGAGAAATTCTATTTCATGAATCCCGAGACCTTTAACCAGTATGAGCTTACTGCTGATATGGTTGGTGATGCGAAGGATTTTATGAAAGAAGGCGAAAACTTCGATATTCAATTTTACAACGATAGTCCGATTAACTTGGTATTGCCAAAGAATGTGTGGCTAGAGGTTGCTTATACCGAAAGCGTCGTTAAGGGCGATACGACATCTTCCGTACAGAAGGATGCAAAACTTGAAACTGGTGTCGAGGTAAAAGTTCCAGCTTTCATTAAGACTGGCGATGTAATATCTGTCGATACGGAGACTTACGCTTATCGTGAGCGCCAAAAATAGAATTGCGAAAGACAGTAGAGCGGGGGGTGGCTCTGCTGTTTTTGATGCGTCTAAATGGCCGGTATTGGTTATAGTAGGGCCTACTGCGAGCGGTAAAACCGGTTTAGCAATCGATTTAGCGCTGGTACTTTCGGAACGAGGTATTTGTGACTGTGAAATAGTTTCGGCGGATTCACGCGCGATATATAAAGGAATGGATATTGGTACGGCGAAGCCTATGCTGACGGAGATGAAGGGTGTGCCACACTGGGGCATTGACTTGGTAGAACCAAATGATCGATTCACGGTTGTTGACTTTTGCAATTATGCACTCAAGAAAATCAAAGATATACGTAGGAGAGGGCACCTGCCGATAGTTGTGGGTGGTACAGGACTGTATGTGGATGCGCTAGTCTATGATTACCATTTCAATGATGTTGTGAAAAATAATTATTCAGACAGACAAGAGATGAGTTCGGATTATGTAGTATTCGGTATCGATTGGCCGCGCGAGGAATTGCGTAAACGGCTGCTAATTAGGTCGAATAAATTATTTGCTCAGCCGATTGAGGAAGAGACTCTGGCACTAGTAGAGCAATACGGTTGGGATAGTCAGGCAATGAAGTCGGATATTTACCCAATTTGTTGGGAAATGATGCGTGGAAATATTGATCGCGAGGAGGCGATACGGCTAAATGAGATAGATGATTGGCATTTGGCAAAAAGACAATTAACATGGTTTAAGAGAAATAAGAATATTGTTTGGATAGAGCTGGATGGCGCCGTTGAGCGTATAATTAATTTTTACTTGTCTAGATAAATTCTAATTCTTTTGTTAATATAGTTATAGGATGAGCAAAGAAAACGCAGTGCCATTAGAAAAATTGTTTGGTTCAAAAACAAGAGCTAAATTGTTGGGTTTATTCTTCGAGAATCCAGAAAAGTCGTATTATGTGCGAGAGATTACTCGTGTAATAGAAGAGCAGATAAATTCCGTGAGGCGTGAGCTGACAAACTTAAATGCGTTAGGGCTTGTAAAAATTGAGAACTATGAGAATAAAGTTTATTATTCAGCAAATATGAAACATCCATTCGCTCGTCCGATGTCAGAAATATTCTCACGAAAAATTGATTCAAAGCAAGACATCGAGGTGCATAAGCCGACTTGGGCAGATTATGTACGTCCAGTGGAGAATCTAATACATGGCTTAATTGTCACAAATCGTCTGCCTGGCCAAGACGGGCTGGACTTACTGATTATTGGCGATGATTACCAGCGAAAGTTGACGCGATGGGCGGAAGTAGTGGAGAAGCGCCAGGGCAAGCCGCTTAATTATGCTATCATGAGCCGCGAGGACTATTTGTATCGTAAAAGCGTACGCGATAGATTCATAGCGGACGTTTGGTCGCTTCGAATTAGTGAAACTTATGATCCAGAAAGAATTCTGTAAATAGTAGAAGAGGAGTAGAAAATGTTTGAAATTGAATTGAAAAATTCTGACGAAATGACGATAAAAGCTAAGGAAAGAGTCGTAAATATTAATGTCGCACAATCGACAATTAATGCCGATTTGAAGGTTGGCACAATTAGGGGTTCTGGGGAATTTGAGATTGGCGACATTGCAATTGTTGGCACTAGCCTAAAAGAAGGTGGCATTATGTACCGTATTGATGTGGATGGTGTTAAAATTGGTATTGTAGGGAATACTGCTAAAACCGATGATCTTGATAACCTTGGCCCAGTGGATATTTTAGGTACTAGTAATCCAAAGACTGTTCCAATTGTTGAGCCAAAGATTGTAATTCCGATGGGTAATATGGATTTTGCAGAGATAAAAGCTTCTGTAAAGACAGAGAAGAAGCTAAAGATTAAGAATGCCAATTCGCTGCCGGCCGTAATGGAAGTATGGAAGCTAGATTAGACCCCTTGCGAAAAAGTCAATTATAAGATATAATAGAGCAAGTTTTTAATAATAAGAAGAGATAATAGATATGGCAGTATGTGAAATTACCGGCAAAGGCAAGATGTATGGCCACAATGTAAGCTTTTCGCAGCATAAGACTCGTAAAGTTTTTGAGCCAAATGTCCAGAAGCGTACCTTTATTATTGACGGTCGCAAGGTTAGGATGAAAGTTGCCGCTTCAACGCTTCGTACGCTTCGTAAGAAGGGTTTGATTAAGTAGATTTGCCTTTTAGGTAAAAGAGACGGACTCTTGTTATTGGGGTCCATCTTTTTTGTGCGAGATGTGAGACTCTAAGTGTATATGGTATAATAATTAAATGAGTGATGATTTAACTCACACCTTGGGGTATGTATTTGCGGTATTTATTATTACTTTGTTTTCGATGATTTTACATGAGTTAATGCACGGAGTTGTTGCGCTAAAACTCGGTGATGATACGGCGAAATATAGTGGTCGATTATCTTTAAACCCATTAAAGCATATCGACCCAGTTATGACGATAATGGTGCCTATATTGCTCGCATTGATGGGCGGGCCGATTTTTGGTGGTGCAAAGCCGGTTCCAATTAATAAATACAAGCTAAAATATCGCGAGTGGGGATTTGCGCTAGTAGCGATAGCGGGACCATTGACAAATTTCATATTAGCACTAGTGTTTTTCTTGGTTGGTTATTGGGCGGGGGCATTTCAGATTCAAAATGGGGAAGTATATTATTCTGCGGATAGCTTTTGGAGTATGTTCGCGATGCTTGGAGTAAGTATTAATCTTGGTTTTATGCTGTTTAATATTATTCCAATTCCGCCATTAGACGGATCGCGAGTGCTATATGCGATTGCGTCAGAGGGGGGAGTTCGGGCATTTATGGAACAAATCGAGAGATATGGCTTATTTGTAGTGTATTTCTGCTTGCTATTCTTTGGTACAGCGCTCAGTTTTTATATGAGCGGTGCAATGAATGCTATTTTACGCTTCTTTACAATGTTAGTTGGTGGAGCGTAGTTTCTCCCTGGCGTGTTTTTGACGGGGGGAGGTTGGCGTGGTAGAATAAAAGTAGCCCAAGTTGCGCATGATTTTCCTGAATAATCATGTTTTAGGGAATTCGACATATTAAACCCGTGGGTTTAGTATGAGAGAGTTTACCCACCGTGTTCTTATCACGGGAAAACGATGCAACTTGGGTTTTTGGTAGTTTATTTAATTTGCAAGTCGCGCCGTGCGCTCCTTGTTGAAGAGTGTGGCTGTGTCTGATTGTTTCGGACATTATTTTCACTACAAAGCAGAAGTTGAAATGACGGGGTTTGCGATTCTGTATCTGTTAATTCTATAATTTTTAAGTCCAAAAAAATTGGACATTGCCGTATAGTCGAAAAAGACGCGATGAGAGCCATAAGAGGGGGCGGAAATACTAAATGCTTGTGGTAAAATGGTAATATATGAAGCAGCGTATTCGGGTGACGGCGATATGCAAAAAAGACGACGAGGTCTTGCTTTTGAAGCGGGCCGGGGGAAGAATTGATGGCGGAACGCCACATTTTGAGCTGCCGCAGGGGAAAATTATCTTTGGCGAGCAGCCAGAAGAGGCTATGACGCGGGTGATTTATGAGAACTTAGGCGCGCAAGCCGCGAGCGTGCAATTGGTTGATGCGGTGACTTTTACCAACTTGGAGGGAGCGTCCGAATTGGGAAATCTTTATATCGTATATGAGATAAAGATTGCGAGCGGCTCGGTAAAAATTACGAACGAACGATATTCGGCCTATAAGTGGATAAAAGTATCGGAAATGGGCTCATTTGCGCTTGAAGAGGCGTCATTGATGGTATTGCAGATTACGGCCACAAAGGCAGGGGTGCCAGCGTCGCGAATTATGCAATCGGGTGAAAACGCACAAGTGTTGCCGGCTAGCGATTTTGCGACTATCTATACTGATGGCGGCTCACGGGGAAATCCGGGGCCAAGTGGTTTGGGCTATTATATTATCGGCCCGGATGGCAAAGAACTAAAAAGGGGTGGCGAGTTTTTGGGCTTTTCCAGCTCGCGCTTAGCGGAGTATTATGGCCTGAAAGAAGGGCTAGAGCAGGCAATTGAGTTAGGTTTGAAGAAGGTGCATTTTAAGAGTGACAGCTTAATGATGGTGAACCAGATGAATGGCGTTTATAAGGTGAAGAATCAGGATTTGTTGCAGGTGCACGCAGATGTTTTGAAGTTACTGGAGAATCTCGAAGCTTACAGTTTCACGCATGTGCCGAGAAGTATGAATGTAGAGGCTGATGCGGAAGTAAATAAGGTCATCGACGCAAATGTGCGCCGGGGAGCTTATTAATAGATAACATTTGAAAAAGTTGTCAAGGTTTGGTATAATTAACGACAAGCTCGTTGACGTAGTCGCTGGCCTTTTGGCGAGAGGAAAGTCCGGGCAGCATAGGACACGGTAGTTGCTAACGGCAACCGCACGCAAGTGTAGGAAAAGTGCCACAGAAACTATACCGCTTCAGTTGTTTAACTGTTGTAAGGGTGAAAAGAGTGGGGTAAGAGCCCACAGACCTTGGTGGTGACATCGGGGTGGGGTAAACTCTACCGGCTGCAAGGAGACCTAGATACCGTGGTCCGCGGATGGTCGCTCACCGCTAGATCTCGTGAGCAATTGCGGGGCTAGATAGATGACTGCGGGCTTTATTATATTTATATAATAAAGTCACAGAACCCGGCTTATTATACGAGCTTTTATGTCTTGGAATTCCGCGTTTTGGTGTGGAGTTTTTTGTTGTAAAAATATCTTGAAAAGATGGGGAAGTGCACTAAAACCATTGGTCTGAAAATGTTTATTGGCAGTTGTATGCCTTGGAGTGCTAGCGCTTTTCGGGAAAAGATTCCACAAAAAATACCCCAGATAGTGGGGTATTTTTTGTTCCTAACTATTTTACGCTTTCGCAGATGGCAGTAAAGGCTTTTGGATCGCTGACGGCAAGTTCGGCAAGAACCTTACGGTCGAGTTCGATACCTTTAGTCTTCATACCATTGATTAGCTTGCTATAGCTGATGCCGTTTTCGCGAGCGGCATTGTTAATGCGAGTAATCCAGAGAGCACGCAAATCGCGTTTGCGATTGCGGCGATCGCGGTAGGAATAACGTAATGCTTTGATGACACCTTGCTTCGCAAGACGGAAGCTACGAGTGCGATAATGCTGCATGCCCTTAGCAGCTTTAAGAATCTTTTTGTGCTTTGCGCGAGCAGCGACTCCACGTTTAACTCTCATGATTAAGCTCCTAATGCAGTTTTAACGTTTTTCTTGATTTTGCCCTCAATAATGGCAGCAGTTTTCATGTTGCGTTTGCGGGCTTTGGACTTTTTGGCAAGGATATGGTTGCCGAAAGCACGTTCGCGGACGATTTTACCAGTTTTGGTAATGCGGACGCGTTTGGCGGTACCCTTGTGGGTTTTCATTTTTGGCATTTGATTACCTTTCCTACTTTAGTTGATATATGGAACGCTTTGGGGTGTAGGGAACCGGTGGGCGTTATAATGCAATCTATTTATGGCGAACCATAAAGGTAAGATTGCGGCCGCTCATCTGCGATTTGCCGTCTACGACAACTTCGTTGCCGAGTTTTTCGATGATGCGATTCATGAGTTCGGTGCCGATTTCTTTGTGAGCCATTTCGCGGCCACGGAAGATGATCATTACTTTGACGCGATCGCCGTCATCGAGCAGTTCGATGATTTTGCGGCATTTTATATTGAGGTCATTTTCCCCAATTTTTAAACCTAGTCTGATTTGTTTGAGTTCGGAGCTTTTAGCTTTTTTCTTGGCGCGGGATTGCTCCTTCATCTTTTGATACTGGTATTTACCCCAGTCGATGATTTTGACGACGGGCGGATTAGCGTTAGGGGAAATCTCCACTAAGTCTAAGCCGGCATCGCGCGCCATAAGCTGAGCGTCGCGACTAGACATGATACCTAACTGCGCGCCGTCGGCGCTGATAACGCGCACCTCCGGATAACGAATATCTCCATTAATGCGTGTTTTCGAATTGTTGGTACCGATGGTAGTGCTCCTCAAAAAATTAGACTTTGTTATGGCGACAATTATACCAAAATGCTTTCGAAAATACAAGGGGTGCGACCCCAGATATGGCTAATTGAGTATTTGGGGACGATATTGGATAGCTTCCGAAATGTGTTCAGTGGTAATTTTAGGGGAGAGTTCTAGGTCGGCAATGGTCTGAGCAACTTTAATGATTTTAAAATAAGAACGAGCGGACAGACAATAATGGTTTGAAGCTTGGCTGAGTAGGTCTTTAGCTGTTTTCGTAAGGTGGCAGTATCTAGTAATCTCAAGCGAAGAAAGGCGAGAGTTGAATCTCGTAAGGTCATGGTAGCGTAGGTGTTGTTGCTGGACGGCATCGTGAATCTGTTTTTGAGCGAGAGTATGCTGTTTAGTGTTGATCGTGCGGCCGTGATGGAGGATGCTGTCGGGTTCTTGCAGGACAGGGGTTGTGATATCGATACGATCCAAAAGCGGTCCAGATAACTTTTGACGATATCTCTGAATGGCGCTAGGAGAGCAGGTGCATTCTTTGATATTTGATTGAAAGTAGCCACAGGGGCATGGATTCATGGTGGCAATTAGCATAAAGTCGGCAGGATATTGGGTATGCCCATTGATTCGATCGAGTTTAACGAAATGATTCTCGAGCGGTTGCCGAAGCGCCTCGAGACAATCTCGACGAAATTCTGGCAGCTCGTCGAGATGCAGGACGCCGAGATGAGCGAGGGATATTTCGCCCGGTATGAGATTTGGGCCGCCGCCTAATAGAGCGGTTAGATTGATACTATGGTGTGGGGCGCGATATGGGCGTTCCGAGATGATATTTGTACATAGAGAGTGAAGGGAATGAACCTTTGTGATAGCGATTTGTTCAGTGAGACTTGGTGGCGGCATAAGGTTGGCGCTGACTTTGGCAAGCATAGTTTTGCCAGTACCAGGCGGACCGGTTAAGAGGATATTATGTCGCCCTGCGACAGCGATGGTCAGGGCACGTTTAGCGTGTTCCTGACCGATAACCTCATCTAAATAAAAATGGTTATGGTTATCTGTTTGTGTATTTTTAACAAAAACAGTGGTGTTCTTGATGGCGGCTTTACCTTTTAGAAATAGTCATAATTCGCGTAGATTATGTGCGGGGATTATGTCAAGATTATTGTCGGCTAGAAGGGTGGCTTGAGGCATGTTGCCAGCAGGAATGATGAGCTGCTTAAATCGATATTTCTTGGCTGTTTCGACGATATTTAAAATGCCCTTAATGGGCTTTAAATTGCCGTCTAAGGACAATTCGCCCACAAACATACGATTCTGTAGGTCTTTTGCCAATAGTTGCTGAGAAAGGCTGAGAATCGCTAGGGTGATAGGCAGGTCAAGATGAGTGCTATCCTTACGGAGTTCGGCTGGTGCGAGATTAATAATAATTTTGTGCCGAGGAAAGTCGAATAAAGAGTTGCGAAGAGCAGAGCGGATGCGGTCGCGACTTTCGGTAATCATTTTACCGGGCATACCGACAATATTGAAGGCGGGAAGACCGCGAGTCGCGTCGCCTTCGACCGTAACCAGATGACCCGTATAGCCATAGGGGATGGCTGAATAAACTTTTGAGATTTTCATAACGGAAGTATATAGGGGTGGAAGCTTGATTTTAAAGCGTGAGTGCGATAAAATTGTAAGTAGTTGGGGCTGACAAAGCTTAGACGGATTATTAACAGTATGCATGCGGATCGATTAACACCGTAAGTGTTTTCATAAATGCAGACAAAACTGCTAGTAAGCATGTAGCTTATATGCCTGCTTACGCAATGGCCTAAGATATACCTAGGTCTGTTATCCTCGGTGAGATACCATAACTTCGGATAATATCATACACATGGTAATAAGGTTGACCTTCTGACAGTGGTTAGCACGAAAATTTAGTCATGACTTCGCTGAGTTTTGTTTATTCCAGCTCTAGTGAGTTTGTCGAGATGAAAGAATGAACTATGTCCGTAGATTGCATGCCAGAGATAGTTCGGACCCGGAGGCAGTATCCGGCAGCTCCACCAGTGCTATAGAAAAAGTTTAGAATAAAAAGTCGCCAGGGCAGGCGATTTTTTGATGATTTTTATACAAAAAAGTGAAGATCCGGTAACTGCGAGGAAAACCGGATCTTCTGTGTGGAGTGTGGAGTTATATTTTGGAATCGATGTTTGTTTTTGGCCTCTGGATAATATTTTTATTCAAAAGCTACCTCTATAATAAGGCTTTAAAATGCTCATGTCAATACAAAAAATGTTGTATTATTTACAATATTTTTACGCATTTTTGTTGTGGAAAATATGTGTGCGAATGACATGTTTTGATTCGAACCGGGCTTTGGGCAGGTGGCATTCTGGGTAGAGCGCATTTTTGGCTGTCTTGTCACGTTTTTTGTTTTGGATGGGTTGGTAAAAATTGGGTAAGATATCACGAATAATGGGTAAAAATAGCCATAAAGTAGCGTCAAGATGGTTGTATCTGTATCTGTAAAAAATACATAAACAGTTTGGAATTTACTATTTGGTGATGTAGTAATTGGCGCGTGTTGTAAATATTACTGAGTCTGAGAAGATGGCCGTGATCAACAATACCATAACGTCATATATATTATTGTAGATAATTGCAAGCATTAATTATATATATCGGACGACAGAGCAGTGAATAGGTGTGCTTTATTCGTATGTTGTAAAAATTACTATGTACTATTTAAGCTCATGCGCCCCCGTTGTTTGGCCTAATGTTGTAAATAATACAATAGTTTTGAGCACAAGAATTATTGACTTTTATGCGAGTATTTGCTATATTGAGAATGTGCCTGAACAAAAATAAAAAGCACAAAAATAAACAGAAGAGGATGTGTAGTGAATTTGGCGTAGTAATAGCTTATTTCTAGCCATAAATTACACCTAGGAGTAAGCTAAGCTCCGCCAAACACTTACCGAGAGGTAAGGAGCGTAGAGCGCGTAAACCAAAGATACGACTAGCACTTTATATACCCGAAACAGAGGAGTACGAAGGTTTGCAAGGACTATGCCTCTCTATACGAGAGGCGGTCAATAAAGCCAGGGTAGAGATCAAGTTTGCGGCTATAAGTAATGTATATATTTGCCGGATAAACCCCTCTACCTTTGGCCCAAATATCTTGTGGGGGAGAAGTATTTTCAGTTTGTCATTATAATTGCGCAATAACTTATTTTTCGCGCGACAAGCGAAGGGCAGTAAAAGAAAATCACTAGTGCTTTTGTGCTATAATTCGCTTATGGATAAGTTGTTGCTCACGATCAGTATTACGGCGTTCTTCTTTCTTGTAGCAATGATGTTTTTGACGAGCCCGAGTGGGGTGGGTGCTTTAGGGGTATTTGTCCTTTTTATACTAGTGTATGTTCTTTGTCTAGGGCTTGCAGTTTTTGGCTGCAGGCTATTTTTTTACTTACGGAAACGCTTAAATAAGGCGAATGGTGGCAATATAAAGAAGAAGAGCTATTATTATGGCCCAATTATTGCATTGGCGCCGCTATTCTTGTTGATTGGTCAGACTTTTGGCAGGTTGAGCATAGTAGAAGTTATAGCGGTATTTTTCTTGGAAGTCTTACTTTGTTTCTTAGTTTCTCGGAACGTCTTGTGATATAATAATGCTTATGGATAACAAGGGCGACATAAAGGGTGCTCATGGTGAGAATGGTGCTCTTTTTGGTGCTCAAGAGATGTTGCCGAAAGATGGCGAAAAAGAGAAGTTTAATGAATTTCTTAATCAGCGGGAAGATTTAAAGCCAAAGATTGAAATGCCGGCCGAACTGATTGATACCGATAATTCGGCGGAAATTGGCGGTGAGGCCCAACCGAACGAACAGCCCGCCTCCGCGGTTCCCGTACAAGACGATAAAGATAGTGATGCGCAAAGAGCAGATGAAGTTAAAGCTCAGCTTGAACAAATAAAAGTTCCGCGTGATGCAGAGAGTTTACCGAAGAGTTACGAAAAAGCCGTGACGGATATTTTGAATCGTAATCGAAAGGACCCATTTCATCTTGTGCAGGAAATGGACATAGCAAGGTGGAAATTGATGGAAAAGGCATTTGCTCGCAAGATGGGCGATGGCCTGAATGGGGGAGGTGCTTAGATGGATATCGCAACGATAGCGGTAATTGCTCTAGTAGTTGTCGTGAGCTTGGTGTTGGCTTGGAAGCTTTGGGCGGGAGCGAAGCGTGACCGTAAGAATATCGCACGTGCTCTAAAAATGGTGCCAATGTTGATTCACTTGCCGCCAAGTACAGACGATATTGAGGTGGGTGGTCGCGATGAGCGTGATGTTATCAATGAGCAACTTTCTGAAGCGCAAGTAATGTATAGTATTATCTCTTCGACGCTAAAGAAGGGTTTGAAAGCAAAACTGTACGGTCAGAAGCATATCAGTTTTGAAATAGTGGCCCATGACGGTTTTATTAAATACTATGCAGTAGTGCCAGCTGTGTTGACTGAAACAATAAAACAGGCGATTACGGCCGCATATCCAACTGCGCGTATGGAAGAGGTGGCCGATCCGAATTTCTTTAGTGCAGAAGGAAAGATTGATGCGGTTTCTGGTGGCGAGCTAAGATTGAAAGAGGACTACTACTATCCAATTTCCACCTATGAAGATTCGAAGCGAGATGTATCGTTAGGCTTAATAAATGCTATGTCGGTAGCAAAAAAAGGTGACGGCATTGGCTTGCAGATTATGTTTCGCCCAACGGATGGTAGTTGGGTACAAAAATCGCTTGAGCGAGTACAAAATATAAAAGACGGCAAGAAATGGAAAAATAGTACGGGTAATTTAATTAACCGTGCCGTATACAATGCTGGTAATTTTGTTGGCGATGTTGCACATGCATTGTGGGAGCCGCCTTCAGAGCATGAAAAATATCAAGATGAAAACAAAGTTTTAACAAATTTACAACAAGAAGAGATTCAGAAGATCGAAGAGAAGACGAAGTATCCTGGTTTTGAAGTTTTAGTGCGCATAGTCGCCAGTTCTAGTAGCAAAGCGCGATCGGAGTCTTTGTTAAATGGGGTAGTAGCAATTTTCTCTCAATACGACCTACCTCAATATAACGGTTTTCGTTACGACATAATGAATCGATCAGAAGATTTAGTGCGTGATTATATATTGCGCATTTTCCCGCAGACTCAACGCAGTATGGTGTTGAATAGTGTAGAAATGGCGAGCTTATTCCACTTGCCATCACAAAACTCAATTCCGACATCGCAAGTTGAGCGCCAGGCTACGAAGCAGGTAGATGGTCCAGCGAAGTTAGCTGAAGATGGTGTGATTTTAGGTGTCAATAAATTCCGTGGTGAAGAAAAAATAATTCGTTTACGCGATAAGGATCGTCGTCGTCACACTTATGTAATTGGCTCCACTGGTATGGGTAAATCTATTTTGCTTACCAATATTGCTTATCAGGATATGTGCGACGGGCGCGGTTTTGCATTTATCGATCCGCACGGTGATGCGATTGAGTTGCTATTATCGAAAGTGCCACAAGAGCGCATGGATGACATTATCGTGTTCGAGCCGGGTAATATGGATAATCCGGTCGGTATGAATATGTTTGAATTTACCGATGAAGATCAGAAAGACTTTATTGTGCAGGAAGGTATTAATATGCTTACCTCATTGTACGATCCGGGCAACCAGGGTATTTTTGGCCCACGCGCACAGCACATGTTCCGCAATGCGGCGTTGTTATTGATGAGCGATCCTGAAGGTGGAACCTTTATCGATATCCCAAGATGCTTCATTGATCCAGAATTCGTAAAGTCGAAGTTGCAATACGTTACGGATAAGACAGTATATGATTATTGGACGAAGGAATTTCCAGCTTCACAAAAGTCAAGCGATGCGGGCGAGGTGACGAGCTGGTTTGTGTCAAAATGGGGTCCGTTCCTTTCGAATAAGATGATGCGCAATATTTTGGGTCAGACTAAGTCGGGCTTCAATATTCGCGAAATCATGGATAACAAGAAAATTTTGTTGGTTAACTTATCGAAAGGTAAGACTGGTGAGCTAAATGCGAAGCTTCTAGGTATGATTTTCGTAATGAAATTCCAGGCGGCGGCGATGAGCCGTCAGGATATTCCGGAAGACGAACGTCAAGATTTCTGTCTGTTCGTAGACGAGTTTCAGAACTTTGCAACGGAGAGCTTTGAGTCGATTCTGTCTGAGGCGCGTAAATATCGTTTGAATCTTGTTTTGGCGAACCAGTTCATGACGCAGTTGACGGATAAAATTCGCGAAGCTTTGCTTGGCAACGTTGGTACGATTATGTCTGGTCGTCTTGGTGTGACGGATGCGGAGTTGATGGAAAAAGCCTTTTCGCCAGTATTTACAGCGGAAGATTTGCATAAACAGCCGAATTTCTGTGCGATAGCGACAGTGATGATGTTTGACATGCCAACTTCGCCATTTACGATTAGTTTATTGCCGCCAATGGGCGATAGTAGCGATGAGCTGATGGCGCGCATGAAAGCCTATGCCTTGTCGAAGTATGGTCGCCCACGTGCAGAAGTCGAAGCAGAAATTGACGAGCGCTTGGCGGCTACGGACGAGAAGGATAAGGCCAAGCCGGCTGCTGAGACTACCACTACGGCGGGTGCCACGGGCGCTGCGACGGCTGCGGGGGTAACGGGGGCGGCTAATAATCAAAAGCCTGTAGCTAAGCCAAAGAAGAATTTCTTAGACTCTTGGCTAGAGAAGAAGGCGCAACTTGGTAAAAAGAGTCGCGAAGACGCTTCGAAAGCAATGGAAGATAACTTGACAATGAAAGGAGGAGCGAAGAAGTCGGCTACTCCAAATATAGAGGCGCCAAAACCGATTAAAAAAGTGGCGACGTCGCCAGCGCAAGAGCCGGCCGCATTAAATGGGGCGCAGTCGATTACGGCGCAAGCTCCTGTATCTACCCCTGTACCTACCCCTATGCAGACTCCAGAGCCGATGGTTGCAGAGCGACCTAGCGCTGCGTCTACTCCTGCGCCGCAACAGGTAGTGCAACCTGCAGCTAAGCCTGCGTCGCAGCCGGCACCTAACCCTACTGCTTTAAACATTCAGCACGATTCAAACGCGCACAAGCTAGATGCGGCTGAGGAATTAATAGAGATGTCAACTGGTTCCACTTGGACGGCGACGGCTGCAGAAAATGCGGCAAATACGACGGTGAACGAAACTAAGAAGGCGACAAATGACTTCCTGAAGGCTGATGCCAAGCTAAAAATTCAACATGAACCGCGTAAAGTTTTGAACGTAAGTCAGCAGGCGGTGACTCCGACTACGTCTACTCCAGTAACACAAACGACTGCTACGCCGAATCAAGCGAATCAGAGCGTCGCTAATGCCGTTAAAGACGACGAAGACGGCATCGTACTGCGTTGGCGCTGAAAAGGCCCTTAGACGCGAAAATAGGGGGCTTAGACTTGATTTTATGAGGGGAATAGCATATTATTATATATGTATTAAATATCAAGTTGAGGTAAGTATTCTATGGCTGCAACTAAGAAGTCCGGTGGGGCGGATGAGTATAATGCTGAGGAGATTCAAGTTCTTGAAGGACTAGAGCCAGTTCGTAAGCGTCCTGGTATGTACATCGGCTCAACTGGATATGACGGTTTACATCATTTAATCAAAGAAATTGCCGATAACTCAATCGATGAGGCGATTGCGGGTTATGCAACTTGCGTTACGGTCACATTGCTAGCAGATGGCGGCTGTCGAGTAGATGATGATGGTCGTGGTATTCCGGTCGATATTCATCCTAAAACAAAAATGTCTGCATTAGAGACAGTATTAACAATCCTGCACGCAGGTGGTAAATTTGGTGGCGGCGGTTATAAAGTGTCATCTGGTCTGCACGGTGTAGGTTCGTCAGTGGTAAACGCGCTATCGAAACATATGGTAGCGGAGGTTTATAAAGATGGTAAAGTTCATCATATCGAGTTCGATACTGGTAAAACCGTGGTGCCATTTGGCGTAACGGGTAAAACCGAGAAACACGGTACAAGCATCACTTTCTATCCAGATGAAACTATCTTTAAAGAAACGGTTGTTTTTGATTACGATTGGGTAGTTAACTATTTGCGTCATCAAGCGTATTTAACTAAAGGTATTTTGACTTGTGTGCATGATGAGCGTACTGGCAAGAGTGATTCTTTCTACTTTGAGGGCGGTATTAAGAGTTATGTGCGTCGTTTGAATGAGGGAAAAGAAGTGCTGGCAGACGAGGTGTTCTATGCCGAAAAAGAAGTATCGGGCAGTGTGGTAGAAGTAGCAGTGCAATACAATGATAGCTTTTCGGAAACGATTCGCCCGTTTGCAAACAACGTTTTAACGCCAGATGGCGGTACGCATGTGGTTGGTTTTCGTACGGCATTAAATCGTACGATTAATGATTATGCGCGCAAAAATGGTCTCTTGAAAGAAAAAGAGGATAATCTAACAGGTGACGATATCAAGGAAGGCTTGACGGCGGTAATTTTGGTGAAATTGCCAGATCCGCAGTTTGAAGGCCAGACCAAAAATAAGCTAGGCAATCCGGAAGTGCGCGGTTATGTTGATAAAGTTACTAGCGAATATTTTGCATATTACCTCGAAGAGCATCCAGACGTTGCTAAAAAGATTGTTAATAAGGCAACCTTGGCGGCGCGTGCACGTAAAGCAGCCCGTGCAGCGCGCGATAACGTAATTCGCAAGGGTGCGTTTGAGGGGTTGAACTTACCTTCGAAGTTAGCCGATTGTTCTTCGCGTGATCGTACTGAATGTGAGCTCTTTATCGTAGAGGGTAACTCGGCGGCTGGTTCTGCGAAGGAAGGTCGCGATTCGAAGATTCAGGCGATTTTGCCACTACGTGGTAAGGTGTTGAATACCGAGCGCGCACGTCTTGATAAGATGTTTGCGAATGCGGAGATTGTTTCTTTGATTAAGGCCATGGGTGTCGGTATCGGTGATTCTTTTGATATTAATGGACTACGCTATTACAAGATCGTGTTCATGACGGATGCCGATGTGGATGGTGCGCATATTTCGACGCTGCTTTTGACGTTCTTCTTCCGTTATATGCCGGAAGTAATTAAAGCTGGTCATGTATATTTGGCAAAGCCGCCGCTATTTGGCTTGATCAAGGGTACAGGTTCGCAGCGTAAGATTGAGTATATCTATAACGAAGAAGCGCTAGAACACACGCTAACGAAGAAAATTGAGGAACGCAAGGCGGCGGGTACGAAGATAAATCCGGACGATGAGCGCTTTAAACAGGCAGGCTATACTGCTCAACAACGCTTTAAAGGCCTCGGCGAGATGGATGCCGCCCAGCTTTGGGAGACGACCATGAATCCAAAGAACCGCACCTTGATTCGGGTAAATATTGAAGACGCCGAGAAAGCAGATGCGATTTTTACAAAACTGATGGGTAGTGAGGCGGAATTACGTAAAAACTTTATCCAGTCTAGAGCAGCAACGGTCGACCTAGACGATTTGGACTTCTAAGGAGGAATGAAAGATGGCAGATAAAGACGAAAAAGATACAAGTAAAGTCGGTGGCGTACCAGATTCAAGTGATGATAAGGGCGTCGATGAGACTTTGGGCGATTATAATACTGAATCCGAGGAGGAAGAAGTCGTAAAAGTTGGCGGCTTGAAAGCCCATATGGCCGAAGATGGCATAGAAGAGTTGACGGTTGAGAACGTGATGGAAGATAGCTTCCTGCGTTACTCGATGTCGGTCTTAATTGATCGCGCACTTCCTGATGTACGTGATGGTTTGAAGCCGGTAAACCGTCGCATTCTTTACGCAATGAATAAGAACGGTTGGAAGGCGCCACATGCAACCGTAAAGTCCGCTCGTATCGTCGGTGAAGTAATGGGTAAATATCATCCACACGGTGATTCTTCGATTTACGAATCAATGGTAAACTTAGCGCAACCTTGGAAGATGCGCTATACGCTAGTAGAAGGTCAGGGTAACTTTGGCTCGATGGACGGTGATGAAGCAGCTGCTTCGCGTTACACTGAGGCTCGCATGGACAAGATAGGCGCTGAACTTCTATCGGATATCGAGAAGAACACAGTCGATTTCCGCGATAATTTCGATGGAACCGAACAAGAACCAGTGGTACTGCCAGCAGCAGTCCCAAACATTCTCTTGAACGGCCAGATGGGTATTGCGGTCGGTATGGCGACCAATATCCCGCCGCATAACCTCGGTGAAGTAGTTGATGCGACGATTGCGCAGATTGATAACCCAGAGATTACGCTGAAAGAATTGATGAAGCACGTAAAGGGTCCAGATTTTCCGACTGGTGCTGAAGTTTACGGTGGTGCACCAATGGTGCAAGCCTACGAAACTGGTCGTGGTTCTGTGACAATTCGTGCGGTAGCAAATATTGAGGAGCGCAAGAACGGCCGCTTCAATATCGTAATCACGGAAGTGCCTTATGGTATGAGTAAGGAGGCCTTTGTTGATAAAGTACGCGAATTAGTACTTGCAAAGAAGCTTGATCATATTGCTGATGCGCGCGATGAGTCCGCTCGTGGTAAGATTCGCGTAGTAGTAGAGCTAAAGAAGGATGCTTTCCCGAAGAAGATTTTGAACCAGCTTTATAAGTTAACTGGTTTACAGACTTCGTTCCACTATAACGTCTTGGCGCTAGTTGACGGTATTCAGCCGAAGGTGATGGGCCTCAAGGAGATTTTGGCGGAGTTTATTAAGCATCGTCAAAAAGTAGTGCGTCGTCGTACAGAGTTCGAACTCAATAAGGCGAAAGAGCGTGCACATATCTTAGAGGGTTTGAAGATTGCGCTTGATCATATTGATGAAGTTATCAAGACGATTCGTGAGTCTTACGATGATGCGGATAAGCGCTTGATGGAACGCTTTGGTCTATCTGAAGTTCAGGCGGCGGCTATCTTGGCAATGCAATTGCGCCGTCTCCAAGGTCTAGAACGCGATAAGATTGAAAATGAATTGAAAGAGCTTCAAGAATTAATTGCAAAACTTGAGGGTATCTTAGCTTCCGAGCAAGCTATCCTAAATGTAATTAAGGAAGAATTGCTTGCCATGAAAGAGAAGTATGGCGACAAACGTCGCAGCAAGATTTTTAATCATGAGCTTGGAAAGTTTGCTGAGGAAGATTTAATTCCAGATGAAGAGAGTGTTGTACTCTTGACGGCACAAGGATACGTGAAGCGCGTGTTGCAGAATGATTTCAAGAAACAGAATCGTGGTGGTAAAGGTCGTCGTGGCATGACTACGAAGGAAGAAGATGTAATCGATACTATTATTACAGCTTCTTCGCACGACTTCTTGCTATTCTTTACGAACCAGGGTCGTATTTTCCGAATTAAGGCGTACGAAATCCCACAATCGTCATTGGTGGCAAAGGGTACAGCTTCGGTAAATCTTTTGAATCTTCATCCAGAAGAGAAGATTACAGCTGTTATTAAGCAGGGCGACGAAGCAGGAGAGAATGGTTATCTCTTTATGACGACCGCAAAAGGCACGATTAAGAAGACTTCGCTAAAAGATTACGCCAATATTCGCACGAATGGTTTGATTACAATTAAGCTTGATGATGGTGATGAATTGCGCTGGGTACGTGGTACGACAGGTGAGAATGATATTATCATCTCGACATCTGCCGGTCAGGCTGTCCGCTTCAATGAGAAAGATGTGCGCCCAATGGGTCGCTCGGCGCGCGGCGTGCGTGGCGTACGCTTGCGTCCAAACGATACCGTTGTGGGCATGGATGTTGTATCTGATCCGAAGAGTCAAAAATTAATTGTAATTTCGACTAAGGGTTATGGTAAGATGACAGCCGCAACTAACTTCCCGCCGCATAAACGCGGTGGCGTAGGCGTAAAGGTGGCAGCCGTAACGGCGAAGACTGGACCAATTGCAGCAGTACATACGCTTGACCCTGAAGCCAAGGAGATTATCATGATGTCAACCGGTGGGCAGGCGATTAGAGTAGCCGTAAAGGATATTCCAACGCTTGGTCGCGCCACTCAGGGTGTGCGAGTGATGCGCCTTAATGATGGCGATACGGTAGCTTCAATTGGCATAATCCCGCACGAAGAGGAAGAGATCGAGGAGGCTTCTAAGGAAAGCGATTCAACAAAATAACCGCGTTAAAGCACCTTTAAAATAATGCTCCGGAGCATAGGCTTTGGAGCATTATTTATGGGTCGCCCTTGCTTTTTTTGTGCGAAAAAACCGAATAATATATAATAGAGATATGGAATTAGGAAGTATAGGAGGCCTGATTGCTTTTGTATTGGGGTGGTTTTTTGCGCAGTCAGGTAAGTTTATCGGTGATTTAGTCGTAAAAAAGCGACCATTAAGTTTTGCGGAGGTCGTAGATTGTTTTACGCGTAGTGGCGGAATGCCGAGCGGGCATACGGCTAGTTTTACGGGCTTGACGGTCTTTTTCGGTTTGCGAGATGGTTTTACGAGCGGTCTATTTATATTGGCTTTAGCGATGACTATTATTGTCGTCTATGATGCTGTAAATGTGCGCTATGCGGTTGGAGAGCAGGGCAAGCTATTAAATATAATTGCCGAGTCTGATCATAATAAAAGAACGCGCAAGATGAGAGTAGTGGAAGGGCATACGATTCCGCAGGTTTGCGTAGGAGCCATTTTGGGTATTTTGCTTGGTTTTATCTGTAATAATCTGTTTTAGGCGACACTTGGTGGGAATTATAAAAAAAGTCCAAAAAAGTGCTTGACAGTTCAGTTTAGGTAATATAAGATAAGAACAGTTCAACTGCGAGAGGACAATTAATTTGACACTCTTGTTAGCTGAGCTTTTAAAATTTTACGTATTTTAACAATTTAGTTGTGCAATTAATTATCATCGTCAGTCTTTTATATTGAGTTTTCAAATTCAAATAAAGTCTACCCAGTAGGGTAGTATTTAATGGAGAGTTTGATCCTGGCTCAGGATGAATGCTGGCGGCATGCCTAATACATGCAAGTCGAGCGGCAGCGAGGGTCTCATCCTGTTCTTGAAGCTTTCGAGAATAGAATGAGATCTGTCGGCGAGCGGCGGACGGCTGAGTAACGCGTGGGAACGGACCCCAAACTGAGGGATAACTACTCGAAAGAGTGGCTAATACCGCATGTGATCTTCGGATTAAAGTCTTCGGACGGTTTGGGACTGGCCTGCGTACGATTAGATAGTTGGTGAGGTAATGGCTCACCAAGTCGACGATCGTTAGATGGTTTGAGAGGATGATCATCCAGACTGGGACTGAGACACGGCCCAGACTCCTACGGGAGGCAGCAGTAGGGAATCTTTCACAATGGGCGAAAGCCTGATGGAGCAATGCCGCGTGCAGGACGAAGGCCTTCGGGTTGTAAACTGCTTTTAT
>JAZQCP010000010.1:0-1666 GCA_045546295.1 Candidatus Nanosyncoccaceae bacterium | reverse complement strand
TTCACCACGTTTATCCATGCCCCAAAATTACAACAAACCCCACACCCCACCTAACATTATCATGAAATAAAACCACCAGCCCAACAATGTCATAGTTCGGCAAGCTGGAAGCTTGCCCAGAGAAAAGAAAAACTAGCAGGCCTACACCCTGGTCAACGAAGCCATCGAGAAAAACATCCTCGAGAGCGAGAACGGTGTTACCTATCGCTTGTCGCCACAGTATTGCGACAGCAATACTCCTTTATAATATATTTACATGGAAAAAATGGAAAAAATGGAAAATGGAAAATTCCAGAAATTTTATTTTTTCCATATTTTCCACGAGTACACGCAAAGTTTCATCTTTTTTAAAAACAAAAATCATCATGTTAGAATTTGAAATCAACATCATCGACAAGAAGACTGGCGAGGTAGTGGACTGCTACTTCACCGAGGGCAGTACGGCCGACAGTGCCATCGACGAGGCCGAGGAATATGCTGGCTATGACCCCGAGGATTATGACTTTGAACTAGTATAATATTAATCTTTTGGTAACGATATAGCAGTTGACCCTGAAAAGTTTTTTAATGCGAATTTCGTTAAAAAACGCAGATTACGCTGATTAACGCGGATGTTTTTTAATTAAATTCGTGAAAATCTGCGTAATCCACGTTCAAAAACTTTATCAGGCCGAATAAATCAAACTGTATTTCACGAAAAATATTTAAAACTATTCGTGATAAAAAATATAACTAATTCGCGAAATTGGCTTCGCCGAGCTAAAGGTTCGCATTAGCCCCGCAGGGTTCAGGCCAACATCTATATCATCGCCAAAACTTTTCAGGGTCATCTGCTATATCATTACGAAATTTTATTTTGCCCTTTTGCTGTTAGGAAATGAAAAAAGAAGTACCTTTGCAGATTGTTAGCTTTTAGGCTTTAGCCATCAGGTGGCGGACGCCGCTAACGCCTAAAGCCTAACGCCTATCGAAACTTTACTATTAACCGACTATATAAAACATTACACATGGGTAAGAAATTGACCGAGAGAGTGACTTGGGTTGGTAAGGTCGATTGGGAGCTGAAGCGCTTCCATGGCGATGAGCTATCGACCCACCGTGGCTCGAGCTATAACTCCTACTTGATTCGTGACCAGAAGAATGTACTCATCGACACCGCATGGCTCCCCTATAGCCGCGAGTTTGTCGCTAACCTCAAGAAGGAAATCGACCTCGATAAGATTGACTATATCGTGATGTGCCACAACGAGATTGACCACAGTGGTGCTCTCGTGGACCTGATGCGCGAAATCCCCGACACTCCCATCTATTGCACAGCCAAGGGCGAGGCCATCATCCGCGGCCACTATCACCAGGACTGGAACTTTGTCAACGTCAAGACCGGTGACAAGCTGGAGCTGGGCGACACTACGCTCACCTTTATCGAAGCCACGATGCTTCACTGGCCCGACACGATGTTCTGCTACCTGAGTGGTGAGGAAATCCTGTTCAGCAACGACGGCTTCGGACAGCACTATGCCACCGAGTCGCTCTATGACGACCAGGTGTGCCTTGACGAGGTGCTGCAAGAGGCCGAGAAATATTATGCCAACATTCTGGCCCCGTTCAGCCCGCTGGTAGCCCGCAAGGTGAAGGAGATTCTGGGCATGAACCTGCCCGTGAAGAT
>JAZQCP010000009.1:0-90388 GCA_045546295.1 Candidatus Nanosyncoccaceae bacterium | reverse complement strand
ATATTCGGTGAGCAATTCTGATTTTGGTGTTGCTGGACATGGAGCGCCGTATTCCACGGTTTTTTGTTCGGTGATATCTTCGGCATCTTCAATGATATGTTTTATAGTGACCGTGAAGGTTTTCTTGGTGTAAGTGAAGGTAATCTCAACATCTGAGGAAATATCGCCTTCGGTTACTCCAGCCGTGTCTATTAGAATATAGTCTGGACGATCGAGGGGATTCTTTTTGTAGTGAGTTCCATGATCAAGAGTTTCAGATGACGAATCGAGTACTATTCCAGCGTCAGTCTGATGCGTAACTTTGAGCGTATATTTCTTAATAGTATACGTGTAGGTAATTGTCACGTCGCCATGTACTTCTGCCGATTCTGGTTTGTCGACCGTATAAGTGTAGGCATCCAAAAGGTTCGCGTCCGGCGTGACATTATAAGAATCACCATACTCCACTACTTGGGTAACCGGATTAGCAAGCTCTTCGCCATTTACTCCTAAGTGAAGAGTTGTGATGGTTGCTTTCTTCTTAGCATACACAAATACGACAGTGGTATCGCCCTCAATAATGCCAGAAGCGTTGCCGTCCGTACGGATTACTTCATAATCATTATCCCTAGTTGATGGCAGAGCGGCGTATGGATCAAGATATCTATATGTCTGAGTTTGCGCAGTATCAAAATCACTACCATCGGCAAGTTGGTGTTTTATAGTAAGAGTGAAGTTTTTCTTCGTATATGTGAATGTAATAATAATGCTGTCCGCATCTATTAATCCAGAAGTTGGCTTATCTGCAGATGAGTCATAGTATGGAGTCAAACTAGGGTTCGGACTAACTGAGTATTGGTCATCGTAATGATACGGTATGTTTTCTTCTGCGGCTAACGGAGCTCCATCTTCGTCTATGTGTCGAACCGTTACGACGGCGTCACGCTTGGTATATGTATAAATCACATTGACATCCTCGTCTGGCATATTGCCTGAAGCCTGACCACTCGTAACCACGCCAACGTACGTGTTATCTCTACTAGATGGGCTAGTGGCATACGGTTCATCATAGCAGACGGTACTAGTCTCTGTTTCGTCATATTGACTGCCATTAGCGTATTGATGTTGGACTGTTAAGGTATGGCAGTTCTTTTCCCATAGCGCATACAGTACGTTCGGCAAAGATGCGCGCTGATCTGCCGCCCACTGAGTATTAACCCTGAGAGTTATACCAGAACCGTCTGGCTCGGTATTCCAGCCAACTAATGTGTGTCCAGCTTTAGTGTAGCCAAGCTCAGCTGCGGTCTTAGTCGTAAAGGCTTCGTTTTGCTCAAGAATAAAGCTCGCCTCTTCGCCCGTGCCAGTGTTTGGGCTGTAAGTGATTTGAGTTTTTTCAACTTCTCTACCCCATTCCGCAACAATAGTAAGAGTATCACTACCGTCCTCGATATCGGACAAGAGAATCATTACTACATTGCCTGGATAATAGATGCGCCCATTTACGTTCCAACCAACGAAGTATTCTCCCGGTTTTGGCTCCTCTGGAGCAGGTAGAATGGCAGTAGTTGAGGTATCTACATAGGTTTCATTATCACTCTCGATGAGCGTTCCGCCGTTCGGGTCATAATTTACTCTTATCGTATCAAATGGCACCCAGCTAGCCACTAATTGGGTATCTTCGAGGATAATATTATCGAAGCTAAAGAAGGTACCGTCAGTCTTGCGCCAGCCCACAAAAACATAGCCGACGCGAGCAGGATCATCAACAGCACGAGCCTGATCGCCATACAACACAGACTGCGATGCGATTGCGTTGCCACCGTTTGGATTAAAGGAAACTGTAACGTAATGGGTATTTTCCCATTTAGCATACAGCATTAGATTGCTCATCGGCATAACATCGGTAGTTAAATCAAACTCAGTGCCAGAAATGCATTCCGGAGTAGTAAACCAGCCCTCAAAAGTGAACGCATCTTCTAGCCCGGCAGGACGACTTGGAATATAATCGTAATTTGCTAGATTGGCGCCGTGACGAATATTAGAGAATGATTCGCCGGCAGTATTGTAATTATAGAAATTTAAGCTGTACGTATTCCGTTTGTAATAGAAGTTAAAAGTATTACCACTAGATCCGGAATAGCCAGATGGAGTTGAGCTTAACAATTCATAGCCAGTAACAGCCCGGCCATTAAAGTTGCTTGCACTACTATTGGCCGTAAATGAATAATCCTCAGACCGTTCATATCCGCTTCCGTCCGGTTTTTCAAACCAGTAGTTCACGTCCACAACGTGGGTGCTCGCAATGGTATTAATTAAGTATAAGGTAGCGCCCTCGCCATCGTTGCGAACCAAATCAGTAGTCATTGTTATCGGCTTCGAAATACGTATTGTACTAGTAGGATTATCGCTTTGAGCTCTCCAGGCATATGGTATCATTCTTGCGATGGTCGTATTATTACCGGTGTAATTAATTACAATTTGACCAACGCCAGGATACAATGTGCTAATATTTTGCCCCATACGAGCCTCAAAACTGTAACCGTTCTTAAGATCATGCGGTGCACCATTCGTGTAATGAATATCAAGTGACGTATCTGCTGCATAGCTAGTATTCTGACATAGAGTAGTTGCAGACCCGTTCGTATTGTTGTAATTTAAACAATACCTAGTACGATTACCAGTACCCGTAGTTGTTTCAACAATAAACTTTACTGTATATACATGTAGTTTTAGATAGACATTTACAACCGTCGAGCCGTCACCGTGAATAATCGCACCATTTTCAACACGATCAAACTCGTAGTATTCCATGCCGCTTTGACGTAAAACTTGATTAATTTGACTTTGAGAAACAGTGATGCTGGAGCCGCTAGTCCCTGAGTTATCCAAATATGTGGCAAAGTCATATTTTCCTTCGATATAGTTATTATTCTCATCTAGGGCTTCTTTCCAGAAAACAATACGATATTGCGTATTTGTATGTGGACGCCATTGAGCATAAAGGTCCACATTTTGAGTAAGCGGCGTGCTGAAATTAAAGGAATTGTTACCAGCTTGGTCAGTGGTCCAGCCTATAAAATCGTAGCCATTCCGTCGCGGATTGCTCGGTTGATCGACAGTTTCGCCATAAAATGCATAATCTGCTGGGGTATATGAAGCGGCCGTATGTTCGTCGCTATCATGATCATTAGTGTAATAGTGAATCCATTGAACTTCGCGCACGACTGGATATAACTTTAAGTCATAATTTACAAAAGTATATTCACCCCTTAGCTCATCGGCTGGATGGAACGAATTAGGGACGCTACAATGATGATCACATAGATCTAAATCATAATAATCCATAACACTAGCATCTGTAGTCCATGATTCGACAAAGAAGCCCGCGCTAACTTCGTAACGATATTCGTTCGTATCAAAACTATCGCCAGTGGTGCCAGTTCTAGTAGCTAGGACATTTCCTTGTGGGTTATAGAAGATAACGGAGTAAATTTTGTCAGCAAAGCGAGCATGAAGTTTGATAGTTTTGTCGGTTTTTATATTGTCCGGAATACTGACAGGTTGATTTAAGTCATTGAAGACTCGGTTGTTTTCCGTATACCACCCCATAAAGATTAGCGATTCTTTTGTTGGTGCGGCCGGAGCATTTAATATGTCTCCGTTACGAACAATTTGACTAGCCGCAACCTCATCATCTACGTAAAATTCGTACGTATATCGCGCATAACGCTCTTGGTCAGTTTCGCGAGTTGGAATAATTGCATATATCGAAAAGCTATCCGCAAAAAAACTGATATCCCCAGTGGCCGACGTGGCAATGTTGCCGAGATATTTAGCTACATGATTATCGTCAATATGAACTAGAGCATAACGATTAGCTTTAAGTTCAAACTCTTTCGGACTAATTGTAACTTTAACGCGAGAATTTGGCTGCGTTTCGTTTCCATCTTTATCTAAAAAGGTAATATTGTACGCATAGACTTCTTGATCCCCTTGACCAGCAGCACTGCGAGCTATTTTTGCTATTTCCTCATCGTCGCTTCTTTCAACAGCCATTTTAACGTCCGCACTAAAAGCATTATCGTTTGCCCTGACGCTAATTTGACTATCGGCAGCATCCTTACTCCAAGATATCTTTGAATAGTCGTTTGTTTTCGCGATAAAGATAATAGTAATACTAACAACAAAAAGTAGCGCAGCTAATAGTAGTTTGCCTATATTGCTACGATATAGTTTTTTACACCTCTTTTTGATGCCTATTTCAAACATTTTTCAGCTCCTTTTTATATTTATTTAGGGCTGATCCCAAAAATAGACACACTTCCTACACGGTACTATTTTAGCATAAGCTTATCAAAAAACGCAATATCTTAGATGATGGTATACTACAAATATGAATGTTTATTTTTCAGGTATAAGCGGCACAGGGCTTGGTCCATTAGCAGAACTGGCTCAAGATATGGGTTTAACAATATTCGGATCCGATTTAAAGCGTGGAGCTATTAGCGATGAATTAGATAATCGCGGAATTGAAGTAGAATATGGTTTACAGGATGGCACTTTCTTCAAAAAGATTAATCAAGAAAGAGGCGTGAATTGGCTAGTTTACTCTTCGGCTATACCCGAAGATCATCCAGAATTAAAAGCTGCTCGCGAAGAAGGAATAAAATGCACAAAACGAGACACTTTTTTGGCCGATTTGGTCGAGCAAAAAGGATTAAAAATGATAGCTGTTGCTGGCACACATGGCAAAACTACAACTACCGCAATGCTAGTATGGGCGCTATCGCAATTAGAAATTCCTGTTAGTTACTTAATCGGAACGACTATTAGTTGGGGTAATGGTGGCCATTATGATAATAGCTCTCAATATTTTATCTATGAAGCCGATGAGTATGATAGGAATTTTCTGGCCTATCATCCATATTTATCGGCAATTACTTGCATAGATTACGACCATCCAGACATTTATCCTACGATTGAAGACTATCGCGCCGCTTTTGACAAATTTATGGCTCAGAGCGAAATAGTTGTTAAAAATACAACAGTTAATAGTGCCATCACACTTGTAGGCGGTTTGCGAAGACAAGATGCCAGTATTGCACTAGAAGTAATTCAAAAGATTGCGCCGAATATAGATTTTCGCAGAATAGTCAAAGTTCTAAATGACTTCCCTGGTGCTGGTAGGCGTTTTGAAAGAATAACGCGTGGCGTATATACAGATTATGCACACCACCCAAATGAAATTTCATCAACAGTAAAAATGGCGGTTGAACTGAAAGAGCGCGACAGATATGCTGGCCTAGCGGTAATCTATCAGCCGCATCAAAATACTCGTCAACACGAAGTAAAAGATCAATACAGATACGCCTTCGTTGGTGCCGATAAAGTCTTTTGGCTTCCTACATATCTAACTCGCGAAAACCCAGATTTACCAATCTTAACGCCGAACGAGTTATCTGATAACACCGAGACAAAAGAGCAAACTGAGGTTGTAGAGCTAGATGATAACCTAGCGCAAAAGCTTCATCATCTGCATGACAATAATTGGCTAATCGTATTGATGACCGCTGGCCCAGCTGACGACTGGTTGCGTAAACGGTTTGCGGAGTAAAATCACTCTTCTTCGTCATTCGACGTAATCATAAGATTATCGTCTGAAAGTGGATCCGGTCCGAAATCGTTTTTTGAGGCATTAATACGTTCAGATACACGGTCGAGCTCCTCAATATATTCCGTTAAGGTTTTTTCAGTGATGTCGCCTTCATTGGAGTATTTTTCCTGAACATCATCGTCCGTATTATGCTTCTCGTCTTCCGAAATATACCCTGGCCGCGAGCGATCAATATAAATATCACCTTTGCTGTAAAAATATAAGCTTACCGATGTCGTAATTAAGGCAATCGCAATGGACCCCAAACAAAGTATTATGAGATTACGACCGCCACGAATGGTCTTTTTATCTTTATCTTCTTTTTTATTCATCAGTATCATCCTTTGATAAGTCGTCCCGAATAACTAAAACTGATTGGCGATGTTTGGAGATTATCTCATCCATGCGCTCCATACTCTTCGTTATATCTGCGCGCTTTTTGCGAGTTTTTTCGAGTTGTCGATAGAACTTAATTGGCTCATTCTTACAATCCATATCAATTAGCGATTGTAGCTCCTGAGAATATCCAATAAAATCATTGCGGAATCGCTCACGCTCGCTTTGAAATGCCGCTTGTTGGTTAGCTATATCCTGCTTTGCAATCCCATTTCTCATTAAGCGAAGACTAAAGTTTGACATTAATCCAGAATAGATAGACTCATATTGCGTGCCAAGATAGACGCGACTTTTTGCGCCTACACTTTCAATTCGGCGTAGACGCTCTTTTATAATCGAGCAGTTTTGCGAGATAGCACCAATGCGATTATCGTCAAGTTTAATCGCCGTGGCTGAAGTAGATGAAAAAACTACAATCATTGCGGCGAACACTAGACTGTAGTTAATTCTTTTCTGCATATCTATTATTGTAGCACGAGACTATTCTTCTGGCTCAACAATGGCGAGATGACAATCGGAAATCTGATACTCGTCTACCACCGAAGGAGACCCCATCATAAGATCTACGCCAGAACCATTCTTTGGAAAAGCGATAATATCACGAATATTTTCGGCATTTTCAAGAATCATAAAAATGCGATCAATGCCAAAGGCGCAGCCGGCGTGTGGTGGAGCTCCAAACTTGAAGGCATTTAGCATACCACCAAAACGTTGTTCGACATATTTTTTATCGTAGCCGAGAATTCCGAAGACTTTGTACATAATTTCTGGATTATGATTACGCACAGCTCCAGAACAGATTTCATAACCATTCATAACCATATCATACTGGTCAGCTACAATTGCGAGCTTCTCTTGGTTAGTTTTGGCGGATTCAAGCGTATCGAGACCACCTTTTGGCATAGAAAATGGGTTGTGCCCGAAATCTAGCTTATTAGCGCCGTCATCCCATTCATAGAACGGAAAATCCACAATCCAGCAAATTGCTACTTCATCAGGATTCTTTAATTCGAAATGATCCGCAAAGGCAATACGAAGTTGACCAAGAACTTTATTAACCTTTTCACGCTTGTCGGCGCCGAAGAATACGGCATCTCCTGCTTTTGCGCCAGTTTTCTTAGTAATAGCATCCAGTTCTTTTTCACTCAAGAACTTTGCGATAGGAGACTTAATACCGTCTTTAGTATAGGTAAGGTAGGCCAATCCGCCAGCACCAAGCTTGCGCGCCTGCTCCGTAAAGTTGTCGATTTGGGAACGGCTAAGATCGGCACCATTCTTGACACAAATTGCCTTAACACATTCGGCTTTTGCAAAAACTGCAAACTCAGTCTTTTCAAGATCGTTGGTTAAATCGATTAATTCCATACCATAACGAAGGTCTGGCTTATCTACACCATATTTTTCCATTGCTTCAACATATGGAATGCGTGGAATATTCTTGGGGTCGGTCAGAAGTTTTTTACCACCAAATTCCGTCGCAAGCTTAACAATAAGCGGCTCCATAGTTTGACGAACAGTTTCACCATTATCAACAAAAGACATTTCCAAATCGAGCTGATAGAAGTCGCCGTATAGACGGTCAGCACGTGGATCTTCATCGCGGAAGCAGGTAGCAATTTGGTAATAACGCGGAACACCTCCAACCATTAATAATTGCTTGAATTGCTGTGGAGCTTGCGGAAGTGCATAAAATTGACCTGGATGAAGACGGGATGGGACTAGAAAATCGCGTGCACCTTCTGGTGATGAGTTAGCGAGAATGGGAGTAGTTACTTCAATGAAATCATTTTCTTCCATGTAATCACGCATAAACTTGTAATATTTAGCACGGCGAGCAAGACGTTTTTGCATGCTTGGACGACGTAAATCAAGATAGCGATATTTTAGGCGAAGTTCTTCTCCGCTCTCTACGCCCTCATCGTGCGTATTAACTGGAAGCGGTTCAGAGCGGTTAAGGAGTTCGAGAGTATCAACTACTACTTCTATATCACCAGTTGAAATATTTGGATTCTCTAGACCTTCGCCGCGTTTACGAACGGTACCGGTAGCGCAAATAACGAATTCGTCACGAATTGACTCGGCGAGCTCAAAAGCCTCAGCGGTATTTGGGTCAACTACGAGCTGAATTAGGCCGGTATGATCGCGTAAATCGATGAAAATTAAACCACCATGATCGCGACGTGAATTAACCCAACCAGCAAGCTCGACTTTACCAGATTTGACAGTGAGATCTTTAGCTAATGCTCTCATATAGGTTGCTCCATTATTTTCTATGATTAATAAAGACTCGCGCATGCGAGCCATACTTTTAATAATTATACCATATTTGAGTGTCAATAGCGAGAGCGTTCACGTTCTAAGTCGCGCGATTTAATGGTTTGACGCTTGTCGTATTTCTTTTTACCCTGCCCAACCGCAATTGTTAATTTAATATGACGTTTAAACGGATGAAGTTCGACTGGGACGATTGTAGAGCCATCAACTTTAGCACGCTCTAGCGCAGCAATCTGTTTCTTAGTCGCGAGTAATTTAATATTCTCGGATGTCTCGGAGCCAAGAGTTAGATTTAAAAGCCAAAGTTCGTGATTACGAATAGTAACATAGGTCCCTTTTAACTGGGCATGGCGATCGCGAATAAGGCGAACTTGAGCGCCAGTCAAAACCATGCCTGTCTCGATTTTATCGGACAAATTGTAATCATAGTGCGCGCGGCGATTGACAACGGCGGCAGGCTTTTTGACTTTTTTCATATTTGTATTTTAACACTTATTTGCTCTGACGACGAATCTTAAACGTGAGATATTTATGATAACAGAATTCAAAAAAGCTATATATTTTTGGCCCGATTAGCCGGATGAAAAAAGTTCCTAAATTTTGCATCGTTTTTTCGAACTTTGAATGCCACGTAGATGCATAATGGTGAATTGCGCGCGTGTTTTCGGTTTGACGCATTACGCCAGTACTATAATGCTTTGGGTTGAAATATTCAGGCGCAAATACGGCAAATTTTTCATCATACACATGAGTTTTTCCATCAAGTTTTAGCCCATAAATATCCTCCGCATATATTGATAGGCTGTGTACTGTACACATAAACGTCTCGTTGGTTATTTTCTTCGGCAGAAGCCCCTCATAGCGGCGGAGTGTTTTTGCAATCCAGGCGGAGTGCTTCTTGGCGCCAAAAAAAGAAGTAGTAAACCAATATTTAGATTCCCAACAGGCTACGCCATCGTATTTAAGCAGGTCATCTAGGGGGCGCAGAAGTTCAACGTCGGTATCCATATAGAAACCGCCCTCATTATAAACCACGTACATCCGAATAATATCCGCAGCAAGCGCCCAACGCTTCTCTTTCATTGCTTTTGCGACTAGTGGATATTTATCTAGGTCAATATCTTTTTCCGTCCAACACCTAATTTCGAAGTCTGGGTGCAACTTTTGCCACTGTTCAATATATTTTTTGTCTTGTTTTGGTATCGGCGCCGTGCCAACCCAGATGTAGTGAATCTTTTTAGGGATTGCCATATGATAAAATCATATCATGAAAATAGTAATCTCTACGGACGTGTATTATCCAATGATTAACGGCGTAGCGGTATTTTCGAAAAATCTAGCAACCGGTTTAAAAAAGCGCGGCCATCAGGTGATGGTTCTTACGCCAAGTATCTCCGGCAAATTCTCGGTCGAAAAAGACCCCAATTGCAACTTTACAGTAGTTCGCCTTAAATCTACTAGAATGTATTTGTACCCGGACCAAATCGAAAAAATCCCAAATGATAAAAAAATATTAGGCATAAAAATACCACAGTTTTTATATAAGAATGGCCTACATGTAAGCTATAATCCATACTCAGACATAAAGCGCGTTTTAGAGGATTTTAAGCCGGATATTATTCACAACCAAACGTCTGGCCCGCTCGCTTTGGCAATATTTAGATACGCAAAAAAACGTAATATTCCAATCGTAATGACCGACCATACCTACCCCGATAATCTCACACAACAAGTAAAGTTGCCTAAGTTTGCTAAAAAGCCTATAAACGCTGCAATGAATGCGTATTTTATGAGTTTTCTACGACGAAGCGAATATGCAACTTTACCAACAAAACAAGCAATTACTGACCTACTGCCAAAAAATCATCATTCTTTTAAAGTCCCCGTTGAGGCTCTGAGCAACGGGATTGATTTATCACATTTCACGAAAGGCCCAGCGAGCGAAGAGATATACAAAAAATATGCTATACCAAAGAATGTACCAATAATACTATATGTGGGACGAATAGACCCCGAAAAAAGTCTCGATATAT
The DNA here is from genome assembly GCA_045546295.1 of Candidatus Nanosyncoccaceae bacterium. Taxonomy (GTDB): domain Bacteria; phylum Patescibacteriota; class Saccharimonadia; order Saccharimonadales; family Saccharimonadaceae; genus UBA2834. The sequence continues at coordinate 80,053 of JAZQCP010000009.1, read as the reverse complement.
TAGTCAATTCGTTCAAAAAACTAATAAAAGAGGTGCCAAAAGCTCACTTAGTTATGGTTGGCGATGGGACCGCTCGCGAGAAACTCGAAAAAATGATTAAAAGGAAGAAACTTGGTAGCCAGACTCATTTCATTGGGCGAGTTATTGGCGATGATTTGTCACAAATATATCGTACTGGTACAGTATTTGTAATCACGTCTAAAACAGAGACCCAAAGCATTGTGCTGATGGAAGCAATGGCTTCTGGCCTACCCGCGATAGCCGTCAATGCAGGCGCCGTTACGGAGTTAGTTAAAGATGGCGAAAATGGTTTTATATTTGAGCCGAATGACACGGATGGGATAGCGTCCGGTATTAACACCATTATTTCCAATAAAGAGCTTCGCGAAAAAATGTCAAAAAACGCACTAAAAATGATCGCTAAACATGATATCAACTACACACTTTCGCGTTTTGAAAAAATCTACAATAATGTATTGCGGAGCCGTTCTAAGCAATTAGGCTAGCCAATAAAGTTAGATATTGCATTGGCGATTTGCTGAGGTTTTTCGTAATTAATCAAATGTCCAGAATTGGGAATAATTTTAATTTTACACGCATTATCATCAGACATGCGCCGAATCAATTCTAACGAGGTTAACTTATCTTTGTCGCCAATTATTAATAAATTGTCCTTCTTTAACGGAATAATCGTCTGCGAACGCATGGATATCTTTATATCCGCCATAATAGAATTTGCCGACGAAAAGCGCCCAGAGTATCGATAATGCAGCTCGTCAATTTGTTTTTGTTTATTTTTGTCACATGTTAGATAGTGCGATATACAAAAAGACACTACTCTACTTTTCAGTAAATTGTAGCGGAGTTTATTTGGCAACAACCGCAAAAGGAAAATTAACACAGCGCATATTATATTGCTGATTATTTGGTCAGTATGAGTTCGAAAAATTGGTGACATTAATATTACTTTTCGATTCACGTCATTTGGGTATTTTTCGACATAGTTAGATACGATTATTGAACCCATGGAGTGGCCAGCAATATATGGTTTTGTTTTTAATTTTAGCGATTGGATGTAGTCGTGAAGCCACTCAGCGTATCCATCAAGAGTTTTGTTATCTAGTTCCAAGCGAGTTCCTGATCCGGGCAAATCTGGATTTATTATTTTATATTTACCGGACAATAAGTTCGCAACTTCAACTAACCCGTGATGCGTACCGCGCATGCCATGAATAAGTAAGATAGTTTTTCTCATAAGCTTTCTAGTATTTGGCGCGCCTCGGATATGGTTTTGGTTTGCATTAACTGATCGCGTATTTCAGATGCACCCGGAAAATTATTTATATAAATCTTAAAGAAGCGCTTGAGCGGATCGTATGGCGATAAATTATATTTTTCATATAAATCTAAATGGCACTTCATAAGCTCGATTAGTTCTCCTCTGCTATGGTCACGAGGATTCTTTTCAAAACAAAAAGGATTATGGAATACGCCGCGACCAATCATTATTCCATCTACGCCCATATCGATATATTTTTGCGCACCGCTCGGTTTTTCGATATCGCCATTAATGATTAATACAGTCTCTGGCGATATTTGGTTTTTTAGCGCTATAATATCTGGAACAAGTTCATAGTGTGCGCCAACTTTAGACATTTCTTTTTTGGTACGTAAATGCACAGTAAGCGCAGCGGGCACTTCTGCTAAAAGAGCTGACAACCATCCCTCCCATTCATCGACACGTGTATAGCCAAGGCGAGTTTTTATAGATACTGGTAAGCCAGCTGTTTTTGTCGCGCGAATTATTTGTCGCGCTAGTTCTGGATTACGGATAAGCCCTGATCCGCCACCAGTCGCAACAACGTGACGGTCTGGGCAGCCCATATTAATATCTATTGCTGAAAAATCCATTTCCTTCAGCGCCGCTGCAGTTTCCACGAACATTTCTGGCTTTGTTCCCCATATTTGAGGTACAATTGGTTGCTCAGACTCTTCGATTCGAAAACGTTCTAATGCGTTATGCCGCCCTTTCTCGCTTGTATAACTATTTACATTTGTAAACTCGGTATAAAAAATATCTGGCCTTGCGGCTTTTGCGACAACTTGACGAAAAGCAATATCCGTAACACCCTCCATTGGTGCTAATATCGTAAAACCTGGTTTAAATTTTTTCCAAAAATCCATATTATTATATATTAGTTCATATTGACATTTTTTGTAAAGTGTTATATAACTGATTTAACAGTTGTTTTTCTCACTATTTTAAAGAAAGGTGGTGATTATGCGTGAGAAATACAAGGATCCTTTCCATGATGGTTGCATTAACACTACTCTGCGCGTCACTTACTGCATGCGCAGGGGCAACAAAACCGAATCAGCAGCAGCAGACCGTAAGTCAGCCGCCGACAGCTGAAGCTCAGCCCGAAGACAACGCGGGCAGCGTTGGTATTGAATCTCCGGACAACAGCAGAGCTGAAAAAGACAAGGAAGCTCGGGAAGAGCTTTATCCCGAAAAAGAGCCTGATCATGAAGGCGATGTCGGTATCGAATCTCCGGACAACAGCAGAGCTGAAAAAGACAAGGAAGCTCGGGAAGAGCTGGAACGTCAGCAGGAAGAAGCCGAAAGGCAGCGCGAAGAAGAGGAGCGCCAGCAGGAAGAACAGGCACACTCTGGAAACGGCACTTATATCCTGAGTGACGGTACCGAAGTACATACCGATCATAAAATCGAGGATTACATCGAGAGGAACGAGTATCGCGCAAGCGTAAATGGAGTTCCGACTGATCAGCACGAGTTTATTCTCGATATTGGAAGACTGTGCTACGACATCTTTGGCTCTGGCGAGCTCGAAGGGGCAGCCGGTTTCGATTTTGCGGGCGGCGGAGTCGAATTTTCAGAGTTCGACGAAAAAAATCATCCACACGCAATTACCATAGAGGTAAGAGACGCCGACAACTATACTGCTTACTCCATCGTAAAGATGTTCGACTGCTCAATGCAGGCAAACTGGCTTCCTGACGATAGGAACACTATCAAAGTTGGGGGGTCATATATGCACCTGGATCTGGCAGTACTGCTCCTGTATGGGCTCGAGCAGGCGGAGACTAACCCTAGACGGGATATTTTTGCGGATATCTCGTTTGTAAGCAATTACGGTAGCAAAGACGCTCGACGTTGGCTGCCGTAACCGCTAAAAAACGCAACCATATTAGCCTCGCTATAAATGCGAGGCTTTTTCATGCTGTGATTTTTTGATTCTTTTTGTCGCTTACAAAAGAGTTAATATGTATAATGCCAATTACATGTGTAAAGTTTTCGGTCGATTCAATGGTTAGTTCAACTTTTGGTTCTTGATAGAAGAGAGGGCCGAGACCTTCTGGTTCATAATTCGCTATAAATATGAGTGCGTTCATTTGAGCTAAGACTGTGCGAGCTTGTTCTTTAGTTTGCCCGGTACGGCGAGCGATAAAGCCAAGCATCGAATTATCTAGTGGATGCTCTTTTCGGTAATCTTCCATATATGCAACGGCTTGATTTTTTTCATACACCCCCATGGCCACGCCGAGTTCTTGATCAAGCATATAGCGTTCGCATAAATGGTTTTCTTCGGTATCCTCGGTATAGTAAGACCCTAAGATTCTAGTTATATTCATAGCCTTGGTTATATTATTAATAGTATCAATAGCGCCACCAATAACCGGGGTAACACCTAGAAGTGCATCGCCAACCACAGATCCAGTATCCCCAGGGCTATAATTTGCTTCGATTGCCGGATCCGGATAACCCAATTCTGCACCACGATTAGCGTATTCCACATCACATTTCGCAATAAAGTTTTCATTATCTTTTCTAATCGGTGGATTAGGGTTATTTACAGGATCATAGTTATCGAATACGCCTTTTTCCTCTAGTCTTTTCATCATTTTCTCAGTATTCATACCCATCGTTGAGAAATCTCCCACATATTTAGGCATACAAAATGCGGATGCGTATTTAAAATCATCATTTAGGTAGTTTATTTCAGGACAGTCTCCTTCGGATATTAAAGTATCTAAAGAATATGCATGACTAGCCGGTGTCAGTGAAATTAGCGACTTTCCCGCAGTCGACATGAGCATAGCAACCTTCCCCATGATACTTTGCGTACTAAACGAAAGTTTACCAAAAGAGCGCACAAGCGAGCCCATAAATGTGTGCTCGGACGAGACATCAAACGGACTAAGCGTATACCTATCAATTCGCGCCTGCTCGGCGATGACTTCTTGTTTTGCAAGATTGTATGCGAGTAGAGTCTCAGGAGTCGCAGGCTGCATAGCAACATGCCTAGCTAATTCCCCCATAATTATTTCTGAGCCCCACATTAGCACAGCACTAGATTCAGGCCCCATCATGAATGACGAAAAATCTCTAGTCATTGCATTTACGGCTTTTGGCACCAAAACGTCAACTACGGCACCAACTATGAGTGAGATAGACGTTCCTAAGGCAACGCCGGCTAGGAGACCTAGTAATTTTGTCCCGCCAAGAGTTACCGCATCGCCAACCGCATCAACAACACCAGCGGCAATCTTAGCACCCGTACAAGCCTTGTAGCCAGTGCCGCCATCGATAGTGCTCATGATTCGACGAAATTGACTCGGACTAGTAATAAAAGACTTAACGATTGGATCCTCACTAGTAAGCTTTGAACCGCCAAAAACAGCAGCCATAGGCGAACTACTCATCATCGAACCCTCTATTTCAACCTCCTCACCCTCGCCAAATTTTAATACTTTTTTCTCAATCTTAGCAGCATATTGTGCAAATACATCAAATACCAAATCAAATCCGCCATCACCGGCCTGCATTCGCTGAACAGCCTCCAAGAAACGTAGTGCCATCACGGCAACCTGCGCCATTTCCATATTTTTTATCATGCTATTTATAGTCGTAGCGACAGTATAGAGCTGACATCCCCCGTTAACCAGAGTCCCTACAATACTAAAATCCATCCCCTTGCCGACCTCTTGTTCGACCATATCGCTAACTTTTACCTCAACATCATCCGGGGAGTCTATGTCTGTATGTGTACGACCGCTTTCTAGGTAGTCCTCCTTTATTGGCTTATTATCATCATCAAGTAGAGTATTGCCGTCATCATCGACAGCATCTCTTTCTTCTGTTCTACCACTTTCAACATCACCACTCATCTTATGAGTGGATTTATCCAACGCTTCTTGAGAGTTAGTATCTACTTTTTCTTTCGTTTCATCGAAATCTTTACCATTGTTATCTTCTTCGTTAAGCTCATTCCGCGTAGCTCCAACTCTCCCCTTATATACCTTGGTGCCCGTTTCTCCGTACGCTACTGGCACGCTACTGCCGACGGTCTTCATGCCAGCATCCAAATCCGTTGCAATCTTTGTATTTGTTGCCACTGCAGAGTCTATGTTATCGGCATCAACTTTAACTTCCTCGCCAACCTCGTTTTTAAAATACAGACTATCTTTGTCGCCCTCGCCCCTAACTTCGACACCGGCTTGCGAGAGCTTAACTTTCATATAATCAGAGAATTTACTCCATACGCCACCCTTCGCATTGGTGCCACTCATAATCCCCTTGATTAGAATTCTGCTACGTACTTTGGCGGCAATTTCAACTGGATCAAATGCACTCTGAAGGTTACTTACCGCGCCAGCCAGCATGGCACTTTGGCTACTAAAGAAAACACTCATACACATCGCTAATATAATGAGAATCATACCGGCTGGCCCAACAACCTTAGCGGTATTTATTAAGCCGCCGTTTTTTCTTACATTTCTTATAAAAGTGAAAGCATTCCCCGATACAGAAGCTGCAACCATTTTAGCCGTCTGACCCGTGCGATTAGTCCACGTAGCGTCACCTCGACTAGAGCCATCTTTGTCGGATTGTTGATTTCGTTCACCTGCATCAAGAGCATCTCTCTCTTTCCCGGATTCCTGATTATTATTGTTGTTTCTTCGGGGGTTATGCTCGTAGTTATAAATTCGGTGGTTTGCCCCATCGCCAAAATCGACGTTTCCGGAGTCCTCAACCTTGTCTATACCGTGACCGGTATAATCACCATAATGACCACCATCATCCATAATTGTTCTAATTATAACATAAACATTTTGTAAATATCTAATAAGCACTTGCTTTTTTTATTAGATGATGATTAGATTTAAATAGGAGTGCTATATTATGGCAAAAACAAAAATTCAAACAACAAAGTCAAATAAACACACCGCCATGATGATAATTGGTGGAGTTTTTCTTGTTGCGGTGCTTTGTTTTGGCGCTTTAGCTGGCATAAAAATGGCAAGCAAGGACGGAAAAGCGGTAATTGAAGAAAGCGATATTAATACCGCGAATACGGAAAATGAACAAAAACAGCCAACTCCCGAATCAGATATTGACGAAAATTACACCACCCCAGGAAATGAAGCGAAAGCAAAAAATGACGAACTCGAAAAAAGGCAACATCAACAAGTAGAAAGAAATGAGTCTGGCTTAAAGAAAGCAAACGTATTATTACATGATCCTTATGTCGTAGGACAAAAAACAGTGATTAGCAGCACTATTACTAATATTGTCGAAACTGAGGGAACCTGTAGCTATATATTCACAAAAGACACTCAGTCCGTAACGAAGATAACTTCAGTATTGCCTAATGCAAAAAACACTGTATGTGAAGCGGTAGTGCTTGAAAAAGGATCGCTCAGCTCGGGAGAATGGAAAGTAAGGCTTGAATATAAATCTAATTTATCGGAGGGTGTGAGTGAAACACAAACTTTTACAATTCAGTAAATTAATTGCTGTAGTAGCATTTTTAGTAGTATTCTTTGGGCTTGCTGTTAAAAATACGCCAGACTCTACCGCTATTAAGGCTACAGATTTTAAGGCTGGACGTATTATTGATGATGGCGTTTTTTATAACTCGGGCAGTATGTCGGTAGCGGATATCCAAAATTTCATGGATAGCCACTTGCCAGCTTGCGACATGTGGGGCACTCAAAAAATTGGTTACGGCTATTACATAAAAGGTAAAGCAGTAGATCCAAATATTACTCGCGCAGAATATGCCAGAAAAATGCGTACCGAAGGTGGCGATAGTCGCTATCATGATGCACCATATGTTTGCATTAATAAGTACTACGAAAACCCAACTACGCATAAAAATAACTTCGCTACTAGAGGTGTAGCCGAAGAAGGGATGCTTTCAGCTGCACAGATTATTTACGATGCGGCAAAAGAATTCAATATTAACCCGCAAGTCCTATTAGTAATGCTAAAGAAGGAAAGCTACGCTTGGGGCGACGATTGGCCAACTAAAAATGAGTTCGATACTATAATGGGCTATGCCTGTCCAGACAATGCGGCTTGCGATACGAAATATTATGGTTTTTATAATCAGGTAACCAGGGCAGCCTGGCAATTAAACTATTACAAAGAACATATTTATAGCTATAATTATCACCCGTTCACTACGAACAAAATTTATTATTCACCAACATATTCTTGTGGTCAAAAATCGGTCTATATAGAAAATTACGCTACCGCTTCCCTCTATATTTATACTCCATACACCCCAAACGATGCGGCTCTTAGAAATTACCCCGGCACAGCAACCTGTGGATCATATGGGAACCGAAATTTCTTTATGTATTTTAGTGAATGGTTTGGGAATCCACTACTTCCAAATGAATATGAAAAAATCGAAGAAGCTTATGAGTTACTAGGTGGCGAAGAAAAGTTTGGGGCAAAAGTTGGAGCGGTTAGCACAAACAAAAATACTGGTATTTACTGGCAACAATATGAGAATGGTTACGTTTTAGGTAATACAAAATATGGTTTTTATGAATCATCGGGTCCAATCCGTGAAGTTTGGAAGAGTTTCGGTTTCGAGGGCGGAAAACTCGGATTCCCAGTAGATAACATAAAGACCAATGAAAAGACTGGAATTATCTTCCAACAGTACCAAAATGGTTATATTGTTGGCAGTGATAAAACTGGCTATTACGAGTCGATGGGCGGAATACGTGATTATTGGCGCAAGAATGGCTTTGAGGGCGGAAAGATGGGCTTCCCTGTTGGAAATATTGGAACCGACAAAGCCACTGGTGGAGAGTATCAAGCCTACGAAAATGGTATCGTTATAGGGTCAGCTAAGACTGGCTATTACGTAATTAGCGAAGAATATCTTCAAAAATGGTTAAAGAACCCGTCAGAATACGGCCTACCGTCTGAAGACGAAACTGATAAACAATTAACTTTACAAGCCGCCCTATTTACTAGTGATGGGTTCATTATTAGTGGCGACATCTATAAGAAATGGCTAAATCTCGATCTTGGTAAGCCGATAGATATATTGAGAAGCAATAAGAACACTGGAATCTACTGGCAGGAATATGAGAAAGGTTACGTTTTGGGCAATGCAAAGTACGGTTTTTACGAATCATCAGGTCCAATTCGCCAGATTTGGAAGAGCTTTGGTTTTGAGGGTGGCAAACTTGGCTTCCCAGTAGACGATATAAGGACTAACGAAAAGTCTGGCATCGTTTACCAGCAATACCAGAAGGGCTACATTGTTGGTAAGGATGATCTTGGTTATTATGAGTCAACTGGTAAAATACGCGATTACTGGCATAGATTTAATTTCGAAAACGGAAAGATGGGCTTCCCTATTAGTAACATTGATACTAATACTAAAACTGGGATTTATTTCCAAGAGTACGAGAACGGCTTCATACTAGGAAACGACAAATATGGCTATCATGAATCAAAAGGAAAAATCCGTGAAGTTTGGAAGAACTTTGGTTTTGAGGGTGGCAAGTTTGGATTCCCAGTAGATGATATAAGGACTAATACGGCAACGAATATGACCTGGCAGCAATATCAAAACGGCTATATTGTTGGGAATGATAAAGTTGGATTCTATGAGTCTACCGGCGCATTACGCGAATATTGGCGCAGAAGCGGTTTCGAGAGCGGAAAGATGGGCTTCCCAACAAGCAACGTAAGAACAAGTGGTAATTATCAGTATCAGCAATATCAAAATGGTGTTTTGTATTATAATACTAAAACCAAAAAATACACTTGGTGAACTACTCAGTTTATATTCCATGCTTCCTAATGGCGAAATATAGGCTATATCTGTTAAAATATAAAGGAAATGCCTACATTAAAGCGTAAAATTCTGTTTACTTCTCATACGGCTAATTTTCATAAGTTCAACCGAGCCCCCATGCGGATGCTGCGCGGAAAGCTCGAAGCTCCATATGATGACCTTAATATAAGTGGATGGAGCGTAGATTACGCAAGTGCTAATGAGGAAAAAGTATATGACGCCAATCGTGTTTTTGAGGTGGATTTTGCGCGCAACCCATTACAGGTTCATAAGCTCATAAAATCCTATTCTCAGCTAAAAACCATATTACGCGAGAATAATTACGATGCGATTCATACCCATACGCCAGTCGGATCGGTAATTACTCGTTTGGCCGCAAAATCATTACGCAAAAAAGGTAATTTAAAAGTTATCTACACTTGCCATGGGTTTCATTTTTATAAAGGCGCACCGAAGCTAAATTGGCTGATTTATTACAGTATTGAAAAAATGATGGCGAGGTATACGGATTTGCTAATCACAATCAATACCGAAGACTACGAATGCGCAAAAAAGCATTTTTCTTGCCCAGTTAAATTAATTAACGGCGTCGGCATTGATACGACGAAGTTTAATACTAAGCTAAGTAAATCTAAGAAATCATCTCTCAGAAAAGAGATAGGATTAGAAGATGACGATTTTACCGTTGTATATGTGGCGGAATTTACAAAAAACAAAAATCATAAAATGTTACTAGAGAGCATCGCTGACCCTATGCACAAAAATAAAAATCTAAAATTAGTACTGCTCGGAGTTGGCAAGATGTTTAATGAAATGAGAGTTTTAGCAAAAAAGCTCAGCATTGATGATCGGGTCTTGTTTCTAGGATATCGAAACGATGTGCACGAAGTATTACAGTGTTGCGATTTATGCGTCTCCACAAGTATCCGAGAAGGCTTAGGCCTAGGTGTTTTAGAGGCTATTCTATGCGGCTGTAGTGTATTAATATCCAACAATCGCGGACATCGAGATATAGTGGATGGCAATAAAAAATACCTATTCGAACTAGGCGATAATGATGCGTTAGAAAAGAAAATAATAAAAGCGATCAAGAACCCAGAAGAATATAGTATAAAGTTTTCGGAAAAGTTTTCCTTGCGCTCTTCCCTAGCGACCATGAGAGAAATATATGAGGAATTATTAGGATGAAAAATGTTTTACATATAGTTGGCGGTTTAGATCGCGGTGGCGCTGAAGCCTATATTATGAATACGTTGCGCAATATTGACCGTAAAAAATATCGCTTTATTATTGCGACTTTTATGGCGCCGTCGAACGGAGACAGATATGCATATCAAGATGAGCTAGAGACATTAGGTGTTGAAATAGTGCGTTTGCGCGATACTCGTTTTTCTAATCCTAGGGACTTTGAAAAACAAATAGAGCTGCTCGTTCGAAAACGGGGCATTAATATTGTACATAGTCATATAGATTTTATGTCTGCCCTAACTTTGGCTGGAGCAAAGCGTGGCGGCGCAGAAAAACTGATTGCTCATAGCCATAGTACAAATAATACCAAAATGAAGTCACCCATTAAGAAGTTTATTTCTATTTTTCTAAAACGTAAATTAAACAAACTAGCTACGCAAAGAATCGGGTGCGGACAGGAGGCGGGAGAATTTCTATTCGGCAACAACCCTTTCACTGTTGTGCCTAACGGAATAGACATTGAAAGATATAAGTTTAGCGAATCTTTACGCGATAAATTGAGAGGTCAATATAAGATTAATAAAAGCACCTCTGTATGGCTAACTATAGGTCGTTTAGAAGAGGTGAAGAATCAAGAATTTTTAATAAACTTACTAAAAGACCACTTTATTGATTCGAACGAAATACTTTTTATCATCGGAAACGGATCATTACACGACAGCCTACAAAATCAAATCAATAATTCTAGCTTATCCAATCGAGTATACTTATTGCCAGCGCGCGACGACGTAAACGAGTATTACTCGATGGCCGATTTTTTCGTACTACCTTCGCTTTTCGAGGGCGTTCCGACGGTTGGAATAGAAGCACAAGCAAATGGTTTGAAATGTATTTTTAGTGACAGGGTTGCAAAAGAAGTAGCAGTATCCGAAAAAAGTCTATTTTTGCCACTTGATCAGGATATTTGGGCGAAAGAATTGGAAAAGAAGCCAAAAGGCATTAAATATCGCTATAATCTTCAAGACAAATCAATTCAGGCATACAATATAAAAATGACAGTAAAGAAACTGGAAGAAATATATGACATTTAATGCATTCACTAGTGTAATAATTTATTTCTTCGTTTTTTCAATGTCTACAGTATTGATGTATATAGGCGGTAAGAAAAAGCTAAAAACACTAACCATTCTTAGTTTATTAATTATTGTTATTTTCTCAGCAATCAGATTTGAAGCCGGTACCGATACGGCAACATATCGGACTTTTTATGAGCAAGTTTCAACTTCTACTATCGAACGAAGTATGGTTCGCTTAATGAGTGGCGAAATAGAGCCATTTATCCTATTAACTGCTACAGTCGGCGGACTTTTAGGCCTCGATGCGTGGTTTATGTTTGGTATTTTTGCGCTAATCACTATATTTTTCTTTTACAAGACTTCGCAAAAATTAGACAAAAAATACTATTGGGTTTTATATGGCGCATTGTTGATAATGGCTTTTCCTAATAGTTTAAATACAATGAGACAAATGGCAGCAATGAGTGTGCTTTCTTATTTACTAAGCAATATTATCGATTCCGTAATTAAGAAACAGAGAGTGCATGTTACAAAAATTGTTTTATTTTCACTATTTGCGATTTCATTACATTACTCGTCCGTGGCCTTATTACCTATATTATTAGTTCCTTATATTGTTAATAGGTTCGGATATCATAAAGCCTTTTATATATTCGGTTTCTTGGCGATTTTTATCGTCACGCTTTATAAGCCCGCTTTATTAATATTAACTACCGTGCGCATCGTGTCGCAAAAGCATTACTACACATTCGTAGATACGAGCGGATCATTATTAAATTTCAATTTCTTAATATGCGGCTCATTGGCCCTCATTGGCGCATTACATTATCGACATCATAAAAACGCTAACCCAGTAAATGAGCATATGTTACCAATCATTATGACGGGTGCCGCTTACTCGGCAATTGGTTTTTATTCAGGATATCTTGGGCGATTAGCTGATTTTTTCTGGCCCTTTGCAATTTTTATGCTTTGGCAAATAATATCCGAAACAAAAGAACCTCCTTTAACTAAAATAGCCACAATCTATGCAATTGCCGTAGCATACTTCTTGTTGGCTTTCGTGATATTAGGAACAAATCAATTAATACCATACGATATTATAGGAGGATAAATGGACAATAAAACAGTCGCAACGATTGTAGTGACATATAATCGCAAGGAAATGCTTAAAGAATGCATTGAAGCTTTATTGAAACAAGCATATAAAAAACAACAAATATATATTATTGATAATGCTAGTACGGATGGGACAAAAGATTATATAAAAAAATATATAGATAACAAGAAAGTCTTCTATTACAATACCGGCAAAAACTCTGGTGGCGCTGGAGGTTTTAACTATGGTGTACGCGAAGCGCTAAAAAATAAGGCAGATTATGCGTGGCTAATGGATGACGATTCTATTGCCGAAGATAAGAACGCTCTAAAATCACTGGTCGATAAAGCCGCTTTCCTTGAGGATGACTTCTCTTTCCTTTCAAGCATCGTAAAGTGGACCGATGGAAAGATATGTCAACTAAATAAACAGACACTAGACGGTGCTTGGGATGTAAATTTTGATAAAATAAACCATGGTTTGATTCCAGTAAAAACCGCTTCTTTCGTTTCATTTTTTGCTAATATGCAAGTTGTTAAAGAAGTCGGCCTACCGATTAAAGATTTCTTCATTTATTTCGATGACAACGAATATTCGCTTCGATTAAATAAGATTAAGCCGTCATACATTGATGTTGATAGTATCATGATTCATAAATCTCCAACCAATCAAAGCTCTTCAGTGACCTATTGCGACGAAAATAAGATTAATCGTCTATATATGCAATACAGAAATGAAGGTTATATTTTGCGCAAACATATCCCGATGCGCGACCATTTCAACTTTCGCTATAATTATATATTAAACGTATTGAGTGTATTGCGTTTTTCGAAAAATCATAAAGCTAAACGAATTTGGTATTATACGAAAGGTAAAATAGCTGGTAGATTCTTTAATCCAAAAATTGAAATGGAATAAAAAATGGAGCAAAAACACGTCGGAACAATAGTAGTGACATATAATCGAAAAAATCTTTTAAAGGATTGCATTGAAGCGCTATTAAAACAAAACTATAAAAAACAAGAAATTCTAATAATCGATAACGCAAGTACTGACGGTACAAAAGAATACATCGATAATTTAATCGACAATAAAAAGGTGTTTTATTTTAATACGGGCGCAAATTTGGGCGGCGCTGGTGGTTTCAACTACGGTGTACGTGAAGCATTGAAACGAAATTACGATTATGTTTGGCTAATGGATGACGATACAATAGCAGAAAATAATAATGCCCTAAAGTCCTTGGTAAGTAAAGCATCATACCTAAAAGACGACTTCTCTTTTCTTTCAAGTATTGCTAAATGGACAGATGGAAAAATATGCAAAATGAATCGTCAGGTAACTCCGCCTGTTTTATATGGCGAACCTGATCTTTTTGCAAATGGTTTAATTCCGTGTCTAAGGGGAACATTTGTAGGTTTTTTCGCTAATATGAAAATCGTCAGAAAGGTAGGCTTACCAATTAAGGAATTTTTCATCTACTCTGACGATATGGAATATTCGCAAAGACTCTGTACCATTAAGCCAGCCTACGTCGATACGGGGAGCGTGTTATTACATAAAACTAAGTCAAACCTTGGAGCAACAGCAAATGTTGCTCCTGCCGAAAAAATACATATGTCTTTTTATGCTCATAGAAATCATGAATATAATATACGGCATTACACGGATAAACGAGATAGAGTTCTGGATTATAGAAATAAATATTTATTTTTTATTTACATTATTTTGCGAACAGCTAAAGATCATAAACTTAAACGATGTTGGTACTACACGAAAGGTAAAATCGCCGGCAAATTCTTTAATCCAAAAATTGAAATGGAATAAAACCCCTCTAAATGAGGGGTTATTTTTTAAATATTTATATCTAATGCCTTCTTAATAACATCATCCATGTCATAATATTTATATTCAGCAAGGCGTCCACCAAATATAACATTTTCTTCTTTTTCAGCTAATGCACGATATTCTTCAGCCAACTTATTATTTTTTTCGTCATTTATTACGTAATATGCTTCCTTCTTCGGGTTATCCCAATCGTCAGGGTATTCATATGTAATTACGGTTTTTGACGTCTCGGTCGATTCGAAGTGTTTATGCTCAATAACGCGCGTATATTCCACTTCATGTCCAGTATAATTAACTACCGCATTGCCTTGATGGTTCTCCTCGTCGAGTATTTGTGTATCAAAGCGTAGCGAACGATATTCAAGACGCCCTAGTTTGAAATCAAAATACTCATCAATCATACCCGTATAGATAATCTTCTTTGCTATATCTTTATATTCTGCTTTGTTATCAAAGAAGTTAGTATTTAATCTTACCTCAACCCCATCTAACATACCCTCGACAAGTTTAGTGTATCCGCCAATTGGTATTCCTTGGTATCGATCGTTGAAATAATTATTATCATAAATAAAACGCACAGGAAGACGTTTAATAATATCGGCTGGCAACTCAGTACAATCACGATGCCATTGTTTTTCTGTATAACCTTTAATTAGCTTTTCATAAATGCTGCGCCCAACTAGCGAAATCGCCTGTTCTTCAAGGTTTTGTGGGTCTTTGCCGGCCATTTCTTTGCGCTCCTCTTCGATGCGACGCTTTGCGTCCTCGGGTGTAAAAACATCGTCCCAAATTTTAGCGAATGTATTCATATTAAATGGCATATTATAGATTTCGTTGCCAATGCGAGCTACGGGCGAGTTAGTGTAGCGATTAAATTCTACGAAAGAGTTTACGAACTCCCACACATCTTTGTAATCCGTATGAAAGATATGAGCTCCATATTTATGAACATTAATTCCTTCGATTGTTTCAGTATAAACATTGCCTGCGATATGATCACGCTTGTCGATTACTAGCACCTTTTTACCAGCCTGTTTCGCTCGATATGCGACCGTGGCGCCAAATAGGCCAGCACCAACAATTAAATAGTCATATTTAGCCATTATTCATCCTCCTCAGTTATCAATTTTTCCGCAATAGCTATGTCTTTACTAGTTGTAATTTTAATATTATCAGTATTACCTTCAATTATATGCACTGTATAATTATTATCAACAAAGATTGACGATAAATCAGATATCTTCGCTAGCTCTTCGGCTTTGTATTTTTTTATACATTCCATAAAAATATGAATATTAAAAATTTGCGGAGATTCATCGGTATATAGCTTTTCGCGAGGAAATATCTTTTTAATATTACCGTCGTCATCAGAAGAGATAATGTTTATTGCAAGGGGATTTGCGACGGAGATGGCTGGATATTTTTCGGATGATTCTATAGCATTTTTTAAAACCGCCTCATCAATGAATGGTCTAACCGAATCATGAATCATAAAACTGTCAGATTCTCCAGGATGAAAATTATCATTAATGAAGTTAATCCCGCCAAGGATTGAGTCAAAGCGATTATTGCCACCTTCGGTGATATAAATATTTTTATTAAGCTCATACTCCGAAAGCAAGTCAGCCAAATAAACGCAATAACTCTTATTGCATACGATTACTATTTTGTCTATCTTCTCTTGCTCAAGAAGTTTCTTCAGAGTACGAATTATGATTGGTTGGCCTTTAATACTGATAAATTGTTTAGGAACACCAGTATTTCCCATACGTGTCCCCTTTCCACCAGCTAATAGTAATGTATATAACATGCTACTCCTTTATAACGTATAATCGTTTGCGTTTATTTCTTTTGACTTAACCTTTTTAATAAATTCTTCGTATGGAATTTTGGACGAAAAATACACGTCGCCATGCGTGTTCGGTGCGCGAGATGGCTTCATATAATCGCCAAAATGCTGAGTTAAAATTTCGTCATAAGTTAATGGCATACTGATTGTAGTATCCTCAAAAGGTACTTCTTTGAATTTATGTAGACCTTTTTCTCTCATATAGTCTACCTCTTTGCCATAATTCACACTTAATGCACCAACTATACCATTACCGCAGCCATTATATTTACGTGCTATTTTTTCATATTTTGCAAAATATTCACTCGGCCCACCATGAGCCCAGACTATAATACCAGCAAGAAGACGACGTATCTTTTCTGAGGCCTTATTAGTGTCGCGATAATAATTCCGCAACGTTCCGCCGATCATAAATAACTGGCGCTGTTGGCTTTTGCGTAATTTATCGTCGGCTGGATATTCATCTAGTGGGAAAATGTCTATAAAAATACCCTGGTTATAATTGCGATTTATGTCACTAATCATTACGCCAGTAGTGTCAGAATTACGCAATTGAGCATGACCGCGGAATAGTCTGTCGTTATAATCCGTTTGAAAAAAGTATGGTTCTTTGAATTCTGAATCAGCAATTTCACGAAGCTTATCGTAATCTGATCGCAACATAGCTAAATCAATATCATCATCCCACGGAATATAGCCTTTGTGGCGAATTGCGCCAAGCATAGTGCCGCCAAATGCAAAATATTTAAGGTGATGTTTTTTGCAAACTCGTTTAAACTCTTCAAGCATTTGTAATTCAATTTTCCACACGTCGCGACGCTCTTTGGTAATTTTAAACGCTGCACTCTTACTGCTTTTCATAATTTCTGCGCGACCTCCTCTTTCTTATCCTTATAGTACAAATAACTATGCCGAGTATCAAAGAATGTTTTTCCGTGTCCGGTGCCAGCAGTTTTTTGTTCTGGAGGAGTCATATAGTCTCCGTAAAGTTTTGTTAAATATTCATCATAGTTTTTTGTAATTTTAACTTTTAGATACTCAAACGGCACTTCAATGAAGTTTCCTTTTTTAAGCCAAGATGTTTTTCTTAATTTAGAATACGGCCTGAAACCAAGTTTGCCACATTCCGTTGTGTTTTCGTTATTATATTTTTGAATTAATTTGGCGCAATATTTAATTAAATATCTAGGTTTAATAATAAATTGAAACAATTTTTTTGCCATATTCCCATCATCATGGAGGAATAGGCGACGTATAAAACTAATTTTGTCTAGAAATTTTTTGCGTTTTGCGAGATTGTCTGGTACTTTATCAAGAGGAAAAATATCAATTGAAATTCCGCAATTATAATTATATTCGAGATCTACTTTTATCATAGCTGTTGTATCGGAACGTCGTAGCTGAGTGTATTGACGATAGTATTCTGGCTCAGTGCGCTCATTTTGAATAAAATAGGGTGCCTTCAATTCTAATTGAGCATATTTTAGAAATTTCTCATACTGATCGCGCATTAACGCTACATCTATATCATCATCCCATGGTATATAACCCTTATGGCGAACTGCGCCTAACAAAGATCCACCATCAAGAGTATAGTCGATACTGTGGCGATCGCAAACTTTCTTAAATTGTTCAAATAGATCTAGCTGAACTCGCCAAACTTCTTTCATTTCTTTCGAGACTAAAAATCCGTCCCTAATTTCAGATTTTAAAGAGAGTTTTTTTGTTCTTTTTTCTCTCTTTATATTCATAGTCGTATTATATCAAAAGAGATATCTAGCGTCTAACTATTTTATCTTTAACCTTTTGTACTTCGTAATCTAAAAAATGATCACGAAGTATAAATCTTAAAACTATGTAATATAATAATGCGCCACATATTATTTTCGCAGCTACAACGACAATCGTAGATGTCGGTAATAGATTATTGAGGAGTAGTAAAGCCAAAAACATGGCTATACTAGAAATAAGATAATTAATCATAGGTTTAAAAACAATCTTAAGTGGCATATATTTTTTTAATAACAGAACGTGCAATGTGGTTATTACAATTTCCGAAATTAAAGAACCAATAGCAGCGCCATGACTTGCTAAAATCGGTATCAAAATTAAGTTACAAACAATATTAACGGCGGCACCCATCCATAAATAAACAGCCGTGCGTAAGCGTTTACCGATTGGAATTAAAAACTGACCACTAATACAATTACTTATTGCAATAATTAATATAATTGGGGCAAATAATGGCAGTAGGGTTTGAACCTTCTCATAACCTTCGCCAAAAAATATCAGAGAAAAAGCTGGGCCGACCGCAATAAGTCCAAACATCATAGGATATGTAATCATATAAATAAAATGAAATGATGCCTTCATACGATCTTGTATCTCTTTTTTCTTACCTTTTCCATACAAAAAAGCCATACGTGGTGCAACCACGGCATTTAAGGATGTGATAATAATTAAACAAAGTTGAATTATTTTATACGTCTGCTCATAATAGCCATTTTCCGCTTCTGATTTAGTAATAAAACCAAGCATAGTCTTGTCTAATACTGTATATATTGACGTTGCGATTTGTGGAAGAAAATAAATAATTGAATCTTTCCAATATCTAAAGATACGTATATTTTTAAATGCCGGCTTATCGACAATCTTAGGAAGCTTCAGCCATAATAGCATTGAGGATAATAGGAGCGATAAACTATTAATTAATACATATACTGGCAAATCATCGCTTGTATGTACAAACAAGAAAATTGCAACTACACTGCATAATTTAATTAGAATGTTACGGACGGAAATATACTTATATTCTTCTAGCCCGCGATATAACCAAGCCATATCAGCAACCGCTGCCACTATATTAATGGCCATTATCCACTGAACGCTAGGATAGCTACTAAAGAACATAACATAAATAACATATGCCAAAAAAGATATGGTTCCTACAATGGCTTGATAGAAGAAAAGATCCCAAAAAATTTTAGAATATGTTTTACGATTATCTTGATGAAGGGCAATTTCGCGCTGACCGAGGCTTCCTACGCCGATATTTGCTAATAATACAAAGTATGAAACGATCGACAAAACAAAACTATTAATACCAATATTTTCGACACCTAAAATACGTGACAAATATGGTATCGTAACAAAAGGTACAATTACCAATAATACTTGGTAGGCGAGATTATATATATAATTTTTCTTGACACTTTTTTGGGTCATAATTAGATATGCTTATACCTCTCGCGCAAATAAAACGACAATGGGCGCGTTAGTAAATAATTACTACCAGCAACAATACGCGATTTTATATCTTTTTTGAGAACTTCATATATTTTTGGATGTGTTTTTTCTATATCTGTATAAAGGGTTTTAATATCTTGCGTCATGTTTTCATCATGAATTAATAGCAAAATGTCGAGATGATTAATTATTAGGCCAGTTATTTGACGCGCTAAATAATAGTTTACGTTTGGCTGGAGCTGATCTTCTACATCCTCATAAAAATCCAACATTTTATCAAGTATTATGCGATGATTAGCGCGGTTTTTGCGAAGTTTTTCTGGACTCGTACTCTGCCCTGACATACCAACACGATATTGGTAAATATCTAAGTCAAAATATATTGCTTTTTTAAGATATGGCGTAGGGAAAAACATATACTCAGCATCCGTATAAAAACCTTTATCTAACTTGACATGTTTTTTCATGATTTCCGTACGAAATATAGTGTGATGCATACGAAGTGGTGGGTTCCAATGATATTCATAATCACTAAAGTCAAAAATCTCATTTGGGGTCATGTCGGTCTTGATGGTAGGATAATATTTTTGTTTACGCTGATGAAATGGCGTATAGTTTGCAAATACTACATCTACATCTATCTTTTTCAGTTTTTTAACCAATTTAGTGAAATCTTTAGGGTTTACCCAATCATCCCCATCAACCATACGGAAATATTTACCCGTAGCGTTTTTAATACCATTATTAACAGTCGCACCAGGACCAGCATTTTTCTGCGTAATAACTTTAATGGACTTTGGATATTTTTTCGCATACTTCTCTGCTCTTTCGGCAGTATCATCCGTCGACCCGTCATTTATAACCAGAATCTCTACATCATCAATAACTTCGGAATCGCAAAATGATTTTAGATTATCTTCAATCATTTCACCAAGATTATAAGCCGCTACCGAAACGGATAGTATTTTTTCGGACATTATTTCTCCGTACTGAAATCAAATTTAATGAAGATAATCACGGCAGCTAGCGCAACCATCGCAACAGTAGCAACAATACCCATGAATATGTCTTTCTTCAAGTTTGTACTTGCAGCAGCTTGCTGATCAATCTGAAGAATGGTGATTTCATATTTATCAGCATCACTATATACACCATCAACTAATGAGCGAATATTTTCGCTTATCTTTTTAATATTTTCTACAGCAGTACCCGCATCGCTTTCAGTGTCAGTAATCGTAAAGACGCCTCGATTTGATTCTTTCACTTCTATATGGCTAGCGATATCTTTAAGGCCTACTCTTTCTTCGATAAGTATGTCGCTAGTTAGAATTTCTTTAAATTGAACGTACGGCGAAACGGCTGCGCCTTGATCTACTTCCGCGTTATATACCATTACCTTAAGGTTTGCTGAATAGGTGACTTTTGAATTACTAATGTATATATAACTACCAATTAGACCTATTACGGCAAATACAACTATTAAAACCCAATATTTTCGAAGATATTTTAGGTAGTTTTTAAAGGTAAATTTGTTTTCTGAATTTTTAATCATTTGATTAATCCTTATTCTTCTTTAGATAATTAATTGTATCGCGCATAGCGTCATCAATAGTTAGTTCCGCATGCCAACCAAGTTCGGAGTTAGCTTTATGAGCATTAGCCCAGAATTCTGGTAAATCGCCAGCTCGACGCTCGATAATTTTATATGGCAACTTTTCATTGCTAGCTTTTTCAAATGCGTTAATAATCTCCATGACTGAAGATGGCTCGCCGGTGCCTAAATTATACACTTCTACGCCCTTCTTAAGATGATTTAGGCAAATTACGTGCCCTTTTGCTAGATCGACCACATGAATATAATCACGGCGACAAGTACCGTCTGCGGTTGGGTAATCATTCCCATAAACCGAGAGTTGGTCAATTCTACCATCCCATACGCGCATTATGATAGGCATAAGATTGTTTGGGATCCCATTAGGATCCTCGCCAAGTAGGCCAGATGGGTGAGCGCCAACCGGATTGAAATATCTCAAAAGAATCGCTTCAAAATCTGGATTAGAAGTTGCGTAATCCTTAATTATTTCTTCAATAAAGTATTTAGTACGACCATATGGGTTAGAAATACCAACTCCGGTCTGCATAGTCTCAATATATTCTGGTGAATCTTGAACACCATAAACGGTAGCCGACGATGAGAAAATCAGTTTATTTACATGGTGATTTTGCATAGCTTTTAGCAGATTTATAGTGCCAGTAATATTGTTATGGAAATAAAGAAGGGGTTTTTCGACAGATTCACCTACAGCCTTGAGCCCCGCGAAATGTAAAACAGCGTCATATTTGTTTTGGTTAAATACTTTTTCAAGCTCTTCGCTATCTAGCAAATCGACTTTGTAGAAATTTGGTTTTTTGCCAGTAATCTCTTCTATCTTGTCAATAACCGTGCTTTTACTATTAAATAAATTATCGACAATATCCACCTCGTATCCGGCCTTAATCAACTCTACAACAGTATGAGAACCAATATATCCAGTACCGCCAGTTGCTAAGATTTTATTCATATTTATATTCTATCATATCTGTATATGGTAAAATAATGTAATGAACAATAAGTCTATTGATGGACTTCAACGGAGGAGTGGGACAAAAACTGCGAGAATAAATAGTGCTGCCTCCAAGAAGCGCGCTACGGTAAAAACTAATAGCTCTCTTGGTGTTAATAAAAAAGTCACCAAGAGAAAAACGATTGGCATTACGGATGGTAAAAAGGACTTAAAAAAAGTAATTGCCGAAAGCGAAAGATTAGATAGAGAAAGAAAAACATCGGTACAAAATGATGAATCGGTGAAGGAGTATCTGTCCGCTATACAAGATATAGACCCCACCGACCTAGTGGAAGTACCTAGAAAAGAAAAATCTAAGGCATGGTATAAGGATAAATTAAAAAATAAAAAAGCAGATAAACCAAAAAAGAAACATAAAATTGCGAAACGTGTCGCCATAGCGGTAGTATTAATACTTGTTGTAGGGATTGGCGCTTTATATTTCTATCTAAACGATTTTGTATCAACAGTAACCGATAATGGCAATATTCTTAATGTTATTTTTTCCGATCCAGATACTCCTCTTGAAAAAGACGAAAATGGCCGTACAAATATCCTAGTTTTCGGCACAGAGGGATATGCTATGGACGATCCAAATTATGACGGAGGCTTCCTTACCGATGCAATGATGATTCTTAGTATCAATCAGGATAGTGGTGACGTGAAAGCCGTCAGTTTGCCGCGCGATTTAAAGATGCAGCAAACTTGCACCGCTACAATGAAGATGAACGAAGTCTATTGGTGCAAATATCTCGGCTATCTCAATAGCCCAAATAAAACAAACGATTTAAAGAAGCAGAAAGAAGACGAAGGCAGTACAGCTCTCGCTGAAAAATTCGAAGAAGTTACTGGTTTGAAAGTACATTACCGCGTACATGTGAACTGGGCAGTATTAATAGACACTATAAATGCACTTGATGGCGTAGATGTTTGTTTCTACTATCAGAATAACAAATGCCCAGAAGATATTACTGCAATTGAGGTATCCGACGAAAGAGGCCTATCTGAACAAAGCTACAATAAAATATATTTTGCCTATGAGACTAACAAGAAATATCACCTGGTTGGCTACCAGGCGCTAGAGGTAGCGCGCGCTAGAAACGCTAGTGGCGGTTACGGTGCTTTGAATGGGAATTTTAGCCGAGAATACTTCCAGCAGCGCATTATTGAAGCGACTGCGAGAAAAGCCAAAGAAAAGAAAATCACAATTGAAACTGTTTTAAAGCTGAAACAAACCATGGGCGATAATATACGAACAAACTTCAAGGATACCGAGCTGAAAACGCTAGTAAAGTTAGTAACAACCTTAAATACCGAGCACCTTGAAACAATTTCTCTCACAGAGGCAAATCTATTAACCACATCATATATCAACGGTATTTCTTACGTTGTGCCAGCTATGGGTACTTATGAGTACGATAATATAAAGAGTTACCTAAAAACTATAATGCGCGGCGAAGATTATATCACCGAGAACGCAAGCATAGTGGTATTAAACGGAACCGATGCCTCGGGTATAGCTTCGAATGAGAAGAATGATCTTGAAGATGAAGGTTTTACGGTTAGTCAGATAGCAAATTCTCCAGACGAAAAAGGATTATCAGACTTTGATGGCATTAAGATCTATCAGGTCGATGCAAGTGCTAAAAAGACCGCAGCGGCCCTTAAAAAGCGCTATAAGGCCGAAATGATTACGGAAATACCCGAATCATTAAAGATTTATGATTGTGACTTTATAATCATCCTAGGAAACGGTTACGACAACTAGATAGTATATAGCATACTAGATATAGAGAGCCTCCCATAAAAGAGTGGGAGGCTTTTTGAAGTGGTTAATAAATGTCGAAAAGCGCGCATTATTTTATAGCCTCTTATTCTTTTAAACACCTATTAATACACCCACTAGCATATACCACTATCATCTATGATTGGTCATCTATGAATTATTGTTTGGTTTTACCCACAAAAACATAATAGTTTTAAACACCCCTGTTGATGTATAATAATTGATTTTTCGTGAAAATATTACGCCAATCTGTTAGTTTATAGTTGACAGCCAAAATACAACCAAAATACTGTGGAAAACTATTATCTATTCCCTTCTATAATCGCTCACCAAAAAGCCCCGCATTAAGGCGAGGCTTTAATTATCTTGTTATGGTCTATGATTCTTTCTTTGCAATATGAAGACGACGCTCGCGACCTTCACCCGTACTAAATGTCTCAATGTCAGAATAGTCACCGGCATATCGATGCACAACGCGTCGATCAGCAGCGTTTAAATCAAGGACTTTTTCGCGACCAGTGCGACGCACCTCATCAATCCAACGCTCTGCTTGGTGCTCAATTTTATCAGCTCTTTGACGTTTATAATCGGCTATATCGATATTGACGCGAGTCACCTCTGCATTACGTGCAATAAGAGTCATCATAAGAACATGCTGTAATGCGCGGAGATTATTTGCATTTTTACCTATCAATAACGAATTCATACTGGTAGATGGGATTGATAATTGAATCACATCATCCTCTATAGTTGAATAAACCGCCACATTAATACCAAAGAAAGACAGAAGGTCTTCTAGGTATTTCGTTGCAAAACGAATTGATTCATCGGTATTCATAATTATCTCCTTTTCTTTTTATCCGATGCCTTAATTCGTGTGATATGTACTTTTTCATTTTTATTTTGTTTATTATCGGACGCATAGTGCGTCTTTTTTGAATCAATTTTAGTAGTACGATCATCAACGATGACGGCTTCTTGCGCCTCTTTGAGTTCCTTGAGAATCTTCTTATCCGCCGCAGCCTCCATTTCAGTATAATCCTGATTTAGGATGCGTTTTTGCAAGAATACTGTTATGGCGTTATTAAGAAGGTAATATAGCACTAATGCGCCCGGGAGATTCATCATAATGAGTAGCATCATGAAAGGCATCATCCAAGTCATCTGACTCTGCGCAATCATATTAATTTCATCTTGACTAGCTTCCTTACCTTCGGCTGCTTCCTTCATAATGTCGCGCATAGTACGGCGTTTTTTGCCATTTTTGCGAGCAGGATCCTGCTGGCGAGACATAATAAACTGCATTAGCGCAGAAAGAATGGCAAGAACAAATATAAATATCGAGCTAACCGAACCGAAGCCGGCTGTAGTAGAGAGATCAATTGTGCCGAATAGTTTTGGCGCAAATTCTAACTTAGCATTTTCGTCGCCAGATTTAACTTTATCTAGATATATGTCTTGCTGCGTAATAAGGTCATTAATATGATTCATAGGCTCTACGAAGAAATAAGCGGAATGTTCTACCGTATAAACACTATCGTCTCTAATGTATGGACGAACCGCAACATTAATAGCAGTAAATAAGCCTATAAAGATAGGAAGCTGAATAAGAAGCGTCAACATGGAGCGAAATGGCTTAACATTTTTGCGCTTATATAAATCCATCATCTGAAGAGATTCAAGTTGACGATTGCCTTTGCAGTTCTTTTTTATTTCGGCGAGCTCTGGCTGAATTTCGCGCATGATTTTCGTCTGGTGAAGTTGACGCTTCATTAATGGCCAAGTTAAAAGCTTAACTATGATTGTGAATAAAATAATGGCGAGACCAAAATCGCCAACTAAAGAATATATTACAAAAAGGATGTTTACGATTGGACGGACAATAATCATATCTAGAAAAGCAAACATATAACTCCTTTGACTCTTTTAATTATAAGATACTTGCCTCTTTAAGTAAATCTCTGATGGTTTTTTGAATTACCTTAAAGTCCATATCTAGTATTTCTTTTGAATAGATAATAAAAATACAGTCAACCGGTTTCTCTATCTTAGGCAGCTCCATACGGATAGCCTCATATACGCGGCGGCGTATGCGATTGCGCCCAACGGCTGACTTTAATACTTTTTTACTAACAACTACCGCATAACGTTGTTTGCTACGGCTATTATTCGCAAAAACCAGGGATATTTTCGATCCCCGGATTGTTTTGCCATTTTGGTAGGTATACCGTACCCCACCTCTAGAATGAAAACGATATTTCTTTGATAACATTTATATTAAGCGGTTAGACGAGCGCGACCTTTAATGCGACGGCGAGCAAGAACCTTGCGGCCATTTACGGTTGAATTGCGCTTACGAAAACCATGCTCAACTTTACGTTGGCGCTTATGTGGTTGATAAGTACGTTTTGGCATAAAATTATTCCTGACTGTATAATTATTGTTTTATTAAAAGAATTATGTCTATTATAATGATTTTTTACACATTTTTCAAGAGCTTTTCCACATACTCGCTTCCCTGTTTTGTGAGAAAATGGGGAAAATTCTTATCTGTTAGGGCTAAAAGTTATTAGAAAATATTATTTAGACCTGTAAAAACCTGTGGAAAAGTCGTATAATGAATCTTATAGAAAGGGAGGTCAAGTAATAATATGCCAAATGAATGGCAGACCGTATTGGATGAGATAAAAAACAACGTGTCCGAAATGGCCTATGAGGCGTATTTTGTTCGGTTTAAATTTGTCTCAAATGAAAACGGTATTTTAACTACCTCCGTGCCTAACGTGTTTATTAAAACGCAAGTCGAAGGCAAATTTCATAGCACGGTAATCGACGCTATTCAAAGTGCAAAGATTAACTTTAATGAATTAAAAGTTATTATTGACGGCAAAGAGAATAAAACAACTGTCAGACGTGCGGTAGAAATCCTTGACAATAATAAACCCGTTACAAATATACCGAAACCCGCCACTATTAACTCTGTAATCACATATGGCGACTCAAAGAGGTTTTCGACCGACAATAATGGCCTTAATCCAAAATTTAGACTAAGTAATTACGTCGTTGGTAGTAATAATGATTTAGCCGTTAGTGCTGCACACGCCGTGATTGAAAATCCGGGTTTACGTTATAATCCGTATTTTATCTATGGTGGCCCAGGACTAGGTAAAACACATTTAATTCAAGCAATAGGTAACGAAATTCTCGAACGTAATCCAGAGATGCACGTTTTATATGTTACTATTGAGCAATTTTATCATGAATTCGTTGAGGCGATGCGCAAAAAGATTGATGGTTTTGCCGAAAAATATCGTAAAGTAGACGTATTAATCGTAGATGATTTTCAATTTATCGTGAACAAGGAAAAGTCTCAAGAGGAATTTTTCCATACATTCAATGAACTACAACAACATGATAAACAGATTATTATCGGGAGCGACCGCCTCCCTGCTCAGATTGCTACTATAGACGAGCGCTTAGCATCTCGCTTAATGATGGGTGTTCCTATTGATATCCAAATGCCAGACTTTGAGACACGA
The DNA here is from genome assembly GCA_045546295.1 of Candidatus Nanosyncoccaceae bacterium. Taxonomy (GTDB): domain Bacteria; phylum Patescibacteriota; class Saccharimonadia; order Saccharimonadales; family Saccharimonadaceae; genus UBA2834. The sequence continues at coordinate 52,688 of JAZQCP010000009.1, read as the reverse complement.
TGCGCGATTTTAAAATCCAAAGCAGAGATGCTAGGAGCAGAAATCGACGATAAAACCGTGGAATTCATTGCCGAAAACGTGCGAGATAATATCCGTAACCTTGAGGGCAAATTAAATCAAATATTAGCCTTAGCAGAATTAAGAGGTGTACCAACTTACGAATTAATTGATGATAGTTATATCGCACAAACAAGCGCACGAGCGAAACGTAAAACTATATCGGTAAAGCAGTTGATTGATAAAGTCGCTAAATATTATGACTTAAGCTCAAAAGATTTGTTAGGTACAAGCCGTATAAAAAATATTAAGACGGCGCGCCAGATAGGTATGTATTTAATGAAGGAAGAGTTAGGACTTAGTACGGTGGAAATTGGTCGAGAACTAAGTAAAGATCATACGACGATAATGCACGGGATAAAAGTTATAAAAACTAATCTAAAAACAGATTTTAATTTGCGAGAGCAAATAACGGATTTGAGGCAAAAAATTTATACAAGTTGATGAGATATGTGGAAAAGCCGTGAATAAACTTGTAGAAAAGATGGTTTAAAAGATGTGGATGCTAAATGTGAAAAAGTACAAAAAGTGGAATAACCTAAACTCATCGATCAACTTTTTTACACAAAACACGCCTTTTACACGAGTTTTCCAAAATATTTTCGACAGGTTTTACACAAATATTTCACCAATTACACCCCTGTTAAATATGAGTTTTACCAGTTTTACACATAGAACTACTATTATTACTACTAATTTATTAATAATGGAAAAGAAATAAACTTTTAATTGGAGGAGAAAATGGAGATTGAAGTATTACAAGACAGACTCGCTAAAGCACTAAATACCGTAAGTCGCGTAGCTGCAAGCACAAAAGCTGGGCTGCCAATCTTAAGTAATGTCCTTTTAAGAGCTGAAGAGAATCAATTAACATTAACGGCTACAAATATGGAGATGGCTATAGTTCAATACGTTAATGCAAAAGCAAAAAAGAACGGTATTATTACAGTACCAGCAAAACTTTTAGCGGAATTTGTTTCTAATTTACCAAAAGATAACGTTGTTATTAGTACGAAAGACGATAAGTTGACTGTTTCGGCTGGCAAGTATAAGTCTACCATTAATGGTATTTTGGCGGATGATTTTCCGGAATTGCCAAAAATTGATGAAAAAGAAGCGGTTATTTTTAAGATTAGTGTGGATATCTTTAAAGAGGCGGTTAATGAGGTAATAATTGCTTCTAGTAATGATACGACGCGTCCGGCTTTGACTGGTGTTTATTTTAATACTTTTGATGGGTCATTATATATTGCAGCAACGGATGGTTATCGTTTAGCTGATCGTAAGTTTGTGGATGAAGTGAAGAGCGAAATAAAAGCTATTGTTCCGACAAATGCTCTACAAGAAGTAATCCGTTCTATTTCGGATAATATGGATGAAATAGAAGTTTTAATCAACGATAGTCAAATTCGTTTTAGGATGGGTGAAATTGAGATAACTTCAAAACTAATAGATGCAAGTTTTCCAGATTACCGTCAATTAATTCCGAAAGATTGTTCAAATATAATTGAGTTAGATAAAGCGGAATTAATTAGAATGACGAAGGTTGCGGCATTATTTGCGCGCGAAAGTGGCGGTTCGATTGTTTGTGAAGCAAATAAAGAAGAAGGAAGCTTTTCGGTAAGTGCGGTTGCGTCGGAACTTGGGGAAAACTCTTCAGCTATGGAGGCGGTAGTTTCTGAAGATGGAAAAGTAGTGCTTAATTCACGATATTTATTAGATGCGTTGAATTCGACGATTGAAGGAAAGATAACTTTTGGCTTGAGCGGGAAACTAGCTCCAGTAATAATTAAAAATGCTAAAAATAATGATTATACGCATATCATTATGCCGCTTAAAAGCTAATGAATATTGTTAAAAAAGTTAGTTTAAAGAACTTTCGTTGTCACGAGGAATTTGATTTAGATTGTAATCGTCCGACGACTTTAATAATTGGCGAAAATGGGAGTGGAAAAACTTCGGTTTTAGAGGCTATTTATCTTGCACTACGTGGAAAAAGTTTTAAAGGTGTGGATAAAGAAATCCTAAAAAGAGAGAGGGACTTTTATCGAGCCGAGATTGAATTGATGGATGCTCAAAAAATAATAATACGTTTTGACGGTCGAAAGAAAGAATTTGAGATTGATGGGAAAAAGAGTCTAAGGTTACCGAAGAAAAATCGTTACCCGGTAGTGTTGTTTGAGCCGGATGATATTTATTTAGTTGGTTCTTCTCCGTCGCGAAGGCGTGATTATTTTGATGAATTATTTAAGCAAATTAACGAGAACTATGGATCTGCTTTAAGTAAGTATAATAAAGCTTTACGTCAAAGAAACGATTTATTAAAGAATGAGATTGTTAGTAGAGATGATTTATTTTCGTGGAATGTGATGTGTGCAAATTATGGTGCGGAGGTTACTCGCTGGCGTGTGCATAATCTTAAAAAGATTAATGAAAAGATGACGGATATTTATAGAAATATTGCGAAGAATGACGATGAATGTTCAATTAAATATATTGGGACTGAAGTTGATGAGAATGATTATTTAAGGAATCTGGAAAACAATTTTGAACGTGATTGCGTGTTGGGGTATACGACTTTTGGGATTCATCGCGATGATTATGAATTTATTTTTAATAAAAAGAAGGCGGATGGATCAGCTTCGCGTGGCGAAAATCGTAGTATGATTTTGTCATTAAAATTTATTGAGGCGCAAATATTGGAGCAGGAAGTTGGTAAAAAACCAGTCGTATTATTGGATGATATATTTTCAGAATTAGACGAAATGCGCCAGAGACATTTGATTGATAATTTTAAAAACTATCAGATGATTATAACGAGTACAGCAGTACCGAGCGAGATGCGTGTAGATAAGAAATTATAAATTATGGAGCGAGGGAATTTGCTGAATTTAATATATCCTGCGGAACATTAGGTGTATTATCTTTGGTAAGCAGTGGCTGGGGTTTGGATATAATATGCCAATTCTCTCCATCTTTCTTTAATAGGATACGATAGTGGTTATATGAAAAATCACGATCAAAATCATAAATATATAGAGTTGTAGCATAATAATTATCAATGAGGTTTTGGCCATTGGATATTGTGTATTTTCCAAGATTGAATGATGATTTTATGGTCTCTTTTGGTGTGGATTTTGAGGATTCATTATAAGTATCGAAGGGGTTTTCTAGATCGAAAGATATTTGATAATCTGTTAATTCGACATTTTTGAAGGTTTTCATTTTAGCGACAGCATCATCGAGAAATTCTGGTGTGGTTTTTATTTTAATTAATGGGATATTATCTTCTAAATAAGTGTAACTAATAGAAAATAAGCTATTATTTATAGGCAAATAATTTAAAATTGGATACTGTTTTTTAATTGCAATACCCTCTTCATTCAAAGCTCTCCCCACAATACCTTCCGCATTGGCGAATTCTTGTTTATGCAAATTTGCATACGACCTACCTTCGTCGTCGGTGGCGGATAATATTCCGACAATATAATGATAATCGTTTGATATCTCTATAGTGCGTTCAACACTACTGAAGTGATCACATTTAACTTTGACAGTATATGACCCTGGTTCTAGCCAGATATTTGAATTATTATTTACTGGCACGTTATTAAGTGTAACTTCTGCAATATATGGCGCATACTGAATAGTTGTTTTAATTTTATTAATACGTAATGTGGAAGTCGCAATAAAAATCGCAAGCCCGACGAGTAAAATGATGCCAAATAATATAAATAGTAGATGTGTATTTTTGGCGATTCTACGAGTCAATTTTTTCATTCCCCTCCTTTTACGATAGATTATTTTTAATTAAATAACGTTGGCGATTATCTATAAAAGCAATCTTAAATAAAGTATTATTACTAGATGTATTAGCGGCGACAATATTTGTTTGGTAATTATTTTCAGCGATGCGATAGTTTGGTTTGCGATACCATCTAACAGTCACGCCATTGCCGTGCATTAAATCTTCTCTTCCAGCCATTGGGGCACGACCTGCGCCGATTGTAGAATATGAGGCTGATGCTATTACACTGTCAAATCCAGGTATCTCGCCAACATATATGAAAGTATGTCCGCTTGAAAATGCGACGTCGCCTGGTTGCAATATACTCGTATCGACCGCAATACTAGATGCGCTATTTAGAAGTTGCCAACCATGTGATTTAGCCCAAGCCTCTTGTGCGTCTGTATTTCCTTTCCCGTCGTTGTATTCTGGTTCAAGCCCGGAGTTTTGAACTAGAATAGTTACGAAACCGCCACAGTCTATTCCTGGTACACCGGCGACAGATCCACCAACATATCTGCCTTCGCTGATCGAACGAGTAACCGCTTCTGCGTAGGCTGGCATGCGATCGTGCCATGGCGCTTCATGATATTGTGGCCAAGCATAGCTAAGAACTAGGGATTGAAATTCTCCGCTTACGCTACATCCATTTTCATTAGTATTTGAGTTGATAGCTTTCCAAATAATTTCCGCGAATAATTCGGTGCCGGCACCGTTGGGGTGGAACATGTCGGAATCTAAATACGTGTTTGGATTTTGGTCTACTGTTGTAGCCCAGTCTGCAATTATAATATTTTGGTTATTTTTGGAAAAAGTTTTAAATAAATTATTATTTGAAGTAAATAAGTTTTTATTTTTACCATGATAGTTTGTGACAAAAACGATAGTTTTATTTGCGCCAATTGTCGTGATAGCTTCTTCGATACTTGAAGCGGTGAGATTGGCTGAGTTTGTTCCTAGAGCAAAAACAACAATATTCTTTAATTCCATAGATTTTGCTACGTTTATACCTTCGCTCCAAGGTCGACCACTACGTCCATTTATGTCTGAATCGGTAAGTTCTGGGAATCTTTTTTTGAAGGCATTATGCGATCTTACGGTGATAGAGTCGCCAATTATTGTGATGTTTTTACCATTTTCAGCATTACCATTTATGGAACCAGTATTTTGTATACCTTTTCCGGCATATTGGCTATAAAATTCTTTAGCATAATCGCGGCGAGCCTTAGCCGCTTGATAGAGGCGGCCGGCATATGGCGCGTAATAAAGAATTTCAGAACTTCCACCTACGGCGCGTTCGAATAAGACAAGGAAAATTTCCGCAGCCATTTCGGGAGTGTCGGCTTTCTTGATTTCTTCTTGCCAATTTAAATCTTTTTCTTCCAATGTGAATTCAAGTTCGACTTGTAGAAGTTTGTCGTAGTCGGCTTTTGGTATTTTTTGTTCTGCGTCACTTCCCCAATATTCAGATGAAGTATACTTGCTAAGTCCAGCATCTTCTATTCTTCTAAAAAGGGTATTTCTACGGCCGCCACCCCACTGGAATATGCCAAAATATGTGCCATTACTAGATCTGGTGGGGACTAAACCTGATTCGGCTTTGGCGTTTCCAAGGAGTCCAGCCGTTTGGGCATCATTAAAACCATGCTCGATAAAGAAGTTCCATATTTTTTCTGCAGAGTCGTCACCTGCGAGTGTAGTAGCGCTAGTATTGCATTTATCCGCATTCCCGTCTGGGTTATAGTAATAAATGCCATTCTTATTGAACATATCTAGTATTTCTTCGCTTGGGATAGCGGCACAAGTTGAAGCGGTTAATGTTGCGGCAATAATGATAGAGGCAACTGATTTTAGAATAATACGGATTTTTTTCATATAGTATAATTCCTACGATCGATGAATAGCGGTTCAGTTATGACAGAAAGATAATAATTACTTGATATTGGAGTTTTTGTGAAAGATAGTTTTACTTCCGGTTTAACGTAATCGCCAAATGAGTCACGCGTTGACGGGTCATATTGTGCTAATTCATTGGAATAATCTATATATTCGAGTAGAAAAGCGACATCGTCGGTGCTTAGTCCTGAAATACGCGAAAGGGTTCCTTTAAAACTATTGTCAACAGGATGAGTTTTTTCGTATTGTTCTTGATAAGCAAGAACGGGATTAGTTTCATTGTCTTCTTGACCTTGTATGTCGTATAAAATACGCATATCTTCAACATAGCGTTGGTAATATTTGAATTCGGAATCCCAACGGGGATTATCGCTGGAATTTATGCAGTTTTTGCCGGTTGCCCATCCTTGGTTATATACGTCCTCTGCGGCATTTACGACGTCGATGATATCATTTATGAATGGAAGGTTGTTTACGACTATTCCTCCATCCGTCTGTAATGCGTTCAAAATATTAGCGTCAGTTACGCCCCATGGCGATTCGCGGTTTACGCAGAAATTTATAAATTTGGCGAGTTCGGAATTATTTTTAATGTCGCCGTTTTCGTTTAAGTTTGGTTCGATTGTGGCTAGATAACTAGGATCGTCTGGAGACATGTCGACAGTAGAGTAATCTGCGCTAACAATAGGATAACCGTACATGTCGCACATAGTACCGCTAAGATTAGCACATTCACTATATTGCGAGGTATATTTAAGATCGTCATCTAATGCAGCGGCAGTAGGAATGAGCGATTTGGTGGCATTGCTGGCGACACGGGTGACGCTGGCCATTATATTAATCAGTGAATTCGAGTATGAAAGGTACGAGAATTTAGACATGATTGAACCAAGAAAAGTATTTGGGCTAGAAGTATCTAAGGGGCTTCGTCTTAATCGGTCAATTTCTGCTTCTTGTGCAATGACGCGAGTGATTTGGCGATTTTGAGTTTTAATAGATTCTTCACTAGAAGGCATATATGCGCTACCTTGTGTGGCGAGCGAGAAATTGGCGGCGGCGGCTCCCTGCGAGAAAAGATTACCGGCTGGTATTCCTGTATATGATTCAAAAACATTACTTGCAAACATTTTTGCAGCGTATGGTACGATAGCATTTATAATCCCTGCAATAATACCAGTAAGTGCGATTCCGCCTATGGTCCGTGCGATAGCGCCTACTACAAAAGTTGCAAGTGCGCCACCTGGGATTGCGGTAGAAGCTAGTGAAACAATCGCAGAAGCGGCCATGATGCCCGAACAAACAACGTTGGTTCCGCCATTTACCAAGACGATACGTGTGGCAGCTTTTCTAATATTATCAAAGGAAAAAGGTTGAATTTCAGAATCTGAAGATAAAGTATTGCCCATGATAATTTTGGCACCAGATGATTCTAGCATGGAACCAGTATAGGCTTGCGTAATTGGTTCTCCGTCGTCTCCGACATATTGAACTTCGCTAGTAGTTTGTTGGGTCATTAAGTTTAGCGCTTCGTTGATTCCAGAAGCTTCTCCTTCTCCGGCCATCATTTTACTGATTGGCTCCATAAAACTAAGGAAGTAAGCGATTGATTGTTGGATTTGATAGGCAGATACGGCAACATTGATGAGATTTGCAATACGGAGGGCCGAACAGACCGGAACGCCGACTGACGATACTTTGCCAGCAATACTATTAACCATGGCGTGCGCTTTTGATTCTGGTGTGGCACCATCAATATTATTAATGTCGATATCTTCGCCGTTCTTTTGCTTTATCTCTTCGCCAGTCTCCTCGTCTGTACCTGTTCTAATTGTGTTAATTGAGCCATCACTACCAGTGATGCGGCTGGAAACGGTGGATTGGAATTCGTCCATGTCAGCATTTTTGTCGCCAGTAGATTTGTAATTGTCAAAGATGTCGCGCGTAGCGCCTTTCTTTTTGTAGTATGCTTCTGATGAGTCGTCAAAAAAACCAGCTACGCGCCCACGCTTTGCGTTATAATACGCCTCGCGAAAACTTGCATTCGACGCAAACTCGTCTTGAAATTTATCGGCACTAATAGTTTTGTCGCCGTATTTTAAGACTGTTTTATAGCCGAGAGGAGCTTGTCCTGGTTCGAATTGATTATCTGCATTAATATGTCCAATTTCGATGCCATTTTTGGCTAGGCGATCTTGTAGATATGATGGGAAATATTTGTATCTATGGGCAAAAAGGGAGCCAATTTCGACCTGGTCACCACCATCAAGCATATAAGCCATAATGCGAGCATTGCGAGGGCTGTAAGAAGTAAATTGGAGATCGGTCGCTTGTGTATAGAGCGCAGATATATGCGGGGCCAACATAGACTGAGCGGCATAAAAGAAAAAACCGCCTCCAAAAAGTACTGTAGTTATAGCACCGAGCGGAGCGATTTTTTTAAATAGACCGCGTGTTCTTCCACCCTTCCCTATCGTTCGATTTTTACCTCGAACAGAATTGCGAAATGATTGTTGCCCTTGAGATGAAAAGGTTTCGTTACTTTGGTTGCGTTCACGACGACGAAGAACGTCGGAGCTACTCTCATGCGTTTTGCGGTTTTTGGTTTTAGGTTTTTCTCCATCGTTCTGGATTGACTTTGAGGCATTTTTTTCGCCATCAGAAAGTTCTTTAAGAATATTCGATGGGCGAATATCCGGCTCCTCCATACCATTGTATGGATCAAGGGGTGTGCGGTACTGTTCTTTTTTTGGTGTGGAGACCATAGATAATTATATTTTACAACATTTTTCTCAAAATGTCGAATCGTTCAGCGGATTATGAATGGGTTATTTTTTAGTTTCAGTTGGGTTGGTAGTGATCAAGTCTTCTTCGGTGTTTGATGCGACTATTTGAATGTGTACGTGATTCTGACCAGCAAAGAAGAGACCTTGTCCGACTGGGAAATTTGAAAGACGTTTACGTTCCTCGTCGGTGAGTTTGAAGACGTCGGAAAGAACATCGACAGCGGATGCAGACTGTTTTAATAGAAGCTGCATGGATGAGTTTGCGACGATGGCGCGACCCATCTTTGATGACATGAAATCCTCGACGTCCTGCGTAATAGTTGTGAGACCGAGATAATATTTACGAGCACGTTTCGCGAGGCTAAATAGGAAGTTGGCTGAGTCTTCATATTTCATAAGCTGCCAAGCCTCATCTACGAGGAGGAGGCGACGTTTTTGTTCGGCGCGAACAATGTTCCAAATATGCGAGAGGACGATATACATAGCGACTGGGCGAAGCTCATCTTCAAGATCGCGAATATTGAAGACGGCCATCTGATTATTGATGTCGATATTTGATTGTTGAGAGAAAATACCCGCGAAGCTACCAGTTGTATATTTGCGTAGACGCTGTGCGAGGCTTGGGCCAGAACCGCCCATATGTAGTAGGGTGTCAAATAGGTTCATGATAGTTGGCGGAACGGCAGTGTGAGTTAATGGGTCATTTGTGATGCCAGCGCGAGCATAAGTATCAATGAGTGCCTGATCGAGGTCAGCTTCTTCGGTTGGTGAAAGGCCGGCGCCATTTCCTAACATGAGACGGAAGAGGCCATGGAGTGTGACAAGGTTAGCGCGAAGTGCGTCGTTAGCATCTTCTGCATCGACTACTTTTGGAAGGTCGAATGGATTAATGCGAACGTCGGAGTTAAGGCTGAGGCGAACATAGGCGCCGCCGACGGCGTCACAAAGTTTTTGATACTCGTTTTCTGGGTCGATAATGAGAATTTCTGTGCCAACCATCATGGAGCGAAGCGCTTCAAGCTTGACCGTAAATGATTTACCTGCACCAGACTTAGCAAAGACGACCATATTGGCATTCTCAAGCGAGAATCGGTCGAATATGACGAGACCATTATTATGCATATTAACACCATAAAGGATGCCTTTTTCCTGAGTGAGGTCTGCGGATGTGAATGGGAAACTAGTAGAAATTGCGCCCGTGTTCATGTTGCGGCGAATCTGAAGCTGGTCGGAACATTGCGGCATTGTGCTATTTAAGCCCTGCTCCTGCTGGGATGAAGCAACTTTGCTGAATACCATTTGTTGTCCAAAGATGTTTTCGATTTTATGTTGGACAAATTGTAGTTCATCTAACGAGTCGGCGTAAATGGTAACATACAGGCCGTAACGGAAAAACTTTTCAGCACCAACCTGAAGCTGGTCGCGTAGATCTTCGGCATCGGATATAGCGGCTTCGAGCTCTGGGTCGCGAACTTTCCCTTTCTCGCTATTAATATTCATACTAGCTTCGAGCTGAGTAACCTTTTTGGTAAGGTTCTTCATCACTATGTCAGTGTCGACTGGGTATATATACATAGACACATCAATAACTTCGTCAATATTGATGATGGAACTTAGCCAACCAGTATAAAGCATACGTGGATACCCGTACACATAGATGGTGCGACCGTATTTCGTACCAAGACGGAAATAATCTGAATGAATCTCGATACTTGATGGAGAAATAAGGTCTCGAAGTGTGGTGATACCGGTCTCGAATGCTTTTTGAATTTCAACTTCTTCTTGAAGTTGAGCTTGTGCAGCAATATCTGCTGCGCTGATTTGTTTTTGCTTTGCCATTATTTTTGACTCCCTTCAGTACCTGGTTCACCCTTTTTAACATACAAGTGGGCAAGTTTATTGAAATCTCCTAGCGGCTCACGAACAGCGGTGTCTGGGTTATTGAAGTTGTAATAGAGCTGGCCTAGCTCTTTTGTACTAAGGCGAACAGAGTGGATTCCAATTTGGAATAAGCCTGCAATAACGGCTTCTACGCGGTTGTTTATTTCCGTCACGGCCTTGTCGTAGGTGGCGCGGTCGATGCGAGTAATTGTTTGGCCCTTGGCGCGGCTGAATGATTTGAAGAAATTCTTTGTTTGGGTTACGGCTTTTTCGGCTTCGGATGAAGTATAGTATGGAATTACAATAAAGAAAGATTTGTCCATAATGTTTGCTTCTTGAGATAACTCGTCGATAAAACCAATATAATCATCCATAAGAATGCCGAGGAGCATATTATCGTTGTCGCGGCGGAGTTCGGTTAAGCGATCCAGATAAGGTCCAATATCAACGCGTTGAGAACGAATAAGGATTTGAACGGTAAAATTCAAGGAGTTTAAGAAGTTTTGATAAGAATATTCAACCGCTTCACGCTCGGTCTCAGACATGAGATCAAAGTTAATAGATTTACAGGCAACCACAGCCCTAAAGGAGCCATCTTTCATAATTACCATTGAGTCGCGTAATTCGGAAATAATTAATGACGCTTGAGTGGAAGTGGGATTTTCTTTTTGTGCGGTATCGCCGTTGGGGGCTTGTTGTTGTGGAATAGCGGTAGGCTGACCGGCAACTGGTTGACCCGTGACTGGCTGACTTACAATTGGCTGGCCGGCAACTGGTTGATTGGCGACTGGCTGGTTTATAATAGGTTGGCCAATAGGCGGCTGAGGAATACCGTTCATTGGTTGCGGGTTTTGCATTGGTAGTGGCTGTGGTTGATTTGGTTGCACGTTAACTCCTTAATGTAATGAAATATAAACTTCGTCGTCTTTCTTTTCTTTAATACGTTTCGCTTGTTGGGCGATGGTTTCAATGGAGAAGTCTGAGTTGTTGGCGAGATCAATCATATTTTGGTCGGTTTGTTCGGTGACTTCTTTTATTTCTGCCTGACGCTTTTCTTCGGCCTCTTCCTGCTGGATTCTTTCTTGCTCTGCTCTTTCGGCTTCGATTTCAGCAACCATTGAATCTGACTTTATGATAGTGTCGTTATATTTTACGGCTTCATCGCTAAGCGGATTACTTGGGATGATTGGTTTCGGTGTTGAAATTGACGAGTTATTAATGACGGGGTTATCTGGCAATGCGGGCGGTTGAGGCATTGTATATGCTTGAGGCTGTTGCATTGTTTGTGGCTGCGTAGTCTGTTGTGGTATTTGTTGATTAAACTGGCTGTTATGATTGGTGATGGTTGTGTTTTGGTTGTGGGCGCTATTTTCAATAGCTGCGCGCATTTGACTAATAGCTAGATCATGGCGTGCCGATGCTCCATCTGTGAGAGTTTGATTGATTAGATTGTTGCTGGCGGTTGTATTCTCGAACATGTCGGGAGTATCGTGAGCTTCGGCGTAGACTTCTTCTTTTACGCCAGAATTAAGAGTTGTGCCTTTAATGGCGTAACCCTCAGTATCGATAATGTCGGCGAGAAATGAAAGGCGATGGAGGGCTTCTTCTTGGTCGATATCTTTAGTGCGAACTTTTTCGGTTTTCTTTGGGGCGGTAATTTTAATAGTCGTCTCTGGCTCGCCTGGCTCCCATGTGCGAACATGTGGTTTGAGATAAAAAGATACAACGGCGGACAGATAGGTTTCCATTGGCTGATCCTTCTTTAGTGGTAAAGCGAGCGCGCCAAGAAGGATGATTGGCGGTATTAAGATGACAATAAAAGGTGGAAAAACCTGCCATAATAAAACGCCCAAGCCAATAAGACCACCTATAATCATAAGGTAGACAAATTGACGAAAACTAAAAGGTCCGAGGAGTTTATCGTCGGCCTCTACATCTTGGGGGACCTTATACTGAGCCATACTTATATTTTAGCATAATCATTAATATTTATGGTCAGCGTAGAGGCATTTTGTGGAGTTTTAATCAAGGTTTATGCCGAACATTTCGCGAACTTCTTTATTCATAGAGTTGCGTTGGTTAATGGCGCTATTCTGATTTAGTGCAGTGCGCTGTCTGTCGAACGCGTTGTAAAGTTGAGTACTGACACGTACGATGTTTCCGTTTACGTTTCTTTCTATGTATTGGTCGGGATGAATCTCCAGTAGGGCGCCATTCATGTCTTTTAGAGTGGAACTCTTAGAGCTGACGAGCTGGCTAGCAACCATATTGTTGACGTAGCTCATAATTTGATTCTCAATCATGCCTTGGTGAGCATAGAACCAAGCATCCTGTCTTTGATGATTCTTGAACTTACCCATATCAAAGCCACCGGTGAGAAGCGTATTGAGTGTGCCGAGTTGCTCACCATCCATGAGCCCAGATACGGCGGCGGAGCGAATGTATTTTTCTGGAATTAGGAGTGGGAACTCTTCCCCGCTAGCGCCTGTTGGGATTGGGATAGTGCCATCTTTGATTAACTCGAACATTTCCTTGAATACTGTGCGATCCTGGGAAGCGACTGCTGACCAGCCATTAAGATCGCTAAAGATTTGCTGAAGTGAGGCTTTTTTAAGCTTATTACTTACGGCGGTGCCATCGTTTGGCATGTTGCCGCCAGAAAGAAATGTCTTCATGTCGATGTAAGATTCAATATTGTTTTCTGGATGATTGGAGTCATTACCATCGCTCATGGCGCGACGAATCATATTAGCTTTTGACCATGCCCAGAGATATAAGTTTTCTTTCTTGAGGCCTAAGCCGGTGTCTGCGATAGCTTTTTGCATGGCGAAATCGTTAGATATTTGGTCGGAATTATCAACTAGAGTGCGAATAAGGTCGCCGTGGTCGCCGCGCTTTGCCATAATAGTTATAGCGGCTGAAGCGGAGTTGTAATCTTTAGTGTTAAGTGCCTCGATAAACTGTTTCTTGACATAGCCGCCAGCTGGTGAATCGTCATAGAGTTCTAGATAGTTACTCTTCATCTCGGAGTCGACGCGGCGTTTTTGTGAAATAGCATCAGCAAGAACATCGTTAACTGCGCGTTTGACGGCCAATTCTTCTGCACTGCCGGCAACCGGTGAATTACTTTGGCGAAAAGCGGCGGTAATTTGATCACGTATATGTTTGTTGGCTTGTTGATTTTCATCATTAAGGGCATCGCGTATGCGGTTGGCGCGATTTTCCATATTTTTGCGCGCTACACTGTGTTGGCGTGTTTTTGCGATATGATCATTAATAATAGCGTCTTCGAAGGTGCGGTTAGCATTGGCGATTCGTGCATTGCGCATATGGCGAACGATCGGGAGTCCGGTTGCTGAGCCATTATCGAAACCTTCATCCATATCAGTTTCAAATTGAGTACGGGCAATTTCGTTTTGCATTTTACGTGCCTGCATATCCAAGTAGCGAGCGCCGCGTCCGTTTAGCCGCTTACGATCGCGTCCGCTAATCATACTAGTAGCAGCTCTTGTCATATAGGTATCTTTATTGTTAGCCATAGTTTGTTGGAGGTCGAATTCGCGATTAGTGCGACGCTGTTCCAACCAACGAGCTAAGCGGTTGTGTGGAAGCCTATTTGTGCTGTTGAGCTGGCGTGCGCGGGCGAGTGCTTGCCCTTCAGCGGCACGGCGACGCAATAAGCCAGTGGCAGGATCGGTAGTGCGGCGGATAAAGTTGCCGATACCGCCAAGGACAGTGCCAGCCATGAGCATGAGTGGTATAGACATAAATAATGGTAGGACTTGGATTGCGATGCCAAGAACGACACCGAGCCAACTAGTAGCGGAGGTGATTGTTATGAAACCAGCGAGTTGCGCCGCGCCGTATAATACACTAAACATTGGATAAAAGATAATCATGCGAGTAAATAATTGATACCAAGTACGGAACCATTTCTCAGTATTTGGGAGAAGGTAACAGACGAAGGCGAATGGTGAAACCATGACGAGTAAGAATATAAGTGCTTGGCGAGCGGCCATAGTAATAATAGCTGAGATTACGGCAATTGCGCCTGATAAGATGATAGGAATTAAGAGCCATATAATACCAGTAATACCACCAGCAAAAGTTAGAGCGACTGCGCCGCTCACTGCTCCAATACCTAAGAGGGTGGCAACTATGCTGGCGACGGAGGTATTGGCGGCGATTTGGCTAATTGTGCCCTTTTGGACCGCCTGCTCTTGAATATTCTCGAAGATATTGCGCAAAGATATACCAAAGATATTACTGAGATCTACGGCTACTGTGCAGATGGTGTAACTAAGATTAATTAAGATTGCGGCAATAACTAAACGCGGTAGCATACGTTTGATACCATAGTTGTTTATGCCGACACCAGTAAGTTGTGAGAAGATGATTGCCAAGAAGAAAAGCACGAAAATAAGATTGGTAATATTACGAATATAATCCCAAACGACATGGATTGGCGAGGTTGGGTCGTTTGGTATAGGGTCTACTAATAATAGGTTATCAAGAACGCCGTATGCCCCGTCAATAATATTAGCTAGAAGTCCAGTACCAGGACAGACTAGCCAGCCGACACCGCCAACTTGGTCGTAGCAGGTTGGATTGTCGGTGGTCTGTTCTGCTGCCGTGGTGTCATTGGCGGCTTCGTCGGTATTCTCTTCTGCGTTTTCATCGTCTGTAGTGTCTGCGGGAGCTGTAGTGGAAGTATCTGGGTCTGTAGTGGCCGGATCTGTAGCGGTTGCAAAAACAGGACTACTTATAAGGCTAATGCTCAAAGCAGTAATTAGTAGAGATAAGGCTATTCTTTTTAACCACCTACCCATAGCTATTTAATTATATCACACATAAGCTTTTTAGTCAAGTATTATGCTGTCTATTAAGTTAGAAATCCAATTATACACTACCTCATAAATAATTGCGAATGCTTATGTTATAATGTGTGTATATAATTATATGTTTGGATTAATGAAGGCTAAACGAAAGAGTTCGGTTGTGAGAGTTGGGCTATTATTGGTAGCCTTGTTCGTCGGCGTCTTTTTTGTTGGAGGCACGGCTTGGGCAGATAGTGGTGAATATTTTGGCTTTTTAGATATAAAGATTGCTCCAGATAATAATAAAAAATGCGCAACTGTCTTGAGCTTTTGGTGTGACGAGGCGGAAAATGATGGCGAAGCTACTATAAAAGATATTATTATTTTTGCTATATCGATTCTATCTGTAGGTATTGGGTTATTGGCGACAATTGGTTTTATAATTTGTGGCTATATGATTATGACGGCAAAGGGGAATGAGGGGCAAGTCGCTCTAGCGAAAAAACGTATGGTAGAGATAGTAATAGGTATCGTATTGTGGGCGGCGGGCGCTTTGTTGCTTGTCTTGTTTATTCCGGATGAAGAAACCCCTGGTTATGTAAATAGCGGTGCTATTATAAAAATTAAGGAGATAAAATGAAGAAAAAGTTACTGATATTGCTGATGGGATTAAGTATGGTTTTTGCTCAGTTATTAGCTGCTCCTATTGCGATTGCTGAGGGTGGTAATGCTGGTGGTAATAACGGTGGTGATAGTGGTAATAATTCTGGCGGTACGGGTTTTGGAAATGCGACATGCCCAGAAACGCATTTTATGGGGTTGCGTGCTTGGTATGATGGCGAGCTTCTAAATAAGGTAGTTTGTGGAGGTGAGCAGCCGGCGAACGAGGGTGAAATTCGTCAGCTTGTCTGGATGATTGTGTTAAATATTGCGACAATGGTGCTCCAGATTGCAGGTTATGTTTGTGTTGGCTTTGTGATATGGGGTGGTTATCAGTATATGTTGGCGCGAGGTGATAGCGGAAAAGTTGCTAATGGTAAGAAAACGATTACTAATGCTTTGATTGGTATTGTAATCTGCGTGACTGCTTCATTAATATCTGGGGCAATTGTAGATATTGCTTCGGGTGCGGCAAACGATGCGAACTTCTTTGCGGAAATATTTAATCACGCATTTATGTGGGCTGGTATTGTCTGTGCGGTAGTGATGGTGATTGGTGGTATTTCGTATGTAACGAGTGTCGGCGACTCTGGAAAAGTGCAAAAAGCAAAAAGCACAATTATGTATGCAGCGATTGGTCTTGTTATTACCCTGCTTGCGGCGGCGATTGTTAATTTGGTCGTATCAGCCGTTAATGGTGGCTAGAGGTAATGATGAAGAAAATAATTATCGTTTTTGCTGTTATTATATTGTCGATAATATCTTGTTTGGGCATTAAAGATGTGACTTTTGCACATCAGTCCGCTTGTGGTGTGGCTGGATTTAATGATCCGCTAGTCTGTGGTTACGGAAAAGGGGCGAATGAGGTTGCCCTGGAAAATAGAATAAGAAATATTTTAAATACCGTATATCTTTGGATTGGTATTATTGCCGTTATTGTAATAGTGATAGGCGGGATACTTTACATGATTTCGACTGGTGATACGAATAAAATAGCGGGTGCAAAAAATGCTATCATGTATGCCATTATCGGATTAGTGGTGGCTTTGGCGGCGTTTGCTATTACGAATTTGGTAATAGGCGCGCTTGATGGGCAAGCCCCAGCTGGCGGAGGGGGTGGGTCTGGCCAAAATACCGTTCCGGCTACTCCGCGACCGTCAACCGAGGAACAATGGCAAATTAGTGCGGTTAGCTTGTCGAAGCGAACTATAGTAATGAATATTGGCGATACAGAAACGCTAAAAGCAGAAGTTTATCCGAAAAACGCGGTGGATACTTCTATAACATGGTCGTCGGATAATGAAAAAGTGGCGACCGTTGACCAAAGTGGCAAAATTGTGGCAAAAAGTAGTGGTAAAGCGACTGTTTCGGCAACCAGCAGAAACGGCGTCGCCGATAAGGCCTTAGTGACCGTAAATGATCCGGCAAAAAAGGAAGAATCCGGAACGGGTACTCCCAGTACGCCTAGTAACCCCAGTGGCTCAACGAAAGTAACACTAACTGTGGGTTCTACGTCGATTCTAGACGAGCATACAACTACGGCAAAGGTTACCGGTAATAATGGTGTTGTAAGATGGTCGTCAAGTAATAATGCGGTGATGACGGTAAACTCTAATGGCGTAATTACAGGTAAAAAGCCCGGGACTGCTACTTTGACGGCTAAGACTTTAGATGCAAAGAGTAACAGTGTCACGCTAACTAAGAGTATTACAGTGCGGGAAATAAAGATACTATGGGTTGGAAATAGTAAGACTTACGTGGAAGATATCGATAAAAAAGCGGCTGAAATGCTGAAGGGGCGCGGCTATAGCATTAATACAACAAGAGTAACTAAAGGCGGAAAATCTTTGAAGTGGAATTACACGAATCAAGGAACGAATATTAAGAAATACTACGACTACGTCGTTTTACAAGAGCGGACTGGATCCGCTAAAAGTGAGAGCCAATTTTACGACGGGGCTTTTAAAATAGCTAAGGCAGTAAAGGCAAAGAATAGCGACGTAAAAGTATACGTGCGTAAAGTTTGGTATTTAAGTGATTCTAGTACTAGCACTAGAGATACTGTAAATAAAATAGCAACAAACGTAGCTCGTAAAATTGCTTTAAACGCTGGAGTTTTTTCGGATACGACTGATGATGGTGATGCTCTATATAAACTTAAAGCGAGTGGGCGTAAAGCTTTTAAAGATGAACGGCATCAGAGTAAAATGGGAGCCTACACGGCAGCAGCCTGTATTGTTTCGAAAATGTTTAAAATTGATCCGACGACTATTACATATATTCCTGGAAACTTCTCTTCGTCTGAGAAAAACTCTTTAAGTGCATTAAAGTCAATAGCCAAGGAGGAATGTTATAATTAATTAAAGAGGCAATGATGGATAAGATATTATTTCTAATAACAGGCAATGCCCCTACCGACCCAGCCAAACAAGTGACGCAGGTTGACGGTGGTGGCACAAACTTACAAGCTACGGTTAATAATGTATTGTCAGTAGTATTTACGTTGGTGGGCGTAATCGCAGTTATTGTAATTATTATTGGTGGTGTTTATTACATTACATCGAACGGTGATGCTGAAAAAATAAAGAAAGGTAAAAATACTATAATGTACGGTATTATTGGCCTGATTGTTACTCTTTTAGCATTCGCTATTGTGTCGTTTGTGCTTAATTCGTTCTAAATTTATTTACAAATAAGCATAGTGGTGTGATAAAATTAAACTAAAGTTTTTTCGTTATTAATAAAGGAGAAATACGAATGAAAACAATTAATAAAATAATAAAGGTGGCGGTCTTGGCGATCTTTAGCGTCGTATTGCTCGGTGGTCCAATTTTCGCTATAGACGAATGTATAGGTGAGGGTAAGAAATATCCAAATCTGTCTACTAGCGAGGGTATATATTGTCAACGCGTTAAGGTTGGTGATGAATATGTTTCCATCTATGGCAAGACATCGGCTGATTGTGCGCAGGCTGGTACGTTAGCGTCTGATCCGGATAGCTGTAATGGTGACGACCTTAATAACATGGTTAAAATAATAATTAATACTATCATCTTTGTTGTGGGTATGGTTGCTGTTATTATGGTGATTCTTGGTGGCGTTAGCTATGCTACTTCCCAAGGTGACACCACGAAGGTTAAGAAAGGTAAAGACACGATTCTTTATGGTATTATTGGTCTCGTAATCGCCATTTTGGCTTACGCTATCGTTAACTTCATACTTGCCGCTCTTACCAACGGTTAATATACGAAAAAACAACTTCTCTTAAAGCACCTCTTCTAGGGGTGCTTTTTTTGGGTAATTTATGTTATTATGATTTATAGATAAGGAGATTATTATATAATGAGCAAAATAAAGGAAATCGCGAAAGAAGCAGGTGCAGCTTTAACTATCGCGGCGTTGACTATTTCTACGCAAGGCGTTAGTGCATTTGCTGACGGTAATACTGCTGGCGGTTCTGATGGCGGTGGAGGCAATGGGGGAGCTGGCTCAGCGGGCGAGAATGCGCGTGCTGGTGTTTCTAATGTAAACCCAGGTGCAAATACGGACTTAATGTCAATGATTCAGACGATTTTGAATGTCGTTTTTAGCATCATCGGTATTATCGCGGTGATTATGATTATAGTTGGCGGTGTGCATTACACTACGTCGCAGGGCGATAGCGCTAAGTTGCAAAAAGCGAAAAATACAATTATGTACGGTATCATCGGTTTAGTGGTTGTATTGCTCTCATTTGCAATAGTGAGCTTTGTCCTTAATGGTCTTATTGGTGGATAAAGGGTAACTTGAGTGACTATACCTCCCCTTTTTAGTGGGAGGTATTTTTTTGTGTGCTATGATAAATGTATGGGTATAAAAAACAAAAATATTAATATAATTATCTTTTGTTTCGGCTTAATGATTAGTAATTTGTTAATTTGTAGTAATACTTTTGCTGAAACGCCGAGTTATTATGCGCGCGAAGGAGCAAGTTCAATCGTGGTTCCAGATGGGCCGGATATGATGACGATAATAAAAAACTTGCTAAATACTACGTTTGGAGTTGTAGGTGTTATAGCGGTAGTTATGATGATTATTGGGGGTTTCTACTATTTGACATCGCAAGGATCACCAGAGAGAGTACAGAAAGGTAAAAATACAATTCTGTACGGTATAGTGGGTTTAATAATTGTCCTGTCTGCTTTTGCAATCGTGAACTTTGTGTTAAGCAGCTTGTTGGGTTAATTATTATTTTTGTGAGAATCAAAAAATCGCCGTTTTGGGCGATTTTTTGGTGATTATTTAATTAATCGTAATGCGTTTTGGGGCTTCAGTCTTTTCCTTTTCGAAGGAGATAGTAAGGACGCCATCCTTTAAAACTGCTTCTACGCCATCTTCTTTAACTTGTACTGGGAGGGCGATAGTGCGGCTAAATTCTCCCCAATAACATTCTTGAATATGCCATTGGGTAGCTTTATCGTCTTCCCCGCCGTTAAGGACACCAGAAATGGTAAGAATATTGTCGGAAATTGAAACGTCAAGATCTTTGCGTTCAATGCCAGCGGTACGAGCTTTGATGATTAATTTATCGTTTGTTTCGTAAACGTCTACAGCTAGCTGACCTGGAATATCATCTGCACTATCATCCCAACCGTCGCCGTCGTCAACATATTCTTCTTCGACGATGGCAGTTTCTTCAACTGGAGTGTTGACTGGAGTTTCCACCGGTTCCTCTTCTGCAACTAGTCCAGAGTTATCGCCCTCTAAAAAGGCAGCTGTGAGCTCATCATCTAAGCTCATTTCGTCTTGTTTGCGAGCCATTGTTTTATATAACCTCCACTAATTTACACTCTTAAGCTTTATTATATGTATGTTTATTCTTAAAATCAAGAAAAATGGAGGTTTTGTTGTGAAAAATACAATACGTGTATCAATTGGTGATATATTGTGTCCTCATTCCTGTATTTCCTGTGGAAAAGTTGGTGGAATACTATGCGATTGTTGTAAAAAATACATCATGTCGAATGATTATTGAAAATGTTTATGTTGCGGCGGCAATCTAAAGAATAATCAATGCGAACGCTGCGTGCTCCCTTTTTGTGATCAATTTTGTTTAGGGAGAAGGATGGGATTGTTAAAAGATTTAATAAATATATATAAGTATAAATCAGTACGCGTCTGTGCGGAAACTTTTGCTTATTTGCTAAGAGAAAAATACGGTCTGTTCCTTGAAGGGAAAATTGTAGTACCTTTACCTACGATTAGTAAACATATCCGCGAACGTGGCTTTGACCATATAGCGTTTTTGGCAAAAAGAATTGCACATGTTTGCGGCGGCAAGTGCGAAAAATTATTAAAGCGAGTTGGAAATACCGTACAGGTTGGTGCAGATGAAATGACGCGTAAAAAACAAGCATTAGGCGCATATAGTGTTGCTAATAGGGTTAATTTTGATGCACAGTATGTCTTAATCGATGACGTATGGACTACTGGTAGCAGTATGATGGCTGCATGTTTGGAGTTCCAAAAAGCTGGAGTGGAAAAAATCTCGGTAGTTTTGCTTGCTAAAAGTGAGTAAAATTAAACAGAAGTAGAGCCGCCAACGGCGCTGATCACGAAGTTGACTATCGCGTATGAAAGGATGGCGATGATTAGGCCGATGATGGCATACATAATAGTGTTTTTGGCGTCGGTAACTTTTTTACTGTCGCCTCCAGAGATGATATAGCGTAAGCCGCCATAGATGAGCATTACGACAGATATGATACCTACAGCGAAAAGAATGGTGTTTGTAATGCGAGTAAAGACGCCGGAAGCTCCGATTAGTTCGGCCGGCATGCCATTGCCGCGAGCAGCGTCAGCACCAGCTTGAGCTGGATTATCGTAATTCATGGTGGCCATTGCGCGACCTGCAAAAAGCGTCGCGGTAGTTGCAGCGCCAGTGAGAACTTGCCCTGTTTTTTCGATTAATTTTTTCATATGTTGTGCTCTATTTTACCCTTAAAGATGAGTAAATTATACATTATTATTAAGGATACGGCAAATATGTGCAAATTAATTGTTAATGTGTTAGAATAATCTGTATTGGAGGGTTACCCAAGTGGTTGAAGGGGACGGTTTGCTAAATCGTTAGACTGGCGAAAGCTGGTGCGAGAGTTCGAATCTCTCACCCTCCGCCAAAAGATGCTCAAGAAATTGAGCGTTTTTTGTTGTATATTGTATAGTTTGCACTTATGGTATAATTTCAATATGGCAAAGAAGATACTAGTGAACTGGGAAGCTCGCGAATATATTGAACATAAGAAAAATATTAAATGGTATATTGGCTTGGCTATCGTCACGGTATGTTTATGTTTGATTGCAGTTTTGTTGCAGCAGTGGACTTTTTTGTTACTAGTTATCGTTGCCGTAATTGCTTTGCTTACCTATACTTCTCGTAGTCCAAGATTATTGCATTATAGCCTAACGGAAAATGGGCTATCCGAGGGTAACAATATGTATGTGTTTAGTGATTTTCGCTCTTTTGGTGTCTTAAATGAAGATAATCATTATTCAATTGTTCTGATTCCGAAAAAACGTTTCGCACCACGCGTGACGGTATATTTTCCTGAAACGGAGGGTGAGCAGATTGTTGACGTGTTTGGGGCGCGTTTGCCGATGGAGCCGGTTAAATTAGATTTATTAGATAAATTAGTACGTTTCTTGCGAATTTAGTTTTAATTGCGCATGAAGCATTAGTATGTTAATATAATTATTAAGGTTAAGATTATATAAAAAAGGTGGGCCAAAAATGGATCAAGGAAACACTGCAACTCCGGATGAGTTGCAACAAGCGATAAATAGTATTACGAATGGCGGTGCGCAAAACGATGCGGCCGATGCGGTTGCGCAGGTTGAAAACTCCGTACTAGGAGCTACCCCCGCCCCCGCTCCAGCTCCGACTCCTGCTCCAGAGGCGGCACCGGCGCCTATGGAAATAGTATCAACGAAAGCGCAGTATGGGGATCCGGATCTCGATAAAGTGAAGTCTATGGCTTTAAGCGATCTTCGCCCAATTCTTGAGAAAGTTGATATTGCTCCTGAAAAGAAGTTTATGATTTATAAAGATATCATTGATCTTACCGAGGATAAAGCCTGTATTGAGCCAGCTTATAATTCCGCTCGCCTAATTGCAGATGAGAAAGCCAAGGGTGAGGCTTTGGTATTTATAGTAGAATGTATAGATAAACTTGGTATTCAGATGACTATAGGTGGCGAGTCTGACGCTGCTTAGTTAATAATTATTGTACGCTAAAATACCCCACTTTCTTCGTGGGGCATTTTAGCTAATAAAGTAAAAACACCCCTTTGCGGGGGTGTTTTTTTGTGTGGGGTTTTATTGGAGATGTGTATTAATACATTCCACCCATGCCAGCGCCAGTTGCTGCGCCGTTGTCTTTTTCGGGCAGTTCGACTACGAGTGCACCCATAGTGATGGTAGTAGCAGCGATACTGACGGCGTTTTGAACGGCTTCGCGAGTAACGCGGGCTGGGTCGATGACACCAGCTTTCTTGAGGTCAATAAGACCTTTTTCTGGAGTCATAACATTAATGCCCTGCCCGTCTTTGGCGGCCTCAACTTCGGCGAGAAGAGCTTGGCTATTGAGACCGGCATTCTCGGTAATATGAACAAATGGAGCCTTGAGAGCATTCTTTAGAATAGTTGTGCCAGCATTGTCATCTTTAAGCTTTTTGCTAAGATTGACGAGCGTAACACCGCCGCCTGGAACGATACCTTCGTCGAGCGCGGCTTTGGTGGCAGCAACCGCATCGTCGACGCGATATTTTTTCTCGTCGATTTCGGTTTCGGTAGCACCACCAACTTTAATAACGGCGACGCGACCCTTGAGAGCGGCGGCACGTTTGTTGAATTCGCCAGTTTCGTAATCGGAATTGGAAGCTTCAGCTTGCGCTTCAATCTGGGTGATGCGAGCTTTAACGTCGGCTTGTTTTCCTGCGCCTTTAATAATAGTAGTTTCGTCTTTAGTGGCAATGATCTTATGGGCGGAGCCGAGAACTTCAAGGCCAGAATTTTCGAGGCTCATACCCTTGTCGGCGGAAACAACGGTTGCGCCAGTAAGGATGGCAATATCTTCCATAATTTCCTTGCGGCGATCACCGAAGGCTGGAGCTTTGAGGACGAGCGTATTAAATACGCCTTTGAGTTTGTTGAGGACAAGTACGCTGAGGGCTTCGCCTTCGACTTCTTCGGCGATAATTACAAGATCCTTGCGACCGGTTTGAGCCATTTTTTCGAGGAATGGAACAATGTCGTTGACTGCAGAAATCTTTTTGTCGGTGATGAGAATTTCTGGTTTGTCAAAAACGGCTTCTTGACGGTTGGCGTCAGTAATAAAGAATGCGGATGCGAAACCTTTATCGTAAGTGAAACCTTCGGTAATTTCGGATTGCATTTCGAGACCTTGTCCCTGCTCTACCGTAACGACGCCGTCTTTGCCGATTTTTTCGATAACGTCAGCAATAAGTTTGCCGATTTCGGCGTCGCCGGCAGAAATAGTGGCGACTTCAGCGATTTTTTGGCTATCGCCGTCGATTTTTTCGGCGGTTTTGTTGATACCTTTAACGATTTCTGCGCCAGCAAGTTCAATGCCTTTACGGAGGTCCATTGGGTTATGCCCGGCAGCAATAAGTTTGTTGGCTTCAGCAATAATATTATAAGTTAGGACAGTTACAGTAGTGGTGCCATCGCCAGCAACCTTATTGAGCTTTTGGGCTGCGGTCTTAATAAGTTTGGCGCCCATCTCGTAACCAAGAGTTTCGTCATCTTCTTTTGGGAGTTCTACGGCTTCGGCAACAGTTACGCCATCATGCGTAATAGTCGGAGCCCCATAACTCTTTTCGATAATTACATTACGGCCTTTAGGACCAAAAGTGACCTTTACGGCGTCATATAGTGCCTTAGCGCCACCGAGGATTTTCTCGCGAGCTTCGGCGTCATAAAAAACTTTCTTTGCCATGTGTTCTCCTTTATAGAGTTGCTAGGATATCTTCTTCTTTAATAATGAGGTAGTCGGTATTTTCGTACTTTATCTCTGATGCGGAATAATCGCGATATAGAATGCGGTCCCCCTTTTTGACATTTTTGACATCTGGACCGACCGATTCGACAACTGCAGTGTTCTGCTTCTCTTTTGCTTCGCCGAGAAGGATACCAGAGGCGGTTTGCTCGACGGCGGCGTCTTTTTTAGCGACTACGCGATCGGCAAGTGGTTTAATAGCCATGAATTTCCTCCTAATACTTTGTTATGATTTCAGTGTAGCGCAGCAAATTAGCACTGTCAAGCGTCGAGTGCTAAATGCTTATTTTAAAACGTTGCTTAAAGATGCGCGTTATATTGTTGAGGAAGAGTTGTATTAATATTGGGATACTAATGCCAGCAATAAGATGGAAGATTTGGAATTGAGGTAGACCGGAAGGATAGTATAGATACCAAATATTCGATTTAAAGGTAGCTACATCAAAACGCCCGGCGTGGAAGATTTTCGTGAGCAGTAGCCCATAAAATGAATTTATTATAAAGAAACCGAGAAAATGATTGACCATTATTGAGAAGGAATTGTCTGCGATTAAGTTTACGATTTTACTCTTCCCAATAGCGGGTTCGAGGATTTTAGCGATACGCAACCATAGCGCGATACCGATGGCGCCACTTATGAATGGCATAAAATAGCCATACTTTGCGATATCTGGGTTTGCGTAAATAAAAGATGGGGGTCGGTGGAAGATAGCGACAATTATGGCCTGTATTATTAATATGGTTGAGAAATACCAGATATTACTGATACGGTCATGTTTCTCTAATTTTGAATGGTAGAGTATGCCGAATTCGTAAAATGGTAGAAGTGAGGCAAAGCGTACGAACATTCTTTGCCAGCCAGTAATCCAGCCGTGATTGGATAGGTATACGCCAAAAACGCCAATAGCTAGGTAGATGGAGAGTATTAACCATTCTTTGTAGGGGCTTTCGATTTTTTGGGTAATTTTACGAAAGAGAATATTGAATACTTGGATAGAAAATAGTGGTACTACAAACCAGCTACCAAGATTGAAAAGAAATTGATGGCCACTCGTTAATACTAGAGTGGTTAGTTTTTCGAGAGTTATGGGAGTGCCAATACTAAAGCCAAAAAGCGAGAGGAAACTGACAAAGACGGCATAGAAACAGTTCCAAAGAAAAAGTGGGATAATGAGGTGCTTTATCTTTTTAAGGATGAATTGGCCAACACGCTGTTCGTTTTGTTCTTTATAAAAATATCCAGACGCAAAAAGAAATAAGCCGAGATGAAAGCTATAATATGGAAACCAATCGGCGAGGATGTTTATACCGCCGCCATTACAGTGCCCTGCTACGATCATAACCATGCCGATGGCATAAAGTATTTTGAAACGATAATCGATTTTATGGTTGGTGGACGACTTCAGATTGACGGAACGGTTAGGCATAATCGGATTATATCATGAGACGCGAGAGGCGTTTAAATAAGCTTAAAAATTTTGTATAATACAGGTATAGATAAAAAGGGTCAAAGAAATGGATTTTGAAAAAGAGCAAAATAATGAAGCTCTAGATTCGTTCGGTCAGCAAGATGGTGTAAATATGGATGAAAAACCCATAGATTCAACCGTCGATAATGTAATCGAGGGCGATTCTGGTGAAGTAACGGCGAATAATACGGTCGAGGAAGAAGTTACTAAGATGGATAGCAGCGATGCGGCTGAAGAAAAAACCGCAGAAGTGGGCGCTAGTGACGCAGTCGAAGAAAAAACTGCAGAAGCGAGTGTTGGTGATGTCACTGAGGAGAAGGCTACAGAGATTAGTGCGGATAGTTTAGCTGGGCAGAACGCGATAAGTACCGCTGAAGCTGGTGTAATTAATACTAGCAACGGCGAAACGAAGAAAAAAGGTCACGGTCGTGTTTTGGCGCTAGCGGCAGTATTAATACTAATAATGGTTGGCTGCGTAGGTGCATATTTTGCGCTACTACCGAAGCCGAGCGACAAAAAAGAAGACAAAAAAACTGAGGAGAAAAAAGAAGAAGTATCTTCATATCGCTTGAGCGGAAATGATTTGAGCGATTTTGATTTGCGTTTCTTGCAGATTGAAGGAAAAGAAGACAATTTAATATATAGCCCACTTTCAATTAAGTATGCTTTGGCGATGCTTAAGGATGGCGCTGACGGTGAAACAAAGAAGCAAATTGAAGATTTAATTGGCGATTATAAGGCGAAAAAATATATTAATAGTAAGAATATTTCTCTTGCTAATGCGATGTTTATTCGTGATGAATATAAAGAACAAGTGTTGGATAGCTATATTACTGGCTTGAAGACGAATTATAATGCCGATGTGCTCTACGATTCCTTCACGGCCCCTACGGCGATCAATAATTGGATTAGTGATAAGACTTTAGGATTAATTAATAATGCATTAAGTCAAGAAGATCTTGGTGGACTAAATTATGCATTAATTAATGCTTTAGCAATTGATCAAAATTGGAATTATACATTGCAATGTCAGCCACACTCAAGTGTACCATGCAAGACACAGCCTGATGGGACGAATATCTATGATATTAAATATGATCATGAGAATTATAAACAATATATCCCCTTTGTGATAGATGAAGATACTTTTCCTGCAATGAAGTTCAATAATTTAGATAACAGAAAGTCCGTTAAGATCGGTGCAAGTTTTAATAAATACGACATCATTAAGGATAAGGGCGAAGATGCTATTAGGACGAAAATAACCGAGGAATATAAGAAGTGGTTAACGACCGAAGACGGTAAGTGGGTTTTGGACAACTATAAGGAAGACCCGAAGTATTACACGATAGACCCCTCTGACGTAAAAGCGAACGTGGAGCAGTATATAAAAGAATTGAAGAATAATTATGGTAGAGAGAACTCTTCAACCGATTTCTACTTTAATGATGCGAGTGACGCGAAAGTGTTCGCAAAAGACCTGAAGGAATATGACGGGAACACTTTGCAATATGTCGGTATTATGCCGAAAAATACGGACTTAAAGACTTTCATAAGTGATTTTACGGCCGAAAAAGGGTCAGAATATATTAAGGGCCTTAAAGAATTGAAGAAGGAGAACTTTAAAGATGGAGTTGTGACGCGTATTGATGCGAATATTCCACTCTTTAAATATGACTACAACTTAGCTCTGAAAGATGACTTGGTTGCGATGGGCGTGAAAGATGTTTTCGAATCGGGCAAGGCTGATTTGTCGAGTCTCTCAAAAGAAGGATCATATATTGGCGTAGTTAAGCATAAAGCTAATATAGAGTTCTCAAATGAAGGCATTAAAGCTGGTGCTGCAACCGTAATGGGGGGTCTTGGCGGCGGTGGTATCGGATTCGAGTATCTATGGGATGTGCCGGTAGAGAAAATTGATTTAACATTTGATAAACCGTTCGTATATTTAATTCGCGATAAGAATAGCGGCGAAGTTTGGTTTGTCGGTACAGTCTATGAGCCTCTAGAAAAAGTTAAAAAATAATATCTTTCAAAAAAGGGCGAGTGAAAGCTTGCCCTTTTTTGTGGTGTGACTATTGTTTTACGTGATTAGTTTAGTGATATGATGACTATATGAGTATAAAAGAAAAAATTCCTTTTTATGATAGCTTAGTGATTCCCTACCATGTTGGAAAAGCGGCGTTTTGGGGTGCACGGTATGGCTTTCCTGGCCACAAATTGAAGGTTATTGGCGTTACTGGTACTAATGGTAAGACTACGACTTCGTTTATGATTTGGAAGATGTTAAATAACGCTGGTCGCAAGGCGGGATTGATGACAACGGTGGGTTGGGGTGTTGATGAAATACATGAGCAAATGGAACATATGACTACAGTCGATTCTAGCATCTTGAATAAGCGAATAAAGAAAATAGCGGATGCTGGGGTTGAGTATTTGGTTTTAGAGTTAACGAGTCATGCGCTTGCACAACATCGCAGTTTAGGTATACCGATAGAGGTAGCAGTAATGACAAATGTGACGCATGAGCATTTAGACTACCATAAGACATTCGAGAGGTATCGCGATGCGAAGCGAAAGCTATTTAAGCAGGCGAAGTATGGCGTAATAAATGCCGATGACCCGAGCGCGGAATATTTTGAATCTGATATTGAGAGATATGTAACCTATGGCGTTGATTATGGCGAGCTGAAAGCTGAAAATATCAAGTTGAAGCCTGATGGGGTGGAGTATGTAATTCCATCCGAGAAGAATCTTAAAATAAAAACGCAAATTGCGGGTATTTTTAATGTCTATAATTCCCTGGCCTGCGTAGCGGTAGGTAAGCGTTTGGGGTTGTCTGATAGTGAAATAAAGGACGGTATTTTTGCTCTAAACGAAGTGGAAGGTCGCATGGTGAAAGTTGACGAAGGGCAAAAGTTTACGGCTATTATGGATTATGCACATACTCCAGATGCTTTTGAAAAGCTGCTTCCAGACATGAAGAAAGCGACCACTGGCAGATTGATTGTGGTGTTTGGTTCAGCTGGCGGTCGTCGCGACCCGTCGAAGCGAAAACCGATGGGTAAAATTGCTGGCGAGCATGCAGATGTCCTAGTCCTAACCGAAGAGGATGACCGCGACACGCCGGGTGAAGAGATTCTTGAACAGATTGCCGAGGGGGCGCGCGAGAAAGGTA
This sequence comes from Candidatus Nanosyncoccaceae bacterium, assembly GCA_045546295.1. Classification (GTDB taxonomy): domain Bacteria; phylum Patescibacteriota; class Saccharimonadia; order Saccharimonadales; family Saccharimonadaceae; genus UBA2834. Next base: position 23,104 of record JAZQCP010000009.1, on the reverse strand, counting down.
AAAAAGACGGCGAGAGTATTTTTAAGATATTAAATCGTCCAAAAGCGATTCTTGAAGCGTGCAAGATGGCAAAGAAAGGCGATACGGTGCTATTTCTCGGTAAAGGTAATGAAAAAACTATTGAGCGAGCGGATGGAGTACATTCATACTATGAGTTGGACGAAATAAAGAAAGCTCTACACGCGATAAAAAAATAACAAATATACAAAATTCCCTCATGTGAGGGAATTTTTTGATGATGCCAGAAAATAATTATGTTTTATTTGATATAATAACTGTAGAAAAGGTGGAGATGGATAGAAATAAGCTAGATGGTAGCGGGATGCTCTATATTAGACCCGCTAAAGATAGTTTGAAAAATGAAGTGCGTCAACAAGCGGCACCTACTCAAAGTAGTGGACGAATAGATGTTGATAGACCAGTAAACGGCTATATGTCGACGCAGAAAGTAGAAATACCAACTCGGGCTGCTACTTCGCCCTCAACGCAGACTTCTCCGCCCGCCCCTGCTGTGCCTACTGCTTCCATTGTGCCTATGCCAAATATTCCAGTAAATAACATTTCGCAACCGCAAAAAGAACAGACGCAAAAGGATGAATATGAGCCACGAAAAAGATCGAAAGCTGTTTTTGTGTTTTTGATCATTGCGGTCGTGTTGATAATCGGTGGCGGAGTGGCATTTTGGTTATTGAATGGTGGTGACTTTAAATGGAAAGAAGCTTATGGCGATATTGGGCTAGACTATGTGACGCAAACGAAAATAAAGTTAGACGTAGATGCGAATGACAATATTCTAGAGGGGATTAGTTATTCCGGATTTTGTGATAGAAATGAAAATATTAAACAGCCGGAGCGTGATGAAAGTGGTATTGTGTGGGATTTGAGCGACGGCGTCGGAAAGTGCACTATTAAAGCGCGGCGTAACTTAAAGGTTATCGAAAAAAGCTTCGTAGTGGTTCCGAAGGAGTTGGAGTACGAAGATTTAGGCTTAGAGGATATTTATCGGGTCAATATCGGTTCAGATAATGATGAGGACGGAGATGGTTTGATAAATAAGCGTGAAAAAGCTTTAAAAACGAAGATTGACTTAACTGATACAGACGGCGATGGTTTGTCTGATGGGTATGAGGTGGATACTCTGAAGACCGATCCGCTAAAGGCGGATACGGATAATGATGGCCTAAATGATGCAAGCGAAATAAAAATGAACTTGAACCCATTAAAAGAAGATTCAAAGGGTGATGGCGTTAAGGATGGCGACCGTACGACCAGTTATGTGTATAAAGATAATGGCGTTACGGTTAGTATTAGTGGAACTGGCAATATCGCAAATGTAACAATAGACACAACAAATGGTGCAGCGTTGAGTAAAAAGACTGGATTAATACCACGGTTATATAGTTTTTATGCCGATGGTAAGGTAAATGATGTTACGGTATCGATTTCATATACGGATGCAGAGTTAATTAATGCGAAGATATCAGAAAATGATCTAGTTTTGTATAAATATGCCCTGAATGACAATAAATATGTAGCTATCGATACGAAGATTAATAAAGCGGCAAAGACGATATCGGCCAAGTTGGATGATTTAAGTTCATATTATGTAGTTGGCTCAAAAAAGAGCTCTAATCTTGACAGTGCGGACTCTGAGATTTTGTTTGTGCTTGATAACTCATGGAGCATGTATACGAATGAACAATACAAAAAGATGAAGGGAGCGGATTATCCGAAGCAGCTAGAAGGAAATGATCCAGAAGGACGCCGTTATAAGCTAACGAAAGAGCTAACGAAGAAACTCGATTCTAAAGGTGCAAAAGTTGGAATAAGTGAGTTTAGCGGAGACTACGTGACGGTCGAAAAAATTGGGTCTAAGCTTGATACGATGGAAAAGACCTTAGATGGCATGAATGAACATCAATATATAAAACAGGCTGGGACAAATATAACTAATGCGATCAGAAGTGGAGCGCGTGAGTTTTCTGTGAAAGCGAGCTTGAAGACCTTGATTCTTTTAACGGATGGACAAGATAATGGTAATCTTGCTCAACAGATTGAGGCTTTAACAAATGAGATGGTAAATCAGAATGTGCGTATATGCGTATTAGGTTTTGGTGAAGGAGCCTATAGTAATGATCTCTCTATAATTACCGCGAGGACGGGATGTCGATACTTCTCGAGTACTGATGTAAGTGGTTTGGATGAGATATTTAAGAACCTGGAAATACTATTAAATGACGAGTTGGCCGATATTGATGGCGATGGGAAGATGGATGGATATGTGATGGCCGACAATGGTTTTATTGTAACCCGTGACGGTTTTTCATTTAAGAATTATAGTTCAAATTTAATGACGGATGGTCATTGCTATGGGATGGCAACATTCGCGCAATTATATTATGCAAAGAAAATGCCCCTGCGACATGACGCGATTAAAAATGCCGGCTTAAGTTCGTCTGCGTATAATCTAAATTGGTCGTATTTTAAAGATTATGAGAATTTGTATGATTATAAATTGAAGACTAATGCCCTAAAGTATGTGCCGCAATTTGGCTTTGATTATTTTGGTGAACAAGAGCCTGCAAATATGTATACGGTTAATGATGGAGTAATCGGCTATACGGAGGATATGCGCTCAAAGATTAACGAGACTGGCTTATATGAGTTCTACAACGATAAGCCAAGTCATAAGTCGGATGCGCAAATTCAGCGATATGGCTTTTCATACTCTTCAATGACAAAGGCACGTTTAAGTGAAACGAAAATGCAAAATAGCGCAACGATAAATGACGTTGATAGAAGTTTGTTTAATGCCATATATGCATCACAAATACGTCAAACGACAGTAAAAATGTATAGCTCTGGTAGTGCGATTGGTATTGATTCGACGGTAGTCAACAATAGCACGAAGCACATGACGAATTCAAACGATTTCATTTCCCTGCTTTCTTCGCGAATTGCACGACATGAGGCGCCGGTGATATTAGCTTATTTCTCGGGCGGCTTACATGCGATGAATGCGATTAACTTGGTGCAGGATGCAAAGAATTCGAATCATTACTACATTGGTGTTTATGATAGTAGTTACCCTGGCGAAAAGCGTTATCTTGAGCTGAGCTGTAGTAAATATAGCTGTACGACAAAAGCAAATAGCTATTATGGCGAGTCTGGTGAAGTGATTAGGATGTCAATTTCGCAGGACGAAGACTTGAAGCATTTTGAATAGAATATATCTAGCTGAACCAAAGGCTGACGCAACGGATATATCCGCCACCTTTTTTGAGCTCGGTGACATCTGGCGTGAGACAAATGAGTCCGCGTTTTTCGAGTGCTGATTGAAGTTTTGGGGCTTTATTTGACATGATGACATGTTTGCCGGTGCTTACGAGATTATTAGCGAAGCCTTTAGTGCATTCTTCGTAGTCGACGAGGATAGTATCAAGGTTGAGTGATTGGAGTTTTTGATTTGATTGATCGTCGAGAGCATCGGGACAATAGGCGATAGTATGATCATCAATGACAGATACGGCGAGATCGATATCGTACCAGAAACTGTCGGCATGATTTGTGACAGGATTGATATGTTCGCTCCCATCGGGATTCAGTTGTGGTTTTGCGTGAAGCTGAATAAGCTCAAGACCGAGCGTGTCAGCGGCGAATTGCTGGGCTTCCGGGTCAGAACGATAACCGCAACCACCCAATAAATATTTGCCGCAACGAAGCGAATCGCCCTGCCCTGAAAAAAGATGTTTCCCTGGGACGAGGACAGTCTTTATTCCTTGCTGTTCGAGTATTTTGCGTGCATAGTTTTCTTCTGCTTTGCGAGCTTCTGGAAGGCGTGACATGACGGCGGTGCCGTCTTTTATGAGGGCCCAATTGGCAGTATAGACGCCATCCTGGCAATTTTTTGGTGGCTTAACTTTAATAAGTTCAATATTTGCTTCTTTAAAACAATCAAGTATCAGCTTGTGTTCTGCCATTGCCTTATTGATGTCGATTTTATTTTGCGTGTAATACGGGTTGATTTCGTATGTGTCCGCAAAATAGTCGGCACCAGAAACTAGCAGCTTTTGGTTTATCATATACTCCTTTGGTTATTGCTTAGGTTCGTAATTAGCTATGCCGTCGATAATATTGTCTTCGTCGATGCCGACAGCTAGTGCCGTGAGTGCGGCTGCAGCCATATAGTTAACGGCTGCCTCACCGGTAATATATGTAGCCATATCAAAACTATGGCCGCTATAAGTGACGTTTGTTTCGGTTCCCATTTTGTATAGTTTTTGACGGTTTATTCGTAGATCGCAATCGCGATCGTGGCCATAGGTGAGCGTGGCGGTTTTAGTTGGGTATTTAGAATAAATGTCGTATTTAAGGTTGTCGTCGCGACAAATGATACTAAAGTATGGCTCGGTATTAAAGAGGATAGACTGAGCGTCGTGGTCGCTGGTGTCTGGGGCACCGATGCCATCTTCGGTTAGTACGGCAGTATAGATTGGTAGGCCGTAGAATAAGTGATTTGCCAGCGCTGTGCTATCGATCGAAATGACAACATGGTCGGTGCCGGTTTTCCAGGCTTTGTAGATTTGCTTATATAAGTCGGATGTGGTTTTAGGGTCGATAATGAGACCAACCTTGGCGTCACGTGATTTGATAATTTCGTGAATGTAGTGTGCGGTAATATCGCGACCGTTAGCTCCAGTTACGGCGATAATCTTGAGATCTTTGCCTGGATTGCTGTAATAAGTGGCAAGGAATTTTGCCTTGGCTTTTTGAAGTTTTGGTTTGAGTCCGGATGTCTTCTTTTGCTCTGCCATAAAAATAGTATATCATCTCTTGGGAAAATGTGCTATAATATGGCTTATCACGTGGAAAAATGTTTTTGCGCGATGATCTTTTAATCTTTGAACGGTGGAATAGTAATCTGCAGAAGCAGATGCTATCCACATATGTGCCCGTAGCTCAGTTGGATAGAGCGTCAGCTTGCGGAGCTGAAGGTCGTACGTTCGAATCGTATCGGGCATACCATAATTTGAACCAAAAAGCCGTATTTTGGCAGTTTTTCTTCTTCGCTCGGTCAATAACCGCGCTTTAGAAGAAGAAACTACCAATCTACGGTTTTTTGATTTCAAATTATTTCTCTTCTTGTTCAACCAAAAGTCGCGCTTCGAAGAGAGAAAATACCAACCTAGGCGATTTTTTCTAGCAAATATTTCTGTTAATGAGGCGCGCTTCGCTCGGAGAAATTACCAACCTACGGCTTTTTTGCTACGATATATTTTTGTAGCTCGGAAGAAGAAACTACCAATCTACGGTTTTTTGATTTCAAATTATTTCTCTTCTTGTTCGACTATTAGTCGCGCTTCGCTTGAAGTGGTTGGGATTGAGTCGTTGTGGCATAATAAAAAAGAATATGTTCGAGAATATAAAGAAAAAGCAAGAAGCGGGAGCTGGAGAGCGGACTAGTGAAGAGTCTGCTAGTATTTGGGATGCCCTTGTCAATGAGCCGTTTGCTGGTGGTTCTAGGGATGCTAGTAACGCACGTGAAAAAGATATACCTAGAGAGGCGTCTTATATTAGCAGTATGAGGCAGCGCATAGCGAGGATGGAGGGAGTCTCAGAGAATGCGCCGCTCGATAGTATGATATTGTACGGCCCTGGAGCTTTCATGTCTTTGCTCCAAGCAAAGGTTGGGGCTGGTCGTTCGAAAGAATTGATAATCTCTATGCTCGATGAACAAGTGAAAAATGACTATATTCGGCGTTATTATTTGCCCAAAGATGCGACTTGGGAGGATATACGCGATGAGGATGTCGATGCGTTTATTGATGATTGTGAGGACAACGGATTAAGTTTGGACGAAGGAGATGATAATTATTTTCTGAAACATCCAGAGGAATATCGTAAAGTTTTAGTAAAGAGATACGAGTTGCCGGAAGATGCGAGCCTAGAAACGGCCAGAGGCGTGTTCAAGGCGCAAAATGAAATTATGAATGAGCGAGTTAATAATGGCTCATCGTTTGGGTATTTAGGAAAGTATATCGAAGATAAGCAACAAAGCGATTATGGTAATAGTGGGGTTGTTAGAATAAATAATCCTCTATTAGATAAGCATATGAGTGGTGAATATGACAATGTGGCTTCAGCGACAAAAAAAGATGAGACGCCACCAAAAAAGAAGTCATTCTTTGGACTCTTCGGGGGAAATAAATAAGAATGTAAAAAATCCCCTATTAGGAATATTAACTTTTGCAGTTAGTATTCTTACTCAGGGATGATGGGGCTATCGCTTTAGTCTTCTGACTCTGCCCTGACGATTGCTAGGCCGGCCGCACTGGCGTATATGCTTGAAATAAACATGGTTATAATGACTGTGATTACGCATATTTGTGACATAATGAAAGAAAAGAGGTGTTTTATGAAGAATGACGGGGAAAGATATATACCTGGTACAAAGCGGAGTTGGGGGCGAGAATTGCCTGATGGGTATACAAATTCGTTGACGAGTAAGGATGGGCTTCCATACGATAATGGTTGGAACTATGACGAGCGGGAGGATGAGGACGAAGAAGATGACGAAGAAGGTGACGAGTCGGAAAAATCCGGCTGGGATTCATTAGATAAAAAGCATTGAAAATGTTGAGAGTTGAAAACGCTTCGTTTGAGGTGAAGAAAGGACGAAAAAAACTAGTCATTCTTGATGACATTTCTTTTTCGGTGAAGCCTGGAGAACTTGTAGTAATTACTGGCCCGAACGGTAGTGGCAAATCAACATTGGCGAAAATTATTGCCGGTGTCGAAATGCTTAGTAATGGCAAAATCATCCTGAACGAGCAAGATGTCTCAACGAAAGATTGTACGGAACGTGCCAGAATGGGGATTGCCTATTCCCTACAAGCTCCAGTGCACTTCAAAGGTTTGACAGTGCGAGATTTATTGCAGATTGCATCTACGAGTGGCGAGACTTTCTGTGGTGAGAATTTAGCCGAGGTGAATGGCTTGCTGGAAAAAGTTGGCTTGGATTCTGGGCAATATTTGGATCGCGAAATTGATAGTTCCCTTTCTGGCGGCGAGTTGAAGCGTATTGAGATAGCTTCGGTGATTGCACGAAATGCGTCGTTCACAATTTTTGATGAGCCGGAAGCTGGCATTGATATTTGGAGCTTCAATAATCTCATAAAAGTGTTCAATGATATGCGTAAAAATAGTTCAGAACATGCGATTGTGATTATTTCCCACCAAGAACGTATTATGCAGTTGGCGGATCGCATTATTGTACTTAAAGACGGAAAAGTTGCGCTGGACGGAAAAAGCGAGAAAGTTCTAGCTACGATGGGGGACGTAAAATGATGGACTTAGACAAAATAGAGCGCGATTTGATGCGTGAGGTGTCTGGAGTAACTGGAATTCCAGAGGGGGCATATAATTTTCGCGTAAATGGAAAATCGATTGGTCGACATAGCTCAGATAGAATTGATATTGTTCCGAAGCACGGCAAGAGCGGCATAGATATTCGTATAGCAAATAATACTAGGGGTGAGATAGTGCATATCCCAGTAATTATTAGTGCGAGTGGGCTGAAAGAGGCGGTTTATAATGATTTTTATATTGGCGATAATTGTGAAGTGACGATTATTGCGGGATGTGGGATTTACAACTGCGGAGTCGACGATTCAATACATGATGGTATTCATACGTTTTACGTTGGTAAAAATTCAACAGTATATTACATTGAAAAACATTGCGGCATTGGGCCAGGAGCTGGCAAGATGCTAAATCCGACGACTAAGTTATTTTTAAGCGAAGGAAGTCGCGCGGAGTTGCTGATGGAGCAGATTAAAGGTGTGGATTCAGCCAAACGCTTGACTGAGACAGAATTAAAAAAAGATGCGCAAGTCGTGATAAAAGAGAGATTATTTACGCATGGCAAACAGCTAGCGGAGAGTAAGATTGTGGCACATTTGTTGGGTGATAATTCGTCGGTTGATATTGTGTCGCGCGCGGTCGCGCGGGACTATTCAGTGCAGGACTTCTCTTCTTATATTATTGGAAAGGCAAAATGTCGGGGGCATTCGGAATGTGATGCGATTATTATGGATAATGCGCGAGTGAATGCTGAGCCGGCGCTGGACGCGCAGAATATTGATGCGGAATTAATACATGAGGCGGCGATTGGAAAAATTGCAAATGATCAGTTGATGAAGCTGATGACCTTGGGCTTATCGCGTAGGCAGGCTGAGGCGCAAATTATAAATGGATTTTTGAAATAAACATAGGCAAGTAAAAATATGCGTTTTGGGGCCATAGGAGGCGATTTGACGCGGTTTTTATGATAAAATAGTACATGGAAGCGTGGCCGAGTGGTTGAAGGCGCACGACTCGAAATCGTGTGGGCAGAAATGTCTCGGGGGTTCGAATCCCTTCGCTTCCGCCAGGTTGATATTAAAAAGAACCCGTTACTGGGTTCTTTTTTGATTAGCTCTTCCCTATGACGGCTAAGGTTGCGATAACGACGACAATTATGAGCAAAATGCCTATGACAACAAGAACTAATCGAAGCCGTTGTTTGTGGGTTTTTCTCGCAAAATAACCTTCGCCAATCGTGGTCGACGTGGCGGATGGCGCTCCTGGGTCGGCCGGCGTAGCTACTGGCGCAGACGAGGCTGGGACAAATTTTGCCGATGGTGCAACCTCGATAATGGGGGTAGTTTTATGGGGCGCGTTACTGTCGATTGGTGAGCTAGTAGTCTTGAGCGCGGTTTTATCCGACGGTTTGGCTTGGGTTAAGGGGTGATTTTGAATGATTTTATTCATTGTGTGATTTAATTATAGTTCGATAATTCGATAACCATAGACGTATTCGATTCTAGTTGGGCCATGCTGGCGGATGAGGTTATGTTCGCTAGGATAAGTGTGTCCGTGTAACAATACTTGAGGTGGTTTTTGATTGATATATTGCAAGAGTGCGTCGAAACCTTGGTGTGCGATTTCGTCTTCGTCATTTATGCCACGAGGTGGGCAATGTGTGATGAAAATGTCGACCTGAGGGTAATCGGCGAGAATGTCATAAACTTCCTCTTGGGTATACATAATAGCGTAAGGATTTGCTTTGTAGCGGACGCAACCTTGGAGGCCGGCAAAACTTTTGCCTTGATAGTGCCAAGTCATTTGGTGAAGATTCATAATACCCAATTCTTCCATATATTGACCGCTATCATGATTGCCGTAAATGCCGATTTTGGGGATATTGGGAATATCGGCAAGTGGCAAAAGGTCCTCTCTAGCAAAGTCGCCAAGACTAATTATTAGCTCAACGTTTTCACTGATGGCTGTTTGACGGATGTCTATTTGAGGTCGACGATCTGCTAGCACGAGCGTTTTCATGCTATTAGTTTATCATATGAGGTCGAATGTCTCTGTTGAGGTATAATGAGAGTAAAAGGAGAATGTGATGGCGAGTATTTTTACGAAAATTATTAATGGCGAATTGCCCTGCTATAAGATTTACGAGGATGAAAAGACGTTTGCTTTTTTGAATATTAATCCAGAAGCGCGTGGCGATACGCTGGTTGTGCCAAAGGTTGAGGTTGATAAAATATATGATTTGGCGGATGAAGATTATTCCGCCCTATGGCTAGCAGTTAAAAAAGTTGCAAAACATATGGAAGAAGTGACTGGACGACGAATAATTATGAAAGTGATTGGTAAGGACGTGCCGCATGCGCATGTGCATGTGATGCCCCTAGATGATTCATGGGAGGAAGATAGAATCATCAAGATGAGTGACGAGGAATTAAGAGAAGCTTGTGTAGAATTGGCGTTCTAGGCGGTTTTGCGAGACGCTTGCGATTGTGGGGCGGTCTTGGGCTGTCCTCGAATGACTGGCGTTTTAGTGTCGCGGTTATCGTAAAAATGCTCAGACCGCCGAGTGGCTGCCGTTGCCGCTTCGTCGAACCCCCTATAGATTGAAGTCTTTTTATAATCTTCGCGAAATGATAATTCGGCGAGGTGTGAAATTTTGTACGGCGATTGATCGAGGTCTTTCTGAATACTTTGGGTGACCTTGATGATAGTAGAGAAGGTTTTATCGCGAAAAGCGCTGTCGCGATCTGTGAAGAGGTTAGCTACTTTGTCAGGGTCGTATTCGCCGTTTTCGTCAGCTGGACCTAGAGCTAGTTGGATATCGGATGGGAGTTCTTTAGTTAGTCGGCGTAGTTCTTGCTGCGTAATTAGTCCGATTGTACCAAGATTATCTAAGTCTTGGTCCTCTTCTCTGGTTAGCTTTCCGTCATTGCTATATTCGTCTATGAGCGGTGAGATAAATAGCTGATTTTGCATAGACATTTCGTAGAGTATTTTGAATGATATTAAAGCGGTTTGTTCTTTGTCGATATTGAGGCCGCCGAGTTCTGGCACGGAGGAACGTTCGAGCGTATCGTCAATTGTGCGCTTATCTACGCCGACGCAGTATTTGGGAACGTGAGTTTGCCATGATAAATCTCCGTCTTCGTCGCGACAGTAGCGAATATCAGTTAATCCGACGGGATAGCCAAGATTCTTATCGTTTGAGCTAATTAATATTTTTTCGCGCACGCCCGATTCGTCGGGTTTGGTCGTAATGTCGAATGCGACTGGGCATTTAAAGTCGGAGCTCCGCAAAAAGAATGCGGCATCGACGCGATTACTGTAGTCGTCGAATTCGGTGGGCCAGATTGAGTCGGCGGTGTAGCTTTCATTTTCTTCGTCGTAGAAAAGATTGCCGTTGTTAATGGAAAACTGGACGAGGTATTCGATAGCTTTGGGGTGGTATTGGTCGTCGGCACTTTTGGAATATTCGAAGTTTCTTTGGTTTCTTGCTACGTATTCCTTATCTTTTCGAATAAAGCGCCTATGGATCGGAGAACTCGAGAAATCATCAATAGTGGGTCGGAAGTTCTCTTTGACGATTTTCTCGAGTGCCTCGGTCTTGCGCTTATTTTCGGCTTTTCGAGCTTTTTCGTGCGCTTCGGTGCTATAGGTATTGGCTGATTCGGCTGCAAATGGCATATTTTTCGTTGTTTATTTTTATTGGTGGCTTATTTATATATAGCATAAACACTTTTAAAAGTCAAGATAGGAAAAAGCGGGACAGTGTCGTCCCGCTTAGGCGGCGAGTGCCGCTCTGACTGCTGCCACCGCCTGCTCGAACTGGTCGGCATGCTTTTTGGTAGGCATAAGGGAGATGTATCCCTCCTCTTCAGTACATTCGCCGATTCTTCCGATCAGCTGAGCGGACTGAATAGCATACCATGCTTTTTTGAGCTGTTCGCTCGTGGAGGCACCAGTGTATACGATGGCAATGGTCTTTGCAAGGTTCGCGTTTGTCATGGCGTTTTCCCCCTTTTCTTGATGTGCTATGGACAAATCGTGACCTTATTGTAGCATAGAACTTAAAATTTGTCAAGCATAAGCGTTGAATGGCGCTTGGTTTGGCCTGCCTAGATAAGGCGCAGCTCGGCTTTCATTTTTTCGAGAAGGTCTTGCTTAATCTTGAGTTGTTCGCGAGTTTCGTCAACGAGTTCTTTTGGCGCCTTTTTGGTGTAATTTGGATTACTGAGACGCGCGTCAAGAGTATTGATTTCGCTACCAAGTTTTAGGATACGGTCCTCGAGGTTGTGCTTGTATTTATTGAGGACATCTTCTGGGATTTGCAAGTAGATATTGTGATTTGGAATTGCTAAACGAAGACCGCTAAGTTCGTCGGTACTGATTTTTGATACACACGGAGCTTTAGTTAGATGCTGGATGAGAAGTTGGTTGTCATACATGAGCGAATCGTCGTCAAAGGCGATTGGATAAGATGCTGCACCTGGCAAGCTCTGGAAATGACTACGGATGTTGACGATGATTTCTTTAAGCTCTTCGAATCTCTTAACTTTTTTATGGTCGATTTGATATGGTTCTGGCCAGTTTTGAGTAATGAGCATGCCGCTAGTCCAGCTGAGGGTTTGCCAGATTGTTTCAGTGACGAATGGTGCGAATGGGTGGAGCATGATAAGAACCTGCTCGAGAGTTGATTTGAGAAGCGTAGTATCTTTCCAAAGTTTTTCGCTTTCAATAAACCAGTCGGCGTATTTGTTCCAGATTAGGTCATAAAGAAGGTCACCAGCTTCGGCGAAGCGGTAATTTGCGAGAAGCTTCTGAATCTCCTTGTTTGCTTGGTTAATTTGGTGACAAATCCAGTCCTCGCTGTAGTTGTCGATTGTTAGCTCTTTGTCGCCTTTCGGATTGTCATCGACGAGTTGTTGGATGAGGCGCGCAACGTTCCAGAGCTTATTGCAGAGGTTGCGGCTTGCGATAACTTTGCTTGTGCTGAATGCTTGATTAACGCCGGCGGAACGGCTTGCGATGAGACCGAGGCGTAGTGCGTCGGAGCCATACTGACTAACGATTTCGATTGGGTTGATGACGTTGCCTTTTGACTTGGACATCTTCTGCCCTTTTTCATCTAATACCATACCGTGCATATAGACATCTTTGAATGGAATGTCGCCAGTGACATAGAGACTAAGCATAATCATGCGACCGACCCATTGGAACAGTAAGTCGGCACCTGTTTCCATAACGGAGGTTGGAAAATGCGCTTTGCGTTCGCTGGTGGTAATGTATGGCCATTGGCCGGAGCTAAACCAGGTATCGAAGGTATCTTCGTCGCGTATATAAGTGTTGCCGTTTTTCTTTAGCTCTGTCTTATCGACATGCTCATCGAAAATCCAATCTGATGGGTCGTTGATGTTTTGGAAGGCAGGAATTGGGATACCCCACGGAATTTGGCGTGAGATGTTCCAATCTTTTAATTGTTCAAGATAGTTGATAAGAACTTGCTTTTTGCTAGCGGGGTGGAATTTGATCTTCCCTGCCCTGAGTGCTTTGATGGCCTCTTTTGCTAGTGGTTTTACATCTACGAACCATTGTTCTTTGAGTAGCGGCTCAATGACGGTATCGCACTTGTAGCAGTGGCCAACGGAGTGCGTGATTTTTTCTTCTCCACGAAGTAAGCCTTGCTCTTCTAGATTTTTGAGGACCTTTTTGCGAGCATCTTGGACTGTGAGGTTCTCATAGTTGGCGCCTGCATTTTCATTCATTTTGCCATCGAAACCAATGACTGTAATCATTGGGAGATTGTGGCGTTGGCCAACCTCATAGTCGTTTTGATCGTGTGCTGGTGTAATTTTTACAACACCCGTGCCATATTCTATGTCGGCATGCTCGTCGGAGATGATAGGTATCTCGCGATCAGTAAGTGGAAGTTTGAGCATTTTTCCTACTAGATGTTTGTAGCGCTTGTCTTCTGGGTTGATGGCCACGGCGGTATCGCCAAGTAGGGTTTCAGGCCGCGTAGTTGAGACGATTAGTTCTGTGACACCTTGCGATGGTTCTACTAGCGGGTATGCGATTTGCCAGAGCATGCCCTTTTCGTCTTTATGCGTTACTTCGATATCTGCGAAAGCGGTTTGATGTTTGGTGCAAAAGTTTACGAGCTTCTTACCTCTGTAGATTAATCCGTCATCCCATAGTTTTTTAAAGGTTTTATAGACGGTGTCGGTGACCTTTGGGTCTAAAGTAAAGGTTAAACTATCCCAATCACAGGATGCACCGAGAGCGCGTAGTTGGAGTTCCATATTTCCGCGTTGTTCGTGAACGAAATCCCAGACCTGGGAGTATAGTTGATCACGGGTATAATCGAAGCGGGTCTTCCCTTTTGACTCTAGATAGCGCTCGTAGACGACCCACGTTTCGAAACCGGCATGATCAGCTCCTGGAATATACCAAGTATTATCTCCCTTAAGACGGTGGTATCTTGTGAGGATATCTTCTAGTGCAATTGTCAGTCCGTGTCCAATATGCAAGTTGCCATTTGCGTTTGGTGGCGGCATAACGATAGTGTAATTTTCTGCTATTTTGTTTGAATTAGGTTTAAATGCGCCGGATTTTTCCCAGAGTGCGTATACGTCTGGCTCGTATTCGTTCGGCTCGTAGGCTTTACTAAATTTCATGTGAATATTATAACATATTTTTAACTAATTTACCTCTTATACGCGTTATTGTACAAATATCTTTTACTTTATGTATTTATGCCGTTGTATTTTGGTATATTTTTGGCAATTTGGGATAAAAAAGAGCGCTATTTGCGCCTATTTTTCTATTTTTTTTCATCAAAAACTATGATTTTCACATGAAAAAATCCATAAAAATCACGAATATTTCACGTGAAATATTTACAAATAGCTAAAAATGTTTTCTGCTATGCGTACACCTTACGTTCGTTCGTCCCAAACGATTACTCGTTGGTAATTTTATTTTAGCGCAAACGGGATGCTAAGTCAAATGGTAGCTAATATATAGATAAACAAAAGCAAAATCTTTTTGCACTTTTGGGTGGAAATGTGGATAATAACGTTATGGCGTTTATTCGTAAATTTAAGACTGGTAGTGGCGCAACCGGCGTCCAAGTTTGCTGGAAACAGGGCGGGGAAGTCGTGAAGACCGTCCATATTGGTTCGGCAAATAGCGATTTGGCTTTGGAAAAATTGCTAAAAAAAGCGCAAAAAGTGATCGATGATGGGAAAAGACCACTTTTTGATTTACGGAAATTTGATAAAAAGTCTTGACATAAGGTGTTATTTTTTTGAAAAAAAATTTTTTTTGCGCTTCGCGCATTATATTTTTGTGATTTTATTTTTTGCTTTTTGCTAAAAATAAAAAAATTTTTCCGCCTGCGGCGGAATATATTGCATAGACTACGCAGACTGCGTAATCTTGTTTATGCATTTCGTGATATATTTTATACGCTGGACTTTTGCACAATTTTTTGCACAGGTTTTTCAACAGGGTGCAGTATGGCGAGTATGCGTTGCATTTTTTCTTGCGTAAGATCTGTTGGCAGGCACAATACTTTTGGATGTATTGATTCGGCGATTGGTGCCATTTTGCTACTATAATGATAGCGACGATTTGAGTTTGGGCCAGGGTAGAGAAGAGGGGAATACCATCTTCGTATGAAAAAGCCGGAGCTTGTTAGTATATCGTAAACTTTTGTGGCGGTTGGGGCGTCCTTAAATAGTATTGGGTATGCTAATAGCGGTTCGTCGTAATTGTTGATAAGTTCAAAATCCGAGTTGTTTGCTAGTTTTTTGTTATAGACGCGGACGTTTTTTTGTCGGAGTTTATAGATGGCTGGTAGGGTAGGGAGTTGCTTTAGGATAGTATTATTGACAAATTTTGTAGATGCGTATGGACGAGATTGCTCTGCGGATTGTTCATATGGCGCTACGGCGAGCTCGAATATGTGAGCTTTGTAAGCAAGGTTGCGTACATCGTTAAATATCGAATTCGGCAAACGGTGAAGGAGGCCATTTTGGAAGCGATATGTGCGCGACCTTAGATCTAGGCCAAGTGGCGGTTGTGGCAAATTCAGTAGAGAAGTGGTTATTTCTCCGTATAGTTTTGGGTTTTTCTTTTTTAGCTCAGGATTTACATAGATAGCACCGCCAAATTTAGTGTTTTTGATTACTTTTTCAACGCCGAATGAGTGGACGGAGATGTCTGCGAGTATTTCGCCAGATTCGCTTGTGGCCATTCGGGTAAGGCAGTGGGCGGAATCTTCGATTAGGATTAGGCGGCGTTTTTTAGCGAAATCGGCGATTGCTTGGGCCTTGTCGCCAATTATGCCTAAAGTGTGCTGCATGACTACCGCAACAGTTTTTGAATTGTAGCATTTTTCTGGTTGCGTGAGGCTGAGAGTGCTGGGGTCGATGTCGGCATAGACAGGCTTTAGGTTGCTAACAAGAATTGGGTTTATAGCAGTGATACAAGTATATGGTTGAGTGATAACTTCGCCATGGCCATATATATTATATATGGCTTGAAAAACAGTCGCCATGCCGAAGCGTGCTTTAAAAGTTAAAAACCAATCATCTGGGTCGGTGTTGGAGTATTTGGCGAGTGATTTGCGAACGGCAAGATTTGACTGTATTAAATCCATCACTGATATTATATCGTATTTTGAATAACTTTTTTAGAGGCAGAGAACAATTAATGGATAATTGAGCGCGGCGAAATATCTAAATCGTAAGGATTAGATGCGCTTTCGCCGGATTGAATAGAGTAATAGGCGGCCGATGCGACCATGGCGCCATTATCGGTGCTAAGCTTTGGATCGGGAAAGAACACCTGATGAGTTTTTGAGAAGGATTTCTTTAACTGAGTACGTAATTCTTGGTTTGCTGACACGCCACCTGCAAGAAGGATGGATTTTGCGGGATATTTTTGACTTGCTTTTTTTAGTTTTTGAATAAGAATGTTGACCGCCGTCGCCTGAAAGCTGGCGGCAAAATCGGCGATTTGTTGTTCGGATAGATGCTTTTGAAGTTCGTAAGACGGGGTAGTGATTGGCAGGTTAAGCTCTTTTTGAACTGCGCGTAAGACGGCTGTTTTCAGGCCGCTGAAAGAGAAGTCTAAATCGTCGACTTTTGGAATTGGGAGTTTATACTTGGTTGGATTGCCTCTTTGGGCGGCTTTGGCAATTGAAGGACCGCCGGGATAGGGGAGGCCAAGAATTTTTGCGATTTTATCAAAACATTCGCCAATGGCATCGTCTCGCGTAGTGCCGATGATGTCAAAATGGTCGTGACGTTGCATGTGGATGATTTGGGTATGTCCACCTGAAATAACTGCGGCAAGTAATGGAAATTCTGGCTGATAGCCGCTAAGCCAGTTGGCGTAGATGTGGGATTTTAGATGATGTGTAGGATAGAATGGGATATTGTTGACGATTGCTATTGTGCGGGCGGCTAACGTACCAACAAGAAGCGAGCCGACAAGCCCCGGAGTGTGTGTGACGGCAATGGCGTCAATATCGTGGATGGAAAGCTTTGCGTCCGTGAGTGCTTTTTCTATGACGGGATTGATGACTTCAATGTGGCTGCGGGCGGCGACTTCTGGAATTACGCCACCATATGCGGCGTGAATATCGATTTGTGAAACAACAACATTAGATAATATCTTACTTCCGTTTTCAACAACGGAAGCTGCAGTCTCGTCACACGAGCTTTCAATTCCCAGAATTTTCATTTCCATTATTATACCATAATTTCAGCTTTTTGCTTTTTTGTTTATATGTAAGCGTTTATGTTATTATTAACATAAGGATTAATATGTAGAGAGGTCTAAAAATGGAAAAAGTTCATGATTTTATTGGTAGTCTGCTTGATCAGAAAGGGATTACCGATATTGAACCGGAAGCTCGCGAACAACTTATTAGCGAATTGACGGAATTATTAATGCAGGAAATTGATAATGCCGCCATTAGGGCTTTACCGGAAGAAAAGGCGATTGAGCTTGCTGATGGACTAGAGAATGGTTCAATAAAACCTGAGGATGTTGGTACCTTTTTGATTGACGCCGGCTTGAACGTAGAAGAGATTTCAATGATTACGATGTTGCAGTTTAGGGATTTTTATCTTGGGAACGCTGTGCCGGATATAGAAGCCAATGAACCGGCGGTCGCAGCAAATTAGTCGGTAGGAGCTTACTTATGATTAATGCTGGTGAAAAAATAGGGAAAGTCGAAAGTGGTGAGCCGGATGAGCTGTCTAGTGAGCAAAAGCGGGCACTCGCTCGAGCATCTATGGGGGCGGCTGAAATCGCTTCATCTGAAAATAGTAGCAAAGAAGACCTCTCAGCTACACTAAGTGAAGGCGGCAACGATGCAACCTCTAACGATTCTAGTGAGGGGGCAGGCGAAAATACGGCTGTTCCAGAAGATGTCACGGTTGAGTCTGGTAGCGAATCTGACATTAGCGTCGATGATGAAGAGGCGGCTGGGAAAGACGCTGGTGAAGCGGCGTTAATAGGGAATTATGAAGGAATTCCAGACTACAAACCAGTTAGCTTAGAGAGTGGCAAAGATAGAGATTACGCCACGGATGAGATATGGAGACCTGCAGTAGAGAGATTGAATCCAGAAATGCCTTCTAAAGAAGTTGATATTGCGATGTCATTTGCGTACGTATGGAATGTGTATTTGGAGCCTAGCGAGAGGGAAGCTTTGCTAAAAGGTGAGAATATTGATGGCTTCGAAAGCGATGGCATGATGCTTATGCTGAATAAGGCTCACATTGTAAGTTCTGAGGGAGCGGCTGGTCTAGAAGGGGCAGGGGATAATAATGGGCAGCCTGGCGAAGCAGAGGGCGGTAATGATGAAGGTGCCTCTGGCGAAGCTGGTGATGGGAAGGATGATGCCGGCGACCAGTCTAGTGAAACTGAAGAGGCTGATGACAATAAGGATAGTTCTGATGAAGCTGGTAGTGAAAACGGCGAAGATTTAGCGGATTATGAAGCAGTATCAATAGACGATATTGTAGACATGAAAAAGGATATCGATACCGAAAAAGCCATAAAGAAACTGGAAAAAGAAGGCCTAACGGAAGAGCAACTTAGCGAATATCGTTCTGTAATTAAATATGGAAAGTTGGAGAAGTTTGCGCCGATTGTTAATTACTTTAAGTCTGAAGAAGCAAGGAGAGCAATCCCAGAGTCGAGTCTAATCTATGCTATTGATAATTCTGGTCTAGGGTATGCTAATGCCCTGATTAAAACTGGTTTAGTTAAAGTTTCTGATGAATTCTCGAAATTTATCAAAGATAGTATAGCTACCGTAAAAGGAAAAGTGGATTTTATGCGTTCGCAAATTGGCGATTTGCCTCCATTGGAAGCTATGACTATAGAAGAAATAGAAGGGATGGGATGGTGCGACGAGACGCAAATCGTTAAAGACAGAGATGGGAAAGAGGTTCCTATATTTGAGGCATACGATGGAATGCTATATCCGCATTTTGTAACTTTCGTTGACTTGATCCACTCGAGATGCGATGGTGACGAGGTGCTGTATAAGAGTATTGTTGATTATGTAAACGGTGAAAATACTTTGCCGCAAGATTCTGCAGAAAAAGGAATGATTGATACGCTAATGAAGGCAGGGCTAATTAAAAAATCGCATGACGTTGCGACGGGAGGAGAGTAAGAATGGGGAATAACTATTTAGGGAGGAATAAGTAATGGTACGTGCAGCGGGTGAAGCTCCTTCTGGTGGCGCGTCTGGAGAAAAAAGAGAAAGGCGTGAGCTTAGTGATGAGATGCGAAAAAGATTTGCTAGGAGAATTCTAGAAATTAGCATAAAGTATGGTCTTTCGGAACAAGATGAGAGCAGTCTTTTTGACTTATTAGATTCGACTTATGGTGAAAACGGTAGTGACCAAGGTCAAGATAGTAGTAGTCAGAATAATGGCGAAGGCCAGGGCGATCAAGGCAACGGCGATAACAAAGACGACCAAGACGGCAGTGACAACAAAGACGGCCAAAATGGTGGCGACAATAAGGATGGCCAAGACAGCAGCGATAACAAAGATGGCCAAAATGATGGTGACGCCAAGGACGGTCAAAATGGTAGTGATGCCAAGGACGGCCAAAATGGTAGTGATGCCAAGGACGGCCAAAATGGCGGCGATAATAAAGACGGCCAAAATGGTGGTGACGCCAAGGACGGCCAAAATGGCGGCGATAATAAAGATGGTCAAGACGGTAGCGATAATAAAGACGGCCAAAATGGTGGCGACGGAAACGGCGAGAGTGGCGAGAATGTGCCAGATTATAGTCCTTTAACATACGAACAAGCCAAAAAGAGTGGGGATTCGTCTATTAGTCCAGTGTCGAAAGAGTCGATTAAAAAGAAACATCCAGAGTTATCTGATCAAGATATTAGTATTACGATTTCGTTCGTATCTGCGTGGAATCGCATAAGTCACGAAGATAGACTAAGAATTTTGAAGAGGGGTGCAATAAAAGATCTCGAAGGCATGGTAGACTCGTTGTTAGCAGCTGGATTAATTGAGATTGGCGGTAGCGATGAACCTAATGGTGAGAATAGCGAAGACGGCAAAGACGAAGAAAACGACGAGAATGGAGAGGGCGACGAGAACGAAGAAGATGGCGAGAATGGAGAGAATGGTGAGCGTGATAAAAAAGCTGGTGAATTTGTTGATGATAAGGATAAAAGTTTCTGGCTAGAGGTAGTAAAGAATATTGATCCAATTGATTTGTTGGATAAGCCAGATGACTATCCGATCGATGTGATTAATGACCTTGAAGAGGAATATGAGAGCGATCGCGAAAAATTAGCGGATGAGCTGATGGATAATAACGAGTTCGGCGATTGGTATGAAAGCCAGGGCGGGAATGTTTCCGATTTGGCCGATATGGGCTTCAAGGCGCTCTATGAGCTAAGGCAACAGTTCGAGAAGTCGAAAGAACCTAGTGAAGAGCCGCAAGAAAAGAACGAAGGCGATTTAATTGCGGTTGGGCTTAATAGCGACGACGAAATAACTCGTCGTGCACGCGAAATTGCAAAAGAGAAGGTTGAAGCGGAAATTAATTCGCAAAAAGGCTTCTTTAAACACCTTAAGAAGATTTGGCTCACGCAAACAAAGATACTTCGTCAAGATAGAATGCAAGGCGAGATTAGGCAGAAAATTATAGAGAAGAATAATCTTCTAATGAAGAAAGAGTCAGGCACGATTAGTGCTGATGAAGAGAAGAGGCTAAAAGAACTTCAAGATGAGCTTGGTGCGGATAGCTGGACTGCGAGCGAGGGGGATACGGAACGCTTCGTGTTGGCGCATGTTAACAATATGCGCGAAGCGGTTATGAGTGCGAAAGGCGAGTCAATGTTTGTTTATGGCGTAGAATACGTAGAAACAAATGAAGACGAATTGAATGAAGATGGTACTGTAAAGCTAGATGCAAACGGCAATCCTATTAAGAAACGTATACCTAAAGCTTATCGTATGGATAAGGATCAGCAGGGTAATGTCAATAAGCAGGAAGTAACTGGCGAGGCGGCAGAGTTTGCGATTGCGATAGAAGGTGCGATTAGGGCTTATGCATCGGCTGTTGGGGATATCGAACGAGATGCTAATTTGACCGCAGATCAGAAGAGGGATAAGCAAAACGCTGAACTAGAAGATTTCCGCAGGAAAATGGATGAGTTGAGGCGGAAAGACATTCAGAACGGTGGCGACGGCACAATGATTAATAACTATGAAGCCGTCGCGCAGAGAGCTGCTGAACGCGCAAAGCACGAAATTGGTGTAGACGCCGTAATGGATGGCTTTAGGTATATTAATGGTAAAATAAATCGCGAAGTTAACTCTCAGCCACACCATAACGCCATAGAAAAACTTGGCCATATGATAGGCACAGTCCCATTTGTTCCAGAAGGTGCTGCTGTAATGTCGGCTTGGATTATTATGACTGCTACAAAAACTGCTGGTAATACACTTGGCCGTGCAGCCGGTGGTCTCCTTGGCGGCTCGGTGGTTGGAGCGGTCTTTAATGGCTTGAAGTTTGCCGATGATTATAGAGAGCAATATGCAACCGCCGCGCATGCATTGGCTACGAATGCGGAGCTTGGTGACAGGAAATTTGAAGGCAAAATGACAGAAAATGTCATGCGCTTTATGACTCGCGAGAAAGAGGGGGGCGGCAGAGAAAAGATTACAGCCGATTTGCTGAGTAATGACTTAAATAAGTTAACGGCGGAATTAAATGCTGCATTCGATGAGTTTAATAGAGATCCGAATAATGATGAAGCGCGTGCAAAAATGCTAGGTATTGCAACTACTATGAGTGGTTGTATATTGGATGCGAGAAATAGGCTCTTGTATGGTGCGGCACAGCAAGTTGATTTAATGGCATTCTCGAGTAATGATTTGAGCCAAATTGAAAAAGAGCGTCTAAATCTTTGGAAGAGTATAGCGGTGGCGCAGACTGCTTATAATAAGATGAGAGCCAGTGATAGACTTACTGATAGTGAAGTCCCAGACGACCGGGCAATATTTGAAAAATCAAAAGCCAACTTGGAAGGTATTGTGAAAGAGGGGGAAAGTAAGATAAATAGCGATATTAGGTGGAGTACGGCGAAAAACATCGTAGGTGGAGTTATACGAGGTGTTATTATAGGTGCGCTTGCTGATGATGCGATTGCTAACGTTTCATCTGAGAAGATTAGTACATTGGAGCATCTTGGTATCGTAAAGACACATAATAGTGATACGGCTACAAATTCTATCTTGTCTGGATTCCTAGATAAAGTTGGCGTGCCAGGATTTAAGACGGAGGATCTCATAAAAGGTGGAGTCTTCAACACTCAGCAAGAGGCCGAGAATTACATAAAGCAGAATGGTGGAAAGCAATCATTCAAGAAAATACACAATCCATCAAAAGATCAGATGGTGAGTGGTGGCACTCAGAGCGATGCTGAATATTCTAGAAATAACTTCGGAGAAATCAACAAACGTAAATGGTGGGGATATGGAAAGAAAGAGTCTATACGTAATGAGTTGAAGCTATATGGAAAACCGGACAGTATGCGTATAGACATGAATGGCATATCAACGGATGGCTTAGGCAATTCTATAAATACGGAAGCACTTCAAAATGGAGGTAAATTGGAGCTGTTGATTTCGTTGTCGAAAGACTCGCAACAGTACCCGATACATATTCCGTTCGACGCGAATGGTGTTGCTGATTACTCGAATGTGCCCGCTGAGATAATGTCGCGACTTCGTGCTGGTGATATTTATATGGCAGAAGTTGCACAGGTTGCACAGCCTGGCGATACGGTAACAAATATTTTTGCAAGTATGCCGTACTATAAGGGTGGCGGTTCAATTGAGGTACAGACGTTGAAACAAGGTTTTGACTTTGTTGTTGAGGAAATAAAGACCTTGCGTGACCCTGGTGTAACATTCAATCAATGGAGCTTCTTAGCGACAGCCCTACATGCTGGTCGCGGTCTCAATATTAGACGCAACGGTGGCCGTGGCCCGTCTGGCGGCGATGGTCCAGAAGGCAATCCTGGCGGCGGCAACAATCCTGACGGCAATCCAGAAGGCAACCCTGATGGTGGTAACAATCCTGATGGCAATCCGGAAGGTAACCCTGATGGTGGTAACAATCCTGATGGCAATCCGGAAGGTAACCCTGATGGTGGCAACAATCCTGATGGTAA
>JAZQCP010000008.1:0-3431 GCA_045546295.1 Candidatus Nanosyncoccaceae bacterium | reverse complement strand
AAAGAAGCTGTCTAACAAGGCTCTTTCGGCATCTGCCTTGTCTGGAAAATGCTCATTTACGCCGAGTAAACTGCGCTTTTCCAGCCTGCGAGCAGCTTCAAAATAGCTCTTGTTATACAACTTCTGACAAAAAGAGCCTGTCTAAAAAACTTGTTAGATAGGCTCATTGTTTATTAAGACAATTGTCTGCTATTCGGTAGCAATAGTGCCATTGTATTCAGCCTTTACCTCCTCATAGAATTTAGCATATACAACTTTGTAGTATGGGTCAAGCCAAAGCAACGGAATGCCCAATGCTAATAACGAGAGTATTGCGAGGGCAGCATAGCCCAATTGAATAAGGAAGAGGTCTGCTTTATGCCCCTTCATCATTGCGATACTTTCGTCAATTGCCTCATTTGCCGAGAGTTCCGGGTTGTCTGCCAAGATATATGGTGCGAGAGCGTAAGAGAGGCTCTTTATGATGCCCGGAATAATAAAGAGCATAGTCCAAAGTGCGGTAAATAAGCCCATCAGAAAATATACACCTATTGAATTGAGGTAATGTGGAGATTTGAAAGCCTTGAAGATACCTCCTACGGAGAGTCTATTCTCTCCACGAACAAAACCGACGTAGAGCAACACCAAAGAGAACGCCAAAGGGAAAGAGATGAAAAGATTTGTGAAGAGACTAAGTATTTGCGAAGTAATTCCGTAATCGTTCACTTGCATTTCTACAATAGTTCCGACAAATGAAACTGTAAACGAGATACCGCCGACTATTATCAAATAGACCAACGTTAGGAGCACTGCGGAACCCCAATTGCCCGACATTAGCGAACGGGCTTCTTTTCTGATTTCAGAATTTGTTTTCATAATAAATAAGTTTTTTTTCGTGCCTATCAACCTCTACAAGGCGGGTGTAATAATAAAGAAAGTGTGAGGTCGATTAGTCTATCTTTTGGAGGCTCTGGAATGCCCATACACGAATAAACAATACCCCACACTCGTATCTATCTACAAGAATGGGGCAAAACACCTCTATTGAAGAGTCAATACGAAGTGACGAGTGTGATTGCTTCCCTCGTGTATTGAAAATTTTCCAGATTTCCAAAAGGGATAAAAGCTAATACACTTTCATCAAAATATGTCTGCAACCTTGCGATTGCACCACAAAGTTAGAAATAATTTCTCATACCTGCGGTATTATGCACAAAAATTTTAATATGGTAATGCAAATGAGTAGAGAGTTTAGGAATATAAGGAGTTTAGCGATGCGCCTATCTCTAAATTCATTAGTCTCACTAAAAGAGCCAATGGCTAACAGCCAAAAGCAGATAGGTATCGTTTTCGATACCCATCTGTTTTGCAACTCCATTCCGCAATACTCGTTAGAAGAATATCAACGCGGTTAGGATATATGTTGGTAGTAGAACAACCAACGAGAACTTGAAGATATAGCCAAAGAATGAAGGCATACGTACGCCGTCGTTCTCGGCGACCGCCTTGACCATAAAGTTTGGTCCATTGCCGATATAGGTCATAGCACCGAAGAGGACAGAGCCGAGTGCAATGGCGGAGAGGATATTCTCCGGAATGCCGGCGACGATAGCAGCACCTTCGGTATTAGTAAGACCTGCGGCGACGGTATGGAAGGCTACCGCTGTCGGAGCATTATCAAGGAACGAACTCAATGTGCCGGCCGAGAAGAAGAACTGCCACGGCTTGGTGATACCGAGTGATGTGGCATTCTCGTTGAGGAATATCAGGGCAGGTGTCATCGTTACAAAGATGCCGATAAAGAGTATTGCTATCTCCGTGATAGGCTCCCACGAGAAGTGGTTTAACTTACGCACCTTCTCGCGAGTGGTCGCGATTGAGAGTAGCAGGATTGCGCCCAAGACAATCTCGCGAAGAAACTTGATATACCAAGGGGCATCTTCCGCCTTCATTGCGGGTATCTCGGCTGGGTTGATAAATGCCACCGCCAGAACTATCGCCGACAGGTAGAATAGGTTTACTGCACCCGAAAGCGACACCTTGATTGGTTCGTCCTCCTCATTCTCGGAGCGTGGGCGAACACCGATAACCTCTTTGCGCTTCCAGATATAAGAGTCCATCGCAAAATAGACAAATAGCAACACCGAGCCAACAAAAGCCCATTGAGGGTAGAGCGATTGGAACCACGAGAACTCTGCACCACGCAGGTAGAGCAGGAAGAGTGGCGGATCGCCAAGCGGTGTCAGCACTCCACCACAATTTGCCACCATCGCTATAAAGAATAGAATGGTGTGTATCTTGTGTTGGCGGTCGCGGTTTATTTCAAGTAGCGGACGAATTAGCAACATCGCAGCACCTGTTGTACCAACTATTGACGATAATCCGTAGCCGATAAACATTATCGCGGTATTTACAATCGGTGTGGGGGTTGTCGAGTAGTGTATGTGAATACCTCCCGTAACGACGTAGAGTGTCGCAAGCAATACGATAAAAGGTATATACTCGTAGAGCATCTGATGCAATAATTCCGTCTCCAATCCTGCGCGTGTAAGGACTATTGCCGTAGGGGTTGCAAGAAACAGTACGAATATAAGTTTGTTTATATTCTTACCCCAAATGCGCGGCATAATAAGTGGCATCAACGCAATTGCGAGCAACATTATCGCAAAGGGTATCAGAAGATATGGGTCTATATTATACATAAGGTATAGTCAAAAAAAGTTTAATTTTTTGTTGTGCGGTGTAAAGGGCTCTCCCCCGCTGCATAGATAGTAGTTGTTATCGTTCCATTAACGGGGCGGTAACATATCTGAAATAATAGCGTTATGTACCTCTGTTAATAACATCTGTTGCAAAATTTGCACCGCAAATGTAGATATTTTTTTGATTGGTTGTTACCCCAATTGGTTAAAAAATGAGATAAATTTTTGCATCTATTCACTCTCTGCTGATAGAGGTTGGGATGGTAAAAAATAGAGTTTTTTAATTGTAATTGTTTGGTAGTGTGAGAAATAATATGTATCTTTGCACGCTCTAAATAGAGTTTTTGTCGTAAGGCAAATGACATTGTAACAACCGCCAATAGTGCTAACAGGTTGGTGCTTATGGGGTTACGACTTTGCAGAAGAAGGGTTTTGTATGGGTGATAGGCTCGACTTTCGGGCTTATAGAATGAACAAAAAACCGTTTTCAGGGTCGGAAAGCGAGGGAGATACTTGGATACGAAAGGTCGAAGTTTCTGCCTTTCGGTTGTGAAAGATGGTTGAATTGCGAGAAAAATTCGGAGCAGAAACAGATTTTTTAACAAACAATTTAATTTTTAACTTTTAATTCTTTACAGTTATGACAGATCCAATTGCGGATTTTTTGACGAGAATTAGAAACGCAGTGAAAGCCAACCACAAGGTGGTTGTAGCTCCTGGCTCAAAAATTAAAGAGGCCATCACTCGAAT
>JAZQCP010000007.1:0-8401 GCA_045546295.1 Candidatus Nanosyncoccaceae bacterium | reverse complement strand
GAAGCTCTACATGCACAAGTGCGAGAACGTGCTTGGCTCGGCCGGCAAGGCAGAGTAAGAGGCTGATTGATAGCGACCAAGAAAGAGAGGCATGCAAATTGTCTCTCTTTTTTGGTTTTTTTGGACTATTTGTGTATCTTTGCTCCCAGATGCCTAAACTTTATATCATATCGGGTTGCAACGGTGCGGGTAAAACCACCGCATCGTATACCGTATTGCCCGAGGTTTTGGGATGTAAAGAGTTCGTCAATGCCGACGAGATCGCACGCGGCCTCTCGCCGTTCAACCCCGAGAGTGTGGCGATCGATGCCGGCCGTCTGATGTTGGAGCGCATGCACGGATTGATTCGCGAGGGGGCCGATTTTGCCTTTGAGACGACGCTCTCGACCCGTTCGTATGTCAATTTCATCCACGAAGCACGTCAGCAGGGTTATTTCATTCTGCTGCTCTACTTCTGGTTGCCCAGCCCCGAGCTGGCCATCGAACGTGTGGCGCAGCGCGTCAAGGAGGGCGGCCACAATATCCCGACGGATGTGATTCGTCGTCGCTATCGGAAGGGCATCTACAACCTGACACGGCTCTATACCCCCATCTGCGATTTTTGGGCCATCTATGATAACAATGCTGCCGACGAGAAGATTCGGCGTATTGCGTCGGGTGAGAGGGATAAAATAATTCATATCGAGGATCCGTTATCCTACGAAACGATTGTCAATTATGAGTGAGAAAGATATTCAGCAGATGCAGGAGCAGGTGGACGACGCTTTGTTGTTGGCTCGCAAGCGACTGATCGAGAAGACGAAACGGGAGAATGGCGAGCTGGTCGTTGAGAACGACGGCGAGGTGGTCCATGTGAAGGCCGAGGAGCTGAAGTAGCGTTTTTTTTGGAGAAACGCCTCGGCTGAGGCTGTTAAAGGTAGGGTGCGGTTGATCTGAACGAATAGACAGATCGACGATCGCAGCCTATAAACGATGAATAAAGGTGTTGCAACGAATGAGTTGTGACGCCTTTTTGTGTGTTTTTGGGGAGGGTGATGGAATGGGCAGGGATGACTGAATGGGTGGGGGTGAATGGATTGGCTACTCCGCTCGCTGTGAGCTCGCTCCGTGACGCCTTTCCAGGAGGCTCCCTGGGCGAGGTTACAAAGTTTCGCACAAAGTACTATTCGCAAGCGAAACTTTTGTTGTTCCCAAAGGCTGTATTGTGCAAGCACCTACACCCTTGAAAACAACAAAACCTCCGATCTTTCGATCGAAGGCTTTGCGCTCAACTTTGTCGGGATGACTGGATTTGAAGCGCAGAGGCTTTAGCCTCAAGCTCGCCGGATTACCATTGAAAATAAGGGCGTAGCCCGCAATACATCTAATCCGGCAACCACCTAATAAAGAATCCCAGACAACTCGACCGAGCAAATAGCACGCTTTGCGTGCTTTTTTTATTGCCTTCATGGTGGGCTTGCACACGGCATGAAGAGGCAATAAAAAAAGTAGCAGAACTAAAAGTTCTGCTACCTGCTCAAGAGTCGGGATGACTGGATTCGAACCAGCGACAACACGCCCCCCAGAATTAAAATTCATTTTTAGATATTTGTGTAATTAACTTTATTTTAGTATATTTAACTGATGTACAGAGTGTTACGATTTGGATTTATTTGAATGTATTTCGATTTCGCGTGTCCCATTTATGTTCCACTAATGTATTAAGTAGTTAAAAGTATATGTAAAGTTAATAATTGTTTATCATATAAAGATATTAAACCTCATACAATCCCGCCCTCGCAACTAATTGATTGTAAATTAGTAAATTAAATTAATTATCTTTATTATTTTTTTCTTGCAATTTTACTTGGATTCGCTTCAATCTCATATTACTTTTGCATTACTACATTACAAGAGCAGGATATGGTCATCGCATCAAACAATCAGTGAATCCCGGGATGCGGTAGGCACTTAAAGTAGTGATTGCCATTCTATTGTAAGTCTCCGACCTGCTCGTAGTAACGCTATGGCATCAGGACTTATTTTCAAAAACATTAATTAGAGAGTAGAATGGCATATTCTATACGATTTCCCCGTCGCCACGACAGAGCGACAAATGATGGTCTTTACGCCATCAGGTTATGTGTAACAAAGGATAAAAGGCGCAAATACATCGCCCTTAACCTCTATGTTGCGCCCGAACATTGGGACGAAGTAAACGAGCAGTTTATCATTCGTCGCAATCTGAAAGGGGCAACACAAAAAGCAGAGAACAAACAGCGAGAAGTAAATAATGCACTACTATCGAAATACAAAACTCGGGCGCGAGGGATTGTCGAACGATTCGAAATGGAGGGTGTGGATTGGTCGCTGAATCAATTCGAGGAGGCTTTTATCAATCAATCCAAGCAGGGAAAGTTTTTGCCGTATTACCTAAATCACATTGAGAATCTGCAAGCCACGGGGCATATCGGCAATGCAAGGACCTACCAGCAGACTCTCGATATGCTGAAAAAGTATGATAAAAAGTTAAGCCAGCGATTATTCTCGGATATTGACCTGCGATATGTGCGAGGCTTTGACCTCTTTTTGCAGAAGCGAAATTGCAGTGGCAATACTCGTCGTTTCTATTTTAAGGCTCTGCGAGCAATACTTAATTTAGCCAATGCCGAAGGGGTTGGCTCCGTAGCAACATATCCATTTGGCAAGGGAGGTTTTGAAGTTGCCCAATTGGGCGAGGTTACCGAAAAACGATATCTGCCAGTCGAAGACCTACAACGCATAAAGAGTTGCCGAGCACAAACCCCGCAATGCGAATATGCCCGCAGGTTGTTTTTACTATCTTACTACCTATATGGTATGTCTTTTACCGATATGGCACAACTTTCCTCTGCCAACATCAAGCATCTTGGCGATGGAGATTATATCGTCTATAAGCGACAGAAGATTCGCAACCAAAAGAATACGCGCCCGATTTCCATAAAGATTTCGGATGAGATTAGACAACTGATAGACGAGTTGCAGGCAGGGTCGCCAACCGTTGATGACTATCTGTTACCTATTATTACTTGCAGCGGATATGCGGGCGAAAAACTCTACAATCACATTCGCAGTCGATACGGTAAATATCGACAATATCTCGAAAAGTTGGCAGTCGAACTTGATATTGACTATCATCTGACGAGTTATGTATCACGCCACACAATGGCGATGACCCTGCAACAAAATCATATCCCGCGAGAGATAATTTCGCAGATGCTCGGCCACGCCGATATGAAAACCACAAATGTTTATCTCGACAGTTTCGATAATCACACGATTAACGAGGCTGCAAAAGTGTTATAGGAGGGAATAGCTATGATTTATGAGCCAAGAATAACTTACAAAAGGTTTGCTGCGTATTTCCCAACAGAGAAATCGGCCATTGATTTTATAAAAGAGAATATGAGTGTATATTGTCCAAATTGTATGTGTGCAAAAGTGTACCCGACAAGGACGGACAAGCCATTTATGGTAAGATGTAAAGATTGCAAGCAGGAATTTTCTATGTTACAAGATACGATTTTCAGTAAGAGTCGAGCCGATTTTAGGTTGTGGTTATATCTGATGTTTACTTGTTGTGAGATGTATGCAATGGCAATAGATGAAGAGCATCTAAACCTCTGTCAGTTGAAACGAGATTTTGGAAATGCTTCTCCAAAGACATTAAAACGGCTACACGACAAGATGCGCAAATGGTGTGAAGAAGATCCCAATGCCCCCACCCGAAGGCGCATTATCGAAGCTATGAGCAGGAGGGTTCACACCGCCAACCCAATGTACCCAACGGTCAAATTTTCCATACAAACACCCCGAAATCGATGATTTTCGGGGTGTTTTCGTGTAGGAAAGTCAGGCTATTATATATCAGTATAGATAAAGCTTAAAACTTATGCTTATGGAAAAGAAGATAACAGATGAAACGCCCATAGCAATGCTAACGGTGGGCGACTTGAAAAAGCTACTCGGCATCGACCGAATTATCGGGCAATTGAAAGAGCCGATACCTCCACCATCGGAGGTGATGATGGATGTCAAAGCCGTAGCCCGACTCACGGGTTATAGCGAAGCGACCATCTACAAATACACCAGTGAACGGAAGATCCCGTTCCACAAGCCCGAACACGGTGGGCGCAAACTCTATTTCAATCGTGAAGAGATTCTCGATTGGATGCAGTGCCACGCCACGCCTACTATCGAGCAGGAAACAGAACAAAAACTTAAAACTTTAATAAGATAACACTATGAGTAATATGAAAAATTTCAAAGCCAAATATGATGGCGAAGGTTATGTTGGATTAGTAAAAGTTGATGAGATGAAAAAAACTGAAATTAAAACAGAGATGGAACAATGCATAGAAATTCCAGCAAGAGAGGGCGTAATTTTCTATGAATCTATGTTTAGAGCGATTAAACGAATCCCCAAATGTTATCAAATAGAGGCTTATGACGCTATATTTCGATATGCGTTTTATGGTGAGTCTCCACAAAGCCTATCGAATAATGCTGAAATTATCTTTATTCAGGCAAAGCCACAAATTGACGCTAATGAACGCAAGCGTCGCAATGGATATTTGGGAGCAAAGCACGGAGTTAAAGGTGCATCAGCGGGAAAACGCGGAGGAAGGCCCAAGAAAGTCGCATCGAGCATTCTGAAAGAATTAGAATCTATTGATGATCAAGGAATTAAATAATAGCAAAAACCCCGCTAATATGAAAATAAATCAAACAAAAGAAAAAGAAGAAAAATATACAGATACGAAAAGTCAACCAAAAGGCGGCGAAAGATTCACTCTCACCGATGTAGAGGTATCTCTATTTGAGAACTACTATTCGCAAAAACCGTGTCGATGTGTTAAGCTATTTGAGTGGTTATTATCAAACCAGCACAAGGAAGAGGTAATACAATTGCGTAAAACTCGCACCGAGAAGAAACGATTGAGAATCAAAATGGGATTGCCGTGTATTACACCAAGTGGTTTATTCTCGATTCGTAAGAGTAAAGGATTGATTGAGCATAGTGGCTATATCTGCATTGATATTGACCACGAACAAAATCAACAATACTATGGCAAGGATTGGTTTAAAGTAAAGTCACGAGTGGCCGAACTCTTCGACAGTCTTGTGTATGCAGGAATGTCTGTAAGCGGAAATGGCATATTCCTCATTTTTCGCATAGCATACCCAGAACAACACAAGCAACAGTTCGATGCGTTGGTGTATGAACTCAAAGAGCGTGCAAGATTACAGGCTGATACCAGTTGTAGTGACATAGCAAGACTACGAGGTGTAAGTTACGATGATTATCCGTTTTTTAATCCCGAAGCCATCGCTTATACCAAAGTTCGGGAATCAAAACATAGGACTGCACGCATTCGCGATTTCGACAAACAGTGGGATGTTAATGGTAAAGTAAAGCGCTTGATAAGGAAAATAAGTGTTGACAAGATTGATATTACAGCCGATTACAATGATTGGTATCGTGTCGGCTGCGCATTGGCAAATGAATATGGGCCTGATGTCGGTCGGAACCTGTTCCATCGTGTTAGTACTTGGTATGACGGATATGACCCAAGAGAATGTGATGAACAGTTTGCCCGATGTTGTAAGAGTTGTGATAAAATTAGAATTGAAACTTTTTTCTACATCTGCAAGAAGCACGGGGTTACTTTCAAAGATTAGGTTCGGGTAATTTTAGAGTCGGAGTCGAGGTTACAAGGCCTCGGCTCTGATTGTTTTATAGCCCGATTCGTAGTGGGGTATCAACGAAGATATTGATATTATTGCTGAACAAGACCCCAAAAGAGTGTTGTCAATTGCGAAAAAGTTTCTAACTTTGTAGTGTCGCGTAAGCGGCGTACATAGTTGATGAAAGTGTTTTCGCTTTTATCCTTAGTGGTAAAATCTGACAGTTTTCCAGAAACGAGGGTAACGACAACACTCATCATCTGTATTGGTATGCGATTCAAAGTCATATCATATACAGGTGTGGGGTCTTGTAATCGTTTATTCGTTTCGGGTTTTGTCAGAGCCTACCACTAAATAGACGGAACTGCTCCACACTTTCTTTTTAGGTAACCCAGCCATATAGGAGCAGAGTGGCAACAAAATAGCTGTTGTTATGAAGAGGTTTTTAATCATCGTTTCATTGCTTTGTTTATGCGAAGTAGATTCATATGCTCAAACTTCACCCGACGAGAGGAAGGCCAATAGAGAAAAACGCAAAACTGAAAGATTAGTCAGGAGAACAGAACGACAAGAGAAGAAATTAAAGAATAAAACTGAAACAGACCAAGATGAGTTAGTTGTTATAGTTGAACAGGAACAACCTACATCAAGAGCAGATAGTGTCCCCAATGAAAATTATTCGGATGAGAACACACTAAAAAGCCAAGACGATATGCACGATACTGATGTGCATAAAATTGAAATAACAATCCCAAATACTGAATCTAAAACAGAGTCAATCGGCCTTTCTACTCCCACTAAAAACAAGAATATTGATAAGACAGAGCCTGCAAAGGCACCTCAAACAAGTAATGATGATACTGCTGTCGCTATTTTTATCATCATCGTTGTGGCAATTGTCGCAATTCCAATAATGATATTAAAATGGATTTTTTCTGGTCGATGCAAAAAGTGTGGTAAACTTTGGGCTATGCACACTATTGATGAACAATATCTCGGGCGCTCGAAAACAAAAATGGAGAAAGATGATCAAGGCAAACTCTATCAAGTCCATTACAATAACATAAAGGTTATTCAGAGGTGTAAGCACTGCGGATACACCACAACACGCGTAGAAGAACGAAAGGGATAATGTTAAACTAAAATCATATTACTATAAATTATGAATACGGATATATTTGAGAGAGCATTAAGAGTGTTTGGCGAAATCGGTATTACATCGAAGCCGATAGACAACTTTAATTTATGGGTTGTTAGCGAGGCAGGAGATGTTGTCAGTATTGATGATATGAATGGTCATTATCGAATGTTCTCACATCAAATATTTGATGAGGATTGGATTGAACATATGAAAGAAAAAGTATGGTTTTCAAAGCAAGATGAAATAGATCTAAACCAGGCCATAAACTTGGCCAGGGCAATAAAACAAAATTAAACAATAATAGTGGCGTATGTAGAGAATAAGGTAGTTCCTCGTGTGCCACCTTTTTTTATTCCATAAGCGGGGCTTATAGTACGTTAAAATCTTTTTATCGTTTTTATGGTTGCGGCGTGAAATGATGTATTACTTTTGCAATAGAGAAAGATGAACAATTAAAAACAAACAATAAAAACTTTAAGATTATGGATAAGTACACTTGTATTCCCTGCGGTTGGGTATATGATCCCGCCAAAGGCGACCCCGAGAATGGTATAGCACCCGGCACATCGTTTGACGACCTTCCCGAAGATTGGGCTTGCCCCATCTGTGGTGCCGACAAAACTCAATTTGAGAAGGAGTAACAACCCGATTTTCGACATAAACCAAAAAAGAAGCTGCACCCATTACGGGTGCAGCTTCTCCTCATAAAACCTAACCTTTTTATATATACTTATCGCATATCGACAAGTGATCGTACATTCTGATTAAACTCCTCGGCATTGCACAAAGCCTCCAAAGTCAGATGCATACGGTAACGCCAATAGTGGTTGGGGTTGGCCGGTACATTGATTCTCTCGGCATCGGGGTCGTTGCGACGCAGCTTTTCGTCAATCGCCAGCCAGTCCTGCAACGGCAGAATAGCCAGCATAGAGCCCGAAGTCATATGCAACTCCAAAACACGGCGAGCCGTATAGCCCGACATCTCCCACTCGGCACCGCCGCCAAAGCCCAGAATATTGTTCCAGTAACGCTGACGCAACTCCGCATCCTCACGCCACCAGCCACGAATGGTTGCCATATCGTGAGTCGAGGTAGCCGCTACCGAGAGGTAGGGATACTCCCAGGTATAGGCGAAATCGACGCCCGTATCCTTCGGCATACGCTGAATCTCCAACGAGAGGATACGCTGTGACGACATCACATCGGGCACACACGCCGGAATCATACCCAAATCCTCGCCGCAGGTGAGCATAGACGACGAAGCCATCAGAGCCGGCAGACGCTTCATGGCACAATCACGCCAGAAGTCGTTGTGGCGACGATAGTAGAAGTCGTCGTGAATACGCATAAAGGCGTCCTTCGCCTGGTCGCTGAGCCACTGGAAATGCTCGGTCTTGTAGCCCTCGATGCGGGGGAAGTAACGGCCCGGCTCGTAGGGGTACTCCAAGAAGAGTGCATTTGCTGACGACATATCACGCGACACATGCTCCTCGATGTTGAAGCCCCAGCCCGGGTTGAACGAATATATCTCATCGGCAGTGTAGGGCTTCGATG
>JAZQCP010000006.1:0-1524 GCA_045546295.1 Candidatus Nanosyncoccaceae bacterium | reverse complement strand
TCTTTACATAATCTGCTTACATTCGGCAATGCTCAAACAAGTTTGGCATTGCACTCACTTAATCGCAGATTTCTCGGTCTCGACGCGGAATGCGGAGATCAACGATGTGAGTTGTTGGATGTCAATCATAATCAAAATAGCTTTGCGATTTTACTTCGCAAAACTACTTTGATTGGACGGTGTGGTAAAAGACACGGTTTTGATATGCTTGCTTCCTTATATCGGATCCAAAATTTTATCTAATAATGGTATTTGTAGAATACATAAACCCGAACAGACAAAGTACATCGAATATAAAATCCACAGGGGTAGAATGTAGATGTCTTTGCTTTTATACTTCCTATAGACACATTGACGGAATTCTTTTTTATTGAAATAATGATCCATTACAACGAATGAAATCATTGGAAGTATTATGAATAGTATTGAAGTCTGTTTCAAGACATCACTAAATAATCCAATTAATAATCCAGTTATTGATGCAATAATGGGAAAAAGAAGAATAGAAAGCAGTATTGCAACATAGGAGCCTCCCGAATCAACCGGAGTATAAGCCCATTTTTTGTTACGGTATTTCCTCTCTAGCCTCTTTATCCTTACATCATAACAATAATATAGATAATCTATCATTCGCAAAGAATCATTAAATTAACCAGTGTAAATATCACCGCAAAGATAACCCATATTTCTCAAACCGAGCCGCTTTGCGTCCTGGAATTTGCACGCCGGGCAAAATCACTCATGATGCCTGCGAAGGCCTCTCCTACGTTCTCCTCATAGAACTCCTTCAGTCGCATGACTGAGGCGTAATACTTGCGAGAGAACCAGCGGCGGCGCTGGCAATTATAACATATCAATTCGTATTATTCGTGTAATTAGCATTAGCCCCGCAGGGAAATAGGCCAATGGTTGACAATCGAGTAGGTCGGGGAGCGAGAGTTTTGGCTTTCGCTCCCTTTCCTCTCACACCACCGTACGTGCCGTTCGGCATACGGCGGTTTGGCTTGCTTTCAAAGTGGCCTTTCATGACCATCTCCCATCGCTCTTGATTTCTGCTGCCGACTGATTGTACCTATCTCTGTGGTGGTAGCATCATCTACGTTTCTGCCATTGCACCTCGTCAGTAACTCATACCGGAACATACACCTTCGATTGATGTTGCAAACCATTCGGCCCTTCGCTTCGACTGGCTCGCAGTCCGCTACTTCGGCCTCTGCTGACTTCTCGGCATTCGTTGTTACTACGGCTATTGGCCGATGCCGAGACCTCACGGGATAAGCCATGCATCTTTCATCGTTTACTCGCCAGATTTACGCATCAAGGTTACGGTCACCTTTGGGAACTTCGTTGTCCTTTGCCAACTTGTCCGCTTGATACGCCTTCGTATCTGATTCCTGTTCGTCAAGCCACGATTTCGCTATTGCTTCCTCTCCCCCAACCGTCGCCGATTGAAGCTTGCAAGTCGCTATTGGGTTCGTCGGTGACTACGCCCCGGGTGGACTTTCACCACAGATGTATGACATG
>JAZQCP010000005.1:0-276907 GCA_045546295.1 Candidatus Nanosyncoccaceae bacterium | reverse complement strand
GAACAAAAAACCGTGGAATACGGCGCTCCATGTCCAGCAACACCAAAATCAGAATTGCTCACCGAATATAACTACGCTCAAGGTGGCGACCCATGTGGCGACTCGGTTACGGGTAATCTAACTGTGGAATATACCTACACGAGAAAGCGCTTTAACCTTAGCGTCCGTTATCTCGATAAAGATGGGCAAAATATCAAGACGAATACGGCTGAACTTAAATATGGCGACGCATACAATATAAGCCCCGATGAGGACATTGTGGTCGCTTACCTCTGTTCAACGACAGACTCGACTACTGGCACAATTACTAACCATACTACTATTACGTATAATTGCGAAAAACGCACCTTCACGGTAACGGTACATCATATCAAGTCGGATGGATCAGAATTCGCAGCTGATGTAGTGACTAGCTGGGAGTATGGCGCTACTTACACTACTGCGCCAATTGTCGATAATCGTTATACCTACGAATTAACGTCGGGCTCTGCTACTGGAACTATTACCTCAAATATCGAAGTAACTTACACGTATACGCGCAAAATAACCACTATTACCGTTCATCATGTCGACGAGGATGGCAACTCGCTTGTTAGCGATGTAATCCTTACTGTACCGTTTGGCGACGCCTATACGACGGAGCCTTCAAATAATATTCCAGCGGATTATGAGCTTGCTAGTAAAACTGATAATTATATCGGTACAGCTGAGTCGATTACAATCGAAGTTACCTACTATTACCAAAAGAAAGACTCAAGTCTTAGCTCTACCATCGAAATAAAAGACGGTAATGATACTCTAACTAACGATTCGAGCATTAGTGAATATCGTATTGAATACTCGGCGAACGTTGATGGATATCTTGGCGATGCTAATATTGTTATAACCAATAAGTTGCCGTACTCGATAAATGTTGATGAATCGGATCTGGCTGGTGGTACTTATCATCCAGACACAAATACGATTACGTGGACGCAAAATGTAAATATTACAACAGTTCCGCAAACTATAACAATCGCTAAAGCTCTAAAAATAGTATTTAAAGACATAAACGCCAATGATCGAGCAGTTCCTAACCATGCCGGCGCAACTATCACCTTAGAAAATGGCAAGGATAGAACTACAACGGACGACGCAATGATTAGTGTAGAAATAAAAGGTGACGCAATCGTACATTATTATCTAAGCGGCACTACAACACCTCTGAAAGATGACCTAAAGCTAAGTGGTCTTGTTGGTGATGAATTTACGGTTAGTGTCGTTGAGATTGACGGCTATAAGCTCGTCAGTAGTGCTCCTGCTAAGACCTATCAATACACAACGACGCCGCAAGAAATTACCTTTGAATATACTAAGATTGTTCCTCCAAGCCCAGCGCCAGAGCCAGAAAATCCAGCCACGGACGATAATCATGTCCCTATTGCGGCATTAAGCATCGTGCCACTAATTACTACGGCATTCATTATCCTCTGGCAGAACGGTCGTCGTCGCGCCTAGCGTCTTTGGGCTAGTTGAATTGTGGTATAATTTAGCTAGTTATGGGTGGAGTGTCGAAAAAGAGGAAGTCTAAGAAGGCTCTGTCTAAAATCTTCCACATCAGCACCTGGAAGCTAATCCTGGTTCTAATTTTGTTAATCTTTTTGGGCGCAACTTTTCTACGTTTTGACCATATAAAAATGAGCGAATTACGAGAGGCCGTGCTTGCGGCGGACGAAAAAGAGGATAACGAGAGAATTCTAGCCTCCTTAAACGAGCTGCGCAATTTTACGTTAAAGCATATTATCTTTAATATCCTAGAAGAGAACGGCCGACAGTCGGTTATATTCGGTACGGGGCCTTTTTATCTCGAAAATCTTTACATCCACGATGCAAAAGAGGCTATAGCTAAGCAACAAGCCGAAATAGAAGAAAAAGGCATCACGGACCAAAATCCTAACGGAAATATCTTTGCAAAAGTTGCAAAAATATGCGATGGCAGAGCGCGCACTTACGGCTGGCCGTATTACGATAGGCGCTACCTTGACTGTTATACTAATGAGTTAGCTAAATATCCATCTTCGGCTTCATTAACGACGGAACTTGAGGCGGTTTTGCCAAATACTGAAGATTATCGTTATGATATAGCCTCTCCTATTTGGTATCCATGCCTTTCTGGCGCGGTGATATTGATCGCGGCCATTCTTGCATTCTGGATAGTCTGTCGGATCATCTTTTGGATCATTAGCACTATCGCATTATTTATCCTTAACCACTAATAGTATTAAAAACGGTAAAAAAATAAGCTTTAAACCCCTTGACAGTATTAAACAGGGGTCATAAGATAAGAGTATCAACTAACGGAGGAAAGCTTAACAATGGCTTACAAACATACTAACTCAAAGGGCGTCACTTACTACCTTCACAAGTCCGAAGTAACCCTTCGCGGCGGCAAGCCACAGACCATTTATTTCTTCACCAAGACTGAGAAGAACGAAAAAGGTACTCCATGTGACCTCCCTGAGGATCGCGAAGTTAACGAAAACCCACGCAACGGTTTCTTGACTGTTTCTCGCAAAAAATAATTCATATTTATGATAGTTTTAGCCGCAAACCTTCGGGTTTGCGGCTTTTTAGTGCAAAAAAGCTAGGTATGTGGAAAAAGACATAAAAAATGTGGAAAAATATTTGAAAAATGTGCACAAATATGTGGAAAACATGTGCAAAAAAGCCGTGATAGAATATACTATATGAAGCGTCCGACAAAAAAACAAACGATTTTGCTTAAATTTATTGATCAGTATGCCGAAGAACATGATTACTCGCCGTCATACAGGGAAATAATGCGTGCAATGAACCTAAGCTCCGTATCAGCGGTAGCAGAGCATATTAATAACTGCGTATCGGCTGGTTTTTTAAAAAAAGTGCCAAATGCGGCCCGCTCGCTGAAAGTAATCCCAATTCAAGACTACAAAGAAACCAAGACGCTATTTCGGCAAAAAATAACTGAGCTAGAAGCTAAAATGAAGCCGTCTGAAAATGAAGAGGGTGATATTGTGGAACTACCCGACAGTAAACGGCGAAGCCTAGAAGATGATTTGCGCACGCTAAAGGCGGCCGCCAACCTACTCGACCTCGACCTCTGACAATGATATAATTATCGAAAATGAGAAAAGAACCAGGTTTTTCCTACCGCATCTGCCTGATTATAGGTGACGCATTGGCAATCGTCTTTTCTTTTGCATTTTCTTATTATTACCGCACTCATATTGACTCTCGGCCATACTATTTCACTTCCGAGATTCGCGATTTTATTTTAACGAATGTTCTCTTATTGCCAATCTGGCTAGTTATTCTTACGAGCCTTGGGCTTTATTCGCGCCGTATACTTAGACGTCGCGGCTTAGAGTATTGGCGCCTTTTTCTTGCGTCCATTATTGGCGTTATGACGATAATTACTTACGATTTCTTTGCTACCGCATATGTCACGCGCGGCTCGCTATTTCCCGTACGCACAATCGCAATTTATGCAATTGTTTTTAATTTTATTGTTTTGATTATCACGCGCACGATTATCCGGGCTATTCGCCAATTCTTATTGCGTCGAAATATGGGTCTTATTCGTACGGTAATTGTTGGCAATAGTGATAATACTACGCAATTACTCCAAGGAATTACGGCTGACAGCGGATTTAAAGTGGTTGGCGTAGTAGCTAGCGATAAATATGTGCCAGAAGAGTGGCGAAAACGTCAATATGATAACCTTGATATTGCTCTAGCACGATTACGCCCGCATGCGATTATTCACACTGGATCAAAAGATATTGAGGCGACCAACAAGGCGGCCGTAGACCATCACGCACTCTATTATTATTCTCCTGCTGAGGATTCGATAATTGTGCAAAGCGGCAATGTCGAATTCGTCGCTGCAGTGCCAATTATTTTAATTCGCGCCACTCCGCTTAGTGGTGGGGCAAAAATTTACAAACGTGCGATGGACATAATATTTGGGTTAATTCTAACCATATTAGCCGCGATACCTATGCTGATTATTTATATCATTCAAAAGATAATTGAACCAAAATCGCCCGCAATCTATAAGGATACGCGACTTACGCGCTACAATCAAGAATTCCCACTCCTAAAATTCCGAAGTATGAAACAAGAATATTGCGGCCTTACGGCGGAACAAGCTTTTAATAAAATGGGGAAGCCAGAATTGTCTGAAAAATATCGTAAACAAGGCGACTATATCAAGAATGACCCTCGATATACTAAATTTGGCACATGGCTACGTAAGACTTCGCTAGACGAAATACCGCAATTTATCAACGTCTTAAAGGGGGACATATCCTTAATTGGTCCACGCGCTCTACAGCCCGTAGAATTAAAAAACTACGGCGATCGTGGCTTATTATTGTCGGTCAAATCTGGCTTAACTGGACTAGCGCAAGTATCGGGACGTCGTAATATATCATTTAATGAGCGCCGCGCCCTTGACATTTATTATGTTCAAAACTGGACGCCGGCTTTAGATGTTCAGATATTCTTTAGGACTATTGCTTCCGTTCTTCATCATGATGGCGCAAAGTAGTCTTTGTCTTATCTTCTTTGCCGCGGAAGACTAATTTATAACCGAAATAATTTGTAATCATACCACAAATCGAACCAAAAGCTTTTCCGATTAGTTTCGTTACGCCGTTTTCTTGGAATATCCAAGTAACGAGATTTATGGC
Organism: Candidatus Nanosyncoccaceae bacterium; assembly: GCA_045546295.1. Taxonomy (GTDB): domain Bacteria; phylum Patescibacteriota; class Saccharimonadia; order Saccharimonadales; family Saccharimonadaceae; genus UBA2834. Next base: position 272,195 of record JAZQCP010000005.1, on the reverse strand, counting down.
TAAATTTTGCACTACCCAAGCGCTAAACAACGAGACGATTAGAAAACCCGGCGCCGTTTGATATAAATTCTTTTTCGACTTCCAGACAAATTTATAATTTAATATAAAGCTAATTGTAATGCAGATAGATGTCGAGATAATGTTTGCGATTTCTTTTGGAAAACCGAGCAGATTTGTTAGTAGGCCAAATAGGCAGAAATCGAAGACCGTGTTGAAGCCCCCGACTAGCACGAACCTTATTTTTTCGGCGTGTTTTTTAATTAGAGGTTGATTCTTTAGCTTTTTTAGCTTTTCTCTCATTTAAATTCCTCGAGTTCTTATGGTCAATTATATATAACGGGCGTCCTTGTGCTTCTGCATGGATGTGTGAAATATATAATGCGATAATAGATTGTGATATAAGAACTAAACCGATTAAGAAAGTAATAAAAATGCTTAAACAAGTCGTGCCCGTCCATTTGAGCTGCATCGGGTCTCCCATAATAAATTCCTCTATGATTACGAAAATCCCCAATATTAAAGAGGCGACTGTAATAAAAACACCAATCCATCCGAATATGATTAGTGGAGCAGAGCTCAAGCTCACAAAACTGTCTATTGCTAATTGGAAAAGCTTTTTAAAGTTATAGCTAGGCTTTCCAGCCAGGCGATTCCCGTAGATATAATCGATGTATACTTTTTTGAAGCCCATCCAGTCCATCAAGCCTCGCGTAATGCGACCATGCTCGGTTAATCTATTATACTCATCTGCGACACATCTATCGATAATACGAAAATCTGTGCTGCCAGGTACGGTGTCTTTTACGCCCATCATGCCAAGAATCTTATAGAACAATTTTGATCCTATTTTTGCAATGAGGCCGTGTTTTTCGTATCTACCTCTAACTCCAATAATGATTTCGCCACCTTCTTCCCATTTTTTAATAAAATCATGGATTAATTTCGGTGGTTGTTGGCCATCTGCGTCCATTGTTAATATTGCATCCCCCGCCGCCTCGCGAATTCCAGCCGTCAGCGCGACCTCTTTGCCAAAATTGCGCGAAAAACATAGCACCTTCACATGGTTGTCTTTCTCGGAAATCTTTTGAATAATCTGTAGACTTTTGTCAGTGCTTCCGTCATTAACTAAGATTAACTCATAATCGTAGTTGAGCTTTTTTAGCTCCGGCAACAACATTTTTTCATAGAATTGGCTGAAGCCTTTTTCCTCATTGTATACCGGTATTACAAAAGATATTTTCATCTTAATTTATTATATCATAGAAAAGGATAATGACTGGCGGAAACTCGACTTTATGGCATAATATCAAGTATAAAATCCCTCCTAAGTACTCCTTTGAGTTTTTGTTTCGATGGCGCTATGGACAAGGCTGTTGTAAAATATAGCTAATGGTTTATTCTGAGCCTATCAATAAAGCTATCAAAATCGCTACCAGGCTACATGATGGTCAATTTCGTCGTGGGTCAACTATCCCATATATTGCTCATCCTTTTGCAGTAGCACTTATGACTCAAATGTATATTGACAGTGAGGAAGTATTTATTGGCGGAATTTTACATGATGTATTGGAGGATGTGCCCGACCGTGTCTATTCCTCGAACGATTTAGCTAATGATTTTGGCTACGAAATTCTGAACCTTGTCGAGACGGTTTCCGAACCAGATATCCGTACGCCAACTCAAGAGGCTTGGCGAGCGCGGAAATATGCTTATCTCAATAACATTGAAAACACCAACGATATTCGTCCACTTATTATTTCGGCATGCGATAAAATGCATAATATGGGCGAATTAGCTTACGGATATGAAGAGCTTGGCAAGAGTATTTGGACTTATTTCGCCGCCAAACGCGAGCGCGAGATATGGTTCTACGAGGCGGTGCTTGGCGTATTAAGGACGAAGATATTGCCGGCGGAATTATTCGAAGAGTACGAAAATCGACTAAATAAACTTAAAACTCTACAATAGGAAATAACATGAAAGATAATAGGCATCGCACTATCGTCGTTGCGAGTATCATTGGCATTCTGGCGAATTTATTACTGGTAATTTTTAAAGCCATCGTTGGTCTGTTGTCGAATTCAATTGCAATAATCTTAGATGCCATCAATAACTTTAGCGACATGCTTTCTTCATTGGTCACGATAGCTGGTTCGCATTTTGCAAATCTATCTCCGGATCGTGAACATCCAATGGGACATGGTCGTTCCGAATATTTGAGCGCTGCCGTTGTGGCTGTCATTATTATGTATATTGGCTTTACGGCTATTATTGAATCAATAAAGAAAATTATCAACCCCGAGTCTCCAGATTATTCATTAATTACCATAGTGGTCGTAGCGGTAGCAATTATTGTCAAGATTATTCTTGGCATATATGTATATAGGGTAGGGCGGAAAGTGGATTCCGATTCTCTAATAGGGTCGGGGAAAGATGCATTATTTGATTCATTAATATCATTAACGACGTTAGTGGCTGCTGGGGTATTTGTACTGACCGGCTTTAGCATTGAGGCATATCTGGCGGTTGGCATTTCCTTATTTATTACTTATTCGGGTTTTAAAATGCTTCGCGAAACCTTCAGCGTTATTTTGGGAGAACGGGCGGATTCTGATTTGTCTCGGAAGATTCGAGAAGAGGTTCGTCAGGTTGATGGCGTAGAGGGTGCATATGATTTGGTTATGCACGATTATGGTCCAAATATCACGTTTGCGTCAATTAATATTGAGCTTCCAGACACAATGACTGCACTAGAGATAGACGACATATCCCGAGAAATTCGTCGTCGCGTTCATCGAAAGTGTCATGTTCTGATTAATTCCGTTGGCGTTTACTCTGTTAATAAGAAAGGCGGGAGAGCTGCAGAGTTGCGTAACCAAGTATATGAAATAGTGTCTGGATTTGAACATGTTATTCAAATGCATGGTTTTCATGTTGACGAAAAAAATAAAGAAATTAGTCTCGATATTGTCGTTGGCTTCGATGTAAAAAATCGCAATTCGTATTTTCGGCGGATACATAGTACACTCCAAAAAGAGATACCAGATTATACTTTTGAAATAGCTCTTGATTCAGATTTCAGCGACTAAGCTTAATTAATGCCACGGAACGCGGCAACAAAAAGCACCCATCAAAAGGGGTGCTTTTAGAATATTGTTAACGGCGTTTTGTGCGGAAGATGAAGAATGCTAGAGCGCCCAGAATTCCGCCTATACCTGCTATTGCAGGAGTATTAATATCGGCAGTTTTAGGGTTCTTTATATTAACATCTTTTGGCTTGGTTGGCTCAGTAGGAACTACTGGATCGTTGTTTGCTCCCCCTATTACAGTAACTGTAATATTTGCCGACACATTGCTATTTGCCGTAGCGGTAATGGTGGCCGTGCCGGCTTTAATAGCCTTTATTTTGCCAGCGCTAGATACTGTCGCAACGCTACTATCGCTGCTGCTCCAAGTGATCGTATCGGTTGAATTTGTAGGAGTAAGCGTTACGGTTGGGGTTGCTTCCTCGCCGACATTAATACTGACAGAAACGGGATTAATGCTTATGGCTGTTGCTGGAACCGTCGTTGTAGTAGCTTTTACGGTTATCGCAGCAGTGTTCGAGACATTATCGTTTGCCTTGGCGGTGATGGTTGCCGTTCCTGCTTTTACACCCTTTACGACGCCATTCGCATCAACTGTCGCAACGCTACTATCGCTGCTGCTCCAAGTAATCGTATCGGTTGAATTTGTAGGAGTGACTGTGGCAATCAGGCTTAGCGTAGCTCCTACGTTGACGTTAGCGGTTGCAGGGCTGACGGTAATATTAGTCGCTGGAACTGACGGATCGCTTGCTGCTCTAGTGGCAAAGTAAATTGTTTCAGAATCTTTCGCGTTGCCTGCAACATCATAGACGGTCGCATATGCTGCGTATCGGGAGGATCCATTGAGTCCAGTTAGAACTAGGCTCTTAGTCGTTGCGGAAGTTTCGCCGGTATTCGAGCTAGCATATATTTCGGTCTTGTCTGTATAGCTACTTGCATAGTTTTCTTTATAGTGCCAGACGATTCGACCGAGGCCACTTGCGTTATCCGTTACTCCAATATTTAAAGTTGCCCCATTAGCCGTAACGCTGCTTGCTGAGAGGGCAGTGCTAATTACCGGTGCGGTTTTATCAATATTATTTACCGTAACGGTTTTCGAGGCGGTCTCGTTATTGCTATTCTTGAACCAAAGCGTATATGTTCCGTTTGCGGAGACAGTTTGCGAAAGGTTGTATGATTTACTGGACGAAGAAATGGTTGACCAAGAGCTCGGAGTAGCGGTTGTAGTATTGCCATTGTCTACTTTGTACTTATTAATATTGTACGCGTTACTGCTCGCAGTAGCCTTAATGGTGGCATTACTATTTGTCCAGTTAGTTGCTGCCGTTACGGCTGGCGTCGAAATACTTAAATCCGCGTATTTGTTAACATGGAAGCTTACGCTACCCCAACCATAGTACTCATCTTTGCCAGCTGTGCCTAAGTCTTCAGCATCGAGTTTAAGGGCGTTATAGACCTGGTTGTAGTTATAGTTTGGGTGTTCGGTTAAGATATTTGCTATTGCCGCAGAAATGTAAGGTGCAGAGAAAGATGTGCCATCAATTAGGGTTAATGTATTATCCGCGCCAGTACTTGATGTTGGTAGGAGAAGCTCCTCGCCAGGTGCCGCGAAATCGATTTCTGCGCCATGTTGAGAAAACGATGACGAGAATGATTTAGCGTTATTGACGGAGGATACGGCGATGGTATAGTCACTAGACGCTGGATAAGAAACCCAACCAGCGCTACCATTGCCGGCCGAGGCCACTATAATAGTGCCAGCCTCTTTAGCCTCTCTAAAAGCAGGTTCGATTGTGGTCTGAAAATCTTCTGGTAGCGGATTTGGTAATTGTTCTACGAGGCCGAGACTTAAGTTGATTACGTCAACCTTACCCTTTAACTCAGAAACAGCCATTGCTACCTTTGTAAGATCAATGCTTTTACCGCCGGAAACGCGGATGGGAACAATTTTTACACTTGCTGGAGTGGCCTGGGTGATTGTTCCTGCAACGGATGTGCCATGCGTTACTCTTGAGGCGCCAGCACTTACGTTAGTACATGTTTGCGTGGTGATATTGCAAGTTACCGTCATGCTGTCGTTGGCGTTGTTTCCACTATCGTCGGGATTTGTGTCGTTATCGTAATAATCGTGAGCATAGGTCATATCGAGACGGTCGCCTGTGGTTGTTTTCTTGAACGCCCAGTGAGACGCGCGGATGCCACTATCAATCACGGCAACGGTAACTTTTTGGCCGGAAGTTAGACTTTTTGCATAAGTATCTAGTTTCATGGCGGAAGTCCCCCAACCTAAGCACTGGTCTGGTATGCTAGTACCATTTGTGTATGTTGTAGCAGAGCGATCGGTGCATCGGTTTAGCTCCTCGTAATTATATATCGCATTCGATTCTGCATCGTCGTCAAGTTTTAACTGCATATTTAAAAGAACGCCCGAATTGTTATCTTTTTCTTTTATATCAAGATAGTTTGCGGATGTGGCGTTATAGTCTGCGAACTCGACTACGTATACCTTTTCGGCTATTTTTGTATACTTTATGGCGTCTGGATGGCTTTCTTTAAATTCATCTAGGTTTGGAATGTTGACTATTAGCTCATGGGTTTTCAGAGCAGTCTCCACTCCTTTAGTCGAAATTCCGCTATCTCTGCTAATTTCCTGAATTACTGCGTTTGCTGTATTTGATATAGCGACCTCATCGCTACTCGCTTGCGTTTTTGGGGCAATCATAAACAGCCCGCCGGCGACCAAACCCGCAGATGCTAATGATGCCGAAAAAAGCAAAGACTTTTTTCTCCTAACCATATAGGTGACCTTTCTCTTTATTTGACCTTTTTATTTTGACCTATTTATAAACGTATTTAAGCATAAACGAATCGTAAAAACAAGTACTTTTGAATATTTTTTATAAAAACAACAAAAAAAGACCTCTTCATTGCTTACGAGCGTCTCTTTATTTGAATATATATTTGTAAATAAAACTTGGCTCCCCCGGCCAGACTCGAACTGGCAACCTCGAAGTTAACAGCTTCTTGCTCCACCATTGAGCTACAGGGGAAGGTAATCTAAGTGTACAAAGATACGGTGGAAAAGTCAAGTTCCATTTATTGTGATAAAAAACACTTGCATTTTGGTCACTCAAATGTTACTATAAGCTTACAAAAGGTCAAAAATAAAAAATAAAAGAGAAAAAATATGAAAAAACTCCACACTTCGGCTATGCTGGCTGCGGCTGCGGCATTTATAGCTTCGCCAATTCTTGGCGTTGCGGATGCGAGTGCGGCTGCTACGGTAGCATATAAAGATTACAGCGAGCTAAACCGAAATACACTAAATAATACATTCTCATATTCGAGAATTTATTATACGGGAAACACTAAAATTACAGCCGCTAAGGTTGGCGCTAATGGGATTGCTCAAGGCAGCAGTACGGTCACTGCTGACACTCAGGCATTTTCTTCTGGTCGCATAAACAAGGGCGAATCATATACGCTATTAATTGAAAATAGTACCGCAGTCGATCCAAATGGGCAGCCATTAGATGTGCTATATAAAGTATCAAACGTAAACCCATGGACGAACGAACTTAACGATGACGGAACGACAAAGGCCTACTCGAGTTTAAATATCACAAAAAGTATTAATGGCTCTAGCGCGGCAATTCATCCAGAAGAGAGCGCACAAGAAGCGCAAACCATTAAAGCTGGCGATCCTATTGTAGCTTGGATAGGCACCAATCGGGCGGATGCTATTTTCACGGTCGAATTCTGCAAGAAGGGTACTTACGTTGCATCATCAGATAGCTGTACGCTAGCTACCAATATGAAGAGCATTAGTAGTGCTATGTGGGACTTTGATGTTCCTAATAAGAATCGTAATACCGACAGCAATGGTAATCCTATAGTTAATTCGGATGGTTGGTATGACTATAAAGAAGATGGCGATAAATATTTCCACGGTAATGAGGGAATTATGCCTTCATCTGGCACTAATACCATTTATATGAATAAAAATTCAGCTATTGATGGGACGGAGCTATCAACCGAGCAAAATGGTCTTTCCGTAAAAGATATAAATGGCGCTGCCTTTGATGGCATTTGGTATGGCAACTCTATCATGGCCACAGCGACAGGGCTAAGCGGCTCTTGGTCTTTCCGTTATAGCGGTCGTGGTTGTGGTGTCGGCTTTATCTTTGGCTCTGCGGTGCCTTACGCTATGCCAAAACCCAAAAAGACAGTAGATAAAACCCAGGCAAGGGTTGGCGATACTGTTACGTATCGTATCTCTCAAGAAGTGCCAAATAACTATTCTGGCGAGGCGGATATTGTAACGTTTATGAATTTATGGAGTAGATATGACGCTATTCCTCAAAATAAGGGCTACAGCGCGCTCAAAATAAGCGACAGCTTTAACAACAGCCTTACATTACCAGCGGCTAGCACTATTAAAATCGTCGACGAAAATAATAATGACGTGACTTCTCAATTTACAGTTGCAATTAGTGGGCAAAATGTCACGGCTACCGCCAAGAATGCAACCGGTATCGGTTTCTATGGTCATACCTATACAATGACTATTAAGACTACCGTAAAATCGACAATCACTGGATCCCCAGTTCAAAACTTGGCGCAGACTAACTATACCCCAGTAGATGGCAGTGAAACGACCCTTCCTTCCGACCCAGTAGAAACAAAAATATACCATACGGTCGTTACGAAATATATTAATGACGAAACTGAAGAAGAGATTGCCGATCCGACCTCCGAAGATTATGAGCATGGCAAATCATATGACACTGACGAATCGGACGATATTCCTGAAAAATTCGTTCTTGTTAAAACTCCAGACAACGCTTCTGGTACCGTGAATCAGGACATCGAAGTAATATATCGCTATCTCCCACCAAAAAAGGTCACGGCTCGTTACATTGATGATGAAACCGGAAAGCCAATTGGTGATCCTATCAGTGGCGAATACCCGCAGGGCGGTGATTATGAAACTATCCCTCTCCCAGACGACCCAAAGGGCTATAAGCTTGTAAAAATGCCAGATAATGCTAAAGGCGTGATGGGGAACAAAGATATTGAAGTTATCTATCGTTACCGCAAAGTTAAGAATCCAAACACGGCAGATGTTAGCACAAAAGCATTTATCGGTGTAATTGTCGCTAGTGTTATGGGTGGAGGATTATTCTTCGGACTCAAGCGACGTCGCTAGAAGACAAAAAGTATTTTTTCTCAATATTTATACAGCCGCAAAATGCGGCTGTATTTTTTTGACACCTATCAGACAAAAAGATATACTAAACTCAAGAAAAAAGAGGAGTTATTATGTGTGGAATTGTGGGATATGTTGGTAAACGAACTGCACAAAATGTGCTATTAAATGGACTCAAGCGTCTCGAGTATCGTGGATACGATTCTGCCGGTATTGCTACTCTAGATGATAATGATAATCCGCACATAGCGCGCTCCGTAGGGAAGATTGCCGAGCTAGAGAACGTTCTACTCGCAAAGCCGCACGATGGCCATCTTGGCATTGGTCATACTCGCTGGGCTACGCATGGTGGAGTAACTGTTGCGAATGCTCATCCACATCATGTTGGAAACGTCTATCTTGTCCATAATGGTATTATTGAGAACTACAAAGAACTCAAGAAAGGCCTGTCTAGCTATAAATTTCAGTCCGATACAGACACGGAAGTATTTGCCGCTCTAATCGATAGTTATTATAAAGATGGAGTATCTCTAAAGGATGCGGTCGCAAAAGCTGCCAAGAAGGTTCGTGGCACTTATGGGATTGCGGTTTTCTCGCCAAATGAGCCAGGCTCTATCGTAGTTGCCCGACTTGGCTCGCCGCTTATTATTGGTATCGGCCACGGCGAAACTGTTATTGCTTCTGACGCGTCGGCGTTATTGGGTTATACCCGTGAGGCTATTTACCTCAACGATGGCGAATTGGCTGTCTGCACGGAAAATGGCGCGGAGGTATTCAATCTCAATCTCAAACATCTCAATGCTAGCCCAGAAACGATCGAGGGCGATGTTGAGCAAATTCAAAAGGGCGGCTATGATCATTTTCTTCTCAAAGAAATCATGGAGCAGGCCACTACTCTCCATAACACACTTTCTGGCCGTATAGATCTTAAAAATGGCAAGATGCACCTAGGTGGGCCAAATCTTTCCGAAGAGGAGATGCGCAATATTCACCATGTAGTTATTGTCGGTTGTGGAACCGCTTATTATGCAGGTCTGCTCGCGTCGTACTATATGGAGCAACTCGTTCCAGACTTAACTACCGAAGTTGTAATTGCGTCAGAATATCGCTATCGCTCGTTCCATTTGCCGAAAGACTCAGTTGCCCTAATTGTCTCTCAGTCGGGCGAGACCGCCGATACGCTTGCATGTTTGCGCGAAATAAAGAAACGTGGCATAAAGACGCTTGGTATCGTGAATGTAATCGGCTCCACGATTGCTCGTGAAGTTAATGGTGGCACCTACGTGCATGCCGGTCCGGAAATTTCCGTTGCTTCCACGAAAGCATTTACGGCTCAGGTAGTAACAATGATAATGTTCGCCGGCATGCTTGCGGAATATCACGGTGGCAACGCTGAATTAATCGCTAAAATTACCAAAGAATTATCCATGCTGCCGAAAGAGATCGAAAAGACTCTTAAGAATCATCGCGAAGAAATTAAGGCTTTAGCTAAAAAATATGTCAAATATAACAATGCTCTATACCTTGGACGCGATACGGCCTACCCAATCGCGCTAGAGGGCGCTTTGAAGTTGAAAGAGATTTCATACACGCACGCCGAGGGCTATGCGTCTGGCGAGCTTAAGCATGGGCCTATCGCACTTGTTGATGAAACTTTCTTTGAGGTATTCAACATTCTAGATAACTGGTTGTATGATAAGTCTATTGGCGGCCTTCATGAAGTCCGCGCTCGTGGCGGTAAGGCAATTGTGTTTACTAATAGCAAAGCCGAAATCGAAGCCGATGATATTGTTCGCATTAACAGCAAGATTAAGATTCTTGCGCCTCTACTTCTCAACACTCTCCAGCAATTGTTTGCATATTATATTGCAGTCGGTCGTGGTAATGATGTGGATCAGCCGCGCAACTTAGCTAAATCGGTTACTGTGGAGTAGTATGCCTTCTCGCGCTCGCTCAAAAGATTCAAATAAGGCCAGCCGACGCGCTCAAAGAAAAGCGCGTAAGGCTGACGAGCGCAAACGTCCGGAATATCCGCGGATTGATTTTAAATCAATCCTATATTGTATGAAAATTTACCGAAAGGCAGTTGGTCCGCGTAGGTATTTTTTCTGGTTCTATCGTGTCGTGTCGTCGATAACTCCTGCCTTGACGGCGGTTATCGCTGGTTATGTCGTGACCTGTATTTCGGATGCGGTAATCTCCCCAACGCATGACCTAACCTCTTTTATTGTCGCTGTGGCGATACTGCTGTCCGTGCAGTTTATTACGATAGTTCTGTATGCTATTTATCGTCTTCTTTCGATTTCTGCAAGCCAAGAGACATATATTTACGTAAGTGAACTTGTGGCGACGAAATACATTCAAATTCCGCTCGCCATGCGTGAAACGCAGGAATTCGCCGATAAATTTGAACGCGTGCGCGAATTTGGTCTATCAATCGACTATGTTTCAACGAGCGCTATTACCGTGGCCTCTTCGGTGATTAGTTTGATATCAATTATTGTCGCAACATTAGTAGTCTCGCCGTTTATTACAGTAGCAATACTAATAGCCGCAATTCCATCTTCAATATTAAGCCTTCGTATAGCTGCTCGCGAGCGACGCAATTGGCGCGAGTTTACAAAAGATCGTCGCATTGCTTCGGCTATTGAGCGCAAAATTACCAATTCTGACTCTGCGCTAGAGATCGAGTTAAATGGTCTGTCGAAACACCTCGTTTTACAGATGATAAAAGCCCGCCGACGCAGCCAAGAACAGGATATTGCCGATAATAAAGCCTTCTTTTTGCCACGCTTCGGCGCGGACATTTTACAGGATGTAGTCGGATATATCGTTTTAATAATTGTAGCAATTCAAATTATTTATGGCCGTTTGGCAATTGGTCAATTTCTTACCGTGCGAACTTTATTATCTCAATTAAATAACAATATTAGTAGCTTCTTTGAAAGTGTAACGGCCATCAATACTAGCTTAGTTAATGCAACGGATTTTATGGAGTTTATGGAAACGCCCGCTCAACATTCTGGCGATATAGAAGTCAATCATTTGCCGAAAATCGAATTCAAGCATGTCAGCTTTATGTATCCGCATTCTGACCATTTCGCTATTGAAGACGTAAGCTTTACGCTTAATCCAGGCGATAGTCTTGCGATTGTTGGCGAAAATGGTGCAGGGAAGACTACATTGATAAAACTTCTAATTGGTGCATATATGCCACAAGAAGGCATGATTTACGTAGATGATCATCCAATCTCCGAAATCGATCGCGAGTCATACCTTGGCCAGATTGGAGCACTTTTTCAAGATTACTCCCGCTACGATTTTGCTACATTGGGAGAGAATGTTTGGTTTGGCAATGTAGAGAAGCCATATAGTCGTAAAGCTATCATGGAAGCACTCGACGATGCGGGCTTAGGTAATCTAGCTGTTGATTATAAGAATGGTCTTAATCAGCTTTTGTCCAAGGATATAGATGCTAAAAATGCCACCAATATATCGGGCGGGCAATGGCAACGTCTTGGTATCGCACGCGCCTTTTTCCGCTCGCCTAATATCTTAATTCTTGACGAGCCGACATCCTCGGTCGACGCAAAATCGGAATACGAAATATTTCGCAGCATCATTAAAAAACAGCAAGGGAAGAGTACTGTTATTATTTCGCATCGTTTTTCGACTGTGCGTCGCGCAGAAAAGATAATTGTGCTTGACCATGGCAAAATAATTGAACAGGGTACGCATAGTGAATTAATTGCACAAGACGGAGTTTATAAAGAAATGTTTGAACTTCAAGCTGAAGGTTATGCTTAAAAGTAGTAAAATATAGTTATGCGTAAGTCACGAAAAACAATGTTTTTTATAACTATCAGTATAGCCGTGATAATTTTTCTCGGCCTTGTCACTTTAATTCTTTCGCCAAAGACCTTAGCCGATACGGCCTATGATGGCGTTATTCTACTAGTGTCTGTAATTAGTATCGCAATTGCAATCTATTCTGAGATTGAGCTAAATGCCGAATCGCGTCGCGTCGAAAAAATGGTCCACGAAATCAATCGAATGCGTGAGAACCTCGCTAACGATGTAGCAATCGATAAAAACGCGCGCTACAAGCTTGATAAGATTATTGCGCTAGACGAAGAGATATATAAAAAGGTCGGCGGTCGCAAGAAAACGGCTGATTTAGTAAAGGATAAAAAACAAACGACCCAGAAAGCATAGGGTGGCATTATCAAGGCGTAATGGCTATATTGCTTATGTTAGAATAAGGATATATGGACATAAATCTATTAGATTTTTATTCGAGATTAGGTACAATTGCGATTATTCTTTTACTAGGTTTTATTCTTGGTAAATTGAAACTCATATCGTCCAAGACGAATAAAGACCTCGTCAATTTGCTCCTCACCGTTTTTATGCCAGCTTCGCTGTTTATGGCTTTTCCTGCGGCATATAGTGAAGAGACGTCGGAGATTTTTCTTGCGGGCCTTATTGGTGGTTTTGTTGTAATGTTTGCAATTATTTTATTGTCGCTTCTTATTTTTAATAAGAAATGGTACAAGGGCAAGCTTCGCTACGAATCGCAATTTGCCCTTATTTTTAACAATGCGACCTTCTTGGGATACCCGATAATATCTAGCACATTTGGCGCTCAGAGCTCGGCCGTCATTGCATATTGTGGTTTCATAATCGCATTTAATATTGCACTATTCTCGTATGGAGTCTATCTATTTAAGCATAGAGTTGATAGTAAACTGATTTTGAATGTAATTACGAATCCTAATATTATTGCAGTCGTATTGGGCGTATTAGTATTCTTGACCAGCTTTAAAATACCCCCCTTTCTTGATGATGCGGTAAGATTTACGAGCAACGCTACCACGGCCTTATCGATCATTTGCGTAGGTTTCATGTTGAGTACGGCAAAGTTTTTGGAGCTATTCAAGAAATGGAAGCTGGCGCTTACTGCACTAATACAGTTAATTGTTGGGCCACTTGCCACCTACGGCTTACTTGTTGCACTACAATACGTCGCGCGGGGCGCGGGCTTCTTCTTTCCGGATGAAGTCGTGGTGGTTTGTACACTTATTCAAGCTTTACCGACCGCTACTAGTCTCGGACTCTTCGCTTCAAAATATGGTGGCGATGAAAAAGAGGCTTCGCAACTTGTCACGATGTCTACAGTTTTCTCGATTATTACTATGCCGATAATGGTCGGTTTATTATTAATTCATTAAAATACATAATTAACTTATCGGTACTTGAGCTAACTATTTGCTGGCCACCACGGTGGTGATGATTGGTTTTGTTGAATCAATCGCGAGAGTGCTTTTCACGGTAACGGTGGCAGTCGCCGCTATGCCATTATGAGTTTTTGCCGTAATTGTAGCCTTTCCAATTTTCTTACCAGTCACCGTACCGCCTGTAACAGTTGCAATATTTGTATTACTACTTGACCAAGTTACAGTATTGTCTGTGACATTACTCGGCGAAACGGTTGCTGTCAGGCGATAAGAACTCCCGACCTTGATTGTAATTGCAGAGGAGTTTAGTTTAATGCCCGTAGCTGAGATTGTGGTTGTTGCAGGAGTGACGGTCAGTGTTGCAGATACTTCTTTGCCATTAACTGAGCGAGCTTTTATCGTAACGGTGCCAGCTTTCTTGCCGGTCACTTTGCCACCCGTAACGGTTGCAATATTTGTATTACTACTCGACCAAGTTATATTTTTATTAGTTGCATTGCTTGGAAGCACGCTCGCGGAAAAAGTTATAGTGCCGCCAACTTTTATCGATGCGCTGGATGGCGAGATTTTTACTCCAGTTACTTCAACCACGCTTGGTGTTTTTGAGAGAACAGTAACGGTTGCAGAAGCGGTCTTGCCATTGTGTGACCGTGCGGTTATCGTGGCGGTTCCAACATTCTTGCCCGTAATAACACCGCCGCTCACGGCAACAATATTTGCGTTACTGCTCGACCAGGTGATTGTTTGATTTGTAGCATTACTTGGTTGGATGGTAGCGCTTAGGCGATAAGTATCGCCGACTTCTAGGCTCACATTCGTTGTATTTAATCGTACACTCGACACGCTTATCGTATTAGGTGTAGTTGGCTTCGGTTGTTGTGGTTGAGTTTGGGGTTGCGTCGGCTGTTCGGATTGCTTTGTTTTTACGGTAATTGAAGCAGATGCCCTGATATTTTCGTTTGCTTCTGCAAAAACATAAGCAGTACCTTCCTTAATGCCAGTAACAACCCCATTTTCGTTCACTTTTATGATATCCTCGTTGCTGCTCGACCAGGTCACCTTATCGGTCGAATCGGCTGGCGTCATTACGGCTACTAAGGTAGCCGACTCTCCTATCGCAATCGTGACAGAGTCGGGGTTTATATACATTTCGGTAGCATGGATATCCGAAGAATCGCCAGGTAGCGTAGTGTCGTCATCGCTGGTCGGAACGTCATCTTGGGTATTATCATCTCCTGAACTTGTTTGCGGCCGCTGCTCCGTGGTTTGCTGAGGGTTATCTTTGGTGGGGGTAGGCTTTGGCGAGACGAGATTCGCGATAAATGCAATCACTCCAAAGACCAAAATAGATATCGCCGCAAAACCGCATATTACCGCTATGATGAAATTTCTTTTTTGATTTGGACCATCGAAATACATCTTGCCTCTTTTGAAAATTATAGCACAAGCGCAAGCGCTTCAGTCGTCGCAAGTTTTAGTAGTTGCATAATGACTGAGCATTTAATAAATCATCTAACGTTGTAGCTTTGTCAATCGTAGAATATTTTGCAAACCGCTCTTCGGTTTTTGCTATATCTTTCAACTGCTCAAAATCGACTTCTTCGACTTCTATTTGTTCTCCGCCGTCTAGTTTTTGCGGTTCTTGCGATATAAAACTAGTCGCAATAAAAGTATAGACCAACCAATCAATTTTCATGAATGGTTGGTGTACTTCTACTAATTTCCAAGTGTGAAAAGACATGCCGGTCTCTTCTAACATTTCGCGTTTTGCGGCATCTAATTCTGTCTCCGTTGGATCATCATTTCGTCCGCCCGGTAGGTCGTAGAACCAATCTTTTCGTGGCTGTTTTTGGCGCGTAATTATGATTTTATTATCTTTTATGGCTATTATTTTTACTGTATCTGTTCGGCTTAACATCTCGAATGTTTCGGTCGTACCATCAAAAAGCTTCTGCGGCCATTGATACACGTTAAAAATCTTCCCTGAAAAAACCAATTCTGCTTTTTCTGGAACTGTTAATATTCCATTGGGTATATATTTGCGCATATCATCATTTTATCATCCTCAATAATATATTCGAGCAATGCGGAGAAATATCACAGGGAAGTCTTGATTGATATTACTGCAAAAATATGTTAAAATATTAACATGTAGCACATTAAACTGCCAACGGGTAGTAATGTAGGAGGGTTACTTTATGACAAGTATTGTTGGCGGTCCCAGTAAGGCTGAACTAGTCTTTAACTTGGGATTCTTTGATCTCGAGGGCAGAACGCCAATCCAGTTTACTCTAGGTGACGGCAGAAAGCTCGAAGGCTTCATTTCCGCTCTCAAACAGCTGCGGAATGACGAAGGTAAAGTGGCGCCGAAGTATATGCTTCAGGGAATTTTTGAGGAAGGTTGTTATTATACTGGGTGCTATGATTACGCTCGTCACACTGGCTGGATTGAAAAGGGAGAAGTTCCTTTTTGAAAGTAGCAAAAAACTATGCTACCACCCGCATCAACGATGCGGGTTTTTCTTTTATTGCGGAGTTTCTTTTAAGGCATGAAAAAGCCGCCCAGGCAAGCCGGGCGGCAGAAAGGGACCGAAGGGGCAGTAACAGCCAGTTATTCCGGGCGGGTCAGCATTGCGTATCCAGTACGTTCCTTTGTGTCGTAGAACATTCTGAATTTGATGCCATGATAGCGGTCGTGAGCCGTACATCTCCCTTCCAGGTTCAGGCGGTGGCCAGAGCCGTCTTCGTGCGAAAGGTCGTAGAGCTCCGTAACTTCGATAGCTGTGCCTCCTGCGGAAGGGGTCTGGGCTGCAAACTTCATCGTTACCTGCACATCTTTGTCGTAGACGTACTCATAAGCGGTGAAAATTGTGCCTCTTTCCGGTCCATCGAGAATCTCGTATCGTACATCCATACGTAGAGAACTCCTTTCATAAGGTACTCCCAATCTTGCGACTGGGGTGAAATGTTGTCTCACAATTGAGCCAACAGTAGCATTATACTACATTAGAGACTATTTGTCAATAGTATATCTATTATCTCGGGCGTCAAAACACCCTTCGTGAGCGTAAAAGATATATAATTATTAATCAGATATGAAGTATAAGATTAATAAAGACTTAAAGCGGTATATTGAACAAAATATTTTCCCTGAATATCAGAAGAACGAGGCGGGGCATGACATTAACCATATTAATAACGTTATTAAATATAGCCTTAAATTTGCAGAGAGTGTAAAAGATGTCAATTATAACATGGTGTACACTATTGCCGCCTATCACGACATCGCGCACCACATTGATGCTAAGAACCACGAAAAACTATCCGCCGAAATACTTGCATCCGACGAGCGACTAAAGGATTTTTTTGACGATGAGCAGATAGAAGTTATGTCCGAAGCCGTTTATGATCACCGGTCCAGCAGGGAGGGTGACCCTAGGAGTATTTACGGTAAAATTGTTGCTTCAGCAGACAAGAAGATGAGCTTTGATGACCCATTAAAAAGGACTTATTCTTATCGGATGGAGCATTTTTCAAATAGTACTCTTGCCGAAATTTGCGAGGAGTCGCGTCAACATTTGATAAATAAATTCGGTAAAAGTGGTTATGCAAATAAGAAAAGTTATTTTGAAGACCCAGACTATGATAAGTTCTTGGAGCGCATTCGCAGCCTGACTTCAGATAGGAAGAAATTTGAGCGAAGATATATTAAAGTAAATCACATCAGCTCTTTAGACTGGCTAACGAAAGATGTCCGATGCGATTTAAAAAAGTATATTTCCGACAATATTCTTCCTGAATATTCAAAAAATGATGGTGGACATAATCAAGCGCATATCATGGAGGTTATTCGTCGTAGCTTTGAATTAAATAAGGCGTTTCGTTTGAGCCTAGACCTCAACATGATATATGCCATTGCGGCCTGTCATGATCGAGGTAAATACGAGGATCACGAAAAGCATCATCTGATTGCCGCTCGATACTTTATAAATGACGACAACTTTTGTCAATTTTTCGATAACCAGCAACGCGCTATTATTAAAGAGGCTATCGAGGATCATCGCTCTTCAAAAGAGGACGAGCCGCGCTCTACTTATGGCAAATTAATTTCTTCCGCCGACCGCAATTCTAGAATTGACATCGTTTTTGTGCGGAGCTTCTTTGTTGCCCACGAACGAATGCCAGATGCGGTAATATCGGATTATTTAGACTATACCATCGAAAGGTTGTCCAAGAAGTATAGCGAGACTAATCCTGAAAATATGTTTTATGAGGATAGAATTTATAAAACTTTCTTACGTGAAATGCGCAATTTATTAAAGAATGAAACAGAATTTAAAGATAGATATTGCTCTGTGAATCATATTTCGTCTAGGCAAAATCTAGTCAAGGAAGAGCCAGGAGCAATTGAATTCTTGCAGGGGTACTAACATCTTGACGGAATTCAAAAAGCTATTGTTTATTATATATAGCTGGGATACAATAATCTCAACGTTAGTATGACGTTAGGAGGTGTAGAGTTCTTCAAATCTCAACTAGCTGCGAGAGAAATGGAGAATGATCGATGTTATTCAGGAGGGGTCCTGTAGCATCTCGCGCCAAGGAGCGCAAAACAAAAAGGGAGAAAAACAACAAACTGGTCCGTATTTTGGTGGCTACGTTCTTGGGCGTTTTTGTCTCTATTTTTTCTCTCAGTGCAAAACTCTACCACCAAAACAGGCATATTTACTGGTGTTCCGTCATCCGTAGTGCGACCAGGTTGGTATACGGGAGGTTAGCATGGTAAAATGAAAAAGGAGATTGTGGGGCAAAAATAAACAATAAAAAATATCTTTAGGTCAATAATAAAAATAACAAGAGAAGGACATCAAATGAAAAAAACAAATAGAGCAATAATTGCTACGGCGGCCGTAGCAGTAGCCGCTACCGCTATCGCTCCGCTTGGCAATGTATTTGCTGCTACTGCGCCAACTTGGACTGGCGGTAGCTCTGCTACAATCGTTCGCAAGATTCCGAATGCTTACGGTACAATCAGCAATACTTTCGGCTATACTATTACGGCAAATTCTAGCAACCCAGCTGGCGCAACGGGCATTCCGGCCGCACCGAGCATTGTCTTTAATGATAGCTATGCTACACAGGGCGAAGCCTCCAAGGCCGCAACGATAGATTTTAGCGGTATGCAATTTGAGCGTGCTGGAGATTATTCCTATGCTATCGCCGAAAGCTCATCGACTAATCCTACCGTTTACCCGGTAAGTGGCGACACCTACACTGCGGTGGTTAGCGTACGCAACAACAATGATCTTACTGGTTTCGTTGCTAGCCTATACATTAAGGATTCTGGCGGCAACAAGCTTACGACTTTCTCTGGTACTGATTCCGAGTTTACTTTTGCAAGCACTCCAGCCTTTACGAACATTCAGGTATCCCACACTGTATCTGGCAGTGCGGCAGACCCAAGCATTTGCTTTAGCTATACTTTTGCGGCAAGTACTAATGATAGCTACGTCCTAAGCACGGAGTCTACCTGTGAGAACAACGATACTATCAAGAATGGCGATGTAATTAAACTTAAACATCAAGATACCGCTACGATTGGTCTCGTGAGGGCCGGGTCGCAAATTCCAGTTGGAACTACCTACTCATTCACTAAGGTTGGTAGCGATGCTTATACGACTTCTATGGATGGCGTAGAACAAACCGGCACTGGCACTAAGACTATGGTTGCTACCGATGCGCCAACATACAATACTGCAAACAAAACTACTATAAACGAAAGACTTGATTCTACTGTCGATACTGGCGCCGTGATGAATATAGCTATTTATATTCTCTTGGCTCTCGCTGGTGCTGCAGGTATTTATTATGTAGCCCGCAAAAAGCTTTCCAATAAAGCCTAAAAACATATAAAAACACGTAAACATAAAAGCTGGGCGCAAAAACCATACGTCCAGCTTTTAGTATATGCAGTTCTTTTAGTACTGGATATTCCTCTTGTTTCTGATCGATATTTAGGAATATCGGAATTGGGAATAAAAGTCAAATTGCCAAACATTTCTAACAACATTACCTATAAGAAATATGTTTTAGAAGTTGGCAATGTCTTTTATAAGCTTTATAGTGACGGCGAGCCGGTAAATCTTTCCGTCTTTCAAATACCGAAATCGGCTGGAGCTGCGCCTGATACGACAATATATAGGAGTACTATCGGAGGTAATACGTACGCAATAGCTCTAGATAATTATGAGGCAGAATTGCAACCACCCTTATCTACGCTTATATACTTTTTCCAAAATGCTGACGGAGTTATTGTAAAACTCTAGAAACATCGATATTATATGTGACCGCCCATTCTCGCGAATCTTTGGGTTTTGTTTGGCATTTTTATGTAATAATTCTTGATAGTTTAGGTGCTAAAAGATAGAACGGCAATATGAGGCAGCGTGACGATAATAATCGAGACGACAATTCGCACAAACGGATTCGCGACAAAGACAGCAAAGATGACACGCAAAAAGGCGAGTAATTACCACACTATTGATATAATATAGGCATGAGGTCGAATGGCGAAACTTTATCGGAGGGATCTTCTGGAAACAGTGGTAGTCTTTCCCCGTGGGATAAATTGGCGGCAGAATACGATAAATCTCAGCGGGCTCGGATAGATCGCTTCAAAGAAGACGAGAATTTAGACCCCCATGAGAATATGGGGGAGGAAGAAATATCGCCGACACGTGCGCAGAAAATTGGTCGTGCGTTGTTGGATATATTGAGATTAAGATTACGAAAAGTTGAATCCCAGCGCGACCGCGAAGCTCTGATAACGGCTCGGCGCGAGTTGCGCGAGGAGCGGCAGCGCGAAGAGGCTGAAAAGCTAGAACGACTCAGGCTTGCGGCCGAACAGAAAGAAGCTAAGGAGCGAGAGGAAGAGGCTGAACTAGAACGATTAGAACTAGAACGAGGAATGAAAGACGCGCGAGATAACTATGAAGGTAATCGAGATAGTCGTTTTCGAAATCAGCGCGCACAGGAATTGCTAGAAAGAGACCTGAATGAGCGACTAGTAAAAATTGACCAGTTAGAAGAAGAATCGCTAGCGGAAAATCCAGAGGTCGAAAAAAGTACGATGAGTTATAACGGTAGCGAGATACCGGTTTATACTCTGCATGGTTTCCCCGTTAAAATGTTGACACATACGGTAGATTATCGAAAAAATAATCTATCAGGAAGTATTGGTACTAAAACATACAAAGAGGTAATGGAGGACCCGAGCATATGGACTAAGCGTCGTGATATCGCTGAGCAAGCAGAAGGATTCGGGACGACTAACGATAACGCGCGCGGTGATACGATTTCGGCATCCTACACTAATTCTGAACAAAACTTTGACAGTCGCGTGTCTGGCGAATTGGTTTATGGTTTTTGCCAAGTAGAGGCAGACTCGGTATTGGCGGTCGTGAATGGTGATGGTGGCACGACTAATACGGCTGGCACTCTGGAGACGACAATCAGCAATCCGGACGAGTTTGATATATTAGAGGGTTCTGGAAGTACAAAAGGCTATAACGAAGTATTGTTACGGCGTTACTCGGAAAATGGAACGCCAAAGCGCCCGGATTATATCTTGGCAGAAAATGGCAAGATTACGGAAACGATGCTAAAGCATGCGGAATATTTTGGTATTCCAATTATAAATCTTGATACGGAAGCCTATCGACAGAGATCAATAGAGCGTGGCGAAAAAATCCTTGATTCATTGAGTGAGACGGATAGCTATGAGGAAATTAACAAAAAGATAGCGGAGCTGAAGAGCATTTCGGCCTTTGATTATATCTATGAAGATCAAGAATTGATTGGGCGCGGTAGTGATATTTTGCCTGAGAGCTACTCGGAGCCGATTAGAGACCGTTGCCTAAAAGCGGAAAAGTTGGAGCTAAAAAAGCGAATAGAATATATAGAAGAAGCATTGCGTAGGGGTACGGCGGAAATGCAAGAGGCGACGGCGCAAGGAAGGCGCATGAGGGGGGAGCGCCCATCGGGGTTGTCGACTTTTGATGTCCAAATATTGGATATGATAAATGACAAACTGATAATATCGGGCCAAGATAGTGGCAGTACACGCGAGCGATCGACGGGGAGTAGTTCTTATATATTCGTAAAAATGAATATCGAAGGTGGCTCGCGCTATGTTGAGACGAAAATTTTTGACGGCGAGCATCCGTATGACGTCGAGACGGCATTGCAGGTCGGGAAGTTTACGCAAGAAGAGCTTGATAGGGCGGATAGCAGCTGTTATAATCGGCTGCTACCGTTAGTAGAAGAATACTTTGCGGCATTGCAGGCGAATCGTGAGATAGTTTAGTTCTCGCGGAGCAGTTGTTGGATAATTCGAGCAGACCTGAAGCTCGCGGGTCGAACCGTCGTGTTAACTCCCTGTTAAATACCTCGTTCCAGTGACTGAAACCAAGGAATTCTTAAAAGCTAAAAAGGAGGCGGCCCCAACCGCTCCGGAACAGATAAAAAAGACCTCAAAGAGGTTCAAAATGAGGTATGGTGGGGGCAGCTGGGTTCGAACCAGCGACCAATCGGTTATGAGCCGACTGCTCTAACCACTGAGCTATGCCCCCGTGAATAGAAGTATACCATACCTTGAGGTAAAAAATCACTAACTAGAACTATTGTCGTCCGTAGCAATCGTCCGATGAGGATTGACGTAAAAACGTTAGTGCTATAATAACAACATGTGGCTAAGGGTCCAAACATTTTTTCGTAAGATACGTTACTATGCAAAAAAGGATATTTTTACACTCCGAAATATAATTACGGTAATCGCGGTACTCATCTGTTTCTATTGGGCATGGGGTGCGATTAATTCGACTACTCGTAACTGGAACCTTGAAGAAAAACTCAAGAGCAAACAACTTGAAGCCGCAAAGACCAAAATCGAAGTAGATAAATATCGGCTTGAGCAACAGTATTTTGAGACTGATGAATATAAAGAATTAATGGCGCGAATGAAACTTGGCAAGAAAGCCGAAGGGGAGACGATGGTGATTTTGCCAGAGAATTCTGAAAATGCGCGCACGAAATACCTCGAAAAAGAGTTGGAGGAATCCGAGTATCGTAGTAACTTCTCCCAATGGCTTGACTTTTTGTTTGGATAAGCGTAAAATAATTAAGTATCATCGCGGGGTAGAGCAGCCTGGTAGCTCGTCTGGCCCATAACCAGAAGGTCGTTGGTTCAAATCCAACCCCCGCCACCAGAATATAGAAAGAACGGCTTTTGGCCGATTTTTTGTTGCCACTATTTTATTGCATTATTGTTAACTAGACGTGCTCAGCACGATACGCAGCACAAAAACCTGAACTCAATCTCGTTACAGTCGGCTTTACAGCCTTTCGCAGGCTTCTCGAATTAGAGCGTTCCAATCGTTTGCCAGATGCGGCACGAGTGCTATATTGTCGGCAGTTAAATCATAACAGAGTGCGAAAGCTAGTTCCTGCGCTACGATTCCGGCATTCGGGGCAACAACGGTTGCGCCTAACAGTTTATTTGTCTTTTTTGCGACAATCAATTTAATGAACCCGTTATGCGTATCGGAAATATTTGCTTTCATTACTCCATCGAGTGGAACAACGACTTTTGTGATTTTCTTGTCCGAACGCAAACAGTCGTCCTCGGTCTCGCCAACTTGTGCAACCTCTGGGAAAGTGTCTGTTACTCGAATGACGCCACGATAGTCCGCAATCGCCTTTGATCTACCAATAATATGCATCGCTGCGACACGCGCATCAATTTCGGCTTTCTCGGTCGAACTGTGCCCGCCAACTACATCACCAGCGGCATAGATGTGTTTTTGAGACGTGCGCATCGTTATGTCTACGCTAATTCCGCTACGATTAAATTTCACGCCGGCATTTTCGAGGCCAATATCAACATTTGGGGCACTTCCCGTGCACATTAGTACTTCGTCTACGCGAACCGATTTTTCCTGACCGCCACGCAAGAATATAACCCGTTTGGCCTGGCCGTCTTTTTCGAGAGCGATTACGCGCGACTGTGTTAATACTTTAATCTTATCCTTATTGAAGACATAGTCCATTACTTGGCCGACCTCTTCGTCTTCGCGTGGCAAGAGGCGTCCGGCAATATCGGCTATTATGACTTCGGTGCCAAGTGTAGCAAAATATTGCGCCAGTTCGCAGCCCGTCGATCCTGCGCCAATAATGAATAAGCTTTTTGGTGGACGTATGATGTTTAAGACGTCTTCCGGTAACCAATAGTCAACGTTTTCGGGAATCTTTATGCCAGTATCTAAGACAGACGCGCCTGTGGCAATGAGATAATTCTTTGCTTGAATTATTTCGTCGTTGACGGCAAGCTCCTTCTTTGAAATAAAACGCGCTTTACCTTTTATGCAAGTAATATTACTTGCCTCAAAAATTGCTTTGCTATTTGCTTTTGCTCGTCGCATTGCGACGTTCTTCCAATTATTAACTGTTGGATAGTTGTAGCGTAAACCGTTGCTCGAAATGCCGAATTTGCCGCCATCTAGGGCCTTTTTATAGATTTGGGACGCATGAAAAAGTGCGCCAAAAGGCACATTGCTTGAATTCAGACTAGATCCGCCCCATTTATTTGCTTCAATCAAGACTACGCGTCGTCCTGATTCGGCTGCAATTAAGGCCGCTTTACCGCCTGCGTCGCCACTACCGATGACGGCCAGGTCATAATCGAAACGCTTACTCATCTTATATTATTTTATCATGATTTTGATAAGCAAAAGCGATATCAGGGCTAACCTCATCTAACTCTTTGCAGATGAAAATTTTCAAGTCGTCTTCAGTTACAATATCCTTATCTTCAATCCATTTGTCGGTCGCATTAGCGATGCGCTCAGATATTTGGTTCGCCCAACCCTCTGGTAGCCGCAAAGCGCGTGCATGTCTAAGTATGCTTTCTTTTACACCATCGTGTGTATATTCGTATGTGATCCGCTTCTTTGCCATTTATATTACCCAAAATGCAATTAAGAATATTGCCAATACTGCAAAACCACTACCAGAGAAGAATTTTGCAAAACGCTTATTTTTAATGCGCCATTTTTGTGCCGCAATTATATTCTTGCCAGTCTTAATATTAATCTTCAAAGCTACCATTGGTATCGATACGATAGCGATATAGATAAGTACAGCTAGAAGTGGCAACTTTACGTTTAGAAGACAATTTGCTACTACGAAATAAATCGCCAAAGTAATTGGAAATTCCGCAAAAGCACTTAGCATGCCCAATGAAAAAGCCTCAATATTATCGTTCGTATATTTTGCGCGTCTCGTAATAAAACGCGAAAAACTCTTTGGTAGCCACAGCTCGGTGCCTTTTCCGTCTCTAAAATAGCCCAGCCACATTACGAGCGAGCAGGCCGCAAATGCGCCCACGATAATCATCATCCATTCCTGCGTCATTGGCCCGCCGAATAGGTGTTGTATTACGAATGCGCCAGCGCAAACGATTACGAAACTAATCGCACATGCACCAATAATGTAATTCTTTGCCAAGTAACGAGTTTTACGCCTTTTATGGCGCCCCATACTAGAGTGATACAGCAAAACAAGGCCACCCAAACTAAGCTGCAGGGAGGCTTGCACGATGCCTGCTAGTACAATCGTAGCGATACTTAATAAATCGCTCATGGTTACAGTTTAGCACGCTCTTAAAAATATTGCACTTATGCTTGGGTATTTTCGTGTATTTATTTATGCTAATTCTATGAAAAAATCAGTTATATTTATTTGAATAATTGTTACTTTCTTTACTATTTTGGCGTCGCCTAATACTACGCACGCTGACGATTTATCTATTCCGCTACGTTTCCATGCCGTCAATGCTGGCTATAAGGACGACAGTTCCGCGCAAAATTATGATTTTATCGAGCTCGAACGTATAGTTGAAGATTATTTAGAACTATCTTCTTTTCGGATTATCTATACAAATAGCGCCGGTAACGTTTCTGGAGAAATCTCTTTTGCGGAGAATTTGCGCATGCTAGGTAATCGGCTAGTGCTAGGCGCGTCGGTTAGCCCTCAATATTCTAGCGCTGACGGCTCGTATTATCTCTACAATTTCGGCTCTTCTGGTCTCGCTTCTACAGCTGGCATGCTTGAGCTATATTACGGAGAAAGTAAAATCGATGAGATATGCTGAGGGAAGCTTGAATGCAGCAATAGCTACGCAAAATTTGCCACAAAATTTGAGGATAACTATTCACTAAAGCGTTGCGATAAAGAGTATCTCGATGGTGTCGATTTTGCTATGGAAAAATATTACCCAGATATTAATTTCGAAAGTATTGCGGAGCTTCCTAGCGACGAAGAGCCGGAGGCTGTCTCTGTTAGTCCAAGTTGTAACGGCGTCAAGATAACAGAGGTGTATAGTTATTATCAGGCTAATGCATCGGAACAATTTATTGAATTATATAATCCCACTGATGTGCCGATATTGTTAGATTCTTGTCGCGTAGCGTATAAAAATAACGTCTATCCGCTTTTTGGCGAGCTTGCTCCAGGTGATTATTATGCCTATCAAGATACTACCTTGTCGCTAACAAAAAACCCAGTATCGGCCAATACGATTTCCGTAACCAATTTGGATGGGACTGTTGTAGACAGTATTGACTATCCTAACGGCCAGAAAAGAGGTACTTCGTATGCTCTTTTCGACGCAAATACGGAATTAGCCTTTTGGCGTCAAACCTATCAACCGACCCCAAGTTCGGCGAATATTTATCAAGAATTTCAAACCTGTCCCGAAGACAAAATAATTAACCCTGCTACTGGAAATTGCGTTAAAAGGGTCGAAATCAGCACTGAAGAAAGTGCCGCGATTTGTCCAGAAGGGAAATATTTAAATCCACTTACGAATCGTTGCAAAAAGATTGAGGTGGCTACTGCCTTGACTCCTTGTGAAGATGGCTATGAGCGTAATCCTGACACTAATCGTTGTCGAAAAATCGAGAATACGACAACATCGACGGACTGTAAGGAAGGCTATGAGCGCAATCCAGAGACGAATCGCTGTCGTAAAATTCGCGAAAATACTGGCGAACTCGCCGATTACGCGCCTATGTCGGTAGAAAACAGCGAGGAATATCATAATCCTAAAATATTTATCGCAATTTCTACAATAGCAGTAGCAGCTATCGTGAGCATTTTATATGTGATATATCAATATCGACTAGAAATCAGGAAAGCAATTAAGGCATTTAGTAGCAAATTTCGTAAGGTATAATATATTAATATGTCAACAAAGCGTGTCTTAGGCGTGGATCCGGGAACTGGCATTTGTGGTTTTGGTGTTGTAGAATTTACAACACATAAGCGACCACATATGATTACGGCCGGCGTGATTACGACTCCAGCCCACACGCCATTAGCAGACCGTCTTTTAGACATCTATGAATCGCTTAATGAGATAATCGACGAAACGCATCCGGACGAATGCTCGATCGAGAAGCTATTTTTTAATCAAAATATCACAACTGGCATAACTGTCGCCGAAGCACGTGGAGTTTGTATCTTAGCAGCAAGGAAACGTAATATCCCAGTTTATGAGTACACTCCTCTTCAAATAAAACAAACAATGACGGGTTATGGTCGTGCGAAAAAGAAAGATATGCAAGAAGCGGTGCGCATGTTTCTTAATATGAAGCAGATTGTAAAGCCCGACGATGCCGCTGATGCCTTAGCTGCGGCGATAACTCATGCGCTCATGACGCGGGTTGCATACTCGTAGGCTAGCTTGACTATACTAGAATATTATTATATAATCGACATCGAGCGCTAGTTGATGTGCTTGATATTTATAAAGTTGTCCTAAATAAAAAGGGGGGATTAAATGAAAACTGCGATTGATGCTCTTAAAATTATCGCTGTTCTCGCGATAGCGGTAATAGCGATACTCCTGACGGTTGCGAGTAACGGCTTCGTTGTTAACCCTACGGGTTTTGCCATGCTGTTGCTGATGTCGGAGATTATAGAGATAATGGTACTCTTCGTTCTGGTAAGGGGCGAAGGACGTCTGAAGGTTGGCTCCGAGCTGTATGGTCAGGTGATTGGTCGCTTCATAATGAGAGCGCTTGTTGTTGCTGAGCTGACCTTTGATGATGGCATCGATATTCTCACCAAAGTAGGCATTGCAAGGGCTGCTCTTATCGCGCTCGGACTGTGGGCTTACAGCTCGTATCTTTATATCATTGACGATGAAAAAGATGAGATGTTCCAGCGTAATCCGGCTTGTTTGGTGGCACTACTTGCCGCGCTCGTAGCGCTTCCGCCATTGTTTTGCCACTTTGCTTATCGCGATAACTTCGCTGTCATGATTCTTTTGGTTCTGAGTGCGCTTATTATTTCGACGAGCGTAGAGACCGAATTCAGGACAGTGCAGGCGTTACGCTATCGTAGGCGTAGACGCAGAATCGCACAGTGACAACTTGCCCCCAGCGAAGACCTAATCCTCCATGGATGCGGTCGGAGCCGGGGGCTTTTTTCTTACTACCTCAAGAAATCTTGTATAATATGGAACATGATTGCACACGTTCACGGCCAAGTTGCCGAAAAATTTGCCAATTCCGCCATCATTGACGTGCATGGAGTTGGGTATGAAGTCTCGCTTACGAGCATTGATTTTGATAATTTAAACCTAAACGACGACATCAAGCTTTACACTTATCATCATATTCGCGAACAGTCCGAAGAATTATTTGGCTTTTCCAGTTTGGCTGCTAAAAAGCTATTTGAATTACTTATCACGGTACAGGGGATTGGCCCCAAGGCTGCAATGGCTATTTTGAGCCTGGCACCGGTTGAAGAAGTTCGCAATGCTATCGCGAACGCTGACTCCGCGTATGTGTCTAAGGCTAGTGGCGTGGGCAAAAAATCTGCCGAGCGAGTTATTGTGGATCTCAGAGATAAAGTCGGCTTGCCAACCTATTATGGTCGAAAGACTGAGCCGGAGCAGAAAACAACCTTAGAACACGATGATGCACTAGATGCATTAATGTCACTCGGTTTTACGCTTGCAGACGCTACAAAGGCTTTAGACGGCATAGATATCAACTTGCCAGTCGAGGACCGCATTAGAGAGGCTCTCAAGAAGCGCTAGGGCATAAAAAAGCTTATGCTTGAATCCTGCGAAATCCTTTGTTATAATGCTTATTGCCGCTCAAAGAGCCGTCTTATCGGTTAGGGGCAAAGGTCGTTTAGAGCGGTTACATTACTAAGCAGGAGAAAACCATGAAAAAGCGTACTCGTAAGGGGACGCTACGAGTGGATACACTTCGGTGGAATGAATACATCGAAATGTAGTAATATCTAAAAATCTCCCTTTTCTGGGAGATTTTTTGTTGCATTGATAGAATTACTATTTCTTAGACTCTTCTGATTTCTTTAATTCGTCCTCTATCATTTTCTCCAAATCTTTTACGATATCGTCAAAAGTTACGCCTTCTCTTGAGATGTCGACCGATTTACCATTCACGAGCACTGATGGCGTTGCTTCTACCTTATCTTTATTCTTGCCGAGAGTGTAATCGAAACTAATCTTTTTCTCAATATTCTGGTCATTCATATCAGCGCGGAACTTTGCTTCATCACCTTGCGGTGCAACATCCATAAAGATGCGCGCATATATATCGGTACGTTCTTGACCTGTCGCTTCTAACCAATCCGAGCGGCTCGCGTAGAGTGCCTCCAGCATTTCCCAGTAATAATTTTGAATACCGGCACTTTCAATAGCGGCGGCGGCTGAACGTGAATTTTGGTGCCCCTTGATAGGGAAATGTCGAAAAACGAAAGCAACACGGTCACCATATTCTTCGTAAAGCTTCGACATACGTGGCATCATGCTGGCACACCCTGGGCAAGATAAATCGGCATACTCAATTACAACGACTTTCGAATCAGCCTTCCCGCGGACATGATCCGCTATATTGCCATTGTCATCATTGGCTTCGAGAATCTTGGTAGAGTCGTAATTATTATAATCTATACTTTCTTGTCTTTTTTGATTTGTAGACCAGAGAATTAAACCGCCAAAGCAGAGGATGATAACCGCAATCGCGACGGCAGTAAACTTATTCATTAATAACTCCTAATTTCCTCACTTAATAAGATGCTATAATTATACCACGAGGAACGGAGTATATATGTAATGACGAAACAAAATAACCACAATCACTCATTCTTCTATAAGATAATGGCTAAGTTTACTTCGTTTATTGACCCTAAGCTTGAAAAATATCGCCCACCGAAGAAAAAAGAGCCACCATTCACGCCTAAGACAGAGGAGGAGTTGATAGCTGTTATTAAGCGTACTCCAAAAGAACTTCTAGATGCAAATACGCGCAATCTGTTGGCTAGTGCGATGGCATTTGATAAGATGGCGGTTTCTGTCATTATGTCACCGAAGCGCGAGATGAACTTTCTTCACGAGACGGACTTTCTTGGGCCACTTACTTTCGACAAACTCTATAAATCTGGCGCTAATCGTTTTCCTATCTTAGATGAGAATAATCAAGTTTGTGGAATTCTTAATACCGATAATGTTGACCCACTTGCCATCACGGAGGAAACGCCAATCGCAAAATATATGAGTACGGATGTATACTTTGTGCGTGCAGATTATACGCTCGAGATGCTTCTTGCGACATTTATTCGTACAAATAGCAGCTATTGCATTGTTGTGGATAAAAATGCAAATATCAAGGGCGATGTTACTTTGGATACCTTAATCTTTGTCTTATTTGGTCGCGAAATTGCCGACAGTTTTGATAATGACGCTTCAGCGCTAGCGGTTGCGAAACGTAGTGAAAAATAACATAATACTTGTGCTAAAATAGTGTCATGTGGTGGCTTGTTCTTCCAATCGCCGCATCGGTTTTTTATTGTTTTGATGGCTATATCCAAAACTACTTAACCGATGTTGCGCTCCCGAAAAAACGCGCCGGAGCTCTTGCAGTTATGCATGCGCTCAGCTTTTTTGTTTCGCTAATTCTATTAATTGTAATTTTTGGTCGCGCGGTTTTTATGATGCCTCTCGGCAACGCGCTTGGATTAATGCTGGCAGGCGCCATCAATATTGTTGGCGCAGTTTTCTACTATAAAGCTATCCAAAAAGGCGACAATATAGATGTCACCATTTTTGGCCAAGTGGCACCACTCATGTCAATCGGACTGGGTGTGTTATTGCTTGGGGAATCTATCAATGCCAATCAAGGACTGGGCTTCGTATTAATCATGGGCGCAACGCTTTTAGTTATTTTTGGTACTAGCAGTAAGCGCGAAAAGAAGAGCCCAAACTTTGACGTTGCAATTATTACTATTATTTACTGTTTCTTTTCGATATTGTCGGATATAGTTTACGCTTACTTCATTGGTAATCGAATTGCTGATTATACACTTTTTGCGCAGGGATTCTTCTTCTTTCAACTCGGTTCTCTCTTGACGGTCATTTTGTGTTTAATCTTTCTTCCGTCCTGGCGCGCTGCTCTTAAAAAGACCTTTTTAACCTGCAAAAAGCATAAATTCTACCTCGCGGCAGAATTGGCGGATAACTTTGCCTTACTTGGTGGTGAAATAATCTACAAATTCGCGCTTATTGTGGCACCGGTGGTGTCGTTGTTGTCGCCGATTGCACGCGTTGCAAACCTATTTGTGTCTTTCTTTATTGTTCTTTTCCTTGGTCGCGCTTTTCCGAAGTTTATTACCGCAAAGCGCATGACAAAGAAAATAATTCTTTACTACTTAGTCGCTGCTATTATTATCGTCACGGGTATAATATTGATGAATTCTTAGCACTCTTGACCCATAGACTGCTAAAATGTATAATCTAATCCATGAGCAAAAGAGACTATTATGAAGTTCTCGGCGTGGGGAAGGGCGCATCTGACGATGAAATAAAAAAGGCTTTTCGCAAGCTAGCTATTAAGTATCACCCTGATCGAAATCCGGGAGACAAAGAGGCGGAGGCGAAGTTTAAAGAAGCAAATGAGGCCTATTCTGTTTTGAGCGACAAGACTAAACGTCAACGTTACGACCAATTCGGCCATGCCGGCGTAGGCGGCGCTAGTGGCGGCGCAGGCGGCAATCCATTTGAAGGCTTTAACTTTAATGGCCAAAGCTTTAACTTCGATTTCGGTGGTGGTTTTGGCGGTCTTGATGATATTTTGGGGGCGATGTTCGGTGGCGGTTTTCGTGGCGTTCGTCGCGGTCGCGATTATCGCACCTCTACTACGATTAATTTCGAGGAAGCAATCTTTGGCTGTACGAAAAAAATCACAGTTGATGGCGAGCAAATAAAGCTTAAAATTCCCGCCGGTATTTTCGACGGTCAGTCTATTCGTCTAAACGGTAAAGGCGGTCCAGCTCCACAAGAGGGTGGTCAGCGTGGTGATTTATATGTAGAGGTACGCGTTCGCGCCCATAAGTACCTCACGCGTGAGGGAGAGCTGATCCTTTCTGAAGTTACCATTTCTATGGTAGATGCGGTGCTTGGTACCGAAGTTGACGTTGAGACGGTTGATGGCGAAGTGACTATGAAAATTCCCGCCGGCACTCAGCCAGGTACAAATTTCAAGCTTTCTGGTCACGGTGCTCCACGTCTTGGTTCGGACGAGCGCGGCCCGCACATTGTTACCGTGAATGTTGAAATTCCGAAGAATATCAATCGCAAGCAAAAAGAACTAATTCAAGAATTCGACAAAGCAAGGAAGCGCGGTTTATTTAACTAATAAATACCCCCCAGCAAGGGGGTATTTTTATTGTCATCTTGACGTTTCGGATAAAAATGCTTATACTAAAAGCGTCAAAAGGTCAAAAACAAACAAGGCATATTAGGCATGGCAAAGAAAAGAGCTATTTATGCTCGTAAAGAAATCTTTCGCATTCTATTACTTGCGTTTTTTATAGCGACCAGTAACTTTTTAGTGTCGCCGCAAGATAATATCCACGCCGCGACCGTTGAGCATAATTTAGTAAAGTATCCAAAGAGCAAAATGACTCGTCTTACGCTCAAGAAGGTCTACTCCGCAAAGCGACCGAAGGGTTGCGGTAGTCTTCAAGGCTTTGCTATGACGGACAAATATTATGTTTTTGTAATGCGCCCACCAGGACAAGAGGATAATAATCGCATCGAAATTGTTCGTCGTAGTGACAATAAAAATGTTTCGGCATCCTTCAAAAATCCCGTCTATAACGTCGGGCATGGCAACGACGCAACGTGGAATAGCAAGACTGATGAAGTTGCTATTGCTGACGGAAATCGTAAAAGACTCTTCCGTGTAAGTGCTGACACTTTCAAATACACAGGCGTCACGAAACTCGTTAATTCAAAAGGTGAAGCGCTCAGCGCTAGCGGTGTCGCCTATGATAAAACTCGCGATGCTTATTATACGGCAACTGGTGGCCATATCCGCACCTTCAATTCTAAAAATCAACTAGTGGCTAGCTTTATAGAAAGACACAATCAGACCAACCAGGGTTTTGCATATAATAATGGGTATCTGTATCGCCCTACCTGGGAGTCTGCTGGCCATTATACGGGTTCTGTCTATGACGGCGTCTTTAAGCGAAATACTACCGTAATCTATCAGTTCGGCATCGACGGCAGCTTTACTCATGGCTATTATATCGATAATCCGCTTTACGAAGTAGAGAGCATGGCTTTTGATGAGAATAATGTTCCATACTTGGCATTCAATGGCCCCTCTGGCTACTATACGGTTTTTAAAGTTACGGATACCAATTTATTGAAGAAAATTCGCCAAAGCTATACGATTTCATATTTCGATAATGGCGGCAAAGGCTCACCTAAAGAACAGACGGCCTATGTAGGAATCGAGAAGAAATTATCCGCCACAAAACCAACCCGCACTAACTATACTTTCCTTGGTTGGTCAACGAACGCAAGTGCTACAAAAGCAAGTTATTCCGCTGGTGGTAAGTTTCTCAGGCCATACGGCAAAAGTAACGCAAATATAAAACTATATGCCGTTTGGAAAAGAAACACTTATATGATCAGTTACGACGCTAATGGTGGTACAGGTGCACCAGCAGCCCAGACTATAGATATTGCGAAAAACGCCACCATTTCAAGCGTGAAACCGACCCGCACTAACTATACTTTTCTTGGCTGGGCTACTAGCGCAACCGCTACTAAGGCAACCTATAGCCCCAGTGCGAGTTATACGGCAAAAAAGAGTGTTACTCTGTATGCTGTTTGGAAGGCGAGCACTTATGTAATCACATACAACGCAAATGGCGGAACTGGCGCTCCGACTGCGCAAACCGCAACTTCTGGACGAGAAGTTTCGCTTTCGGCAACGAAGCCGACTCGAAGCGGATTTACTTTCAAGGGTTGGGCGACCAAGCCAGACGCAACTAGCGCACAGTATGCTGCGGGCGCAAAGTATACTGGCAAGAATAATGTTACACTATATGCCGTCTGGGTGAAAAATGCGACGCCAACTCCGACACCAGCTCCAGCGCCGGCCGTTCAGAAAATAACCATCACCTACGACGCCAATGGCGGCACAGGCGCACCGGTGGCAACGACTGGGGAAGTTGGCAAAATCAGCCTCTCGCCAGTTATGCCAACTCGTGCTGGCTGTTCTTTCCTTGGTTGGTCTACGGATAAAACGGCGAGCAGTGCTAGCTATCAGCCAGGCGCAAAATATTCTGGTAGTACTAGCGCGACTCTCTATGCTGTATGGAAGCAAATCATAATCGTTATATCATATGATGCTAATGGCGGAACTGGTGCCCCAGCCAGCCAAAATGCAAATTATGGCCAGTCATTTACTATTTCTTCCACAAAACCAACTAGAAGCGGATATGAGTTTCTTGGTTGGAACGTAGACAAGGGCGCAAAGGTAGCATCTCATGCGTCAGGCCAAGTAGCTTCGTTTACTGACAATACGGTACTTTACGCCGTGTGGGAGCAGGCTCCGCATGTTATAAAATTTGACGCTAATGGTGGAACTGGCGCTCCGGCTACAATTTCAACGCGCGATGGGGAAATTGTTATTCCAGAAGCTCGCCCGGCGCGCGAAGGATATATGTTTATGGGCTGGGGTTTGAGCGTTACCGATACGGAACCAAAATATCAGCCAGGTGATATAGTTAAAGAATCGATTGAAAATGTCACTTTTTATGCCGTATGGCAAAAAACTGCAGCTGTGCCTATCGATGGAAAAGAAGAGTATGATGACGACGCAGAGGATGAGACGGTCAACGATACTTCAGATGTGAACGGCGGCGAAGAGGACGATACTTTTTCCGTAGATGTCGACAATCCAGCCGCACTCCCAACTAGCGGACCAGCAGAAGTTGCGACTGTTATCATAGCATTGGTTTGCGTTTCGAGTATCACTGCATATTGGGCCATGAGCAAAAAGCAATTACGCACGATAGAACAGGCTGTTCAGAGTAATGGCACAATTGCGCCAAAACGTCCACGCCAAAAAATCTTTATCCGCCAAAGAGACGTAGAAACTAGAAAGCGCAAAAAGCGATACTAAATCAAATCTAAATGCTTCTTAGCAATATCGGTAATAACGCGTCCACGCGGCGTACGCTGAATCATGCCAAGCTGAATCAAGAATGGCTCTAGGTAATCCTCAATCGTTGAAGCTTCATCGCCAGTTAACGCGGCAATAGTATTTAGGCCAACGGGTTTATTGCCGTATTTTTCATACATCAGCGTCAGCATATTGCGATCAGCCGGGTCTAATCCAAGCTCGTCAATCTCAAGCATTTTTAAAGCTCCATTCGCAATTGGAACATCAATTATTCCGTCGCCATTTATGTCGGCATAATCGCGCACACGTTTTAGGAGTCTATTTGCAATTCTCGGCGTTAACCGCGAGCGTTTTGCTAACAACTCCGCTGCATCTGGTTTAATCTGAGTGTCGAGCAACTTAGCGGAGCGTTCGATAATTTGTTGAATGTCACTATCGGCATAATATTCAAGACGATAGGAATGGCCAAAACGATCGCGTAGTGGCGCTGCTAAGTTTCCAGTTTGCGTAGTGGCGCCAATCAAAGTGAATCTAGGCAAGTCTAGTTTTACGCTACGCGCGGCCGGGCCTTTGCCTATTACGATATCCAGTTTGTAATCTTCCATTGCGGAGTATAAAATTTCTTCTACTGCGCGACGGAGGCGATGAATCTCGTCGATGAATAAAATATCGCCATCGGTCAAATTCGTTAAAATACTGGCCAAATCTCCAGCTTTTTCGATTGATGGGGCAGAGGTAGCGCGAAAATTTGCGCCCATCTCGTGCGCAATAACGCCAGCCATAGTAGTCTTGCCTAACCCCGGTGGTCCATATAGCAAAACATGATCAAGCACATCGCCGCGTTTTTTGGCGGCTTCGATAGCTAGTTTTAAGTTGGTCTTGAGGCGCCGTTGGCCAATATATTCTTCAAAATTTGTCGGACGCAAAGAAAATTCAACAACGCGCTCTTCGCTGTCTTCTTCATGCAGACTAGTATCAATCACCCTCTCGATTGCCATATCTGTATTATAGCATCATCTCTTTGCGCTATAATGAAGACATAAACAAGGAGGGAAAATGGCCTTAAAAGAACTAATCGAAAAATCCGCTGAACTAAAGCAGAAGTACGAATTCTACATCGCCTTAGGTTTTTCGGAAAAAGCCGCAAGTGTCCTGTCTTACTATACCTATGGCAATGATCTTATTCTCAATAAATTCTTTAACAACCTCGGCGACGAAGATTTGCTGTCAAAAGTATACGATTTTATCGGCGACGACGACATGGATGCTGTCAGAGACCGTATATATAAGATGATTGCGCCAGAGATTCCGCTATACGACAACATTCCAAACTCGGGCATCCGGCTAGCCAAAACCGGAAGAGCTAGGGGTTTTGCTAGGCCACTTAAAATGGCCGCATCTGTTGCTGATGAGCCGATGGATGGTGCTGTTTTTGAGGAAGAGTCCGCGATGGCAGTGGGTGGTGCCCCTCAAGCGCTCATGGAAAAGATATCTACCGATTCCTATGCGCAAGTTGAAGAAAAAGACGCCAAGGGCGTATTTACTGCGCCAACTTCTACTTTTCGTATGACTACTACAACCGCATCTATGGGGATTGTAATGAATCAAATTCGCAACGAGCGCGATATTGATTTGTCGCAAGTTCGAATTGAAGAAGTTCTAAACTATTTCGACTACAACTCGCCTAAGCCAGCCGAGGATGTTTTTGAAATTAGTACCGAAATACTCGACAAGAGCTCCGATAAAAAGATTCTATATATTAACGCTCAGGCGAAATCCGAAACGAAGGAGCATCAGAATATTATTCTACTACTTGATATATCTGGCAGCATGAGTAGCAACAATGTGGTCACTCAGGAAGCTATCGCAGTGATCGTTAGCAAGCTAAAAGTTGGCGACATCTTCAGTCTAGTAACGTATAGCTCCACGGATGAAACGGTACTAAAAAACTATGCCATTCGCTCCGAATATGACAAAGAATATATCATGGGCAAGTTGCTAACAATCAAAATAAATGGTTATACGCACGGATCTAAAGGTATTGAGACGGCCTACGAAATCGGCCGCCACAACTATGACGAATCTTGGAATAATCAAGTAATACTCATCACTGATGGCGATTTGAATTTTGGTATTACCGACAAAGGTGGTCTCGAAAAGCTAATTGAAGAAAAGAAAAAAGAAAACTTGTTCTTATCCGTTATTGGAACTGGTCTTTGGAATTATCAAGACGAAAAGCTCGAGGTTCTCGCCAAGCATGGTAACGGCACATATTGCGTAATTAATAATCTCGAAGATGTCAAAGAATCTATCGATAAGCGACACGAAAGTCTAACTAATATTGTTGCGAAAGACGTTAAAGCCCAGGTGGAATTTAATCCAAAATTTGTGAAAGAGTATCGCCTACTCGGTTATGAAAACCGCGAGTTAAATCATGAAGACTTTGTAAATGATGCCGTCATTTCTGAACCATATGGCAGTGGCGGTCACGGCGTAGCGCTATATGAACTCACGATGAGTGACGGCTCGGTTCAAGATGCTGGCCTAAAATACCAAACGCCGGTTATTAATGATTCGGATGAGCTATGCACGGTGAAGATTCGTTACAAAGAGCCGCTTGCGGACGAGAGTCATGAAATCGAGCATATTGTAAAACTCGAAGATGGCGAAAACAAGAATGCTCGCCTTGCGTATCTGCTTTACTGTATTTCCGAGCAGCTTCGACGTTCGGATAAACTTGACGATGCAGACCAGAAGTTCCTTGCGGATGCCATAGCAGAGAAGAGTTACGAAGAATTTGCGGAATTGAACGGCGAGAAGCTAAATTGTTTCATTGAAGCATATACGAAGAACAACAAATAGTATTTACGAATAAGCGTTTACTATGTATTATTGTATTAAGCAAGTAATACAATAGAAAGGACGCTTATTCAATTTGTTTTCGACAACGAAAGGCCAATCTATCTTCAGCTAGTAGAACAGCTGCGGTTAATGATTGCGTCGGGGCAGTGTGCGGCGGGAAGTCGACTTCCGTCCGTGCGCGAATTGGCTAGCCAGGCGCGAGTCAATCCCAACACAATGCAAAAAGCTCTTCAGGAACTTGAAGACCAGCAGCTGATTTTTACCGAGCGTACGAATGGTAAATTCGTTACTGAAGATCAAAAGCTGATTGCGAAATACAAGAAGCAACTCGCTACCGCAGCGGCTAAAACCTATCTTGCCGACACTAAAAGAATCGGCGTTTCTTTCGAAGAAGCAATTAACATCTTGCAAGAAATAGGAGGCGGCAGATGACTTTGCTAGAATGCAAACATCTTACGAAAACATTCGACCGTAAAACCGTACTCGACGACGTAAGTCTTAAAATCGAGCCCGGCAAAATCTACGGCCTGCTTGGCAAAAATGGTGCCGGCAAAACAACTCTAATAAAGTTAATTAACGATTTACTCACGCCGACCGACGGAACGATTTTATTCAAAAGGAAAGCTATCGGCACCCAATCGAAGGCGCACATCTCATACTTGCCCGAACGTACATATTTGGACAAAAATATGCGAGTCAGCCAAGCAATTAAGATGTTCGAAGATTTTTATGAGGATTTCGACCAGAATCGCGCATATAAATTGCTCGAAGATTTAGATCTCGATTCAGACTCGAAAATATCCAAGATGTCTAAGGGTATGCAAGAAAAATTGCAGCTGATTTTGGTAATGTCGCGCGCCGCAGATCTGTATATTTTAGATGAGCCACTTGGTGGCGTCGATCCTGCCACGCGCGATTACATACTCGATACAATCTTGTCTAACTTCAAAGAAGGTTCCAGCGTCATTATTTCGACGCATTTAATATCCGACATTGAGCGTATCCTCGATGAGGTAATCTTCATCGATAAAGGCAAAATTGCACTAACTAGCAATGCCGACAAACTTCGCAGTAAAGAAAAAGCGTCAATCGATGAAATATTTAGGAGGATGTTCCATGCTAAAAAAGCTAATTAAGTATGATTTTCTGTGGATGAACCGTAATATGGTTATAATTTTCGCCATTACGGCTATCCTATCTATTCTCACTCGCATTGCTAGCAACTTTACTGGCTCCGTAATTGGCGACCTCGTCTTTGGTATTTTGCGCGGTTTTACGATTGCGGCTTTCGCTAATACTGTCATTAATTCGGCAATTCGAATATGGGAACGTTTCCGCCAAAGTTTCTACAAAGACGAAGCGTATTTGACACATACGCTACCGGTAAGCAAAAATACGCTCTACGATAGCAAAGTTCTTTCTGGGCTCTGCGCAATTCTATTATCTCTCGCCGTCGTAATTGCATGTTTTTTCATCGCTTTTTGGAATAATGACATGTATGAATATTTCCGTTCAGTCTTCAAAGATGGTGACATGGCATTCATTGTTCTTGGAATTCTTGTTACAGCCGTCTTGGAGGTAGTTTACGCTGTGAATGTTGGCATGTTTAGTCTTACTGTCGGCCATCGTGCAAATAATGGCCGCATGGCCCGTTCGGTGATTCTTGGTATTGTTTTATACTTCACTTTGCAGAGCCTGCTACTTGGTGTTATTTACGGAATTGGTATTTTTGACGATAGCGTCAAAGCTATGTTCGGCGATGCGACGGATGTAGCAATCGGCTTTTCGACTTATCGCACGCTTATCGCTGTAACCGATGTATTGTATCTTACCCTCACGATCGGCTTGTATTTCGGCGGTAAGACGCTATTTAGCAAAGGTGTGAATGTCGAGTAACGTGATATAATATATGCAACGAGCGCAGCTCTAGAAACTACGCTCTGTTTGGGTTCGGTTAGCCGCTAGCGGCTAACTTTTTTTGGCTTCCGCACCAAGCGAATTTCGGACCTCAACTCCACAATCCAAATCTTGAAAGTGAGTGACATCTGAATCTTTCTCAGGAGCGTCTAGCTATCTAGAATCGCTGTTCAGTGAGGCTCCTGCGAGCGAGAATTCTCTCCGAGCCTCACGCGATGCCAAAATAACCCGTTCACATATTAATGTTTAGATTTCACCTATAAAAGCATGAGTTCAATTATTTGATATAATATATTTATACAGGCGCAAGCCTAGAACTTACGCCTTGTTGGTTTAGTAGAGACTAGTTTTCAGCTAGTCTCTTTTGCTATTTAACCAATCTGATTCCCAATTTAAACTCCACTTTCCATATTTTGATGGTAAGTATCATTCAAATCTTTCTCAGAGGCCTAGCTATCTAGGATACTGTTCATGGAGCCTCTGCGAGCTCAACAATAGGTTCCATGCTAAACCAACGGATTTATTTTCGCAATGACAGCCAAACGACAAAAGCATGAGTTCAATAAAATCTTCAAAAACCCCTTTAAAACAGGTATAATTAAAGTGGAACTTACAATTTAACAATATATTGCGTTTTAGCTGACGTATTTTCGCGTTGCAAAAACTTTGATTGCAGCTCCCGTAGGAGTCGGTCTTATAGTTTTTGCCTAAAACGCGAAATTGTAGG
Organism: Candidatus Nanosyncoccaceae bacterium; assembly: GCA_045546295.1. Lineage (GTDB taxonomy): Bacteria > Patescibacteriota > Saccharimonadia > Saccharimonadales > Saccharimonadaceae > UBA2834. Next base: position 231,582 of record JAZQCP010000005.1, on the reverse strand, counting down.
TTCCAGCCGGCAACTCGGGGGCTGCAATTTTTATTAAATTGCTGTGCCAACAATTTATCAAACATAAGAGTAATTGGAACCTACGATTATGAGCAGCCTCATTGAACTGCTACCAAAGGTAGTCAGTGAGGGGCGCAGAGAAGCAAATAGAATTTTGGACGGACTTTCTGCTGCGTCCCGTATTACTTTACAAACTAATGAACTTATTCAGCCACACAAGGACCGCAGCCAAGCAGAAATCCTCAACGACGATATTGAATATGTTGACGATTGGAAGAATCGCCTAGTCTACGGCGATAATTTACTAGTCATGCAGGCACTTTTGGCTGGCGACCCAGCCTCCGGCCTACCTAGCATGCGTGGCAAAATTGATTTGATTTATATTGATCCGCCATATGACAGCAAGGCGGATTATCGCACAAAAATAGAACTCCCAGGCGCGAACATTGACAGTAAACCGACCGTGCTTGAGCAGTTTGCTTATGCCGATACTTGGAGTGCAAATATTGACGGCGAAGACGTAAAAGGCACGGCTGCCTATTTGAAATATATGTATCCGCGTCTTGTCTTAATGAGAGAACTACTGAGCGAAAGAGGATCTATATATGTTCATATGGATGATAATATCGGCTCATATCTAAGAGTAATTCTTGACAATATATTCGGTAAAGAAAATTTTAGAGGGGAGATAATTTGGCAACTCGGAACAGGCGCTAAAAGCAAAAAATTCTTCTCAAATCAGCACAATACAATTTATTGTTTTTCTAAATCCGAAAACTGGATTTTTAATTCAGACAATAAAAAAATACGCGAACCGTTTGCCGAGGTCAGCCTTAATATGCATTTTAAGAACGTGGACGAAAATGGGCGCAGATATAGGATACGAAAAGTAAATGGCAAAGAATATAAATATTATGCCGATGAGGGTAGGATGAGAGGTACTGTCTGGACGGACATTTCTTCTATGGTTTCGAATTCTCCAATAATGTCAGAGACGACTGGATACTCTACTCAAAAACCAGAAAAATTGATAGAACTTATGATGGAGGCTAGTTCAATGCCGGGTTCTATTGTTGCCGATTTCTTCGGCGGCTCCGGCACCACGGCGGCCGTCGCGGAAAAACTTGGTCGTAAATGGATTACTTCTGATATCGGCAAGCCTGCCACTATGATTATGCGCAAACGCTTCATCGATAATGATGCTGGCGACTTTCTATATCAATCCGTCGGCGATTATCAGCGCGAGCAAATGAGTACAAACTTTGGCACGCGTTTCCGCATTGGTGATTTGAATCAAATCGTTATTAACTTGTACGGTGCTGTGCCATTCCGCGAGGAAGACAATCCGCGTCGTAATTTAGGTAAAATTCCTCGCACAAAACGTCTTGTTTATGTTGCTTCGCCGTCGGAATTAGTTTCGGCAAATACCATCAAACGCGCGCTTGATGAAATGAATACTTTCCAGGGCGGATGGGATAAAGTTGCATTACTCGGTTGGAACTTTCGTAGCGACCTTGGTGCATATTTGGAAACTTTAGACGAGTATAAAAATGGCACGTTGACGATAGAGATTATCCCGCCAGATCTTCTCGACCAATTGAAGAGTAAAACTACATTTAAAAAACTCAGCGACCAAGTTGCGATCGATCCAGATGGCACAATTCATACGCCGGTTCGCTTCTCGTCACTTCAATATCTCACTATTAAAGACCCAATCGTAAACGGTAACGAAATTACCGTAGAGTTAGATAACTACGTAATTCTTTCGTCAGACTCTTTGCCGCTCGATTCCAAAAATAAAGAGAAAATGAATGAAGTTATCGCGCGCGACCCGCTTGCCTTGATTGAATATTGGTCTATCGATACTGACTTTGATGGCAACGTATTCCGCAGTACTTGGCAGGATTATCGCCAAAACACCGAAAATGACAGCGATCCACTCCATGTCGTAAATAAAGTTACATTGCCATTTAATAACACGACTGGACTAATTGCTGTTCGTGCGGTCGATGTCTTTGGTTTTGAAAGTGAAGTAATTGCAAGGATTGATTGATATGGAAATCGACGAACAAAAACGTTACAAATATCCTCCACTAGCTTTTGCGAAAGCTGTAACTGAACGCGCAAAGGCGGCTTGGGAAGATGGCAGCTTTATGGAGTCGGTCACGCCAACCACGCGCGCATTGTTAACTTACTGGTTTGATGATGCCTATGTAGATATGCGTGACCTAAATTTCCATATTGGGCAACGTAATGCCATTATGAATATCATTTACATTCATGAAGTACTCAAAAAAGATAAAGTTGTTGATGTCTATAATGAAATCGCTCCGCAGATATTATTAGAGCGTGGCGGCACAAAGTTGAGTGAACTTGGCGACGATATTTATTCATTTCCAAAGTATTGCGTCAAAATGGCAACCGGTACCGGCAAAACTTGGGTACTAGAAGCTTTAATGATTTGGCAATACTTAAATGCCAAACATAACGAAGATGGTAACTATACTAAGAATTTCCTCGTTGTGGCTCCGGGCCTAATCGTCTACGAACGTTTGCTTGATGCATTCCTGGGTAAAATGAATGATGATGGCCAAACTCGTAATTTTGAAACTTGCGACATTAAAAAATTTGAAAACCTATTTTTGCCAGAAGAATACCGTAATGAATTTTACGGTTTTTTGCAAAGTAGCGTAGCCGCCAAAGCTGAAATTGGCAGTAAAGTTACAGGTGACGGTTTGATTGCCATTACGAACTTTCATTTACTTATGGGCGCCGACGAACAAGAAGACGAACCCGGCATCGAGGATGGCTGGCGCTTGCCGGTTGCTCCTGGCATCACGGCGGGGAATAGCCTAGATTCGCTAGATAATTCTCTGCGGGGCAAAAAAGAGCTTGAGTTCTTGCATAATCTGCCAGACCTCATGATGATTAACGATGAGGCGCATCATATTCATGACAACATGAAGGGTGGCGAAAAAGAAGAAGTCGAATGGCAAAAATCTTTGCGCTATATTGCTGAGGGTAAAGCCAATCGTGCTATGCAATTAGATTTTTCCGCCACGCCATATAATCAGAAGGGCAAAGAAAAAGTCTACTTCCCACATATTATCGTCGACTTTGATCTCACTGACGCTATTCGCCGTGGTTTAGTAAAGACTCTAATGTTATCTGAACGCAAAGAACTTGCTACTGAAGCATTAGATTTTAAAGCAGTACGCAATGATCATGGAGAAGTAGTAGATTTGTCTGACGGTCAGCGTCAAATGCTTCGTGCTGGTCTCTCAAAACTAGCAAAGCTCGAAGAAGAATTTAAGGACATCGACCCAACTAAACGGCCGAAAATGATGGTCGTCTGTGAAGACACAAATGTTGTTCCGCTCGTTGCAAACTTCTTGAAAGTTGAAGGAATGAGCCAGGAGGAATTTATCGAGATCCACAGCAACAAGAAAGGCGAAGTTGGCGAAGAGGAATGGAATAATCTTCGCAATAAATTATTTGCACTCGACCGCCACGAGAATCCGCGCGTAGTTATTTCTGTCTTGATGCTTCGTGAAGGTTTTGATGTTAATAATATCTGCGTCATTGTTCCGTTGCGTAGTACAACTTCCGGAATTCTCCTGGAGCAAACAATCGGCCGCGGCCTGCGTTTAATGTGGCGTGGTAATAAAGAAATTGATGAGTTAAAGAATGAGAATCGCCGCGCAATTATGGTCGAGCATAAGCCTGCGACTAATTATTTCGATGTGTTATCGATTGTTGAGCATCCGGCTTTTCGCGATTTCTATGACGAACTCGTCAACGGTGGATTAATGGGTGTCGAAGAAGAGGAAGATGACCTGGGCGGTGACGATAAGATTAAGGGAGACTTAATCCCAGTCGGCCTAAGAGAAAAATATATGGACTATGATTTTCGTCTGCCACTCATCGTTAATGAAGCTGAGTCAGTCATGAAAACTCCATCAATGGATATTACGAAGCTCAAGCCATTTGGCATGAAATATGAGACATTGATTAAAATGATTCCGGAGCGCGAACAATGGATTGACCAAGAAGTTTTGAGTGGCGTAAAGGCTGGATATTTTGAGGTAACATCGGGAGTTTTTCGATCGACGAGTTACAACGATTATCTTAGTCGTATTACGAATCATATCGTAGAAAAACTAAACACCGCAGACAGCATGGGGCGTAGTCGTAAAGCGCTTGATTTTCCGATTTTGTCTATTAATAATGTCCAGATTGCCGCCATGATTGATAAATATATTCGTAAACAGCTATTTGGGCAAGAAATTAATCCGGCCGAAGGGAAAAACTGGAAGGCGCTCCTTATTACTGAAGTAATGAACTATATTATTGGCCAAATAACCTCTGCTATTGTTGCCGCACAAGAGGAAGCCGAAAGCATTGGTGAAACGAATGTGGTATTCACGCCTTTCTCAAGCGTAGACAAAATAACCGTTCGTGAAAAGTTTAGTATCGAACTTGCAAAGTGTATTTATGAAAAATGTCCTTTTCCGAGTAATAAAGGTCAGTTCGAACATGATTTTATGGAATTCTGCGACGAGGATGGCGAAGTAGATGCGTTATGCAAAGTAATTGAGAACCGCCATACTTTTGCTCGTTTTCGCTACGTGCGCGAAGATGGCATGCCGGCAGAATATATTCCTGATTTTGTTGTGCGTATAGGTAGCGACAATTACTTAGTCGAGACTAAATCCCAAGATCAAATATCCCACCAAAATGTGATTCGCAAAAAGCGTGCGGCACTTCGTTGGGTAGAGCGCATTAACGATTTACCGCTTGGAAAACGAGAAGACATTACTTGGCATTATGTTTTACTCGGCGACGCAACATTTTATGAATGGAAACGTAAGAATATGACGATTCGCGAATTGCTAGAATTTTCAGAGGTTCGTAATAATGAAGAACTGACTTTTACGGGAAAACTATTGTAGGATATGTGATATGCAAATACCCGAAAATGTAGCAGAGCGAGTTAGGGAAAATTCAATCAATAGCATAGTCGATAAATATAAAAATATTACCGACATTAAATGTGATGAGTATAAGCAATTATGCGCTGCCTATAGACGTGCTATGGATGATAAGGATAAAGAATTAGCCGATCGGTTGTACGAGTTAATGTATAGCATTCAAAAGAAAAAGAAGCCTAGAGCGCTTAATAATTTACCGAGTAGGCGTAATTTCTGGAACTACGTTAAAGGATTGGGTAGGCATAAAATATTTTCCGCAAAGGATATTGCCTTTAAGTTTGATGTTTCAATTGCGGAAGCGGAGCAAATGATAAAAGATGCCGTTGAATTTAGATTAATATATAAGGACGGCCCAACTACTTATCGAATACGAGATATTAAAAAGATAGTTAGTCAGGATGTTTCTGCTTATTTAAACAATGAGCGTAGGCGAGTAATTGATAACAAAGAAAAAAGTCGTCTGAGTAAAGCGGAGAAGAATTATCAAAAGCTACTTGAAGCTTCGAAGAAAAGTAGTGCTGAGATTGCAAAGGATATAGATGCATTGTATATAAAGCGGGAAAATCTAAAACGACGGCGTGAGAATGAGATAATTGCGAGTGGAAGAAAAACAAAAAAGCCAAATTGGAAAAAAGATGGCCGAAAAATGCAAAATACTAAACCGATGAAGAAATATAAGACTATCAGTGGCGGCAATTCATTTAAGAAGGAAAGCATCGATCCTGACGAAAAAGATAAGACAAAAAGGCGCAATCTTCAACTCGGAACCGTAAAGCGTTTTATGGATTTTTATGGCTTAGACGGTTAGTTTATGCTACTATTTTGCTAACTGTTTTGCTTATAATTACGGTTCTTGTCTATATTTTGGGCTAAACATAAATATATGTGCCACAAACCACAAGTTGATTATTTTTAATCTTACACTTTGATTTTAAGAATTATATAGTTAAAATTATAATAATATGCCAACGTTAAAACTGCGGCGCGAAAAAGCAAGCGAAGCTGCGCCAAAAGTCGAAACCAAGAAAGTTGAAACCGAGCAGCGTGATCTTTATGACGAAAATCATAAGCTCATGAAGCAAAAAATCACTGTCGGCGACGCCATTCCTGAAGGTTGCTATGTGCAAGTGGTGATGGTTTTTATTCAAAATTCTAGTGGGCATTTTTTGATTCAAAAACGCGCTAAGTCGCGCAATGGCCTGTATGCTACCACTGGCGGTCATCCCAAAGCAGGGCAAACCAGCCTACAAGGCATGGTCACGGAAATTCAAGAAGAGCTCGGCATCGAAGTTAATCCCAAAGATCTCGTATTATTTTATTCTGGCCGCTCCGACGAGGACCAATGCTTTTTTGACGATTACTATCTTCAGGCGGACATCCCGCTCTCCAAACTAAAATTCCAAAAAGAAGAAGTCCAATTTGCAACTTGGTTTATGCGCAATGAGATTAAGGGCCTTTTTAAGCGCGGAAAAATGATGCCCGATCACTACGAAGAATACTTACGCCTGCAAAATTGGCTCAAGGAACAAAACATTGCTCGCAAACTAATTCGCAAAGACCAAAAACGTGCCATTAAAAGCCGCCGTAAGTACGAAAAAATTGAGCGCAAAATTGAAAAACTAGAACAAAAACTCGACAAAGACTAATTATTTTACTTGTGCTTTTCGCGTAATAGTAATCTCTGTTAAAATAAGTATTAACTAAGGAGAAAAATATGGCAGAAATAAAGGGTACAAAGACCGAGAAGAATCTCAACGCCGCCTTCGCGGGTGAGTCTCAGGCGCGCGTAAAATATCAATTCTACGCTAGCAAGGCCAAAAAAGAAGGCTACGAGCAGATTGCCGAAATCTTCCAGGAAACTAGCGATAACGAGAAAGAGCATGCCAAAATCTGGTACAAACTTCTCCATGCGAATACTGTTCCGAATACGGTTGAAAATCTCAAGGATGCCATTGCTGGCGAAGAGTATGAAGAAACTGAAATGTATGTCAAATTCGCCAAAGAAGCCCGCGAAGAAGGTTTCGAAGAAATTGCTAAATTATTCGAAGAAGTTGGTAAAATTGAGGCCAAGCACGAAGAACGCTATCGTAAATTACTTAAGAATGTTGAAGATGGCATGGTCTTCAAGGCTGACGGCGTAACGGTTTGGAAGTGTCGCAACTGTGGCTATATTCATATTGGTGACAGCGCCCCAGAAGAATGCCCAGTTTGCAAGCACCCACAGGCCTACTTCGAAATCCAGGCTCAGAATTATTAAAATGTTTCCGAAAATCTCCTATCGCGCTCGGCGGATTATTGCCGTACTCCTAGCGGTAGGAGCTTTTTGTGTCTATATTTTTCTGAACCCAAACTCTTATGAATATGTCGCTCTACTCGACCCGTCAATACAAGAGCCGGAAGAAATCGCACTTAAGCCAGAGCAAACCAAGACCGACTCAGCTAAAGCGAAAGACGTCCTGGAGAGTCTCGCCGTTCAAGAAAAAGATCATTCGCAGAAGTATTATCGTAAACTATTCTATGATAGCTGGGGAATAGACGAGCATGGTTGTAGTATGCGTGAAGTCATTTTGCAACGTGACCTCAAGAACACCGTCTTAAAAGGCTGCAAAGTCCAAACCGGCACCCTAGAAGATCCCTATACTGGGACAATTATTGAATTTAAGCGCGGGCAGGGCACTTCGGAAGAAGTTCAAATCGATCACGTTGTCGCACTCAGCAATGCTTGGGCGACTGGCGCCTACAAACTCGACGCCGATACGCGTTACGAGCTCAGTCAGGACCCGCTCAATCTTCTTGCCGTGGAGGGGCAAGCCAATCAAGACAAATCCGATGCGGCCGCCGATACTTGGCTTCCTTCAAATCAGGCGTTTCAATGCCAGTACGTTGCTCGGCAAATATCAATCAAGTACAAATATCATCTTTGGGTAACGCCCACCGAAAAATCTGCCATGCAAAAAGTGCTTGCACTATGCCCAGACGAGGCTACTGTCGGCCTTGATATATAGCCAGAATATGGAAAAGATATTGACTAATTACGGCAGATGTGCTATAATTACGAAGATAATTCCATCGGCGCTGACCGGTGTTTATATAGATCGTTAAAGTTACTTTTGTTATGAAGAGCAGATTGAGGAGGAATACTTTATGAATCTGTTTGTACTGGATATGTTTGATAGCATGGTTGGCGACAACACCGCCACCGTCGAAGAAGTGAGCAGCTATATCAGCCAGAACATTCGTGGGCTGATTAGAGCTTTCAGGACTAGCGGTCGCAATCTCTCCGACCTCTTCCGTTACCTGACAGTGGAAGACTATGTTGGACGGCGCCCCGTGATCAGAGGAATGGCTCCCGAGTTTGACGAGCTGGATTATGTAAAATCCATCCCCAACCTCTGGGCCCGTCACGAAGAGGTGATCGAGGCGGGAATTGAGCCTGATCTTGTTATAAGGGCTCTCCCCAGCCTCTCCTTCCAGGAGAAGGTCGACGTGCGTGCGTCTGCGAACACCATCGCCGACACGTCTGAGTCTCTCAGCCTCGAAGAGGCCAGAGAGCTGCTGGACATGGGGGCCACCCCTTGCAAGATCGGCTCCAAGGCTGACCTGCCGCTCGAGGTCAAGATTGATTATGGCGTTCAGCCGAATGACATAATCGAGCGGGCCATGAAAGAAAAACCCGACCTCGTCCGCCAGAGCATTGGCAGAATGTTTGAGGGCGGCCTCACGGCGGAAGCTCTGCTGGAGGCGGAGATCGAGGCACTCGACGTCAACCGCTCGTGTCGTCTTTCGATCTTTAAATGGTATCATGACATCTTCGATAGCATGGTCGAGTATGCAGCGAAGGGGGGCGCCGCCCTCGCCTACAAATTTATGGAGCTCGTAGAAGACTCGTATTACTACGGAGACTATGACGACGACGACGGCGCTGATTTCGAGGAAATCGACAATGCGTTCCTCGATATGATGCGGCTGTGTGTCCAGTATCACCTTATCGGCCTCGATGATGCCGTCGAGTATCTCTATGAGATACACGACAGAGACATCGTGGAGAACGAGAGTGTTCTGCACGACAAGGACTATGTCCGCGACGTGCTCATGTCCTGATCCATTAAAACAAAAGCAACAAGCAAACCTTATGAGAGCTGGGAGGGGCTCTCTTTTTTATTGCAAAACTAGAAAATCGGTAACTTTATAATTATCACCAGATACTTCGGCAGCTGCTAAAATTGCCGCGCCGCCACCATTTTGAGCTAAATAAAACTCCGCCGCAAAGCGCATTTTTTCGAGCTTCTTTTTATCTATCGCATCTAGCCCAGCGCCAGCGCGTCGATATTTAACTTCCGTAAAACATAACACGCCGTTAAACCTCGATACTACATCAATTTCGCAAAACTTATTCTTCCAGTTTCGCGCTACAATTTCATGCCCACTTTTAATTAAATAGTCGCAAACCGCCGCTTCGCCACGGTCGCCTTTCGTCTTAGTGCTTTTCGAGCTTTTCTTTGCCGAAGAAATGTCCAGCATCTCCGCAATTGGGCGAAAGCTTTTTCGGTGCTCAGGGCAGATACCGAGTTCTTGTAGCGCTTTGCGGTGCGCTGCCGTGCCGTAGCCAACGTGTTTTTCGAAGCCGTAGCCGGGATATTTTTCTGCCAACTTGTACATATAATTATCGCGCGCAACCTTAGCAATAATTGACGCCGCCGATACTTCCGGCACTAACAAATCCGCCTTGGTCAAAACCTGCACGTGTGACGCTAATGGCGTGTCACGCAGGAAGTTAATTGTCCCATCAATAATAATTTCATGGAAGGGTACATGGATTTGCTTCACCGCCTCGCGACAAGCTTTGCAGAGTGCGGCTGTCATGCCAATTTCGTCTAATTCCGCCGCCGAAACCCAACCAAGACCAACTGCGGCCTTTTCTTGAATAATCGGCGCCAAGGCTTCGCGCTTCTTGGCAGTAAGCTTCTTGGAGTCGGTCAGACCTTCGATTTGTGCATCACCCAAAACGCATGCGCCAACAACAAGAGGCCCCGCCCAGGGACCTCTTCCTACTTCATCTATTCCTAGGATTGCCAATTTAGGCAGCTTCTGCCGTTTCGGCTTCTTTAGCTTCTTCAGCTGGAGCTTCCTCTGCGACTTCTTCCTCTGGAAGTGCATTTACCGCATGGCGATCAAAATCTTTCTGTGCCAAGCGTGCACTCTTACCAGAGCGTTCGCGGAGATAGCGCAAGTTATTACGGCGTACTTTACCGCGACGAACAATCTCGATTTTCTCAACTAGTGGGCTGTGCATCAAGAAGCTCTTCTCAACGCCGACACCAGAGGTAACTTTGCGTACAACAATACGCTCGGTATGTGATTGCTTACGGTCAACACGAATTACCGTACCTTCAAAAACCTGAATACGGAACTTGTCACCTTCCTTAATCTTTTGGGACACACGGACGGTATCACCAGGACGGACGTCGACGACGGCCTTCTTCTTTTGGGCATCTCCCACCATCTTTAATAGTTCAAATGACATGATTTTACCTTTTATATTTAAAAACTTGTCTCATTTTAGCATATTTTTGCCAATTTGAAAAGGGGTATAAAGAGTAGATGGAGTACCCCACCAATTGCTCGCAAAATGCCGTCATTATTCTTAGGTTGGAGCGCTGTAAAAAAGCAACCAATCACTCCTCATGTCGTTTTTTTTGCTAGATGACGCGCGCGACTTCTTCAATAGTTGTGTCTCCGCGTAGGGCGGCCAAGATGCCTTTCTGTTGTAGGGTCAACATGCCGCCTCGCTTTGCGGTCGCTTCAATGAGGTTTGTATCTGGCATCATTTCGCCACGAATAAACTTTTGGATTGGCTCATCTACAATTAGCTGTTCCATGACCGCCGTACGGCCACTATACCCAAACGGATGATCACGACTCGGCTTCGGTTTCCAAAGCGTGATATCGTCGAGGTTGTAATCGGTCAATTCGACATTATCGAGCGCCTGTTTGATGTAATTGACAGTCTGCACATCTGGCTTGTATGCTTCCTTATTCTCGTCAAGTTTGCGCAAAAGCCTCTGTGCAATCACTAGGCGCACTGACGATGAGAATACTGGGTTAATGCCAATCATATCAATCATACGCGAGAAGGCCGCCGAAGAGGAATTGGCGTGGAAAGACGAAAGCACCAAGTGACCCGTAATAGATGCTTGAATTGCAGTACGCGCTGTGTCTGAGTCGCGAATCTCGCCAACCATTACTACGTCAGGGTCAAGACGCAATACGGAACGTAAGCCTTCCGCAAACGAACCACCTTCTCCGGTTGCAATCGGAATTTGCGAGATACCAGTTAAACCATACTCAATTGGATCCTCGAGTGTAATAATCTTTCGCTCAGTAGTATTCAATGCGTTAATGATAGAGTATAGAGTTGTAGATTTACCAGAACCAGTTGGACCTACCATTAATAGAAGGCCACGTGGATGCGAAATGACGTCGTCGATTTCGGCGCGTTCTTCTGGAGTAATGCCGAGCAAATCGAGATTTAATAGGCTTTCGTCAAAGTTAAACAAACGAAGTACGGCGTCTTGCCCATACATCGTCGGCACCATCTCGACGCGAATATTCAACAAATGAGTTGCACCATCGCGCGTAATATCTTTTTGCATGTGGCCAGATTGCGGTCTCTTAGAAGCGGTTGAAACATTTGCGCGCGAGCTCAATTCGCCCATGAAGATGCGATATCGATCGCGGTTAATTTCTGCAACTGGGTGCAAGATACCATCTACGCGCATACGAATGCGAATTGCGTGTCGCAAGTTTTCGATATGAATATCCGATGCGCCTAGTTTGTCGGCCTGGTCGAGCAAGTAGTCAAAAACCTTATCGGTCGCTACGCTATTAAGCGTTTGGGAAACCTGCTTAATCGTTTCGGAATCACCCTCGGAGGCAATCTCGATATCGTCGTAGTGAATTTCCTGAGGCGGATCATGGCGCAGCATAAAAATCTGGTAGGCTGAATTGGAAATCAGGTAAAATTCAATCCTCTGGCCCTCATCTTCGTATTGCTTTTGCATTTTCTCGATTACACTACGTGGAGTTTGGCTTGTGACCATAAATTGATATGGCGTGCTACCTTCGCCGACCTGAAGAGGAATCATAAAATTACTGTGCATTTCTTCTTTTGTCAGCACATTGCGCACCAAAGGTGACGTTTTTTCGAATTCGCGCGTATCTAGATAGAGAAGACCAAGGATTCCCGCACGACGTTCCGTTGCGGCTTCCTCGTTCTGCCTACGCTTGCTTTGAACCTCTTCCTCATTCATAATCTTATTGTAGCATGAAAAAGCTTATAGTTATCTTGTATAATATTCGATCAACGTATAATGTGGGTGCTATTTTGCGCACTTGTGACTGTTTGGGAGTCGGCCAAGTTATCTTTGCTGGATATACGCCATTTTTAGACAAAGGTCTCCCGCACGAACAGGAAAAACTAAAAAAGCAGATTCACAAAACCGCCCTGGGCGCCGAAGATACGGTCCAGTGGTCCCGTTCTGTAGATATCAAGGCAACGCTAGCTGAACTTCGCGCACAAGGCTATCGTATCGCCGCGCTAGAGCAGGGGGAGGGGTCGTATAACCTAGCTACTAATCAACCATTTGTTGAAGATATAACTCTAATACTTGGCGAAGAAGTGCATGGCATTCCGGATGACATACTGCACGCTTGCGACCTTTTGTTAGAAATCCCGATGTGTGGCCAAAAAGAGTCCTTCAATGTATCTGTAGCTACCGGCATAGCGCTCTGGGAGCTTAGGAAAGCCGACCTGAGCGATACAAGAAAGTATCTACGTACGCAAAAATAATTCCGACTACTAAGATGATGCCGCGAATTCCCTCTATCCAGCTCGCAATATCTGCGGAAAGGGAATCGAAATCAAAAAGCGCCACCAGTGGTCCTGCTAAAAGAACAGTAAGCATAATTGCGAAAATAATCGATTCTATCGCCCGCATTATACCAAAGAGTCCACTTTTGCCAGCACGAAAATATAATATCAGCGGTACTAGAGCTACGAATAATACATAAAGACCCGTATTGGCCATCTCGTTCGGGATGGCTGGCACCCACAAACTAATAGTGTTTGCAAAATCGGCGCCAAAATGTTCATGCACCGCCAAGCCGGCAATCATCGCCAAAAACGGAACGCCAACGTGATGACGGATGAGTAAAAAACAGAGAAGTAGCGTTGCAAGTACGACTGCTAAAATCATAAGCTATTTACTATTCTAGCACAAAAAGACCGAGGTTTTTGCGCCTCGGCCTTTTTGGATAGTTACGCACCTATGCGGTCTTTGCGGATGGTGCGGGTTGCATTCCGTTCGACATATTCAATGATTTTACCTGCTACGTTGCGACCGGTAACTTTCTCGATGCCAAATCCAGGCGAAGCATTCACTTCAAGAACTAGCGGGCCACGTTCTGAACGCATAATATCAACACCAGCAATACTTAGCCCCATCACCTTGGCTGCCTTTATGGCAACCTTCTCTTCTTCCGGTGTGAGCTTAATCGGGGTGCCACTCCCGCCTTTGTGCAGATTGGATCGGAAATCATCATCTAGGCTTTGGCGCTTCATGCTTGCGACGACCTTTGCGCCGACAACGAAAGCACGAATATCTGTACCCGCTGATTCCTTGATAAATTCTTGCAGCAAGATATTGGTACCTTGTTCGTTTGTTAGGTAGAAAGCTTGCAAAGTCGATTTAGCAGCCTTTTTAGTTTCCGCCAAGACTACGCCATTGCCGTGCGTGCCACTCGCTAGCTTTATGATGACCGGAGCGCCACCCAACTGGTCTAATAGTTGATCAATATCGCCCGAATCGCGCGAGACGACGGTTTTTGGAATATCGATATTATATTTCGCCAGTAACTGCGTTGAGCGTAGCTTGTCGCGAGCGCGAGTGATTGCAAGTGACCTCGATAGACAATATTCGCCCTGCATTTCCAACTGACGTACAATTGCTGTGCCGTATTTTGTCATATATGAGGCGATGCGCGGAATGATTGCATCATATTTTCCCAGAGGCTCACCTTTATAAAAAACTTGGTTGCTACCTTGTTCGATTGAGATATAACAGTTCTTGTATTTAATAATTTCAACTTCGTGACCGCGCTTGTTCGCTTCTTCGACTAGGCGCTTAGTAGAGTAGTTGCTTGGTCCATTTGATAGAATTGCAATTCTCATTTTTTGTCCTCTCCGTTTAGATATTGTTCCATGTAGAATTTATAAGGATCATCTTGCATCTCTTTATTGATTACTGGCTGTTTATTCAGCCTTTCTTTCATTGTCGTCTCTTTTTCTTCAACGTCAACAATAAAATTACCCAATAACGTCTCTCGACCAATCAAAATGGGATATTTAAGTTTCGACCGATCGCTCAATCCAAATGTAATGCTTAGTTGCTTACCCTTAATTGTTACCGGAATGGTAGCTTTATACTTGAGGACCACATGCCCAGAAGCGCTCTTAACTTTTGCGACAGAATAATCATTCACGACTATCTCATCGCCAGTATAATATGGGGATCCTTGTCCAAAAAGCTTGAAATGTAATTTTCCACCTTTTTCGACAAAAATATCACTCGCCCAAATGGCTGATGTATCAGCGCCAGTGTCGACCTTTGCTGGTACGTTTTCGGCTACTCCGGCAAGAGCAACGAATACATCTCGACCGATTATTGCCTTCCGTGACGTCACAGGGTTCATATTCATTCACAAATTATATCATTTAAGAGCGAAAAAGTCAAAAAATATACTAGCATTCTTGGGAGGTATGTGGTACGATAACGACATGAAAGACGAGCTTGCGCAAGTTAAACATGCACGTAGTGCAAAAGATTACCCAGACATTAATCTTGAGGCGGATGAGCATGTAGTGCTCCATATTACACGTTCGCGCATCGGTATTATAGCCATCTGGACTATGGCCGCACTTTGTGTCATAATTCTTAGTCTCGCACTCATTTTAATCGCAAACAATGTCAAAGTTGAAGATACAATGCTTACGCTAAACGATACCTCTTTAGGCTATTTACGCATTGCAATCTTTGCGTTATATGCAATTATTTTCGCTGGTGGCGTTATTGGACACAGTATCTACAATGCTAATGAAATGTATATCACCAACCGTCGCGCTATTCAGAAATCTCGCACTTCGTTATTCGCAAATTCCACCAATATTATTGAGCTTCGTCGTATTGAGGATGTGTCATTTCGTCAAGAGACTCTCTTCGACCATCTGTTTCAGATTGGCATATTGCGCATGTCGACGGTCGGCGATGAGACGACCTACACTTTTCGATTTCTGGACACCCCGCACGATGAGGTAAAGATTATTTCCCATCTAGTCTACGAAGCCAAAAAGCATAATAAGCACGATGACGATTAAAAAATTGCCCCTAGGGGCAATTTTTAATTTCGGCTGGTCTTTACGAAATCTTCTTCTTTTTCCATGATAGAGCGAAGTTCATACGATTTGCATTTTTCATCTTCACACTCTTTTGCTTCGTAGGTGTAGTTGCTCCCCTCTTTCCATAACGCAACGCCATAAGGATCGGTGAATAAATTTGGGTCAATCCACGGCAAAATTTCTGCCTTGTCGATCTTTTCGGGATAGTACTGATTTTTATCGTAATATCCTTCCTCGAGTGCGTAATAAATGGCATTAATTGCAACTTTTCGCTTTTCGTCGCGACTCATCGCATCGGCGTTAACTTTTTGCATAAAAAAGAGTACTACGAAAATGCCTACAAAAATAATACAAAGCATTAGCTCAAGCACAGTAAAAGCTTTTCTTGTCTTCATGCACTTATTTTAACATACTCAGGCTATTGCTCATTTTGCTACCACATAGAACAATGTGACAGCATTGACGAAACGCACATAGTATGATATAACCACAAAATATAATTCGCAAAAAACGAATCAGCACTTTTAATCTATCTATCCAATAGAAAGGGGGGATAACTTTGCCATCGACGAAAACTGAAGTTAGAGAGTGGCTTGAGGCTCTTATGCCTCGCGTGAATGCGCTTAATGCATTTTACAAAGATCGCGGCAGCGACGAGTGCGACAAGTCTTTCGATCTCGAATTTAGAGATGGCGACTTTCGCTACAATCGCCAGGTCTACTGCTATACCTCAGAGTCTTATCAGCATATCTTGAAAACTCTTGTAAACTATGAACAAAAGGTAGAGAGATGCAAAGAAGTCATTCGCCGTCTGAACGATGCACAAGCACTTGTCAAACTCGCGCTTATGGAATCGAAGCGGTATGGAGTTCAGCCACGTCACTACAATCAGGTGGTGGAATTTGCCGAGCTGGAATGGTAGAATCTGTTTCCCGGGTCGAAAGACCCGGATTTTTCTTGTCGAATGAATTTGCGCAGCATTTTTATAATTAAAAAAATTTCAGAATGCACATCTGAAATCGTCACGCTGTATTTTATATCCAAAAGTTTGAGTACTTGGTAGCACCAACTGGGATCGAACCAGTGACCTTAGGCTTATGAGTCCTACGCTCTAACCAGCTGAGCTATGGTGCCACTTATAAAAAAGTACTCACCTCAAAAGTATATCATAAGATATTGAGCTTGTCATCTTTTCTTGCGGAAGACTACCGCTGAGCGGCAGGGGAGATAAATCTCGAAGCCCAAGCCGCGCTTGTCGGAAACGGTAGAATAAACGTATTTTTTGTCTATTCTGTCTTGACCGCCAAAGTTAGCTTCATCGGTCGAGAAAATTGCTTTATATTCGCCTTCGCCAGTTCTATGTGCATGCAAGAAGAAATTCGTCGCCGATTCGGTCGGGTGGAAGTTGAATGCGTAAAGCAAATCTCCTCGCACGAAAGCTAGTATCTTTGCTTTTTCGTCAATCCAGAGATTCTCGGCGATATCTTTCTTTAGAACCTTATTCTTTTTGGCAAAATCTATCATCGCCTCATCAAAGTTTAAGAGCCATTCGTATTTCAAGAAGCCATCATCCGCCAAAGACCATTGCCGGCGTGCATATTTAAAACTCCAACCATTCCCTTCGCGTGGAAAATCAATCCATTCTGGATGCCCAAATTCATTTCCCATAAAGTTGAGATACCCATCGCAAGCCATTGACAGGGTAGCAAAGCGGATTAGTTTATGCATCTCGATGGCCCTGTCTATTACTGGCGAGTGGTAGGCCTTATTCATTCCCGCATACATTTCGGCATCTGCCATACGGAAGATTAGCGTTTTATCTCCTACTAACGCTTGATCATGTGACTCGGCGTAGCCAATATTCTTTTCACCAGGGCGACGCGTGGTTAACTCGTGCCACATTTTGTGCATATCACGATTCTCGTCTTTTTCTTTTTCCAGAGTTTTAATCCAATAATCTGGGATTCCCATTGCCAGTCGATAATCAAAACCTACCCCGCCATCTGCTATTGGGATACACATCCCCGGCATGCCGCTCATTTCCTCGGCGATTGTAATTGCGTTAGGATTAATCTCGTGAATTAGTGCATTCGCGAGCTGTAAATACGTAATAGCGTCAGTATTTGTAAACACGTCGAAGTACTGTTTATAATTTGTAAAATCTACGCCCAAACCGTGATGGTGGTAGCACATGCTGGTCACCCCATCAAAACGAAAGCCGTCAAAATGGTACTCTTCCATCCAGTACTTCAAGTTTGAAAGTAGAAAATGCAGTACTTCGTGCTTTGCGTAGTTGAATAGCTTCGTCCCCCAAGCTGGATGATCGCCCGCATCGCCAGTCATAAAGAACTGATTAAAGGTGCCATCAAACATATTGATGCCTTCGGCGGTATTTTTGATGGCGTGAGAGTGTACTACGTCAAGCAATACTTTTAGCCCAAGTTTATGGGCTTTATTAATCAAGTATTTTAGGTCATCGGGGTTGCCATACCAACTCGATGCGGCGTAGAAATTTGAAACTTGGTAACCAAACGATGCGTAATATGGGTGCTCCTGAATCGCCATTAACTGAACGGCTGTATATCCCTCTTTCACGATTCGGGGCAGGGTATTATCTGCAAATTCGCGATAAGTACCAATTTCCTCTTTCTCCTGCGCCATCCCTACATGCGCTTCATAAATCAATAAAGAATCAAGCTTCTTATCCTGCCATCCCGTATCGGTCCAACGAAATGGTTTTTCTGGCGACCAGACTTCGCCAACAAATCCACGCGTTAATTTATCTTGCGTGACGCGATTAATGTATAGGGGAATTCGGTCAAACTTGCGACCGTTCCTGGTTACTTGAACCTTGATTTTTTGGCCATGTCTTATTGTGTCTCGCCCCTTGATTTTGACTTCCCAAATTCCAGTCTCGGTTCGATGCATCGGGTTCGCTAGGCGATCCCAGTTATTAAAATCCCCAATCAAATGCATATCATCTGCGCCAGGAGCCCATTCGCGGTAAACCCAACCATTTTTTGTGCGTGCAAGACCAAAGAACATATAGCCATTTGCAAAACTAGCTAAGTCGCCATCGCCAACGAGGGCATGGCGCGTATCCCAATAATGCTGCATGCGCAGATCGATGTCACCAGTAAAAGGTTCAAGCCACGGATCAAGTTCAATTAATTTGTATTTTTTATTTGTCATAACTAGTAAATTAATTTTAACATGCTGGGCATAAAAAATAACCCACGCGGGCTATTTCCTGGCGGAAGGGGTGAGATTCGAACTCACGGTGGCTATTAACCACGCCGGTTTTCAAGACCGGTGCCTTAAACCACTCGGCCACCCTTCCACTAGAAGAAATTATATCACATCTTATATAATAATCTTAATATGAAGATGAAGTTTTTTAAGTTCTATGATGACGCCATCGTTCCGAGTTATCAAACTGAAGGTGCGGCTGGTTTTGATTTTTACGTCTATCTCGACAAACCCTATGTTTTGAAGCCGGGAGAAATTAAAGATTTTGGTACCGGCATTGGTGTCGAGATTCCTAGTGGCTATGAACTTCGTCTTTCCTCGCGCAGTGGGCTATCGTTTAAAAATCACGTTTCACTCATGAATGGTATTGGCGTTATTGATTCGGATTTTCGCGACGAAATGCGCATTTTACTCATGAACTTTGGCGACAAAGACTTTATTGTCGAGCCAGGCATGCGCATTGCGCAGGGTGTCGTGACGAAATACGAGCGTATAGAGTTTGAAGAAGTCTCAAATCTTTCTAAAACTGGCCGTTTGGGCGGTTTCGGCTCGACGGGCCTGAGGTAACAAGAAAATCCCCTCGAAAGGGGACTATCCTTTAATTATATCATACAACCCTGTATAAGTCAAGACTACTCGGCGTTAGTATGTACGGCTACTACGTCATCGAGGTCATCAATCGCGTCGAGAATTTTCTCCACTTTTGCTGAAGTTTCTTCGTCGACTGGGACGGTGTTGTTTGGCACATATTGCAACTCTGCCGAGTCAATTTCGTAACCTGCATCAATTAGGCCACTACGTACCTTGGCAAGGTCGCCTGCGGCGGTATAGATGGTTGTCCCATCCTCTTCGTCAGTAACATCTTCTGCGCCAGCATCTAGTGCGGCCATCATGACTTCGTCGCCCTTAGCTTTTACGAAGATAACTCCTTTGCGTGTAAATTGGAACATGACCGAGCCGGGGTCCGCCATGCGACCGCCATTTTTTTCGAGCGTGTGGCGTACTTCTGGCATCGTACGGTTCTTATTGTCGGTAGCAACTTCGATGATGATCCCAACTCCGCCCGGACCGTAAGCTTCATAAGTTTCTTCAATCAAGGCGGCTGCGCTCTTGTCTGCGACACGTGCAATTGCGCGTTCGATATTTGCCTTCGGCATATTGGCGAGACGCGCCTTCTCGAGCACCATTGCAAGTGACGGGTTCATAGCAGGATCGGTACCACTGCGCGCTGCAATTGCAATTTGATTACCGATTTTCGTAAACAACGCACCACGCTTGGCGTCTACGACGGCCTTTTGGCGTTTAGTGGTTGCCCATTTACTATGTCCGCTCATATCTTATCCCTTACTTTTATAGCTGTATTTTCTATATTTTAACATATTTTAAACTATTTAAAACCACGCCTTGTCAAAAACATTAAGCTGATGCTTTTTCGCCCCAGCTTTTGGATGGTATTTTTTATGCATGCTTTAAACAATATAAGCTCTACCAGAAAGGAGAAACATGAAGTATATGAAGAAAAAAGATCTAAGTGCGAGCGAAGTTGCCCAAATAAGACGTCGTTCCGACGGCTATATTTGGGCAGTTCTAGATGTACATAATAACTCTATTGTTCTCGGAGATGAATATCTCGTCGAAATGCGTGACGACCTTATTTATAAATACCATAGCCGCCCTAAGAATATTTTTGGCATCGGTTTAGATTTGCGTACTGGCGATATAAGCTATCCGCTCGTCGTCAATCGTTTAAATAGCGTATATCGCGACAATAAGGGTGTACCGAGCCAAATAAGGGATCGCATCGAAACCATGGTAGGGTATTATTTTGAAAGATTTGACCCTTTTTGTACGTCTAAAAATCGAGCCAATAAAGCGCATAACTTGCAGGTGCCATCGTGCTAGATTTTACCGAGATAATCAGTTAAAATAAAACTATAAAAACAGGAGGTTTCAAGTGGCTAAGAAGAGTCAGGATGCGGTGGACATGTCAGATAAAGACAAAAAGGATACGAAGAAAACAAAAGATGCAACCCCGGCAATGGACGAGGGCAAAAAACAGGCTCTAAACCTAGCCTTATCGCAAATCACAAAGCAATTCGGCGATGGATCAATTATGAAATTAGGTGAACAATCGAAAATTGACGTTGAGTTATTTTCGACTGGATCGCTCGCTTTTGACCTTGCGCTTGGTGGTGGCTTTCCAAAGGGGCGTATTATTGAAATCTATGGACCAGAGTCTTCTGGTAAAACAACTCTTGCGCTCCATGCAATCGCCGAAATCCAAAAACAGGGTGGACAGGCTGCTTTTATTGACGCAGAACACGCTCTCGACCCAGCCTATGCGCGCAAAATTGGCGTCAAAACGGATGACTTATTAATCTCACAGCCAGATAACGGCGAACAGGCGCTAGAAATTTGCGAAACATTAGTACGCTCTGGTGCTGTGGATTTGATAATTGTTGATTCCGTGGCCGCGCTTGTTCCGCAGGCAGAAATCGATGGCGATATGGGTGATGCGCAAATGGGGCTTCAGGCGCGCCTCATGTCTCAAGCCATGCGCAAGCTTACGGGCATTATCAGCAAGACTAAGGCTACGGTCATCTTTATTAATCAGATTCGTATGAAAATCGGTGTTCTATTTGGAAACCCAGAGACCACCACTGGCGGTAATGCGTTAAAGTTTTATGCATCAGTGCGTGTAGATATTCGTCGTATTGGCCAGATTAAGGATGGCGACAATGTGGCTGGCAACCGTACGAAAATTAAAGTCGTCAAAAATAAAATTGCCGCCCCATTCCGAACAGCAGAGTTTGACATTATGTACAACGAGGGTATTAGTAAAACTGGTGACGTTTTGGACTTGGGTGTCCAGTACGGTATCATAGACAAGGCTGGCGCTTTCTTCAAATATAATGGCGATACGCTCGGTCAAGGGCGTGAAGCCGTAAAGCGACTCTTTAAAGAGAAACCAGAACTTATGGCCGAAATCGAAGCTAAAGTTCGTGAGGCTGCAAAGACTGATGAAGATTAATGCTTGAAACAATTACCATCTTCGACGATGATGGGGTTGCAGATAAAACTCAATCCCATCGCGTAACAGACATTAAAGAAGCGGTTCGCGACCATAATCGGGTTAATGTATACATAGACGACAAATATTATTGTTCGTTAGATATTTCTCAGGTCGTTGATCTAGGCATCAAAATTGGCCGCAAGCTAAATTCCGAGCAGCTAGAAGACATAAAACGTGCTTCAGAGTTTGGTAAATTTTATGCCCGCGCACTCGAATATGTCCTAATGCGACCGCATTCGATTAAGGAAATTAGCGACTATTTAAGGCGTAAAACTCTCAGCAAAAAAATACGTACAAAAAATCCAAAGACAGGCGAATATAAGGATACGGTTCGGAGCGGCTATGATCCGAGCCTAATTCCGCTTGTTCTAGAGCGGCTAGATCAGCGCGGACATTTGAACGATCGTCGTTTTGCGGAGTTATGGGTTGAGAACCGCAACATCAAAAAAGGGACTAGTTTTAAAAAGCTCCGAGATGAGCTAGCGAGGAAGGGCATTAGTCAAAAAATTATAGATGATGTATTGCGCAGCAATATGCGCAATGAGCGCGAAGAATTGCGTAAAGTTATTGCGCGCAAGTCCAACCGCTACGCTGACCGACAAAAACTAATTCAATATTTAATACGCCAAGGCTTTACTTATTCCGATATTTTGGACGAGCTATCTTCATCCGAAGGTGCGTAGCCAGGTTTTCTAAAGGGGTTAACAAAATTAGGGACAAACTCCTCTTGGGCGATTTCCTTTTTCTTTTTAACTTTAACCTTGGAATCACCGTGTTTAATTGTAATCTTAAAATCGTCAATTTCGACAATCTGTGAACGGTTTATGGTCAATTGAGGATCAAAAAACGAAGACGTGATTGGTCGCTGTACGATTAGTTGATATATGGTAAAACTGCCAGAATCAACGGTATAATCGACAACTTTTCCGAGTTTTTTGCCTTTCTGGTCTACCACTTTCAGGCCGACTAGATTGAATTCTAGCGACATGATTTCGTCGAATTTTATTACGTCTTCACGTTTAGTAAAGACGTCAGCAGAGTTGACGATTAGGCCTTGGTCGCTGATTTCGCGCACATCGTTCATGTCGAGAATATTTCCAATCTCGTTATCGTTATGAATTATTGCGCCATCAACTACGTAGGCAATGATTTTCAGATTATCTGGGTCAATGATCGCTCTAGTAGTACGGGCAATTTCGCCACCGATATGGAGGCTTAAAACGGGAAAGTCAATCAAGTTTGAACCAACCATTAACATTTTCTTTTTCTCTCCGCTTATGGAATAATTGTAGCACATGAAAAAGGTTTTAGCGGTCTCTGGTGGCATTGACTCGGTCGTGATGCTGCATATTTTTCGCAATGATCCAGAGGTGGTCGTAGCGCATTATAATCATGGCATTCGTCCCAATTCGGCAGACGATCAGGCTTTCGTCAAGCGACTCGCTCAAAAATACAAGCTCCCATTTGAAACTGCGAATGGAAACTTGAGGCCGAATACTTCAGAGGCGGCTGCTCGGGAGGCCCGATACCAGTTTTTTGAAGCAATCTGCAAAAAGCACGGAGGTCGTCTTCATGTTGCGCATCATCTCGATGACGTTTATGAATCGATCGCAATCAATGTCTTAAGGGGGACAGGATGGCGTGGACTTGCACCATTACGTAATCCTAATGTTGAGCGACCCCTGTTAGGATGGCGGAAAAGCGATATTTATCGCTACGCAACCGAACATCAACTAAACTTTCGCCAGGATCAAACTAATAATGAAGATATTTATTTGCGAAATCGAGTCCGCGTGGCTTTATTGCGTGCGAGCGATGCCCAAAAAGAACAGCTCCGTCAACTATATGAGCGTCAATGCCAAATATCGTCTGAGGTACAAAAAATTTTGGATCGTTTTGTTTCAGAGCAGGGCCAATCCATTTCGCGCGATATTTTTATAGATATTGATGAGCAATCTGGCGTTGAGCTGTTGCGCGAATTATTGTCAATAAACGGCATTTCGCAGACGCGCCCGCAACTACACCGCGCGCTTTCGGCGATTAAGAATTATCTTCCTGGAAAGCAATTTCCGCTAAATAAAAACAAATATATCAGAGTATCCAAATATCATTTTTCTATCAAAAGTAATTAAGAGATATCTGTTAAAATTTGCCAGGATTACAAAGAAATGTTAAAATTTAAGAGCATGAAATTACGCAAGGTTATCGGGACATTTTCGATCCCGTCTTTAATGACCCTCGGATTCCTCGCCTCTCTGCTTCTCTTTACTATTATTGCAAAGACTGGCGGCTTTTTCGCGAGCGCAACTTCATCGGAGTCGACAGAGAAAGATGATCAAAGTTTTGTGACTATTTATGACGGTGGCGAAAAGACCACTCTTCGCTCAGCGGCGATTACGGTGCGCGAACTTCTGGAGCGCGCCGGTATAGTTTACGACGAGTACGATACGGTTGAGCCAGGATTAGACGATGAAATTAACTCGGAAACATTTAATATTAATATCTACCGATCACGTCAGACGGTTGTAATTGACGATAATGTTAAAAAATATGTTCGCACTTCCGCCACTGAGCCCGAGCAAGTCGCCGAAGATGCTGGCTTGAAGCTTCTTGACCAAGATATTATCGAGGTAGTTGCGTACAATGGGCTGCTCGAGAGTGGTATGACTACCGCATATCAAATCACGCGCGCAAAGACTGTAAATTTCGAATTTTATGGCAAAGACATGGTTATTCGGACCCAGGCCGATACGGTTGGCGAATTCTTGGCCGAGCAGGGAATTACCGTAGACGCTAAGGAAACCTGGTCATCATTGCAAGATGATGTTAAGTTGAAAGACGGGATTAGTCTTGCTGTTTTTCGCCAAGGAAAACAGACAAAAACGGTAGAAGAGGTCATAAACTACAATACGAAAATTACCTACGACTATTCGCTTAATTATGGCGTCAGAAAAGTAACAACGGCCGGACAAAAAGGTAAGAAGACTGTGACTTATGAGATAAATATGCGTAACGGCAAAGAAATCTCACGCAAAGTCCTCTCTTCTATCGTGACACAAAAGCCAATTGACGAGCAGGTAAAGGTTGGCATGAAAGTAGACTTACCGGCCGGCACGCACAATGACTGGATGGCACAAGCGGGGATTTCTCCAAGTGACTATGGTTATGTAAACTACATCATACAGCGCGAGTCGCACTGGAATCCACTGGCAAAGAACGCGTATAGTGGCGCAACGGGTCTGTGTCAGGCTCTTCCGGGTAGCAAGATGGCTAGCGCAGGTAGCGACTGGGCGACTAACCCAATCACTCAGCTACGCTGGTGTAACGGTTACGCTATCGGAAGATATGGTAGCTGGGCAAAAGCGTATCAATTCTGGACCGTAAATCATTGGTGGTAAAATGAAGAACCGAAAATCTCTTGGCCAGCATTGGCTTAAAGATCGAGATATTTTGTTAGACATATCGGATATGGCGGCTACGGATGGCTGCGGCGCGGTGGTCGAAATCGGCCCAGGCCTCGGCACACTTACTTCGGCACTTTTTAAAAACTTCGAAAAAGTTGTCGCCATCGAGCTAGATAATCGTCTTGCCGAAAACTTACCAAAGTCGTTTCCTGGGAAAAACCTAGAAGTTCACAATCAGGATATTCTGTCACTTGAATTAGAGAACTTAAATCTCCCAGAAGAATATGTCGTAGCTGGGAATATCCCATATTACATCACCTCTCCGATTATTCAAAAATTCCTGCACGCCAATCGTCGGCCGCAAAAGATAGTACTACTTATACAAAAAGAAGTGGCCGAGCGTCTTGCTGCTGAGCCGGGCGACTATTCCATACTTGGCCTATCGGCGCAAATTTATGCCAAAGTTTCTTTAGGGCCAGTTGTTGGGCGTGAATTCTTTACGCCGCCACCAAAGGTAGACAGCCAAATCGTAGTTCTTGAACCGCTCGACCGGCCACTGGCAACGGAATCTACCATCGCGCTTATAAAGTTAGGGTTTATAGCGCCGCGCAAAAAGTTGCTAACTAATTTAGCGGTCGGCGCCCACCTGCCAAAAGAGAAACTAGCTGAAATATTCACTAAGAACGAGCTGAGTCTCGATGCACGTCCTGCTGATTTGTCAATATCGGACTGGGTTCGACTTGAAAAAAATATTCATTAGCATTATGATATTATTAAAATAACGGCTAATTTTAATGGAGGCTAATCCGGTGGATTTAGACAACCAGAACTCTGCAACAACTAACACAAACACGGATTCGGCCGCACCTGATTTTGGCGGACCAATTAGCGAAGAAAAACTTAACGCCCAGCCAGACTTCGATATGGACGTTATTAATCAAGCCGTAATGGCCGCTGGTGACACTCCAAAAATTCAGAATACCTTTGATGTTAACGATATTAGCCTAGACGACGTTCCAACGTCGCAACATGAACTCGATCAACGTATGACGGACGACCCAAATCTTAACTTGGCTGGCGGTAGCGATTCTGCAGAGTCTGTAAGCTTTGACGGCTCTATTTCTAGTGGCAACGCGGGTAGCACTAACATTACTGACGATTCTTCCGCCGTTTCTCTATCTATACAGTCGGCAAACTCGGAAACCATTGCCCTCGATAATGGTATTAGCAATCCCGCAATTGCGCCGTCCGAATCAGTCGCTCCAAAGGCGGAGCCATCAGCTTCTTTCGTGGCTGGCGATATTATTGATGAACCTGATAATTCATCGGATAAAACATCCGAATCAGACGCTAAGGCTAAAGAAGAACTAGACCATATGGAGGCTTCATTTGGCCAAATTAACGTTGATCCAATTGCTGCCGAAGAGAATGAAAAATCCGGCGCAAAGGTGACTGACCAACTGGGAGCTCCCAGTTCCCCGACAGAAACTACGGCAAAAACAGATGGTGCTGATAATGCAGCTACCCCAGCTGGTGAACCGGCACATATTGCCAATACTATTACTTCCCCAGAACAAAAAAAGAGTAAAGCTCCATTATTTATCGGCATTGGTGTAGGCGTAGCGGTAATTATTATCGCAATTGTAGTTCTACTTGTAGTTATTAAGTAGACACATTCGCCTTTCTCTATAAAAGATGTTAAAATATGATTCATGAAAGAATCATATATCACTACAGCTATTCCATACGTCAACGGCAATCCGCACCTTGGCCATGCTATGGACTATCTTCTTGCGGATACACTCCGTCGGTATATGATGTATAACGGCCAAAAGGTTCGCTTGCAGGCTGGTACTGATGAACACGGCAATAAGAACTTTAAGAAAGCCGCCGATCAAGGTGTTACCGTGCAGGAATTTGTCGATCAAAATTCTCAAAAATTCCAAGATTTCATTCATTCGCTTGGGGTAGAGTATACAGACTTCATTCGCACGACCGATCCAGACCATGAACGTCGCTGTCAAGAAATATGGGCTAAGCTTTCGAATCATATTTACAAAGATAAATATACTGGTTGGTACTGCGAAGGATGTGAGGCTTTTGTGACAGATAAGGAGCGCGACGACAATCACGGCGAGTGTCCCGACCACAAAAAGCCGTATGTCAAACTTAGTGAAGAGAATTATTATTTGCGCATTTCTGATTTTAAAGAAAAAATCCGTAATGCCATCGAGTCTGACAGATTAAAAATTACCCCAGCTTTCCGCAAGAAAGAGTTCCTGAATTTACTTAAAAACATGCCAGACGTATCTATTTCGCGCCCAAAGGAACAGGTTGAATGGGGAATTCCAGTGCCTGGCGACGATAGTCAAGTGATGTATGTTTGGATTGATGCACTTTCGAACTATATTACCGTTCTTGGCTACCCAGACAAAGACATTTCGGGCTATTGGCCAGCCCATACGCAAATCGTCGGCAAGGATATTTTGCGCTTCCATGCTGGTATTTGGCCGGCAATGTTGCTAGGTTTAGGACTTCCACTGGCGCACAACTTGTTAGCGCACGGTTTTATTACGGCTAATGGTGAAAAGATGTCTAAATCCATCGGCAACGTTGTTGATCCGCAAGATATTCTTGCGAAACACGGCCTAACTCCGTTTCGCTATTACTTCTTGCGTCATGCGTCTACGACGGACGATGTGGACTTTACCTGGGAAAAATATGAAGCATCCTATAATGAACTAGCTAACGATTTGGGCAACCTTGTCCAACGACTTGCTACGCTTTGTAAAAAGAATGAGATATCAGGGCAAAAAGTCAAAAAACGCGAAAATCCCGACTTCGATTCCCGTATGCAAAAATACGAATTCAATTTTGCGTTTGATATTCTTTGGGATGGTATCTCAGAACTAAACAAACGTATCGATGCAGAAAAGCCGTGGGCTCTCGTTAAAACTAATCCAGACAAGGCTAAAGAGGTTCTTCAGAAACTCGTGGTTGACCTATTGGCCATAAATGACCGTCTCGCAATTTTTCTTCCAGATACAGCAGGGCAAATTGAAGAAATCTTTACAGCTAAACAAATTCAACCACCGGCAACTCCACTGTTTCCGAAGAATTAAAAAAAGGCTCCCCGCGGGGAGTCTTTTTTTGTGGGCTATTTCATCCAATACTTCTTGCCGCCTAGAATATCGTAAGTTATTAGCTCATAGTCATCCATGACGGATGCCATATTAATTTGGCGGCCCTCTAGGTAACTCGATGTTAGAATTGGTTCATTTGCGCAAACGTCATCTACGAGGTAGTATAATGAATCTTTTTTCCAGTTCAGGCCATTTAGCATAGTGTTGACCATGCAGTTTGGAGTCGTGGTTGGTAGCTTTTTCTCACCTTGAAAACCCGATGCGTAGTTTGAATAAATAAAGTATGGGGTCACGCGCGATAAGTCACGTACGGCCTTTTTCTCATGCGAATTAACATTGTCAAACAGACCCGCTGAGTGATCGCCAAAGAATAATACGACAACTTTTTTATCTAGTTTGTCCAACTCGTTGATGAATTCGCCAAGATACTTATCCGAATTATGCAATGTCTGATAATAAATTGCTATGTCTGACTTTTTCTGCTCGTCAACTTCGTCGCCCACTATTTCAAAATCCGTTTTTTCGTAAATATCTGCATTATACGGTGTATGATTTTGCATTGTTATTAAACCAATCATTTGCGGCCCTTCGTTTTCTTTTAGAACCTTTAGTGTCTGTAGATAAGCTGAGCGATCATTGATGTATTCCGAGTTGCCTTCATGCTCTTTAAAATCTAGTTCATTTTCGGTAATAAATGTATCAAAGTCCTCGTTTGCTAGCGAGATATTGCGCTTATACATGCCACCGTTAAATGGGTGAATCGCCGTAGTCGTGTATCCGCTTTTCTTCAGCATCCGCGCGATGGAAGGGATTTTTCCAGCTTTCGGAACTAGGGCAGTATACGGGACGGTATTTGTCCAATAATTCGTCAGACTAGTCAATGTCTCAAATTCAATATTCGCCGTGCCGCCACCATAGTCCAATGAATACATTAGTCCGCTTGGGTATTTACTTTGGATTCTATGAATATTCGGCAGAATTTCTCCACCTGTGTGTTCGTAATAATCTTCAAATTTTTCACCATTAAATTCGACACTCGGGTCATAAAATGATTCATTTAATATGACTATCACGCTCGCTTTCTCTTCTTTTGGACTTTTGCGATTCATGTTTTCTTCTTCAGCGATTGCATCGTACTTGTTTTTTATGCCAGCGATTTTGTCGCGCGAATAAATATCCGGTTCGTCTAGTTTAAGCTTCTGGAAGTTATATAAGAATCCCAGAATGAAACCGTTATCATCGTAGTTGCGGTTTTGGTTCCAGGCTGTAAAATGTGTGCCTAAAACGGGAATATCCTCATAGCGTGTTCCGTCATGGTGTCTAATAAAATCCGTGGAAAAGAAGAATGCACCTCCCGCTAGCATAACTATTAGCAAGCGCATTCCGACTGCGTGTCTTTGTGCTGGACTATGTGTTTTCCAATTTCTAACTAGATTAAATCTTCTCGCCATATATTTTGAAAATAGGGCGGTTAACCAAATGACTAGCAATACGGCAATGACTGTTCGTGCAATACTTCCGAAATCTACGAATTTAGTAAGAGAACTTGCCTCGCTAGCGAGCTGAAAATCCTCCGGCAGTAAAGGAGTTTGGCGCGAATAGTATTTATATATATGTACATAAGTCAAAATGATTATCGAAATCCAACTAACGCCAACGGTTATAACCGGTGACCCCAGAAGCCCCCAAATAAAAACAAGCATCAGCCACATTAGAAATACGTTAAATAGGTAAACCAGTGGGCTTCCGATTACGAAACTCCAAACTCGAAACATGTCATTCAGGAAATAACGATATTCTAAGAACCAAGTTAATAAAAGCGCGGCTATGAATAAAAAAATTAACGATGAAGCAATATATCGTTGCTTCTTGGTCATTTTCTTCTGTATTTTTTCAATTTTTTTTCTCACGTAAATAGTATAACAGATAATTGAGCTCATGTTTGAATGCTGAATCGTTAATATTTAAACTAAGACATGGGTTTGCTTAAGAAGAATACTGTTCATATATCCGTGGTGCCATTATCTTTTTCTGTCGGCATTGTTATTAGCGGTATTCTTTCGGTGCTATTTAATTGAACTATAGTTTTTAATTTGGTTTCTTTTGTAGGTCTGCTTATTTTTGCTTCGCTAGTAATTTCCGGTCAACTCCGAATTATATTGGCGCTAGTAGCCGGTTGCCTACTTGGACTATATCATTCGGGGTTAAGCATTAGTAATCAAAAAATCGCCACCACGTACATTGGTCGCGAAGTAATTATTGTGGCTACTGTTCAAGATTGGCCGGAGGTCAAAAATAACCAAACCAGGCTTCATTTAGGAAGTCCACACTTTAATTATAGCACAAGCGCATTAAATTGTCAAATATATGCAACTATGTCAGGGGTATATGATGACATAGCGCGTTCGGATCAAATTACCCTTCGCGCAATGGTCAGTGAGGGCTTCGGTGATTATGCTGTCTCGATTTATCGTCCCACTTTAATCTCGATAAGCAAGCCAAATCCGCCAGACTACTTCGTAACAATTCGCAACATTTTTACGAAACGTATTCGCCAAGCCATGGGCGACTCAGAAGAGGCAAATCTAGCGTTAGGCTTTTTAATTGGCGAGAAAGCGCTTTCTGAAGATTTTAAAGCTAAACTTAGAGCTGTAGGCTTATCCCATATCGTAGTAGCGTCTGGCTTTTGCTTAGCTGCACTTTCGATTTTTGCACAGAAAAGCATGAGGAAAGTTTCTCGATTTGCGAGCTATGCCTTTGCTGGCATTTTGATTCTGTCTTTTATTATGGTGGCAGGACTTAGTCCAAGTCTTTTGCGCGCCGGGCTAGTAACGGGCTCAACGTTAACGGCAGGGTACTTTGGCAGAAAATTCCACCCTGGTCGTTTATTAATATATGTTGTTGCGATTTCAATTTTAATAAACCCACTCATAATTAAAAGTTTGGCGTGACAGCTGTCGCTTGCGTCATATGGCGGAATTGTGTTATTGGTACCCGTGTTGAAGGGATATTTTTATAGTAATGCTACTAGTTACATCGGCGAAATGGTTATTATCGCATTTTCGGCGCAGCTATTTTGTTTGCCTATAACTATTTATTCTTTCGGAGCTTTCTCGATCATCGGCATATTGGCGAATATTATCGTTACTCCAATAATTCCAGCAATAATGGCATTAACTTTTCTTATTGGAATTACGCCAGGCTTTGCGCCAGTAGTCCTTATCTGCAAAATAATGTTGGCGTTTCAGATTGCGGTAATTGATGTATTGAGTAAGGCAAAATGGGCTACGGTATCAATCGGGAGCGGAAGTCTGCTAGTTCTTATGATGTATATCCCCATCGTCTTGCTTATGCTATTTCTAAAATCTCGCACGAAGTATAGTTTCCTCCCCAGGTACGTACTGGATAAAATTCCAGAATATGGTAAAATATATACATGTTAATTCATTCCGAAAAGGAAATGCTTGAATACGGCAAGAGTCTTGGTGAAACCTTACGCGCTCCACAAGTGCTTGAGTTGCTAGGCGATGTTGGTGCCGGCAAAACCACTTTAACGCGTGGTATTGCGGAGGGGCTTGGCGTTGTCGATAGTGTCACTTCTCCCTCATTTACGCTTTCGAAAGAATATTACGGCTCAGACTATTGTTTAATCCATTATGATTTCTATCGACTCTCCGATCCGGGCATTATGGCTGAGGATCTTGCCGAGGCGATTAGTAATCCGAAGGCTATCGTAATTGTAGAGTGGGGGCAAAGCATTCAAGATGTGCTTCCGAAAAACAGAAAAATCATTGAAATTCGGTATATTGACGAAAAAACGAGGGAGATAAAAACAAAATGAAACTATATCTAGACACGTCGCAGCCACTCACTATTATGAAGCTCGATAATAAAACATACGAATGGGATTCCGGTCGCAGTCTTGCCAAATATCTTCTTAAATTTATTCACGACAAGCTCGCAGAGAACGGGAAAGATTGGCAAGATATAACCGAAATCAATTTTATGTCTGGCCCAGGCAGTTTTACTGGCCTACGAATTGGCGCTACGGTTGTAAACACTCTTGCCAGCCAGCTTAAAATTCCTCTATATAATCATCGTGGAGAAAAAGTAAAACTCATTATGCCAGAATATGGTCGACCTGCAAATATTACTCCCCCAAAGAAGTAATCCCGTGTTACAATAACAACAGGTAAGAAGTTACCATTTCAATTTTAATGATATTTATTTAATTTATTGATATACGCACCTTCTTTTAGTTTTTTGCTAGTTTAGTGTGTATATAAGAAAGAGGAAAATATGGAGATAGGTTTGCTTATCGCCGGGTTAGTCCTAGGAGCTGGGGCTGGCGTGGGCGGTTTTTATGCCGTAAGTAAAAATAAAGAAAAAGGCGCCAAGAATAAGGCGGACGAGCTAATCCGCAAGGCGAAACATGAAGCCTCGGAGATTGTTTTGAATGCAAAAAAAGAAGCATCAAATATCAACGACAAGACGCAACGTGAAGAAAATGAGCATCGTAAAGAATGGAAAAAGACCGAGAACCGACTTGTTGAGCGTGAGACCTTGCTCGATAAGAAGCTAGACCAACTCGATAAACGTTCCGAAAATTTGCGCAAGCAAGAAGGCGAAATCGAAGAATTGAAGGAAGAGGTACGCGCTATTCGCTCAAAAGCTCAAGAGAAACTCGAAAAAATCGCCGGTCTTAGCAAGGCGGACGCCAAAGAGAAGTTGATGTCTATGACCGAGCGTGATATTAAGGGCGATCTCGCAGAACTAATTGTAAAAGAGCAAAAAGCTTACAATGATCACATTGATGAGACGGCTGAGGCTATGCTTCTGTCTGCGATGGAGCGGATGTCGTCAGAAGTAACGGCCGATCGTACGGTTACTAGTTTGAAGTTGCCAGATGATGATATGAAAGGACGCATCATTGGCAAGGAGGGCCGCAATATACAAGCGCTTCAGCACGCCACAGGCGTAGATGTTTTAGTCGACGACACTCCAGGTATGGTTGTCTTAAGTAGTTTTGACCCTATTCGTCGCCAGGTTGCTCGTTATGCACTAGAGCGTTTGATGAAAGACGGTCGCATTAATCCATCGAGCATCGAGGACGCAGTCGCTAAAGCAGAACGCGAGATTGAGAAAGAAGTTGTTCGTGCTGGCGAAGATGCCGCACGTGAGGTTGGCGTTATCGGTATTCCATCCGAGATTCTTCATCTGCTTGGCGAACTCAAGTTCCGTACTAGCTACGGCCAAAATGTTCTCCTACACTCTATCGAAATGGCGCATATTGCCGGCATGATAGCTGAGGAAATTGGCGCTGATATTAATGTCGCCAAGACTGCTACACTTCTGCACGATATCGGCAAGGCCGTCACTCATAAAATCGAGGGCAAGCATGCAGATATTGGCGCAGAGCTAGCAAAGAAATTCGGCATGAAGGACGAAATAGTTCATGCTATTGCCGCCCATCACGAGGACATTGAACCATCTACTCCAGAAGCTATCATTGTCAAGATTGTCGACTCTATCTCAGCCGCTCGTCCAGGCGCGCGCAATATCTCGGCGGAAAACTTTGCCGAGCGCATGAAGGCTCTAGAGAATGTCGCTACTGGTTTCCCTGGCATTGACAAGGCTTATGCGATTTCTGCTGGCCGCGAAATTCGTGTTATTGTCGAGCCAAAGCAAATCGACGATTTGTCGGCGCTGAAATTGGCGCGCGATATTGCCGACAAGATTGAAGCTACGATGCAATATCCTGGCGTTATTAAAGTGAACGTGATTCGCGAAACGCGCGCAATCGAATACGCTAAATAATATTTTAATATGACATTATAAGAACATTATTCTTAATACTTTTTGATTGTCGTAAAACGTTTTCTAAAAAACAAAAAATCCCATTTTTGCCAATGATAATGTATAATATGCTTATGGATAAAAATAAGGGAGCATTTCTTAGGGGCTTCACTATTATTGAAGTTATGCTTTTTCTGGCGTTAAGCGGCGTTTTGCTGGCGGGCATATTGGGTGGCCTTGGAGGAAATATAGCAAGACAACGTTATAATGACGCTGTCCAGGATATAGCCAACATGATGCGTGATCAGTATTCATTCGTATCTGATACACAGATTGCACAACGCAACAAGGAAGATTCATATTGTTATGGTTTAGTTCAAAGTGATGTTAATAATGACGACGCCAAGTCGTACTTTAGGTCACTTAATAGTTCTAGCGCGGATAATAAAATCGCATATCGCGGTCGCACCAACTGTGTAATCTATGGAGCGGTCGTGTCTATTACGGAAAAATACATAGAAACAACAGAGCTAATTGGCCGTGATTATAAAACCATAGTTAAACAACGCGAGGGTACGGATAATCCGGTTAGAAGCGACTTGTCGGATATAGAGATTTTGAAAGATGTCGTTAGCGCAAACAATGTAGCACTTCATTGTAATCTCGACGATTCGGAAGACTGCTATGTGCGCTCTGCGGATAATTCTCGTACGCAAAACACGAAATGGGGTACGAGACTACTTGATCCAGAAGGTGAACCGATTCGCAAGACTTTAATGATTATTCGCTCGCCTCGTGATGGCTCAATTCGCACTTATGTATGGAATGATGGAATTAAGGGTGGCTTGACTGGTCTAGAATATGTTCGCTACGAGGAGCTAAACGCAATGAATGGTGGTAAAGGCCAAAAATTTAACGTAGGACATCCGTTAGATAGCTACGGCGTCAATCGTCACCTAACGGACGCTAATTTCAAAATCCAAGCACTTGATATTTGTGTCGACTCCGGCGACTCGCAAACTTATAGCAATGCGCGCCGACTCATTAAAATCAAAAAAGCCGGTATGGGGCAAAGTGCCGTAGAGTTGATGAATCTAGATGCCGAAAGGGAAATAAGCGAAGGTGGCGTCGATTATAGTAGTGATGCTACGTTGGGGGTAGCCGAATGTCAATAAAAAAGCATGGCGACACTATTATTGAAGTTATGATGGCCTTGGCGGTATTTGCTGTTTTGGCAATTATTACGGTAAATCTCATGAACAGTGGCATTAATAATGCCCAACGTACCCTAGAGTACACTATGGCGCGCAATGAGATTGACTCGCAGGCCGAAGCGCTTCGCTACATTCACCAGAGTTATGTTGCGGAACGCCAGTTGGATAGAAACAACAGCCAATTTAGAAGATTGTGGGATGCGTTGCGCAGAGTTGCAATTAAATCAAGGAATCTTGAAGATCACGCTAATAATAACACTGAGGTGAAATTCGATATCAACAATATTGAAACTTGCGGGGAAGCGTACCAAACGAATGGCATGGTCGAGTTTTATAATGCTTTTGCGCTAAATACGCGCATGATTCTACCAGACTCTGGCAACAATGCTACATATGGCGGCGACTCTTATGCTAATCTTATTCCAGAAATTATCGTCGGTATAGATTCTCTTGATATCAATAGCAGAAGGGTTCTTACCGCTCCAGTTGTGTATCCGCGTATTGTGTACAAAAAGGCTAAAGATACCGTCTCGGGCGCGCGTGGCGTAGATGCGGGCGCCAGCGAAAATAATGATGAAGGCGCTCTCACTGAGAAACAAATATATAATCGCGTAGCTCGTGCTGAAGGCGTCTTTGTGATAGCGGTAGGAGATAACGACAAAGACCCAATGCGCTCAAACTACTTCGATTTCTATATTCGCACCTGTTGGCATAGCGTTGGCTCGATTGCGCCTAGTACGATTACGACAATTGTACGCCTATACAACCCGGAGGTATTGGAATAATGAAAAAGCATAAGAAAGCCTTCACCATTATTGAGTTCTTGCTTGCAATGACAGTATTGTCGGTAATGTTGATGGGTATTGTCACGTTAACGATGCGAATCTTGGAAATCTATCGTAAAGGTCTTGCTCTTCGCGCCATTAATGCTACCGGGCGAGACATCTTAAATGACCTTTCGCGTTCTGTTGGTGGATCTCCAATCGTCGAGAATATCAACCCAGTTCCATCATCTGGCAGTAACGATATCCGTTGGTATGATATCAAGAAAGTTTATCGCAATTACTACAATGAAAAGATATCGTCTTCCGCCGTAACCGACAATAAGAAAGTCCAAATCGGTGGCGTCTTCTGTACAGGGTCGTATTCATATGTTTGGAATACTGCCCCAGCTATCGAACAATACCGCAAGAACCCGAACAATAAAAACGACCTGTTTACTATTGAGGGTAAAGTGTACAAACTTGCGCGTTTCCCAGATACGGATCGTGTAGCTTGTGAGCGCGTCGATGCGAATAGTGATAATCTTAAAACTACGCACATTACAAATGATATCGATAGTAGAGACGTAGTAAGCCTGATTTCCGACGACGAATCCGACCTGGCGCTTTACGACTTTGTAGTGTTGCCTGCTACACAAAACGCGAAAACTGGTCAAATATTTTACTCCGGATCGTTTATCCTGGCGACCATGCGTGGCGGTGTTAATGTTTTGACGAATGGA
Organism: Candidatus Nanosyncoccaceae bacterium; assembly: GCA_045546295.1. Taxonomy (GTDB): domain Bacteria; phylum Patescibacteriota; class Saccharimonadia; order Saccharimonadales; family Saccharimonadaceae; genus UBA2834. Next base: position 194,755 of record JAZQCP010000005.1, on the reverse strand, counting down.
GATTATTGCACTGGTACGGAACAAATGTATAACTCCGAGGTAGAAGCGGTTGATCAAGATTTTAATTATTGTGCAGTTAATAAATTTAATTTTGCGGTACGCGCCACGGGGGAGACGAGTAACGTGGATCAATATGGAGAGAGGTAACATGTCGAATATTCAAAACAAAACTAAAAAAGGCGCCGCCGCGATCTATGTCGTCATTTTTACGGCAACTCTTTTGAGCATTATTGCACTTAGCTTCATTCGATTGATGCTATCTGAAAGTGGGCGTACAACTAACTATAGTCTTTCTCAGTCAGCCTACAACTCCGCACTAGCTGGTATCGAGGATGCAAAGATTGTCCTACTCCGTTATCAAAACTGCGTCAATAACGGCGGCAATACGCTTGTAGTCAATGGTGCATCTATTGACTGTACAAAGTATGTTGAAGCTTTTACTAATAATGCCGAAGAAACCTCTCAAGACTGTGACATTATTAGCAAGATTCTTGGCTACAATACAGAAAACCACGAAACACTAATTCAGACAAAGAGTGACAGCAATAACGTTACTGGCTCCGCAAGAGAATTTGACCAGGCATATACCTGCGTTAAAATATCTCAGAAGAGCAGGAATTATATCACTACTCTAACGAAGAATTATCCAACCAAGATGGTACCGATTCGTACCGAATCGGCAGAGGCTACTAACAGCATAAATCGCATTGTGCTGAGCTGGTTTAGCCGCAAGGATCTTACTACTGCAAGCAATAACTCTGGCGACATTAAGCCCGAATTTCATCCATTTAATAGTGATCCGGAGATGAAAGGCGCCCTAAAGACAAACAATAGATTCCTGAGTAATATTCCAGATTATCAAAACACTTTCACGAATAAGCCATCAGTGCCATCAACGATTCAGGCTACCTTAATCCAAACGGCGACGAGCTTTAAATTGAGTCAGTTCTATTCTGCCGAGAAAGATGGTAGCATCTATCGTTCTAATAGGGGTTCAATCACGCTTCGTCCGACTACTCAAAATCTTTATGGTATCACAAAAGAACAATACTCCAACCACATTGGTACAACTTCGGCCTCTGTCTTTGCGACATCGGCCCTAAAGTCACAGAACACCCCGCTTGATGTGCATTGTATTCTTCGAGATAACGTAGATGTCGCAAGTGGATATGCTTGTAATGCGGATATTCCAATCCCACGTCCTCGCAAATCGGTCGTCGCTAGTGAGGGTGATGCACGTAACTACACGACTTTCTTCTTAGTTTTAAATCTGCCGTATGGTGAGCCAGAAACTGAAGTTAATGTCGAGCTACGTAGTTGTATCAAAGATTCTGACACGATATATGTAGACAGGAAGGATACCGACGATTCCGGCTGTAAAGCAGTAGAGTTTGCTTACGTACAGCCAACTGTGGATGCTACTGGTCGCGCAAACGACTTATTCCGCCGCATAGAAGCTCGCATTGAGCTAGTCGATACCTACTTCCCAATTGCTAACTATGCCTTAGCGGTGAATGATCCCGATAATAACGAAGACTACGTGAAGAAAGATTTCTATGTGACTCGCAACTGCCTCCGCAGCGAGACTACCTGGGATAGCACTACGCAAGCTGTTACCTATACGAATGGGGCATCTTGCAGAAACGCCGCTGATCGCTCATAACCAAAAACTCACCTCAAAAAGAGGTGAGTTTTTTAAAGCCGAATAACATGGTGCCCGCGACTGGAGTTGAACCAGCACGCCCGTGAGGGCACTAGCACCTGAAGCTAGCGCGTCTGCCAATTCCGCCACGCGGGCATGGCTATATTTTATCACTAATCAGGGGCGCGTCAAAATTTATATTGTATGGAAAAAGCCGCAGCATATGCTGCGGCAGTGTATTTTTTTGTATGGGTTCTGCGCATTTTATGTTGCGCTATTCGATTACTCGGCCGATTCAGCCTCCATCTGGCCTGACGGGCAGATGAGAACGGCTCTGCCTACGCAGCTGCTTACTACGCTGACGGTAGCATCTTTGGAGTACGCGGATGGGTCTCCTGTGTGCGGAATCTTTCCCAGGTCATACTTCTTCGTCGTACCGTTTTCTACGTCGATTACTACAATCGTGTCATCTTTGGAGAAGACGACTTCGTAATCGTTTGTAGTATTAGGCAGAAGCTGCGGCGCAATCATTAAATCGATCGCCGCGAGAAGCGCCAGACCGAAGGCTACGCACCTGAAGGTGTTGGCCTGCTTCGGCGCCTCTTTCAGCCTGAAGCTGTAGGCGAATGCGGCGCAAGCTGCTACGCATAAACTAACCGGTGCAACCCATACGAAAATTGTAGAAATAGCGCTCATGTATTTTCCTCCCTGAGCGTTTGCATTGGCTATCTTTCGCACTATGCTCAGACTAATCCAACAAACATATACTAACATCGATTTTTGCAGGGGTCAAGTATCTTTTATAAAATGTTTTCACCGAGATGAACTGTGGTAAAATAAAGGCATATGGCACACTATTATACAGATGGTAGCGCAAGTCCGAATCCAGGCCCTGGTGGCTATGCTGTTATTCTTGATGGTCAACCTGTCGCTCTTGGCCGGGAAGGGGATTCCACTAATATTCGTATGGAAGCTCAAGCTCTCATCTCTGCCTATAAAATTGCCAAACCAGGCGACACTATATCAACCGATAGCGAATTTTGGGTTAATGTAGTTACAAAATGGGCGCCCAACTGGCAGAAAAACGGGTGGAAAAAGAAAACAGGCGAGATTAAAAATCTCGAGCTCGTTCAAGAACTATATGCTTTATATCTTGACAATCCCGACGTAGTCCTAGAATGGACGCGTGGTCATGTCGGGACAAAAGGAAATGAAAGCGCAGACGAATGGGCAAACAAAGCCCGTGAAGGAGCAACTCTATGAAAAAATCTATCGTAAAAATGAAGCTACAGAGCCGTGCCGACTTTATACAGACGCTTGAAGAAATAAATTTTAAGTTTTCGGAAGCGTATTGGCAGCACGATCGTGTTTTTGTTCCGAAAAACTACGCTCGTGACAAATCCATGCCACGCCTATCGCTGAGAACTATCGTAAAAGCGCCAGACAAAACTATTTATGCGCTTGTATTGCGCCGTCATTTCGAAGATAAGCACCTAGATATTGTTAATTCTACGGTAGTAAAAGATTATACGGAAGCCGCCCATATCGTTTATCAGCTAGGGTATGAGCTCAAGTACGAAGTTAGCCGCCGTAGGGAAGAGTTAAATATGGGCGACACTATTAGTATTTATATCGACAAAATTGACGGGCTACCAGGTTATTATGGTCGCATAGAATCGAACCTCAGTGACAGTGATGATCCAGAAGAAGCATTTGATGACCTAGTTGAAACATTCCGAGTTCTAAAGGTGAAAGGTAAGCCAATCGAGCAAAGCTACGGCGAATTACTCGAGTCATCGGAACACGATACAATTGCAGGATAAAAAATCTCCGTCAATAAGACGGAGATTTTTAAGGCTTAAGTATTTTTATTTTTCGGCCGCTTTCTTTGTAGTAGTTTTCTTTGCGGTTGCTTTTTTGGCTGGAGCCTTTTTGGCGACAGTTTTCTTGATAGTAGTCTTAGCGGCTGGTTTTTCGGCTACTTTTGTCTCTGCTTTTGGTGCGGTAGTCTTTTTGCTGGCAGCTATCTTTACATTATGCTCTTTTGCCCATTTTGCAAGGTTTGCCTTGCGGCGACTAGCAGTATTTTTCTTCATCAAGCCTTTTTTTACGGCTTTGTCGTACTCTGATTGGACGATTGCCATTTTCTCGGCGGTTGGTTTATTGCGGAAATCCTTCAATGCATTACGGATAACCTTTTTGGTCGCTTGATTGTTGTTGCGGCGCTTAACAGCTTGGCGCGCAGCCTTCTTCGCGGATTTGATAATCGGCATTTAATTCTTTTTCCTTAAAATTATTATTTCGATTAATGTATATTATATTCTAAAATTTGCAAATTGTAAAGTGTAGATATGATTTAATACTTGCAATTAGAAAAAGTTTATGCTAAACTGAACCTGATAAAGGTCAAAAATAAACAGAAAAAATAAAAATGCCAAATACTAATACTCAGCCAAAAGCGAGCGGTAGCATCATATCTCAAGTGGCGGAACGTATCCGTACGAGTGATAATGTGTTAGTTGCTCTCTCCAAGGATCCGAGTGTCGACGAATTGTCCGCCGCCCTTGGACTTACGTTCATATTAGATAAAATCGGGAAGCATGCGACTGCAATCTTTTCAGGTTCCGTGCCGAATGCGATAGAGTTCCTTGAGCCAGAAAAAACTTTTGAAACAAATACTAATAGCTTACAAGATTTTATTATCGCCCTAGATAAAGAGAAGGCTGACCATTTACGATATAAGATTGATGGCGATTATGTAAAGGTATTTATTACTCCATATAAGACCACGATTGACGAAAAAGACATGGAGTTTAGCCATGGTGACTATAATGTTGACCTTGTTATAGCTTTAAATGTGGCAAGCTCTGATGATTTGGATTCGGCTTTGACTGAGTATGGTCGAATTATGCACGATGCCAGTTCTATTAATATCTCTGCAAATGTGCCTGGAAAATTTGGCGATATAGAATGGGGCGATCCGGCCGCATCGTCCGTATCTGAAATGATATTTAGTCTTTCGCAAGAAATTAAAGAAAAAGACAAAGATATCATAGATAAATCTACTGCTACTGCATTATTGGCTGGTATTGTTGCTGCTACAAATCGTTTCTCAAATGAGCGCACGTCGCCAGATACAATGACTACTGCTAGCAAACTAATGATGGCCGGTGCCGACCAGCAGCTGATTTCGTCAAGTATTCCTGTCGATATTCTAACTACTGATGTCGTGGATGCGTCGGAGGATGCGAAGGAAGAGGCGGATTCGTCTGACCAAGCGAGCGATGAAGCTACGAAAGAAGAGCCGGCCGAGCCTGCTGATCCAACTAACTTCAGCATCAAACACGAAGAACCAGTAGATAAGCCGGCAGAAATCGAGCAACCTGCGCCGAAAGTTAAAGCTGCGCCAAAAAATGAAGCCGCACCAAAGGTTAAAGCCGAATTACGAACTAAGGCGGAATCAAAAGAAGAGACCGAAAAAGAACAGGAATCTATTGAAGAACCAGCTCCTGTAGCAGAAGAAGTCGCTGAAGAGCCAGTGGGGGCCGACACTGAACCAGAACCAGAAGATAGCAAATCCGTCGACATAGAACCGGCGCCAATAGATTCTCAGATTCCCGATTTAGAGCCCGTGACCTCGCCGGCTAAACCATCGCCAGAGCCAATTCCAGAACCAGTAGAAATGCCAATTCCAGCCCCAGCCCCACAGCCAGAACCCGAACCGGAACCAGCCGAACAATCCGTAGAGCCTCCAATTACTCCAATAGCGCCAGCAGAGCCAGAGCCACAAATTACACTCGCCGCAGACGCACCAATAGTAACCCCAGAAGAGCAAGCTAAGGCTACCGCTGAGCTCGAACAGCTAGTCTCGGAACCAAAGATGTCTGGAGCTGTTGATGAATCTGTGATGGCAGAGCTTCAATCTGCTCATACTAAGAAAAATATAACACCACCAGGTGAAGCACTTGAACCACCGGAGACGCCTAAAGACTACGCCTCGTTGATGGAGACGGAGCTGTCGAAGGAATCATTGCCACCTACGCCAATTTCTGCCACTCTCGATGAGGGCGAACCATTAGTTGCCCCAGTACTAAATGGCGTACTATCGTCAGACGAGCCTACTAAACAAGATGAACCTGCAAACAACGAAGAACCGGCGATTAAAAAGCCATCAGTTTCGGAGGAGACGGTGAATAATGAATATGTTGATCCTCTTCCGATGCCAAATGCAGATTCTATATTACCGCCACCGCCAGCCCCATTTGATCTAAATGCCGCCCCGCTAGATGCCGCCGATGCGCCGATGCCAAGCGCGCAAGAATATGCCAATCAAATTCAAAATGAATTAGGTGGCGGTACTGTCGACGAATCGGCGAATCTAGCTGCTCCGATTACTTCTATGCCGGCCGTAGACGAGCAGGCTGCTGGTAATCCTAGTGGCGCTGCACAAAACGATGTTGCCACCCGTAGTATTGGCGTAATGCCAGACCAAGTCTATCCTGCCGACCCAAGCGCCTTTAGAATTCCAGGCATGTAGTAAGCTTGCCACTTCAAAAAAGAGACCACGCGCGTAGTCTCTTTTTTGATATAAATACATTTCCTGGTCGGGGCGACCTGACTCGAACAGGCGACCTCGCAGTCCCGAACCGCGCGCGCTACCAACTGCGCCACGCCCCGACTCTAGTCGTTATTATAAACCTCATCTCTGGTAATTTTCAAGATTTGGTATTCGTCACTATAACTATTAAACTTCATCGACGAAACCTCTGCCACTCGCCAACCATCACGCGGAAAGACCAAGTATGGCTCCTCGGAGCCTTCTTCAGGAGCGGTGCCTACGTACCAAAAAGATTCATGTTCTTCTAGCCATTTATCTAAATTGTCAATTCGCCCAAAATAACTTTGCTTCAGCGGCTCCATTGAACCGTAGCGATAATCCGTCTGCTCATTAATGAAAAGAATTGGGTTTTCTTCGGAAGTATAGGCGGACAAGTCATAGTATAGCCAAGCAGAGTTTACTATTGTAGGTAATCCTTCACCGTTATCTAGGTCGATTATTGCATTGTAAAGATCTTTACTGGCGGACTTTGTATCCGTATATATATTATAGTTTCCTTTTGCATATACGGTTGCAATTCCAACGATTGAGCTAGAGACTAAAATTGCCATAAATGAAAAACCGATTAATGTTGAATTTTGCAATAAATGCATCTTTTTTCTCTTTTTCATCGATAGCTCATTTATCAACATGACCAATCCAACTCCAGCAATCAGCGGAATCGCTAACATTGCGTACATTATGTATCGCGGAATGAAAACCGGGTTGAGCGGAGGTAGAGATAGTAGCACCAGCAATACTAATGGCACGAGCGCTAAAGATAACAGCATATTAAACGTTTTACGATAGCGTATTGCTAAAAATAAAACAACAATCACGGTGGCTGTAGCGAGTACGAGTAGCCAGTTTTGAATTTCTTCGGCCTTCATGTAGAACAGACCTTCCGCAAAATAATTTGCTATCACTGACACGCTCACGGGTCCAATCCAAAATCCGTTCGATTCGACGTTTCCGACCTGCGCAACTAGGCTAGGTATCCACGGTAAAAATAGCACGACCGCTAGTAAGTATGGCGCCCATATTTTATGCCTAAAGAAGCCTTTTACTCCATATGTGATGAGTAAATAGACTAGATGTGCACACCAAGCAAAAGCCGCAAAATAGTGCGTCCACATACCTGCCGCAACCAAAACTGCATAAATAATCCACCAAATCTTTTTGCCATTATCGATGGCAAGTTGTAAGAAGTATGTTGCTGCGAACACTATTGCTAGAACCATAGTATACATCCGCATTTCTTGTCCATATCGGACGAAGACTGGTGAGATGCTTAATAAGAAGCTAGCAACCATCGCCGCTTTGAGACCATATTTATATTTTAGCCACAAGAAAGCGAATAGAATTGCTACTGCGCCAAAGACTGTCGACATCATGCGCATAGCAAAATCAACATGACCAAACGCATGCGCCCAAATCTTTAGCAGAAAATAATATAGTGGCGGATGAACATCTGCTGCCGTAAGGCTCCAAATCTTCCCAAAATCAAAACGTGTTAAATATGAGCTGAATGATTCATCGAACCAAATAGACTGGCGCAGGTTAAATATACATAATGCCATATACAATACGCCCAAAAAGGCCGGCGTCAAAATCAGAAAGACGCGTTTGCGTTTTATAAGGAATTCTTTCATGTTTCAATTTTACCACAATTATGATATAATTGCTCTTGACCGGGGTTTGGCGCAGTTGGTAGCGCGCGCGCTTTGGGAGCGCGAGGTCAGCAGTTCGAGCCTGCTAACCCCGACCACAAGTAAGAAGCCGTAAGGCTTTTTTTGATTCGCGTTTTATTTCCCAAGTATGTTGAAAGGGCGTGTTCTTTGCTATAATTAATAGATGATAAGTGCGAGTGTGGTCGCACGTTAATTTAGGAGTTTTAATGTCGGAATACAAAAAGAGCGTACAAGGAAAACGCCCTCAGAAAAAACCAAACAAATTTCTCAATACTATTCGCCTATTCATGTTTTGGATGATCGTAATCGTCATCGGCATGGCCGTAGTCAATAGTCTAAATCCGAACGCGACTCTCAAAACCGAAGAGCGCACTCTGACGGAAATTCTCAGTTACGCCAAAGATGGTAAACTTGAAAAGATTGAAGTGAAGGGGAATGAGCTCAATATCACGACTAAAGACGGCTCTGACCTCCCTAAGAATCTCACGTCTCGCAAAGACGGCTCCGGCACTCTCCAAGAGCAAGGTTTTGCAGAGGTCATAGAAGAGGGGAAAGTTGCGGTCGACATTAAAGAAAACGTCGACACCCTTGGTATAGTACTCGATATTGCGCTTATTGTGCTGCCAATAATTATTATCGCTGGTTTTCTCATTTACATGATGCGCCAAGCGCAAAACATGAATAATCAATCTATGGGCTTCGGTAAAGCTAAAGCGCGCCTGTATGGTAATGAAAAAAAGAAAGTGACTTTCGACGACGTAGCAGGCAATGAGGCGGCTAAGCAAGATTTATCTGAAATTGTCGATTTTCTTAAAAATCCTAAAAAGTATGAGCGCCTTGGCGCTAAAATTCCGCGCGGCGTTCTTCTTGCCGGTGAGCCTGGTACAGGCAAGACCCTCATGGCACGCGCTGTTGCGGGTGAAGCGGGCGTACCCTTCTTCTCGATTTCTGGCTCTGAATTTGCGGAAATGTTTGTCGGCGTTGGCGCTTCTCGTGTGCGAGACTTATTTGGCAAAGCTAAAAAGAATTCCCCTAGTATCATTTTCATTGATGAGATTGACGCGGTAGCCCACAAGCGCGATGCTCGCGGTGGCGCAGGGCGCGAAGATGAGCAGACGCTCAATCAAATCCTAGTAGAAATGGATGGTTTCGATAATGATACGGGCGTAATTGTAATTGCCGCCACTAACCGAGTCGATATGTTAGACAAAGCACTCCTACGTCCAGGTCGCTTTGATCGGCACGTGAACGTTACTTTACCAGAGCGTAAAGACCGCGTTGAGATTCTTAGAGTTCATTTCAAAAATAAGCCAGTTGCGGAAGACGTGAATATTGACGCTCTAGCCGCAAAGACGGCTGGGAGTTCTGGCGCAGACTTAGCAAACATTGCTAATGAGGCCGCAATCACGGCTGCCCGCTTAAATCATAAAGAAATCACCAATGCCGACATAACCGAGGCCTTTGAGCGCGTAGCTATTGGACCGGAGCGAAAGTCGAAAGTCATGAATGACCAAGAGCGTCGCATTACGGCTTATCATGAGGCTGGTCATGCTATTGTTGGCCACGTATTGCCAGATTCTGACCCTGTCCATAAAGTTACGATTATCCCGCGCGGACGCACTGGTGGCGTAACCTGGTTCCTTCCTCCTGAAGATCGTAGTTACAAGAACATTTACGAGCTCAAGGACGTACTTGCGCGCGCTATGGGTGGACGTGTAGCGGAACGCATGATTCTTGGCAAAGACGGCATCACCACTGGCGCGAGTTCAGACTTGCAGCATGTTGCCGAGCTGTCTCGCGAGATGGTCTCGCAAGAGGGCATGGGCTCTAGATTACGTGATCAAGTATTTAATACTGAGGAAGTCAACTTCTTTGGCGATCGCGCAAGGAACTACTCTGAAAAAACGTCAGAAATAATTGACGCTGAAATAGAGGCTCTCAATAAAGAAGCCGGCCAACGTGCAGAGGCTGTCTTGAAAGCGAATAAGAAGTATCTCGATGAACTTGCAACTGCACTTCTTGAAAAAGAAACACTTGAAGAGGGGGAAGTTTCTGAAATTCTGAAAGGCACAACGATGCCAGAAAGTGCAAAATTGCACGATTGAAAAAAGTATGAAAGAGCGCAAAAACCATTTTCGATCGGTCGTGTCTTTAGTAAATACTAAGCTATCGGTAAAAACCGCCGCTATTGTCATAGCCAGTTCTACGCTTATCTCGGCATTGCTCGGCATATTTCGTGATCGCTGGCTAAATTCTATGTATTACGACACTTATCCGGCAGGTCTCGATGCCTACACTGCGGCCTTTACGGTTCCTGATTTTCTATTCTTCATTATTACATCCGGCGCGCTTGCAGTAACTTTTATCCCTGTCTTCAACCAGCGCTTGGTAGCGGGAAATAAAAAATCTGCATGGGAGCTTAGTGGCAGTATTTTAAATTTTTTGGCAATTCTTTGCTTAGTGGCATCGATCTTTATTATGATCTTTGCGGATCCATTAGTACGCTACGTAGTTGCGCCAGGCCTAAATGAGTCCGCAATGGCGTTGGCCATTAATATGATGCGAGTTATTGCGATTAATCCGTTTCTCTTCGCGATTGCTACGGTATTATCGAGTATGCAACAGGCCGTTGGGCGTTTTGTATTCTATGCTATTGCGCCAGCACTTTATAATGTCGGAATTATAATCGGCATTCTGGTATTCACGAATGGAATTAATATTTTCGGCATTCAACTATTCGAAGGTGGCATCATGGGGGTAGCTCTCGGTGTAGTATTGGGCGCTATCTTACAGCTAGTCACAAGTGTCATTGGTTTAGTTGGCCTTGGATTTGAATATGAATTCAAAATTCATTGGAAAAACCAAGGTTTTCGTTCTATTCTTAAAGTTTTGCCACTTCGTTCGGTTGACCAGGGAATAGACTACGTCACTAGTATTATGAATACTAATCTCGCATCGCGCATGGGTGAGCAGTCTATTCGTGCATTTCAGCAAGCCTCATCGTTGCACTCTATGCCGATTAATTTAATTGGTGTTGCAATTTCTACGGCGTTCTTCCCGAAACTTAGCGAAGAGGCTGGCCTAAAACAAGAAGAACAATATCGAGACACGCTCCGTTCTGCGTACCGAACAATCATTTGGATATCGTTACCAGTAGCTATCGTAGCTTTCTTTATACGTGGTTATGTTGTGAACTTCATAAAGAATGGCGGTGATCCAAAAATCGCTAGCGTTCTTGCAGCTTTTGTCATCTCAATCTTTTGTCAATCGTTATACCATATCGTAGCGCGCGGTTATTATGCTCGCCAAAATACGCGTACGCCGTTGGTAATCTCGATCTTAGCTTTTGTCGTGCAGGTTATTTTTGCGATTAGTTTAAGTGTGCTGAATTTTGGCCCAGAAGGTCTTGCATATGCAGCTTCTGTTAGCGCGATATTTGAAGTTGGCGTACTAGCAATTTGCCAAAATCGCGATATGGAGCGCAAGTTATTCGATGTAGATTTTTGGGTTGTAGTTGGGAAGATCATATTAGCCTCCACCCTTACTGGCCTAATCGCTTACCTTATGACCAAATTATTGCCACTTCGCGCCGTAGATAATTCCTTCCTTGCAACCTTCCCGAAGTTTCTTGCCATTACCGCTGTTACTGGAATCTTCTATTTAGTAATTTGTTCAGCCTTGCGTATTGAAGAAGTAAAGCCAGTTATACAAAAAATCAACGACGCACTCTTCAAAAATATTAAGCGCCAATAAAAAATACCCCACGAGTGTGGGGTATTTTTTTATTATTCAGACTTCTTTATAGGACTCTTTTTAATTATTTTCTTTTTAGCCTTTGGAGCTTCTTCCTCAACTTCATCCTCATCGGACTCTACTATAACTTCTTCTTCGTCCAACTCCTCGTCTTCGCCATCGACTTCTTCCTCGACTTCATCCTCGTCGGGCTCGCTTGGCTTCTTGAACTTTTCAATAAGTTTACTTCCGGCCTCTTTGCCTTCTTTTACGGCCTTGTCGCCAAGTTCTTTGATGTCTTTACGGGTTTCTTCGCCGCTTTTTGGCGCCATTACAATACCAGCTACTGCTCCCGCAATTGCTCCGAGCGCAGCTCCGATAAAGAACTTGCCACTCCCGCACTTCTTATTTTCGTTGCTCATCTTCTTTTTCCTCCTCGTTATTTACGATTTTCGCTTTCTTCGCCTTCTTCTTCCTGACGCCCTCGCCAGTATAGTTGTCAACGAAGTATCTAACTAAACCACCCACGGTCGTCATATCGCGTACGTTACCGGCAATATCATCGGCCTTTTCGGCAATACCTTGACCTTGTATCATTATCTTTTTCGCCTCTTTCGTGACGCCTATTAGTTTAATTAATAAGATAATGAATAATAATAAGAATAGAAAGAGCATCCCTGAAAGAATAAATACTAGTATCCAAGCGGGAGTTTCCATATTTTATATCTCCATTTTATTAAATTCTTCGTAAGCTTTGTAGTAGTTCTTTGGATCGCCAGTTGTGAGCCATTTGCCCTTGCTCTTTACGACTAGTACATCGCCAGATTTGGCAAGCTTAGTAATAGCATCGACAGTCCAAAGTTCATCGTCTAGCCCAGTGTTCTTTGGTACTAAATGTGCGAAAACTTCAGGAGTCAGTAAATAGCGACCATATGAAGTTAGGTTTGATGGTGAGAGGTCTGGCGTAGCTGGCTTTTCGACAATGTGGCTAAGAGTCTGCTTCTTCTTGTTCTTCATAGCAATCATGCCGTATTTGCACCAAACTTCCTCTGGCATTTCCTGAGCCGCAATAATTGCTTTTGCTTCCGGATTCTTTTTATATGCTTCAACCAATGTCTCTACATCACCCTTGCCGAAAATAAGATCGTCACTATAGAGCGCCAAGAAGGCCTCATCGTCGTTCAGGTATGGTTTTGCGGAGGCAATTGGTGATCCGTTGCCGTAAGGGAAACTTGGATCCTGTTTGATAACTGTGATATTCGCAATAGAAAGCACTTCGCGCACTGACTCGAAACGGTCAAGCTTGTTCTGTGATTCTAGTTGCTTATAAATCTTTTCGCAAGGGTTTGTGAAGTAATCTTCGTAAATCGGTTTACCCTCATGTGTTGCCACAATGATAATATCTTTAATTCCGCCCGCGACACACTCTTCAACGACATATTGCATGATAGGCTTTGGGCCAAGTGGAATCATTGCTTTTGGAATAGTCTTAGTAATTGGTAAAAAGCGGCTCGCAAAACCCGCATCGGTAATTACTGCTTTGGTCGGTGTTTTATATGCCATTTTAGTTACTCCTTTCTGGTTCTATGACAATTTCTTTTTAATTAATTCGTTAACGGTAGCTGGGTTGGCTTTTCCTTTCGATTTCTTCATTACTTGCCCAACTAGAAATCCAATTGCTTTCATTTCGCCATTACGAACGTCTTCGGCCGCCTTAGCGCATTCTGGCGCAGTCAATACTTCATCAATGATCGCCCCTAGTGCATCTTCATCGTTTTCCTGCAATAGATTCATTTCTTTCGCGAGTTGATGTGGGGTTTTCTGGGTATTCTTTCTATCGTACATCTCCATCAATATGGCCTTTGCACCAGTCGATGAAAGCTCCTTTTTCTCGACCATCTCGGACAACTCGGTCAATTCGTTAGCGGTTGCAAGCGTAAAATCCTTATCAAGGTTTTCTTCTGCGAGCAATACGCCAGAGAACCAGTGCGCTACGCGTGGAGCAAGTTGCACGCCGCCTTTGTCTAGAACTTCATTCAAACGCTTCGCTAGAATCGGATAATTCAAAATCGCTTCTCGTTCGCTATTATCAAGATTAAGTACGCCAAACTTCGAGCGGTACTCGTCTGGCATCATCGGCATGTTCGCCTCGACTTTATCAACGTAACTCTGTTCTAGGACAACTGGCGGGACGTCTGGTTCAGGCATGTAGCGGTAATCTTGCGCCTCCTCTTTATTACGCTGCGAAGTAGTTTTACCAGTCGCATCGCTCCAGCCGCGCGTCTCTTGAATTACTTTTTCGCCCTTATCTAATATCTTAGTTTGGCGTTCAAATTCATACTCAATCGCATGTTCGACGCTGCGGAAAGAGTTGAGGTTCTTAATTTCTGCGCGTGTACCTAGCTTATCTGTTTTTGAGCAGGAAATATTTACGTCAAAACGCATATTGCCCTGATATAAATCGCCATTCGTCACCTCGGCATACATCATTAAGCGATGTAGTTCTTCGCAATAAGCACGGGCCTGTGCTGCGGAGTGGATATCTGGCATGGAAACAATTTCGATTAGTGGCGTACCAGCGCGGTTTAAGTCAACGAGTGAATAGCTATCAAAGTGCGTCAGTTTACCGGCGTCTTCTTCCATATGCGCATGCTCAATTTTCACGGTCGAGCCATCCGGCAAATGGACTTCGCCAGCACCAATTATAGGTTGATACATCTGTGAAATCTGATAGCCTTTTGGTAGGTCTGGATAGTAATAATGTTTCCGATCAAAACGGCTGACAAGGTTAATCTCGCAATTCATCGCCAGACCAGCGCGCACCGCTTTTTCGACTGCCGCTTTATTCAATACTGGCAACATGCCAGGTAGAGCGTAATCAATAGGACTTACGCAGGAATTTGGCTCTTTGTCGACCGCGTCGTTGTCTACGGCGCTGAATAATTTTGTTTTGGTATTGAGCTGTACGTGGCACTCAATACCAATTGTCATTTTGTAATCACTCTTGCTCATTTATATTGCTCCCAAATCTTTTAAAGCCTGTCGGTAGGTCGCTAGGGCGTGCTGCGCTTGGCGATACTCAGGATGAAAATCACTTTCGTGCGCAATTTGGTTACGCAACTTATGCGCATGCCAAACTGCGTTTAACTGAGTCAATCTCTCTTTTCCTATTTTTTTCAGACGATCTCCCATCGTGCGTCCCTGTACGCCCATCTCGCAGAGCGCCTTGTCGAGCAACTTGTCGCCTTCGATAATTGCCATTGCATAAGTTGCATCATTGCCTTGCTGCAGAGAGTTTTCTATTCGCATCAAATCAATCTGATAATTTTCCTTATCAAAAGCATGTGCCCTTTTTTTGGTCATCGATATCGCAAGAAGAAGCAGAAAACCAACAACCAATATGGCTACTAAAAATACTATCGGCGAGCCATCGTTCATTAAGCATTCTCCTCTACGTTTTTAGCGATATTGAGTAGAACTTGGTCGCTCTTGCGCGGGCCAATTAACTGCACGCCAATAGGTAAGCCGGACTCCGATTCGCCTGCCGGTATTGCTACAGCTGGCAATCCCGCGAGGTTTGCCAAGACGCTCATCATGTCTTCCATATACATCTGTAGTGGGTCATCAGTTTTTTCGCCAAGCTTGAATGCTGGAGCTGGTGCTACCGCGCAGAGAAGGGCGTCATATTTTTCGAATGCTTCATTATATGCGTTAATTAACAGCGTACGCGCCTTTTGCGCCTTCAAATAATAAGCATCAAAGAAACCGGAGCTGAGCACGAAGTTTCCGACCATAATGCGACGTTTATTTTCTGGCATAAAACCTTCGTCGCGCGTTTTGCCATAAATACTATCCAAATCAGTTATTTCGGCAGCGCGATGTCCGTAACGAATACCGTCATAACGACTTAGGTTTGACGCTACCTCGGCCGGTTGAATAATGTAATAAATCGCTAGGCCATATTTCATAATAGGCATGCTGATTTCTTCGACTTCGTAACCGGCCTTTTTCATTTTATTGGCATAGCTCAAGACGGTTTTGCTAACTTCTGGATCAACGCCATCTTTTAAGAAGTCCTTAATAATACCAATCTTTTTCTTCTTTGGTTTCGCGTCGTCGAGGTCGCGATTCCAAAAATCGTCTAGAGTAGTGGAATCTTTTGGATCCTTGCCAGCAATAATACCCATAATGAGATCAACATCTTCGGCATTATTTGCGATGCATCCCATTGTGTCGAGCGATGAGGCCATTGCGACCACGCCGTAGCGGCTTACGGTTCCATAGGTTGGTTTCATGCCCCAAACGCCGTTATAGCTAGCTGGCTGGCGAATTGATCCGCCAGTATCTGACCCTAGTGCGAATGGGACGATGCCTAAAGCAACCGCCGCCGCTGATCCGCCACTAGACCCTCCAGCGACGCGCTCCTTGTCGCGAGCATTAAGTGTTGGTCCAAAATATGAGTTCTCCGTGCTAGAGCCATGTGCGTAGGAATCAAGGTTGGCGCGGCCAATCATGATTGCGCCTTCTGCCTCAAGCTTTGCAACCGCAGTCGCGGTGATTGGCGAAGGGAAATTATCAAGCATACGCGAAGCGGCCGTTGTAACGCCTTCTGGACTTAAGTAGTTGTCCTTAATTGCGTACGGTACTCCCGCTAAACGACCGACTTTCTCGCCTTTTGCGATTCTTTCATCGATTTCGCGTGCGCGGTCTAGTGCACGCGCTTCGTTCATTGAGATGAAGCAATGATAGTCCTCATATTCTTTTGCTTTGTCGAGCGCCGCGCGGACTAAGTCTACGGCTTTAGTATTTTTGTCTGCAATAATCATAATACTTTCGGCACCTTTATCTGATGATCTTCACTTTCGACCGTAAGGTTTAGCAAGTCTTCTCGATTTGCTTCAAATTCTTCAATTACGTCTTCGCGCCAAACATTCTGCATGTCGAAACACTGATAAGTAGGCTCGACGCCATCGGTGTCCAACTCGTCGAGCTGGGAAATATAACCGACGATATTATCGAGATCTTTTATTAGTGGCTCAATCTGATCTTCGCTTAGACGCAGATTTGACAATTCTGCCAAATGCAAGACATCTTTTCTAGTAATAGCCATACGGTAATTATAACAGATAACAGGGAACTAACAAACTAGATGTCAGACAGTGGCTCTATATTTGCGCCCAACTTGCGCAAACGATTTGCGAAATCCTCGTAGCCACGCGCAATTGAATATACGTTGCGCAAAATTGAAGTGCCAGGTGCGGCAAGCATTGCTAGCATAATTACCACCGCAGGGCGAAGTGCTGGCGGGGCCATCATTTCTGCGGGGCGCCAGTTGGTTGGACCATTCACGAAGATACGATGCGCATCTAAAAGCTCAACTTTTGCATTTAGGTTAGATAATTCTGTTGAATAAATCGCACGGTTTTCGAACACCCAGTCATGTATTAGCGTCCTGCCTTCTGCTGTTGCAGCAATTAAAGAGAAAAATGGCAAGCTATCGATATTCAGGCCCGGGAAGGGCATTGGATGAATTTTGTCTATTGGCGCTTTAAGGTTGGACTTCTTTAGCTTTACGTCGACTAGACGCGTCCTCCCGTTTTCGGCCAAGTATTCATCACTAATACGCATTTTCTGGCCCATGCTACGCAATACTTCCAATTCAATCTCTAGAAATTCAATTGGCACTCGCTTAATCTCTATCTCGGACTTGGTTGCGATCCCCGCCGCAATGAAACTCATCGCTTCGATTGGGTCTTCGCCTGGCGCATAGTCTATCTGTTTACTTATTTTCTTTACGCCGTGTATTGTAAGGTTTGTTGTACCGACGCCGTCGATTTGTATGCCCAACTTTTGCAGGAAGAAACATACGTCCTGGACCATATAGTTTGGGCTAGCTCCTACGATAGTAGTCTTGCCCGGATACAATGCCGCCGCCATGACGGCGTTTTCGGTAACTGTATCCCCACGCTCTGTGAGTACGATTTTCTTGTCTTCAATTTTTATGTTGCGAACGGTGGCTTCATAAAATCCTGGGTTAACTTTAGCGTCAACGTCTAACCCAAAATTCTTTAAAGCATGCAAATGTGGCTCAACGGTTCTAGACCCGAGAGAGCAGCCCCCGGCGTATGGCAAGCGAAATTCCTTAAAACGATGCAACAGTGGCCCCATAAACATAATCACGGTACGAGTGCGCCGTGCGGCTTCTATGTCAAGATTCCCTAGGTCAAGCTTTTTTGGCGGAATTATCTCTAAGTCGCGCCCATTGTTAATCCATTCCGTTCGCACTCCAATTGACTCGAGCACCTCTATAATACGATAAACCTCCTCGATGTGAGCTAAATGAACTAGCGTTGTCTTTTGCTCGTTTAAGAGTGCCGCGCAGAGCAACCCCACGGCGGCATTTTTAGATGTGTTTATCTCGATTGAACCATGCAACTCCTTACCACCTTTTATTTGATAGCTCTTCGAAGCAGTATCGTTGACGGTAACGATTTGCGTGCGCAGGGCATGGCTAATTTTGCTAATTATTTCAAGCGAGGCGTTCTGTTTTCCATGCTCAATTCTATTAATTGCAGACTGGCTTGTTCCGATTTTCTCGGCCAATTCAGCCTGAGTCATATTTTGGCGGGTACGAGCAGTTGCAATAATTGCTCCTATCTCAACCATGTAGTCAGCTTGCCTTTTCATACAGATAGTATATCACGGGACGCATAATAGCGGTAATATTCGTTTTCTTGCTAGTGGAATGTTGTAAAAATGACCAAAAATAGTGTCCCATTCTGCTCGTGAAACACTATATATAGCGTATAGGCGGCAAAAAACTGAATCTGTTAGCGTTGTATTATTTACATTCTCTATTGCAAAAACGCTACATATAGCGTTACCATTATCTCAACAAACGCTAAATATGGTGTTTCGGGACAGACAAAATTCACAATTGATTCAGAACTACGGAGGTAAAAATGTTCAAATCAATCCGAAAGCGCGACGGAAAGGTAGCCGCTTTCAAACCAGAAAAAATTACAGAAGCTATCGCAAAAGCAGGCAGCGCTACTGGCGAATTTGGCCATGATCGTGCTCAGAATATTGCCGAAAAAGTTCTTCGCGTAGCGCAAGAAGAAATCAAAAGTCGCATTCCGACAGTTGAACAAATTCAAGATATAGTTGAAAGAGTATTGATGGAGTCGGCCTTTAAGCGCACCGCAAAGGCCTATATCGAATATCGTGCTGAGCGAACAAGAATTCGCGCCGCAAAAAGCAAGCTTATGCAAACTTATGGCGTTATTTCGGTCATTGATTCCTCAGAGGATTCATCCGTAAAGCGCGAGAATGGCAACATCGACGGCGACTGCGCAATGGGTAAAATGCTTCGCTTTGGCTCTGAGGGCTCAAAGGAATATGCAAAGTTGCTACTTCTAAAACCAGAATTTGCTGCCGCTCATGACAATGGCGATATTCATATTCACGATCTAGACTTCATGGCGACCGGAACATTGACTTGCTGCCAGACCGACCCTCTAAAATTCTTCGAACGTGGCTTCAATACTGGTCATGGCTACCTTCGTACGCCGCAATCAATCGGTACAGCCGCTGCGCTAGCTGCAATCATTCTTCAGGCGAACCAAAACGAGCAGCACGGCGGACAGTCGATCCCGAACTTTGACTACGCTTTGGCGCCAAGTGTCAATAAGACGTTCCGCAAAAGTCTCAAAGCTAACCTTGAAAAATACAACGATTTCACTGGCAAGAACTTAAATATTGAAATAAAAGACACTATCACCCTTGGCGACGACAAGAAACTCAGAAAGCTTAAAGTCCCAGAAAAAGTTATCGAAGACGCACATAAAGATACTGAGCATCAAACTCTACAAGCTATGGAAGGCTTCGTCCATAATCTTAACACTATGCATAGTCGCGCCGGAGCACAGGTGCCGTTTACCTCAATTAATTTTGGCACCGACACTAGTCCAGAAGGTCGCCTAGTCTCCAAGATGCTACTAGAGGCCACTATGAATGGTCTCGGCCATCATGAAACGCCAATTTTCCCAATTTCTATCTTCAAGGTTAAGGAGGGTGTCAACTATAATCCAGAGGATCCAAATTACGATCTCTTCAAGCGCGCGATGGAAGTCTCCGCGAAGCGCCTCTTCCCGAACTTTACCTTCATTGACGCACCATTTAATCTCCAGTACTACAAGCCGGGCGATCCAGATACCGAGATTGCGACTATGGGCTGTCGCACGCGTGTATTTGGCTCTTGCTTCCCCGAGACTGATGGCCATGTTTCTGGCCGCGGCAACCTTTCCTTTACATCGCTAAATCTCGTACGTATTGGCATTAAGCACGGCATTTGCCTAGGTGAGCGCAAAGAAGCAGATTGGGATGGTTTCTACAAAGAGCTAGACGAAAAGCTTCAACTCTGTGCTGATCAGCTTTACCAACGCTTCGAATTCCAGGGCAACCAAAAGGTTAAAAACTTCCCATTCCTAATGGGGCAGGGCAACTGGGTTGGTAGCGACAAACTCAAGCCGAACGATAAGCTTCGTGATGTTATCAAGCATGGTACCTTGTCCATTGGCTTCATAGGACTAGCGGAAACATTGGTTGCAATGATTGGTAAGCATCACGGCGAAAGTGCCGAAGCTCAGGAAATAGGCCTAGACATCGTGGGCCATATGCGTGAGTTCTGTGATGAAATGACCAAAAAGCGCCATTTGAATTACTCGCTTCTTGCCACCCCAGCCGAAGGTCTTGCTGGACGTTTCACTCGTATGGACCGTAAAGAGTTTGGCAAAATTAAAGGTGTGACTGATCGTGAATTCTATACTAATTCCTTCCATGTGCCAGTCTACTACCCAATCTCAGCTTTCGATAAGATTGATATTGAAGCTCCATATCATAATCTTTGCAATGCTGGTCACATTACCTATATCGAGATGGATGGCGACCCTTCAGATAATATTGAAGCTTTCGAAGCAGTTATTCGCCATATGAAAGAAGCTGGTATTGGCTACGGTTCCGTAAACCACCCAGTCGACCGCGATCCAGTATGTGGCTTCTCCGGAATCATTGAAGGCGATGTATGTCCAAGTTGTGGCCGTCGCGAAACTGATGGCGAGTTTGGCTTTGAGCGCCTCCGCCGCATTACTGGTTACCTAGTAGGCTCGCTCGAGCGTTGGAATGATGGCAAAAAGGCCGAAGAAGCCGCTCGCGTGAAACATGACGTATCGGTGGGGCAATATGATCAGGCCACTAAGGTAAAACGCGAAGCCGAAAAAGCTGAATTAAAGGCTGCTCTCGGTAAAGAATAAAAGCAAATCCCCCAATTGCCGCGCCCAAAAACGCGGCATTTTGGGCTTAAATGAGGAAGTATTATGGTAACAAAAAAGAGGACTAATATTCTTTGCGAACCGCAAATGGACGTGCCAGATGGTTGCATTGTTCTTTCTGGCGACCTCGAGCACGACTCAATCGTGAACGGTCCGGGCCTCCGCGCCGTTTTGTGGACGCAAGGATGTCGCCAACATTGCCCTGGCTGTCAAAATCCAGAAACATGGGCCGAAAAAGATGTTGGCGCAGTTGTGAAAATCGAAAAAGTTAAGGACGAACTTCGCAAACTAAAGGGGCAGAGCGGTATCACTTTTTGCGGCGGTGAACCGCTTTTGCAAGCCAAAGCGTGTCTAGAAATTGCTAAGTTCTGCAAAGAAGAACTTGGCTGGAACGTCTGGTCTTTTACTGGTCTCGTCTACGAACAAATACCGCGCGATTCTGTCGCCTGGAAGTTCGTCGAAGAGCTCGACGCGCTCATTGATGGGCCTTTTATTCAATCGCAACGTGATCTTACGCTAAAGTTTCGCGGTAGCAAAAATCAACGCATTCTGCATCTCGACCGCGGCAAAATCATTAGTCAAGAATAATTAGTTAAAACCAACAATTTTGCGGGCCGTCTTGTATCCTACTTTAGTAATCATGCGCCCGCTTTTTCCTGGTAAGTTCGTAGCCATGCCTAGTGGAGTTTTGCGCAGCCTGTAAAATAATTTCGCGTCATGACTTTTGACATAACGCCAAAAAGCCTTCTTCTTTCGAACGGCCTCTTTTGAGCCGTCTAATGAGAGGAGTGCTGACGTGGCAGTCGTTACCTTATCGAGATATATAATCATATATTTTCGAAGACGCGGATTCTTGTTGTTAAAATCCTGATTTGCCATTATATCGACCATAATCTTATTTACCTTAATCTGCTGATCAATTCTTCCGAGCATTACCTCTTCATTTACGGACTGGTCCGAACGGCCAATAAAATAGTGATATATGTCAACGTCTACGTAGTACATTTTTTCTACCGACAGCAAAGGCTGAAAGGCAAAAATATTGTCTACATAAAAAGTATGTCGAGGCAACTTGAGCCCACAGTCGCGCAATAGTTGCGTTCGAAAGTAAATATTATGCATTAGCATATATTGAGTCTGAGTCATATGGCCCATCTCGTCCCAACCAAAAATGGTGTTTTTGGGAAATACGCGGTTGAAGCGCATAGTCTTTTTATGCTTTTCGCCGACTTTATCGTAGATAAAATTCGCAATTATCATATCGACTGGCGTATTGTTTTCTTCAAGTTCTTTAATACTTTTAAGCAACTTCGCCAAAGCATCCGGATTAACCCAGTCGTCGCTATCAACCACTTTAAAATAAATCCCAGTGGCTTTCCGGATGCCAGTATTAACCGCGGCACCGTGTCCGCCATTTTTTTGGTGAATTGCCCGAACTATTCCAGGATATTTATGCATAAAATCATCGGCGATTTTTGGCGTATCATCACTTGAGCCGTCATCGATAATTAAAATCTCAATTTCGTCGCCGGCGGGGAGTAAGGAGTGGATACACTTCTTCATGTATTCCTGCGAGTTGTAGCAGGGCACAGCTATGGACAGTAATTTTGGAGTCTTATTGGTTACTTTCACCTTATTATCTCACTATTTATCTTAAATAATATCACAATTGCTATAGATACTGAAAAGGAATAACCGATTATCGTCAGAACAGCAAGTCCAATACGCCGAAGGATATTGCCAGCATGATAAGCCCAGCTAGAAGAGTGCCACAACCTACCGCTATCATGGATTTCTTGAAGTCTAAGTTTAAGAAAGTTGCCGCCAGGGTGCCAGTCCAAGCTCCTGTTCCAGGAAGCGGGATGCCTACAAATAGAAGTAGGGCAATATAAATGCTATCTTTAGTTTTTGCTAAAAGTTTTTTGCTGCCATTGTTACCCTTTTTGATGCACCATTTGCAGAAATTACGAATGGGTTCATATTTCACTTTCGCCCCTTTCTCTAATAACTCACGCCCAAAAGTAAAGATAAATGGCATGGGAATCATATTTCCGAGCATTGCGGCAAGCAAGGAAAGAAAAACTGGCAAATTCATACCTGCTGCAATTGGTATTGCGCCACGTAATTCAACAAGTGGGAACATCGCCACTAATGTAACTAAGAATAATTTTAGCAACATAGCTCACCTCAACTTAATATATGATAGCATTTTCTATCTTTATGTAAAAATACTGTATTGTTTTAGCTTTATTTCTGCTACAATAAAACATAAGTGGAATGTGTGAGTAATTAATGAATCCTTAATTGTTTGGGAGTTATATGGTTTTCACAAGGGAGGTGAAAGCCGGCATTAAGAGGATACTCACAATATTAATTGTGCCAGCCATGCTCAGTTTATTGGCTGCCAGTTCTATTGTTAATGCGGTTTTTGCACAGACTGGAATGGATATTCCAGTGACTGTATCTTGGTCCGACCGGAGTGATACTACTCGTCCAAGTAGCGTTACGCTACGCTTGATGAATGGGAACACTACCGTGTCAACATTAACCCTCACTTCGGCTAATCTCGATCCATCAGATAGCGACAAGTGGGTTGGGGTTTTTGACGATGTCCCATACAATGCGAATTACACAATCGTAGAGGATTCAGTTTCAGATTACTCAATCACATCAAATAATCTTTCGCCAAGCATTTCGGCGGTTACAATTCTAGAATCGGCCAGGGATACATCGACATATACCAACACTGGTACTACGCATAATCTTGGAGATGTTAATTTTATTGTATTTAGAAGCGGTGATAACTATTACGTCTGGACACTTGACTCGTATCCAACTGGCACTAAACGAACAGAACTAACTAGCGCCGTTAGAAGTATGATTGGAAATAATAACGCAACGATTGGTTCTTACGAAAATGGTCTTCCGGCTAATATCTCGATGAATTATTGGTTATTGGGCGGCGTTCTGACTAATGTGTCTGGTAGTGAAGGAAATGTATCCATCCGGCATACGGGTGGTATCTTTGGCGGCAGTATCTCTGAGGTTTATTACGGCAACCTGGTCCCAGGCACGACCGATGGTGTGTCGTTCGAGAACGTAAAAACTATTCCATCCTATAACCTTACCGTTCATCACCTCCAGGAAGACGAATCTACTCCGTTCAGCGCCGATGTGGTTACGACCTATAACGAAGGCGACACATATACGACTTCGCCAATATCTGATCCGAACTATACGCCTGAGCTTAAGATTGGTCAGGCGACCGGCATTATCACTCAAGACACCGAGGTAACCTATGTTTATCATCCAAAATTCCATGATGTCATTTATCAATTTACGGGTAGTGTTCAGCCGCCAAATGCAAGCTCGTTGCTACCGGCAACCGTCACTTATGATGATGGCGACACTGTAACGGTCGCCCCAGAACCAACTGCAACCGGTTATCGCTTCTTGGGCTGGCAAATGAACGGGCAAAGTGTAAGCGGAACCTTTACGATGCCGTCTCAAAACGTTACTATCACTGGTAGTTGGGAGCGTTACAATGGCACTTTTGCGCCAACAATCAGCAAAACAATTGCGAATCCGCAAAACGTCTATCGCTTTGGTGACACGGTTGACTTTTTGATTACCGTTTCTAACCCAGAAGCTTATCCAATCAGTAACGTTGAAATTGAGGAACAGTTAATTGGTGCAAAGTTTATCGCCCATAATGACTACGTAGTGGATGCTACCGATGAAACAAAAGCGACTATTCCTACAATTCCAGCCGGTGGCGCAATCACGCTATACGTTAAATACGATATTATTACGAACAATACTGAAATTCTTACTAATACGGCAAGGCTCACTAGTGCCAGCGCCGACAATTATTATTTCCTTGACACTACTCAAGATTATATCGCCAGCGCTAGCTTTAATGTCCAAAGCTGGCAAGATGTCCCGGTCTTAACCGGGGTTAATACCAATAGTACAACACTTTATTATATGCTCTCGGCGATAGGCGCTGTTGGGATATTGGGGGGTGTTGTAGTTTATCAAAACAATAATAAGGAAAGGGAGAAATGAAAAAACTTTCTTTTGTCGCGGGCGCATCAGCTATCGCATTAGCTCTTGCAAGCATATTTCCTGCGGCGGGCGTATTCGCCAATACGATAGCAACCAGTGATTTTGAGGGTAGTCCAATCACTCTTAGAAGGACCGTTTCTGGTGTTTCTAATAATGTGACCAATACCTTCGGTTACACTATTACGTCAACTAGCACTCCAGATGGTGGCTCAGCTAACAATGCGCCGACGACGGCTTCAATTGCATTTAGTAATAAAGCTCCTTCCAGCAATGAAGTTAGTGGCACAACTACGGTAGATTTTGGCACCACCAATTTCTCGAAGGTTGGCGACTATACCTTTACTATCAGCGAGACTAGCTCGACTGATCCTACGAACTATCCAATCGATACGGCAAGCAACGACTATACGGCTATCGTTCGCGTCACATATTATGTAGATCCAGTCACGAACGTCCCAGATAATAGTCGCTATGTGGCAAAAATAGTTATTAATAATAAAGATGACACTAAGGTTGCCCAGGCCACCTGGGGTAGCTCGGCTGCGCGTACCTATATTGAAGTTGCCGCTACGACAACTGGCAACATGGCGGAAACGGACAAATGTTTTGCGTACACTATTAACATCCCAGTCGGCAGCGGCGTTTCGGCTGGCGATACGTACGCTATCAATGCGAATACAACCTGTACCGGCAGTGACACTTCCGTTACTGCGGGCACCCCGGCTACAATTTACTTGAAGCATGGCGATACTGCCACAGTGGGCCTCGTTGGAAATTCTAGCCAGCTCCCAGTTGGTGCGAACTATACTTTGACTAAGACTGGCACCGACGATGGTTATACTACAAAAATTGACGGTAACGTTAAAACCACAATTAACAAGATTACGGTGGCTACCGGCAATACCGATTGTGAAAGCAACGCAGATGGTGAGGGCTGTTTTGACGAAAATAACCATACCGACTTCGAAAATAACAAACAGGCAGACCCGCTTACTGGTATCGTAACCAACTTCTGGTTCTATCTCATGCTCTTAATTATCGGCCTTGTTGGTTTCTTCATCATAAGTCGCAAGCGCAAAGAAGAAGAGAACCAATAACCGCATTCCCCAACATCTTAACTGCGAATAAAGGAGGATTGGCCTTAACTGTGAAGACTGCTTTTGTAAGTCTTACTCCCGCACAGTGATAGGCCACAATCCTTCAAAAATAGCTCATTTCTCCCTAATGGCTATTTATTTACCACACGCCACTTATGGTTTATAATGCCCATAAGTGGATTGTGTGAGTAATATGTAAACCCTAAGTTTGTTTGGGAGTTGTATGGTTTTCACCAGATCGTTGAAAACCAGCATTAAGAGGACGCTCACATTAGTATTCTTGGCTATCTCCCTCACGGGATTAGCTTCTATTGCTATACTTAATGCGGTTTTCGCAGCTACGGATTTTCGAATTCCTATCGAAATAACTTGGAGCGACCAGAGCGCGAGTACCCGTCCCTCGCAAGTTATTTTGCACGTCCGTCGTTCTGGCTCCGCGGAAAACCTTAAAACCGTCACGTTGACTTCTGCAAATCAAGATCCCAACAATGCAAATAAATGGGTCTATACTATTAATGATTTTAATTATACGACCGGCTATAGCTATCAGATATACCAAGAGAATGTGGCAAATTATAGCGTTACGCAATTTGTAAACGTAACGGCCACCTCGCAATTGAATTTGGTTAATCATGCGCAGACTTCACTTAACGGAAAAAATAAATCGAAAGAGTTTGAAAATACTAATTTTGTATTAGTAAAGATAAATAAGACTGGCAATTATGTATTATGGACACGCGATTACTGCCAGCTCTCAACCCTAAATGACATCATTCATGAAAACATCAATCCAGATATTACTATTTCTTCCAGCAATTATGAAGATGGCGCAAGTTATAACTTCGGCTCCATCGAAGTATCGTCAGATAATTACGACACGGTTACGGTTCATTCGCTAGAGGGTGGCTCATACACTATTTACTATGGCTGGCTAGATAATATGTATATTGGTAGTACGGCCAGTTTTACGAATACGTTAAACGTAACATATAATCTCACCGTTCATCATCTCAACGAAGATGGCACGACATTTGTCCCGGATGTTGTGACGGAATATGACGACGGCGACACTTATACTGCAAGCCCAATTGTTAATAATCGCTATACTCCGGAATTAACCATTGGCCAAGCTACTGGCATTATTACGGCTGACACGGAAGTAACCTATGTATACCATCCAAAATTCCATACCGTGACCTACCAGTTTACTGGGGATGTTTTGCCGCCAAATGCAGACCAACTCCTTCCGGCCGTCACAGAACATGATGACGGTGCTACCGTTACTATTGCACAAAATCCCACCGCCGAAGGCTATAGATTCTTGGGGTGGAAAAATGGCGGAGAAAGCATAAGCGGAACCTTCACAATGCCGTCTGAAAATGTTACGATAACGGGTAGTTGGGAGCGTTTTAATGGGTATTTTGCGCCTAGCATTTCAAAGCAAGTTATTAACTCGCAAAATGTATATCGGTACGGGGACACGGTAGAGTTTCAAATCTACATTACAAATACTGCAAGTTTCCCAATCTATAACATTGAAATCTCCGAAAATTTGGCTGGCGCCAGATTCTTAACGGCTTCTGGATATGAAATTATTTCCGACGGCGTGGCAAATATTGTCTCAATTCCAGCTAATGGTACAGTTGTGCTTTATGCGGAGTTCGACATCGCCGAAAATGTCACGCAAACTCTCACGAATACGGTGGGGATAACATCGGCCAGTGCGGAGAACTATTATTTTCTCGATACCGACCAAGATTATACAGCCAGCGCTCAATTTGCGACTCAGAGCTGGCAGGATGTTCCGGTTTTAACCGGAGTAAATACCAATAGTACAATACTCTATTCTGCTTTAATGGCCCTGGGGGCGGTAGGAGTAGGATGGCGTATTGTAGTAATTAATTTAATAAATAAAGAAAGGGAGAAATGAAAAAACTTTCATTTGCCGCAGGCGTAGCAGCTATCGCTCTAGCTGTTTCGACAATTTTCCCTGTGGCTGGCGTTTTCGCCAATACAGCAACATATGACGGGACCAATAACCAGGTCACGCTTAGGAGAAACGTGACGGGCGTGACGAACCCAGTCACAAACACCTATACTTACACTATCTCGCCAAAGAGCAACTACACTCAACCAGGCACAGCTACAACAGTACCTTCAAGTGCTACTATAGCCTTCAATGGCGTTGCGCCAACGAGCGGTACGGCCACACAAACCGCAGTAATTAATTTAGCTAGCGTTGATTTTAGCAAGGTTGGCGATTATATTTACACTGTCACCGAGACTGCGTCTAGCAATAGCACAAACTATCCTGTCGATAGCACGAACAGCTATGACATTCAAATCTCAGTACGCTATCAGGTTGATGCGAACAATGTTCCGAACAATAACGTCTATTTAGCCACCGTGTCAATTAAAAACAACACTAATAGCTCAAAGGCTAACGAAGCTGTCTGGACGAGTGGTACTACTTACACCTACATTGAAGCTACTGCTACCACCACTGGCAACATGGCCGAAAAAGACGAATGCTTTGAATATACGATTGATATCCCAGCCGAAAATGGCGTAGCAGGTTCATTTGCAATTGATATTGTCCCAGCGACTGACACTTCTGCCTGTACTGGCAGTGCTTCAAGCGTCACTGCTGGCACTCCAGCAACAATTAAGCTCAAGCATGGCGATACTGTCCATGTTGGTTATAATGGCGGCGCATACCAGCTCCCAGCTGGCGCAAGATACACTATAACTAAGACCAACTCGGGCGATGACTATATTGAAAAATTCGACAGCACTAGTGGGAGTGACACAACGAAAACCGCGGTAGCCGTCAGCAATACTTCTTGCGATGAAAATAACTTAGACGGTGAAGGTTGTTTTAGCAAAAATAACGTTACGAATATCGAGAACAATAAGCAAGCTAGCCCACTTACTGGCGTTATTACTAATTTCTGGTTCTATCTCATGCTCTTAATCATCGGCGCCTTTGGTCTCTTTATCTTCCTTCACAAGAAACAAGACAACGAAGAACAACAGGCTTAGTCGGAAACTGGGGACATGGACAGGGCGAAAGCTTTTCTAAAAAAGAACAAAAACTGGATTCGTCTAGCGGCCAAGATAATCGTTTTAGCACTTGTGCTGTGGCTACTATTCGGAGTTCTGATCGGTTTTAGGCGGATAGAAGGAGTATCGATGTCGAATCGTGTAGAGGACGGCGATCTCGTATTATTCTCCCGTACGGACAAGACATTTTACCCAGACGATGTCGTGTTATTTGAGCGCGATAATGAAATGCACGTATCGTCGGTATTAGCCTCCTCGGGGGACTTGCTTACCATCGATGAAGCTGGGCGCCTCTATGTTAATGGCGTGCGCATATCTGATTCGGTGGTATACAACCTCGACGACGGCGAAGCTCCTTCTATCACTTTTCCATTCCGTGTCCCTACCGGAAGTTACTTTCTGTTGAATGAGAACCTCGAAGCGATGGATGATTCGCGCAGTTTTGGCGCAATCTTCGAACAAAAAATTAAAGGAAAGATCGTGAGCATCTTTCGCACGAGGTCGATTTAACTATGGCAAACAGCAAAAATAAAATATCTGAAAAAATACGTCGTAGTATTGAGCGCACCGTAGATCTTTTATCTACGACGGTATTTCTACTCATTTTTCTCATCGGTTTTTACGCTTTACTGGATATTCATGCCGTAAATATAAGTGCCAAGATGGATGATGAAATTGCCAGCATGGCGCCGGATGCTGAGGCGGACGTTGATTTGGCTGAGCTCAAAAAGATTAATCCAGAAATAGTCGCCTGGGTCAAGATAAACGACACTAATATCGACTACCCAGTTGTACAATCTAAAAACAATACCAAATACTTAACTCGCAATTACCGTGGTGAATATGCTACGGCCGGCAGTATCTTTTTAGACTATCGCAATAACGGCTTCAAAGATGATTTCTCGATTATCTACGGCCACCGTATGGATGGGCAACGTATGTTTGGCGGCATCTCGCTTTTCGAGCAAAAAGATTATTTCGATCAACATAAAACTGGCAAACTCTACACTGAGGATGGCATATATGATTTAGAGATATCAGACTTTTCTGTCGTAGATATCGATCGCTCCGGCATCTATAATCATGAGGGTAACCGCAATGGTCATAATGCGGACATTGTTAAAGAAATCCGATCCTTCGCCAAGCAGTCTCGAGACTTGAATTATGCTGCGGGCGACAAAATTATAGTCCTGTCTACTTGCGATAAAGATTCGAAGCATTATCGTAATGTGCTACTCGCGAAAATGGTAAAAAAGTAACATCATTTTGATACATTGACACAAGTGTCTAGTGTGTCATAATAATAAACGGTTAAAACCGCTGTTTTTGTAATTTCAAAAAGTACATTAAAAAGGAGGGGATATGGTAAAGAAAGCGATTGATTTTGTTGGGTTTGACGCTGGCGCTATTTCAGACGAGCTAGCTGAACGGATAAAACGTAAATTCCGCTCAAACCAGGAAATGATATGGGCAGCGCGCCGTGCGGCCTACGCAATCTTGGAAGGCAATGTTTCCATCGACGACACTACGATGGACGTTGTGAGGCTGATGTATCAACTGGGGTATATCAGGAGGGACTTAGATCTTTCTACTTTCGCAATCAACCGAGTTTACAAAGCATTGCTAGGCAAGAGAACTAAAACGATGGTCCCTGCGCGCGTGCACGATTTTTACACGGAAACCAATGGCATCGACCGTTTCCGCTTGGCGAATATTCGGTATGAAACATTTATGCCTCAGGACGGAGACTGGAGCAAAAAAGTAATCGACTCTATCAAAGAGTTGTTCGACGATCAGTTTCCGGCAGAGCAGCCCATAATCTATGATGCTGTCAATCTGCGTTTTGGGCTCGAAGAAGAGAGTGGGCGTACGTATAAACAGGTATCAGCGATGCTTCACATTTCAGAGAGCACAGCAAAAAGCAAGGTTAGGCGCGGCCTAGAGGCCATTAACCGTTCTGGCATAATGTGGGGAACTGTGCCTAACGGAGCCTTCGCTGTGGCGCCTCTCTCTATTACGTTTAAATCGAACATCGATGATATTTGCCTAACTGCGCCCACGTATTGCAGCCTAAAGAGGCTCAGAATTAATGCAATCGGTGATGCTCTTGAGGCTCTAAAGGGCAGAGGTAGGATTCGAGGCATCAGTGATGTGGCTAATCGTGAACTTAAATGTAAGCTTATTCGTGCCGGTTTCGAATTAAAATAATCTGCCCCCTCTCAGGTGCCAAGACGGTGCCAACCCCCGGCTTTTTGGTCGGGGGCATTTTGCACTATCTTAAAAGTGTTATAATAGGCCAACGTTCACTGGAGATAGATGTTGTACTTTAAAAGAAAGGAGAGGTGAAAATAATGGTTAATAAAGCGGCCAATTTTCACGGGTTTATAACTGATAACCCTTACAGTATTCCTACCGAGCTTATGCCGAAGATTGCAAGAAAGTTCAAGACTGTCCCTGAGATGATTTGGAGGGTGCGTTGTGCGGTTTTTGACGAAATAGTCAGTGGTCGAAAAATACCCAACGGGTTAGTTAATGATCTGGCTCAGTATTTTACAGCCGCAGGATACATCAGAGAAGACCTTACTGTTGACGCCTTTGTTATTAATCGTCTTTACAAGGCAGCAAGTTACGGCATCAATCTCGGTATTCCGATTTGCGTCCAGGATTTATTATGCGTGTATGATTGCGGCGTCGATCTCTACGTAAGGGCAAATCGGCGCTATGAAAACTACGAGTCGCCAACTAACGAACAGCGCAAACTCATAGCCGATTTTATCAAGAAATCACTTTGCGACCAGTCATCCAAAAGGCGGGACATGTCTGACTACTACGATGTGCTCAATCTGCGTTTTGGTCTTGAGCCAGGATTAAAGCCACATATTTACAAGGAAATATCGGCAAAACTGTTTATGTCAATCGGCAGCGCATCGGAAAAAACTAAAGGAGCCTTGGAAGCTATTCGGGATTCTGGCCTGCTCGCAAAGCTTGAGTCGGAAGAAATATATGCCGTAGTGCCACTGTTTGTTTTTGAAGATTCCGTCGTCAATACGCTGTGTTTAACCAGAGCAACACAGGACACTCTGGCGCGAATGGAAATCAAAACGATTGGTGGGCTCATCGAAGCATTAAAATGTGGCTACATTGACGACAATATTCGCGGCGAGGTCGTGAATCGACTCGCGCGCACTGGGTTCGATGTCGAGTAGCGCCTCTCCTATCAACGCAAAGACATACCCTCGGTCTATTGGCCGAGGGTTTTTAACGATAAAAAAGCCCAGCCGTTGGCTGGGCAATGATTCTAGAAAGAAAGGGCTTTTTTGGGCAAATATGCGGAAACGTCCTCGCCGTTTCGGCATTTTTGCGCAAACACCTTCCAGACGGACACCGGCATGGTTCTTTTGCAGTGTCCGTAATAGAAGTTGAACCAATTATCGAAATTTGCCATACTTACTCCCGTTCGTTCGGAAAGAGCACTTCGCAGAATGGCAAGCTTTTTGTTTAGTTTCTCGATTGTTATTGTGGAGCTTTTCTGACAACCGTATCCGTCGGGATAGTTGTCGGGATACCTGCCGGTTATTCGCTTATTAATATTCCACATGTCGATGTACATATATAAGTCGGCATACAGAATAAAAAGCTGCGATATCGACAATTCTGACAAATCGCCCAGGTCCATGTTGCCTGGGCTACAGATTCGTATGTCCATTATTCCTCCAGTACCTCGGTTACCAAGCATCTAATATGTTCCTCGACTGCGTCAATCACCGGCGACTCAACTGGGTCGTCTGAACATATGTATTCGCTCAGTATGTGGTTTGCAAGTACGACAGCTCCCGGGCAATCAGGCAATTCCGGGGGAACCTGCCACGCAACATTCACTAAGAATTCTTTTGCGTCAATTACCCCTTCGTCATCAACTGGCCGTTTCCGGATGATTTGATCAATCCGCTCAATCTCTTCGGGATAATTGCCCATATCGACCATCTCGATTCCGTATTGCTCAAGCTGTTCTTTAATGAAGGGGCTGGACATGTCGTCCTTTGTTCCCAGGACAAGAGCGCGCTTGACGGAAATTGATAGTAGCTTTTGTATTACGCATCCCCAGAGCTCCACCATATTCACATCGACTTGGCGACAGATTGGCGGCCAGATTACGCCTTCTACGACCTCGTGTAACTCGGCGACCGTAGGCTCAACTTCCCGCAGATTGTCGGTTGCAAGCGCTACGCAGCAGCATTTGTCTTTGAGTGTCAGATCGAGCGCTTCCTGGCTCATCTTTTCAGAGAGCTCGCCCCAATCTTCTTCTGTCTTCGGCGGCCCAGAACCTTGAAAGTCTGGACAGTAACGGATCACGAGTCTGGTGGCATTTACGTCTTCCGTACGCCGTTCAATCTCTTTGCTGATACCTTCGAGGTACATCAGCGTAGCGTCGTAACTAGTAGAAATAATTCCGATACTTTTCAAACAACATCACCTTCCTTTCTAATATTAAAGTGCAAAACCCTCAGCCATATTTTGTTGCGCGACGCAACAAAAAACTAAGGGCAACCCAAATTATAACATAATATATGCTATTAGTAAATGCAAGCCATAACGGATATATTATGAAGAATGGAAATATTATTGACTAATTTGAAATTATGTGATATAATACTATTCGGCCTAGCAATAGGCTATCTTTCGCCATCTTGGCGGGTACTTTTAAAGAAAGGAGAAGAATACCTTTTCTTTCAGTCCCTTGGGGCTTTTTCGATAGAACCTGAAAATTTTTTCTAGGAGGAAAAAGTATGAATCTTTGCACTACCGCTTTATCTCTCCGTAATCTGAACGATATCCTTCCTACAGCTACCGCAAGTCGTCTCATGAAAAAATATGGGACGGTAAACATGGCTATTTGGTGCGCTCGTGTGGAATACTACGAGTCGCTCCTTGGCCGTCGTCAGCCCAAAGACGACCTGCCCGAGCTGATCGATGCGCTCCTTGCTAATGGATATATCCGTAAGGATATCACCCCCGCAACCTTCGCGATCGGCCGCCTCTATAAAAAGGTTGTCAGTCGCCGCAAGATTGAGCATGATATCCCGGCAAGCGTGGCCGACCTTTACCGTGCGAACACGGAAGAAGCGAACAGGCGCTATGAGCAGTTCGTAGCTTCGACTCAGGAGCAGTGCGACAGGCTCATTGGGCACATTCGCGCCCTGTTCCAGAACGTATCGGATGAACATCCCGGCCAGTCAAAAGCTGAGAATGTTGGCAGAAATGTTGACATCATCAGATACTGGTCTGGGCTCAGTGAAGATGGGATGCCTCATACAGCCGCGGATACTGCCAGGCGGTACGGTCTGTGTGCGCAGCGGGTGCTTGATATTGTCAGGTTTGTTTCCCGCAGGCTCGCATTTCACCCCTTCGCTATCGGTTGCGATGGCGACATCGCTCAGGCGATCTTCGCGATTGAAGGGCTGCGTCCGCACTATGTTCTGGAAGATTCGCCGATTGCCTACGTAGTAGGTGACGGACAGCTTCATCGCACGCTCAGGCGCGCTGGCATCAACACAGTCGGCAATGCGCTGGAACTTTTCAACCCCGAGTCCGAGAAGCGCGTACGCAATCTTGGAGCAAAGGGCAAAGATCAGCTCCGGAAGTGTCTCAAGGAAACCGGGTATGCTTTTGGTAAAGACGGCTATCTGGCAGCAGAAGCCGACTTCGAAGTTGACGACTTCCTCGCGGAAGAAGTCCTCGAAGTGATACTGGAAGAGTAAGTCTCTCCTTCTTTAGCCTCCCCTTTGTAAGGGGAACCCTCGACCAAGGTCGAGGGTTTTTTCTTGGCTTAAATCAAGGCGGGGTTTGCTAGTTCGACCCTTTCGTGCGCATCAAATACTCTCATGACTGTTTGCTGTCCCTTATGGATTAACACTATTGGTAATCTCCTTTCTTTGGCAGCCAACTTATCGTCTGGGGATATTTCATCAATCGCAATTACTGCGTCAGGCGTCAATGCGGCGCCTTTTTTAATTCCTTTTTGCTGTTTGGCGGTCTTAGTTTCAATCGTAACTTGGCTATACGCCTCAAGTCGTAACGCTTCTTTACACAAGTCTTCCGCATCAAGTAATATTTCTGGCGTATCGGTCAGCTTTAAGGGGTCGGTTTCGTAGCAGTCCGTGTTGGAATCACAGGGGTAAATATGCGCAATCATGGACGCATCGACTCCACTTCTATAGCCGTAGAGGACGCGCCCAGGGAAATGCGAAAGGTTTTTCTCGGTCAGAATCGTGAAGCCCATATATCTCCGTGCCTCCGCCGTCTCTTCTATGGTTCGATTCTCCCAATTCGTGCGCACTCTAGCCAATAAAAAGAAATGGTCTTTGTCGCAATTCAACTCCTTCACTTGGCCATTTTTTGCGTCATCAAAAGTAATCAAGCTGTCTACGAGGGAATTGCAGGCGTAGTCTCTGCAGGCTGCGTAGGTCGTCTCGAGTTCTTTTCGCGTTGCTTCCGCCAAGTTCGGCGACTCATGCTTCTTTGCATAAGATGAATTATCGATATAATAACGTAGGCTATCATCGTTTAATCTTGTCGCTAAAACAGAATTTTTTATCATTTCTAAACTTACCTTAAAAATCCTTTTTCATTATAGCTAATAGCTTGTTAAATTTATGAAAAATATGTTCGCTTATGGTTATCAAATCACATCACTTAAGGTTCTGGATAACTGGGATACGCATAGTGTGCTCGAGAAAGGGAATATGTTCCTAGATATTCCAGATTATATCGAGAGGCCAAGTTGGTGGGATCTCTAGCCACTAGTGTTCTGTGTTATTATAGGGAATAATGAAAATCACAGTCGTACGTCATGGTCAAACCAACTACAATGTATTAGGATTGCATAATTCCGACCCAAGCGTTAATGTGTTTTTGACGGAGAGGGGGATTAACGAAGCGAAGAAAATTGGCGAGTTGCTTAAAGACGAGCCGTTTGAGGCTATTTATATTTCTGAGCTACCAAGAACTAGGCAGACGGCGGAATATATTAATAAGCATCACAATCTAAATTTAATTGTTGATGCTAGGTTAAACGACATTAACATCGGCTTTGAGGGCAAGAAAGTTGACGACTATCATGCTATCAGAAATGCTTCACCAGATATCTATACGTTTAGGTATGGCAATGCAGAATCATCAGAGGACGTATATAAGCGTACTGAGGATTTTCTGGGCGATTTATTGAACGAAGGATATAAGAATGTATTAATTGTAACTAGCAAACATGTCTTTCGGCATTTTCGCAATATTATCGACCAGCTCGATCCGCGCGAGGCGCTCGGCAAGAACGTGCAAAATGCCGAAATCCTCGTACGTGAGATATGCTAATCATCGGATAATAAATCTATTGAGAAAATAATCGTTGAGCCATTCCAGGCAATTCTAAATAATGGTCTATAATTAAAATAATGAGAAGTAGGCGCGCAGCGGGCATTCGGATTGTCGGTCTAGTTGCAGTAATGGCATTAGCGGCATTAGTCGTGTTTTCGGGCCTAAGTTATTTTCGTCCCTCATATTCGGAGACGCAATCTGACTCCGTTGAGCTAGATGAGATTGCGAAACCGGATAAAGATTATACGATAAGCATAGTTGGTGACATTTCTTTGGCAGACAACTGGGAAGTAATGCCACAATATGATCAACGCGGCAAGGGGGTTAACGGCATTTTATCTGACAAAGTTCTTAAGATTATGCGCGAGAGCGATTTTATGGTTGCGAATAGTGAATTCACTGTCAGTAATCGTGGCGCCAAAACGCCTGGTAAATACTACACTTTTCGCGCCAAACCCGAGCGACTGTCAATTTATAACGACATGGGCGTAGATCTGGTAACGCTTGCCAACAATCACGTCTATGATTTTGGACCGCTCGCTTTCGGTGATATGTTAGAAAGTTTTCAAGCTATCAAAATGCCATATATTGGCGCCGGCAAGAACTTAGACGAGGCCAAAAAGCCATATTATCTAACCTTACCCAACGGCTATCGCGTCGCCTTCGTTAATGCTACGCGCGCCGAAAAATGGGGCATCGATACCCCTGGTGCTACAGCCACTACCGGTGGCGTCTTGCTTTGCTATGACACGGCGGAGTTTATTGATACCATCAAGGAGGCGAAGTCGAATAGTGATTATGTCATATCTATCATTCATTGGGGTACTGAGGGATCGCATCAATTAGAGCAAGTCCAGAAGACGACCGCTAAAGATTACCTCAACGCTGGTGCGGATATTATTGTCGGTGGCCATGCGCATGCATTACAGGGAATCGACTACAACAACGGGAAGCCGATTGTATATAATCTTGGCGACTTCATCTTCAACAACGGAACTGAAGATACGGGAATCTTGCAAATCAAATTCCTTGCGGACGGTGGAGTAAAATTCTACTTTTTACCCGGTCTGCAAAATAATGTCTTCACGGATTTACTTTCAGGTAACGCTCGTACGCAAAAAATCAGCGAAATTCTATCGTGGGATGGCTCGAATGCGAGAATTCTCGATGATGGCGAAATTGTAGCAAGGTAACTATAATAATCTAAAAAGGAAAAATATGACTGGAAAAATCTTTCTTTCTGGTGGCGGCGATGAGAATGCTACTAAAATGCTTGATGAAATGTTCTTTGCCGAATTACCGCAAAATAGCAGCATTCTTTATGTTGCCACTGGCTTTCGTGACAATGAGAAGATATCTTCTGCTTCTGAATGGATGCGAGATATGATTGCCATGCACGGGCGTACGGACATTCAGTATCTGTTTGCCGATAGCCTGGCGCCGTTTAAGCATCTGGGCGAATATAGTGCTGTCTATATTGGTGGCGGTGATACGGAGGTGATTATGGACGAATTTGATCGCACCGGCTTCGAGTTCGTTTTGCAAGACTACAGTAATCATGGCGGCGTTGTTTACGGCGGCGGCGGTGGTGCCATTGCTCTTGGTAAGTTTATCGATACCGGCCGCGACATTCATCGGCATTATAAAACTGGCGTCGGCCTGATTGGCCGCTATTCTGTCTATACGGATTATCGCGATGAAAATAAAGACGGCTGGGCTACTAGTCATGATTCGTTTCTAATTTGTCTGCCCAGTGGGGTTGGGGTTGTGGTTCAGGACGGCAAGATCATCCGTCATGCCGGCAGTAACTATAAAATCTTTGAGCTATAATTGACAAAAATAGCAAGAATATATAAAAGTATTGACAATATTTTAACACTATGATATAATAAACAATGCAAGCTTAATTAGCTTTATTGAACATTAAGAAGATGCGTTAGGGTCTCCTCTGGAGGATTTTGCAACTCGTTCTGCCTATCTATATGGTGGCCAGAATGAGTTGCGAAAGCCGCTCGAAACATAAACACTTTTATTTTTTCGGCGGTAGCCCCCGCCAGAAGGAGATTTTCTTATGGTTATTATTCTCATCCACAAACAGGCCGGTCAGAAAAAAGATGCAATCCGCGTCACGAAGGAAGCTGATATTCCGGACTTCCTGCGCGAATCCATTCGTGTGTCAGGTGATACGATCCAGCTCACATGCGTTGAGGGAGATGAAGAATGCCCCGTCGGCAGCGTGATTGGATATGAGGAGTCTCAGGCCACGAGCACCGGATACAACTGCTGGTGCATCGGCAATGCCGCCACGAACCTCGTCGAGATCGACGGAGTCTTTTATAAGAAGGCCACTATTATGAAGGCAGCACTGCTGACCGAAGAGTATCCCGAGTTCCTGAAAGGGGCCGAGATTTCCCGCAACGATGACGGATCCTGGTCGATCAAGACGGACTGGGGGGTAAGCACCGGATTTCCCGGAGAGGCATACTGGGTCAGATATGGCACCAAGGAAGATGGCGTG
Organism: Candidatus Nanosyncoccaceae bacterium; assembly: GCA_045546295.1. Classification (GTDB taxonomy): domain Bacteria; phylum Patescibacteriota; class Saccharimonadia; order Saccharimonadales; family Saccharimonadaceae; genus UBA2834. Next base: position 155,647 of record JAZQCP010000005.1, on the reverse strand, counting down.
CCGGACGCCAATATCCTGACAAAGACGGAAAAGTCTTATCGGGATTATATCGTCTGCGATGAGAATGGCAACGATCTTGGCTGGCTTGCAGAGATTGACCCCGCATAACTGACAGCCCCGACATAAAACGCATCGATTAACCGTCCCCCGACTCTTCCGCACTAATCGTGCGGTGGTCGGGGGCTTTTTCATGCAAAAAAGACTACATTTCGCGCGCAATCTTCATAATCTGCTTGCGGAGTAAAAAGTCGTCTAGTATCAGCAAGCTATCCGTGTCGCATTTCTTGTTAAACAATTCTTCTAGCCTTTTGCGCATGCCGATACCGTCAAAATATAAGTAGCTTTTACCATCTTCTAGAGAGATTACATTCATTAACCATTCTGGGTAATCCGCAAAAACTTGCTTCATTTTTGCCGTATCAAAACGATCAATATTTAATATGATCATTTGGCCAATAGCTTCCGGCAAGACCCCGACCTTCTCAATCTTTATGTCATCCTTGATAGCTCGCGTAAAATCTTTTAAGATTTCCGATTCGCAAGCGGAGAAGTATTCGGCGTAAAAATCGCTCGATACATCGCTTATTTTCAACAGCTCGCTATAGGCATTACGGTCGCGTTCGGTCGTGATATTAGATTTAAGGTTTAGTGTGTTGTCTAGAATTCCAGCAATAAGCAACTTGCAAATATCAGTGTCTAATATTTCGGTATGGTTAGATGAAATAATTCGCTCGTAAACTATAGTGCAGACCGAGCCGATAAACTCAATCTGAGTTTTAATATTCGGGTAATCATTCCAATATTTTTCATAGCCCGTATGATGGTCGATTATCTCAATAAGCTTCCTTGTAGTAATTTGTTTATCGAAAAAATCAGGGTTTGACGTATCTAATACGATGAATTTTGCGTCTTTTGCTGTATCTACTGGGTCGAGCTGGTATTTCAGGTTCAGAATCAAAGGCGGAATACTCTGGTTGAGCCTAGACGAAGATGAGGCAGTTGCATTTTTCCCTTGTCTCTTCAGTAGTTCGCGATAAGCGATGATGCCAGCGTATCCATCAATATCTAAATACTTGCAGCCCGAGGTGACGACTATATTGGTTTTCATGCGATTATTGTAGCATTAGGTGCGTTGACAACGAGTAATAGAAGATATAAAACGCTTGAAATTCTATTTTTCTGAACGAAGTTCGCTTCGGAATCGAAAGGCTCATGTATATCAACGAAAATGGGAGGACGGAAGATGAATTGCGCGAGAAAAGGGAGAAGCTAGAAAAGCTTGCAAAATCGAGCAGTCGAGAAAACTGGGGAAGATATGTAATAAAATATCAGCAACTTTTTAATCTCGTGAAAATGCGTGACGAAATCGAGTCTAGTCAATTTGGCGTGAATAGCGAAGAGGATGACCCAGAACTAGAAGACGAGGAGGTGGAGCCAAGCGTGGAAGAACTTGAGGCCAAAGTCGAAGAGTTATGGCAACAAGTCAAGTCGAAAATTGATGCTTTCTTAGAAAGTAAGGATTATGACGACGATAAGCTCGATCGGCTACAAGATAAGCTAATTGAAATGGCAAACAATCCAGACAGTAATATTCTTTGGAGAAGACCAACTCACAATAATCCGGATTTCTTTAAACCATTCCAGGAACTGGCCCGAAAATACAAAGAAGCAGATGCTGAGCTAGAGAAAAAAAGCGTCGAAACTAGCTGCAATTGTACGCTGGATCTAACTTGCGAACAAAAAAAGCTCCTGGGCTAAGCCCAGGAGCGTATTAGTTACAAAAGAAAGGCAAAATGTCTCTTGACTAGGCTACCGGATTCCTGGCATCGTGTTCCGGCCCATATCGAAGCTCCTTTGCAATCTTCTCTGTAGCTAAGCAGATTGGCAGGCTAGCCACGATAACAAAGGCATCCGATATGAATGATGTCGTGTTCTTGGCAATTCTTACTGAGATCGGCTGGCCAACGATTATGCTGTCAACCAGAGATTTTATAATCTCGATGCCAAAGAAAGTTGCAATAATTGCAACCAATGCAATGAGCGCAACTTGCAAAGACTTATTTTTTAGCCTCTGAATTTTTTTGATTGTAACGCCGAGAATTAAACCGATGATGATATTTCCGAGAGCCCATCCTGGCATACCGTTGAATCCGAGACCGCCGATAGTGCAGTATAAGACTACGCCGAGCGACCCGACGATGGCTCCTTCGTACCAAGCAAAGTTCCATATATAGATTGTCATTACGATATATCCCAGGCATAAATAATAGTTCTCGAACACGGGAACTCTCAGGCACATCGAGAGTACAACGAAGAGTGCTATACCGAGCCCCATAAAAGTGACTGACCGCGTTTTCATAATTCCACCTACCTTTCCGATTGTCCATGTTCTAATCCTGACGTACTCATCTCCAAAATACGCATTGGGGATTCGTATATTATTATAACATAAACTGCAAAAAAGAAAAGAGAAATCGTGGCGCCTACTTTGGTATGCTAGGCTACGGGAGCTCCCCAGCATTCAATCGTCCGGCTAACAGTGCGTTTATTGTAGAGGAAGTAATTGGTAATGGCGACGAAATAGACATAAAAATCCCACAGTCTTGAAGAAGATTTAAGAATGCTATAATCATTGCATGAAAGCGATTATTACTACTAAAAAGGATTTATCTGCCACTTTTTTCGAAAAGCATGGGTGGGATATATACCTTTACAATGAACTCTCTGGGCGTGATAGTGATTATGATGTAGTTTACTTGCGCGACCCATTCAATGATCAAGAAATATCGCTCCGTGCAAAGGAATATGTCGAAAACGCTCTAAAAACTTTTCATTTTTCAAAAAGCATAGATAATATAACCACATACGAACAGATGGAGTCTTTTGAAGACAAATATCGCCAGTACATGCTTTATTCTGACTACATGCCGAATACGTTTTTACCTTCGAATGGAACATTCTGCAATGGTAAGCATTTAGCCAAAAAACGCATCTCGCAACGCGCAAAAGATATTTATTTTAGTGAGGCGAATTTTGATGATAGTTATATTATTCAAGATTTAATGGATATTCAGGAAGAACTGCGCGTTTATGCAATTTTTGGTAATCCGGTTGAGCAGGCTACGATAAAAACTAGCAAATCGCCAGAGTCGAAGGTTAAAGTTGTCGGAAAACGTCAATTAACCGAAAAAGAGAAAGATATTTGCAAGAAGATTGCCGTTCTCTCCGGACTTGATTTTATTGGTATTGACCTCGCCGTATTAAAAAATGGCGAATTAAAATTGATTGAAGTAAATCGATCGCCACAATTCAAGCGATTCGTAGAAATATATGGCGAATCGCCACTATCTGAAATTTTAAATATATAAGACCGACGAATTCAGGTCTTTATGGTGCATAGGCCGTGAAGGGACACGAGTTTATTGACAAAAATAAGCATATGTGGTATAATTAGATAAATAAACCCACTAGGGCTTATGGAACTTTAGGAAAAATGCGTTAGATTCTCCCGATGGGGATTTGTGACTCATTCTGCTTAGCTATTATTAGGTAATCGGAATGAGTCGCAAAAACCGCTCAAAGATTTTTCGGCGGCAGTTCTGCCAGAAGGAGGAGTATGAAAGTTATTACGGTTCTTGTTGTTGTGTGTTTTATAGCACTTGTCGTGTGCTATTTGGCTGATGATTTCGGCGACTATGCCGCATGGAAACCTGGCTTCGTTCGGTACGCATCCCTGCTGATAGGAGACTACTGGGGAGAGATTGTCAGGGCAGTCATCCGAATCCCGATCTCCACGACCGATGGGGTGTTTCGTTTTCCTAACGCTCGCCCCCAGGGCTATTTCGAGGTAGGCCAAGACGTGGTTTTCATAAACTACGCCTATGGCGGAGTAATCTTCGAGAGTCTTCCGGAGGTTGCCAAGGGAATCGTGACGGCTATTGGCGCCGACGCCGATGGCGACATCGTCGCCCTCGCAGTACCGGGGTCGGATGAGGATGTGCGGATTTATAGCTACAGCAGTCTACTCATGCACTCCTGGGAGTATCGCCGCCTCAAGAAAAACCCGATACTCAGGTGCCTGTACTGTTACGGCACCAAAAGTACCTCAATTGAAGGTATTGGCGATGTAATCGCCAGAAACTAACGCGCCCATCCCCCCCGACTTCCGCACAGCCAGTGCGGGCAGAGTCGGGGGCTTTTTAATGAGTATTTTTGGGCAAGAGGCTCAACTTGCACCCCATGATATAATTGCAATATGAGAAAACTATTTACCATTGATTTGAAGGACTATAATCCAAATGGGAAAAAGTTTTACCGCCCATCGGTTCGCGGAATTATCTTTGATAATAATGGCAATATTGCGATGATCTATAGCCGGAAGTACCATTTCTATAAATTCCCTGGCGGTGGAATTGAAGGAAATGAAACGCATCTTGAGGCATTAGTTCGTGAAATCAAAGAAGAAACAGGCATGACACTTATTCCGGATTCTGTCAAAGAGTTTGGAGAAGTTCTAAAAATCCAAAACGGTGACGAATCTGGTAAAGACGTCATTCATATTCAGCAAAATTTTTATTACACTTGTAAAGTAGAGAACAAAATAGGCGGTCAAGAACTAGACGATGGAGAAAAGGCTTTAGATTTTGTCCTAAAATTTGTGTCAATAAAAGAGGCCATCGCGGCAAACTCCGCTTTTGAAAGCGACGATGCGTTTAAAAAGCAGATTGCGGAGAGAGAAAGGCGAGTCCTAGAATTGCTGAAAAGCGCACAAGTGTAGGTTTTGCTACTATGGCGAAATTGGCATCTTCTCTGGCCGAGTTAGGTACGCCAGTACTGGCACCGTGCTGCTTGTTTAGGTGGCGTCCGGTAATCGAGTGGTATTGGCCGGCGCCGATTTTCTCCTGAAGAATAATACACAAAGCTTCGACAAACGTCGAAGCTTTTTTATGCTCCAGGCATATGTAAAATGCCCGCCTTACGGCGGGCACGGTTGTGCAGTTATGTTATTCCTCTCTATCCTGCTTCAGCCAGTCAATAAAACCTCCTTTACCCGTGCAGTAGTTTCTTGCTATACATGTTCCGCACATTGGTCGTATTTCCCAGCAAAGGGCGCGCGACAGCTCCTCCACGGAGCATGACTGCAGGAAGTCCATGTTTCGTATTGTGCCAGATATTTCTGATACAACGAACCCCGTATCGGTGTTCCTTACGTTGTACATACGAATCGCTCTATCCTGCTCCAGCCAGTCAATAAAACCCTCGTGGTGCCATTTGCAGTACTTGAGTGCTTTGCAATTGTAGTTGCAGTGCCATCCTATTTCTCTGCATAGAAAACTGACGAGCTGATCCTTGCTGCACTCTTGGATGTATTGATAGTTTGTCAATATACTCCACCTCCTCCTGCACTGTATGTTCTTAGGCGAATGGACACTAGTTAGAATATTATATCGTAAAACGTCCTAATTGTCAAGTAGGCTACTGCCTATTGGTCGTCTTCTTGTTTTAGGTGTCGCTAGTCGATATGTTCGGTGAGGTTTGTTTTTTAACATTGGTTTATCCTATAATAGAACTAATGTTTTGCACTAATTGTCACGAAGAAATAAAAGAGAGTACCGATCGCTGTCCAGCGTGCGGGAGCGAGAAAATCGTCAATAATGGCGAAGCGTATGGTCTCAAATGGGATATTAATTCTACTAATCCAAATGTACGGTCATTTTTAGCTCTATTTTTAACACTTGCACTGTTGGCTATACTCGGTGTTATCTGGTCCCTTCTGCCAAAAGAATATCAATACGGTGGCAGTTTTTTGCCCTTTTTAATTGTGTGTGCAACGATATTAATTGGCGCCATTATCTACTATTCAATTCAGCAAGCCAAGTATAGCAAACGCATACATGACTCCACTTGGCATGAGACTGAGGGAACGGTTATCGACTACCGCGAGGCGTCATTCATTACTAAAACCCATCATGAAATCATTGAATTTTCTGTAAAAGGGAAAAAATATCGTCATGTAGCAAAATACGGTGGCGACAAAGAGGGGGAAGGCAAGAAGCGTCGCATTGTATATGATCCGCATAACCCATTCGATAGTGAAATTGTCGGCAATCATCGTAACATTGAGATTATAGCCGTATGTGCGTTCATGATTATTCTAATTGCGATAGGTACCTTTGCGCTCATGAATAGCATGGTGATTAAATAGCTTAACTAGATAAAACAATTTTAAGGATTAGTTGAAAAACTTATAACTCGAATTGCTCAATTCCCACTTTCGATCGGTGTCTCGTTTAGGCCTTATTAGGAAAATGTAGAAAATGATAGCAATGATTATTAAGCTATCGAAATTAAACTGGGTTTTGTTGCATAAGATTGCACGTAATTAACCGACCCTCGTTAAGTTAGCGCTATCTTGACAGATACATTAAATAATGGTATACTGTTAGTATAAATGTACTTTTGAGCAATGAAGGGGGGTGTCATGAATATTAAAATTGCAATTGCGAATTTTTTCGCCAGACAGTCGTTGCCCGCTTGGCAGAATAATCGAATCATCCGCGTCCTTTGTCGCATGATTTATCGTGCAATAATGGAATGCGGAGCAAAGGATTATTCGTACGCTCAACCGCAGTTTGCGCCTTGGAAAGAATCGGGCGCACCTGAGTTCTATACGGCCGTAACCGATTCGCTGGACTTCGTCATCAGGAGAAGCCCGAGCTATGTTGCATGGAAAGTTAAGCATGCGAGTGGCAAGCAGCTCAAGATGCCTGAACCAGGAGATCGTGAGCCGGGCGAAAATCGATTCGATGCTAGGCGTTGGGGAGAAATCCTCACCTATAATAACTGGGAGCCAGTATCGCCACGTGATCTGTCGTTAACCAAGAGAGTCGTGGATCATATTTATCTAATTGGCGTTATCGAAAGCGAAGGGCAGTATGGCCAGGTCGTTTGGTTCGAAGGCGTAGCCAAGGATGGTTGCTGGATTGTCTCAACATACAGCAATTTCCGCGAGGTTCGCTATCCGATCAAGCCAGATAAGCCTGGTGTTGCCTGGTATTGCAGGCTCAGATGAACATTAATCCCCTCCCCGCGATTTTGCGAGGAGGGTTTTTATATAAATCATCATTGCCCTTGCGCTCTGCCTGTCGGCTATATTAATGGCCGCGCTAATAGGAAAATTGAAAAAATCAATCAAATTCGACTGAGCAGCCGAATTAAAAGCAAGGGCGCGCCATGCTATAATGTAATGGATTTATGAAGCAGTCGTTATTTAGAAAAATATACGGTATTTTAGATAAAAAACAGAAGATAAGTTTTTTGTTAGTCTTATTACTTCTCGGATTATCGGCGGTACTTAGCCAGATTACTCCACTTGCTATCGGCTATCTTACGGATCAGGTTTTGGCTCAGGATGAGATAGTTTTCACAGCGGTCATCCCAATTCTGCTAGTTATTTTAGTAGTTACCGTCTCCAATGAAATTATAAAAGTAATCAGGCGACTGATGGTTGAAGGCGTTGCCACAAAGGTGGAGCTTAGGGCGAGAACAAAAGCATCCAGCGCCTTAATGACAGCCCCCTTATCTTATTTTCGTAAACATATGACCGGCAATATCCATGGACGTCTCAATCGTAGTATTGAGGGCGTCTCAAAGTTAGTAAAACTAGTATTCATGGATTTTGCTCCCGCTATAGCTACTGGCGTCGCTGCGATTGTTGTGATTTTTTCGCAACTCCCACCGCTAATTGCGCTCCTTATTATTGCGGTTATACCGGTTGGTCTTTTTGTTGTTTGGAGGCAAATCAAAACTCAACGTGGCATTCGCGTAGATTTAATGGAGCAAAAAGCCGAAATGGATGGAACTATGGTGGAACTTCTTGGCGGCATCGAAACTATTCGTTCTTTGAATAGTGTAGATATGGAAGTATCACGTGTAGAAAACAAATCGAGTAATCTCCGTTCAAGAGAAATGAAGCATCACAAATCTATGGCATTCTATGATTGTGCCAAGTTTATTAATGAAGCTGTTTTTACTGTCCTAGTTATTGCCATTTCTGTAGTGCTAGCCTCGAACGGTATCATTGCGGTGGGTTCTATTTTAACTATCTATCTATGTTTTACTCAGCTAACCGCCCCACTTCGCGAGTTGCATAGAATTCTAGACGAATTATCCGAGTGTAAAGTGCTCGCAGATGACTATTTCAAGATTGCGGAGTTGCCAAAAGATTTCTCGTATCAAACGAGCGATAAATACTACGATGAAATCATTAATAACGATGTCTTGCTGAAACATGTTTCAATGGGTTACGATGAGGAGCCAGACAAGAAGATATTAAACAACATTGACCTAGAAATAAACAAAGGAGAATTTATCGGAATTGTTGGCCCAAGTGGTTGCGGAAAGTCGACTCTAATTAAGATAATTGACAAGCTAGAACAGGCAAGTGGGGAAATTAGAATTGGCGGTATTGATTTATCAAAGCTCAGCCGTGCGGAGATTGCAAAATCTATAGCTCTAGTTCCGCAGACTCCTTTCTTAGTGGCCGGGACTATTGCTGAGAATATTGCTTATGGTCTAGAGGAAAATATTTCCCCAGAGGCAATTGCGGAGGCTGCCAAAAGCGCAAATCTCGAAGAAACTATTAGCAACCTCCCCAAAAAATATAACTTTATGATTTCAGAAGGCGGCAGAAATTTGTCGGGCGGACAACGTCAGCGCATAGCGCTTGCTCGCATTTTTCTACGAAAACCAAAGATTCTGATATTGGATGAAGCAACTTCCGCGCTCGACAATACGTCCGAAAAACATGTGCAAAAAGAAATTGAAAAACTAAAAGAAGAATACAACACCACTATTATATCTATTGCGCATAGGTTGACCACGCTACAAAACTGCGACGAAATAATCGTAATAGATAAAGGAAAAATAGTTCAGAGGGGCACCTTTAGTGAACTTTCCGATACTCCCGGCATCTTCCAGGATATGAAGAATGGCGTACTGAAATAATACATCTACAAGTCGCCCACCTGTATTTGCTTTCCTTTTTCGCAATGTTTATAGAACTCAAGACATGATAAGCTCTTCGTGGGTGCGGCGTATTCATATATGACAAGATTTCGCGAGTTAAACTTACCGCCAAGTTCGTTCTCAATGAATTTATTTCGAATATCGGAAATAGCTTCTTTAAAATTGGCATATTCGTGCAAGCCGCGCAGGGCAGCCCACGCATGCTCGTGCCAGAAGACTTTTTCGTCATGTTCAAAGATTATGAACGTATGGGTTGGGCACTTATCTTCGTCGTAATGGACAATGAAAAACGAGCGCACGGCAATCCCGCAATCGTTAAATAGTTTTCGTTGTAACTCCACTTGATCCCAGCAAACCCCAAGTCGACTCTTCAATAATTCGTCTGGCATTTGAAGTATATATTTCTCGGCAAACTCCGCCATGTCGGCGTGCTTAGCGCCAGCATTGTCCACCCAGCCATATTGTATTAACGACATTTTTGCGTCAATATCTTTTATAAAATCCATACATTTTATTATATCGCCAAGGTGTTAGAGCAGATACTTTAAATCCTCGGCCTCATCAAAATCTATCGTAAAATTGGCGCCGTTATACTTTAACATGTCTTCGTTTAATTCTTTATTATCCAACCTCACGATGAAGGAATTCTTATAATTTATATCTCTAAAATAATAACCCCCGTCATCGCTATCAATATCTACCAACAAGCCCGCTTGCGAATCCATGACGTATATCTCGCCATCGATGTTTAGTAGAATAAATTCATGTCCTCCAGAGGAATCCTTCCAGTTCACGTGGCAATAAAACCTTTTTCCTTTCAAGACTTTCTGTTTTAATACGTTTTCATTGCGAAAATGTATTTTTCTAGCATATTTGACTATGTTAGCATCCGTGAACTTAAAAATTGCATCTCTAGGGGAATATACCGGCCTAGGCAGAATATCGATGCCTCTAAATTGAGCTTCGGTACACCATGTACATAGTAGGCAGTTTTGGTTTCCGACTGGTTTTTTCTTATCTTTTTCGACTTTGTTGCTAATTCTTTTTACGATCTTTTGCGCAAATCGTTTAGTATTGGTGGTCTCTCTCATTGAATTATCCCTTCTGAAAAATGCCAAAAACCACTCTTCAACAACGGGGGAATCGTTGCCAAACAGGAAGAATACTCGACTTTTGCCGGAAAAAGCATAAAGACTATCTAGCAGGGTTATTTTTTCTCTGAAAGAAACTCCTCTTGGAGCTCTTTTAGTCTCTCTAGTGGATATGATTCTGTGTCATCTGCGAGGTTGTATCTAGCTATGCCTTTTTCTTCAAGCCATTTGAGCATCTCGCCGTTAGCGTAAATCTGATCCAGCACTTCACCCCTCTTGAAGATTTCATAATCCATCTTAATATCTTGCAGCTCCCCATAGCTAAATCTATCGAGGTGAGTACCCTGTCGATAGCTCAGCAGTTCCTCTATATTATGTATATGCGCCATTGGCGAATAGTCTGGGAGATCCCTGATGCCTTTTAGCTCATCCCTAAGTGCTTCGGTCTCTTGTTGGTACTGTTTAAGAATATCGGCCCATTCGCTATCAGAAGCATGATTCTCGCCTTCAAAGTCTTGTGGATTTAGCCCCTTGTCGTACAGCCATCGTCGCATGCTATCGTCGATGTTTGCATTTTCGTTTTCTGAGGAATCCGTTGCAATATCGCTACTCATTTCACCAGCAGGATTTGCTGCTAGTGAATCCCATGCGCTAGCTTGTCCGCCAATCTCTTCTTGCGACTCCTGTCCTTCTGTTTTTATAGTCTCGCTCATCTCAATCTCCTATTAGCACTTATCTGTATCCATAATATCATGCGTTGCGTTATTGTGCCGTTCTATGGGTTAGTGTGGCTTTAGCTATAATATGTAAGAATACATGCTAAAACAAAAAAGGACATGGAGGCAATGGGGACGAAGTTTATTAACCGGGTTTTAGCAGAATGCAAAGAAGATTAAATGATACGATTAAAGCATGGAACAGCTAAACGAACATCATGGAGATATATCGCAATTACCAAATGATAATGGCTGGTCAGACTTTCCACCATTTCAAGGTAATAAGCCGGCCGAACAAAACAATTCAACGAGTGAAGCAACCAAAGACATTCCAGATTATTTGTCAGACATTGATTCGGTTCGTCGAAGAGAGATAATAGATACTTCTGCCGAGATAACACGTGTCATTCCTGGAGCAATGTTATTTGGTGGGAACGCGAACCGTATTCTTTATGAAGCATATACTGGTAAAACTATGTTTGGCGTAGGTAAAAACGATGCTGATATTTATGTTCCGCAAGCTACATTTGACCAGCTTTTGATTGAGCAGCCTGCGGGCTACGAATTGGATCGTGAGCTTGACGAAAATGGAAAAGAAAAATGGATTCGTCCACAAGAAGGGTGTCTTGTGCTGACGAATCTATCTACTGGCGACCACATCGATACGCAGAGTGTTGACGATTCGCATAAATCAACTGAAGTGGAAATAGATGGAAAAATGGTTAGAGTTCAGTCTTTGACTGACCAAATTAACGATAAAATTCGGTTGATGTTTGAAACGGATGGTCTAAAGGGTATCCCTATAGACCCAATTTATAACCCAGATCCGATTAGTAAATATGGGGTTTATGCACAATACATTTTAGAAATGGCAGACTCAGAACGAGGACAAGCGGAGCTTGCCAAGCACGCTGATGAATTGCCAGAAGATTGGCGAGAGACTATGGAGATAATGGCTAGCCAGGGTAAATACGGTAAACCTGTGAGTCAAGAGAAACGTGACGCATTCCAAGAAAAAATGGAAGCTTGGAAAAAAATCCAAGAAACTACGAAGCAAATTCAAGAACAGATGATGAATAGCCTAAAAGCTTACTATAAAACCATTCATGGCAAGACGTCAGAAGAACACAGTGTGGAATTGCCCAGTTTTATGAATGGATTTGAAAGCATAGTAAATGAAGCATTGGGAGAATCGTCCAATTCGGACGATTTTATACAGAAAATTATCGACAGGATGTCTGATAGCGAAAAGAAAGTTATTAAGGATAGAATAAAAAGTCTTGCAATGAAAAGCGATACTTAGCTAAATCTTTTTTCGATAACTGTCACCATGAAAAGCTGCAAGGCGCTTAACTGAAATGCTTTGCCAAAAAATGTTACGATAAACACAGAAGCTATAAAAGAAAGGCTAATATAGACTATGGAACTAGAAAACATCGTTGATAATTTAATAGCCATATTAAAGGAATTACCTGACCGGACGGAAATAAGCGTTTGGGGGCTATTAAAAACTATCGATGACAAGAAATACACAACTAAAGAGTTGATGGAGATTTATGGAGCATTTATTAAAAAGTGCGAAGAACAAAAAATAGATTTATATTTTCCATACGCCGGGCAAGTCGTAGGACATCCATTTAATGTGCCATTTGTTAAAAGATGACAAAAACCAAACTGTAAGACTATTAATAGCCAAAATTATGGAGCTAGATTATGGTTTTGGCATATTTCTGCCGTAAAAAACACGCTTATAGCCGCTAAAAATTCTTTCCTCTCTCGAAAAACCAGCCTCGTAAAGGAGCTGGTTTTTAATGGCTAAATAGTGGACCTTAATTAACCAGGCTTTAACGACATATAAAGAAGTCAATTAAGCTAAAGAGTTTGGATTCATAATTGCCATTCGACGTAAATCAAACATTTGTCCATTGTACGGACGGTTGGCTGGCTGTGTGCCAAAACTCAAAAAGCCAACTTTTTCGTAACTTTTAATTGCGACTGGGTTTCCTTCGCTTACTAATAGCCGAATACTTTTTAAGCCACGATTTTCGAAGCCGTATTTTACTAATTGCTTAGTTGCCGCTGTGCCGATGCCTTTTCCGCGTGTGTCTTCGCCATATAATCCGATACTGAGCATTGCGAATTTCTTTTCGAAGTTATAGTCATATAGTGCGCAATATCCCACCATTTTTTCGTCGTTCAGGATAATAAAGTAATCGTCTTTATTTGCTATATTTTTACTTATCCATTTTTTACGGATTCTAAATCTGCATCCGCCTGATAAAAATCGTAATTCGTATCGTCTAAGCGCATCTTCAAAATAAACTCAGTAAATTCTGAGTTTTCTAAAGTTAGTGGAACGAGTCTAATATTCGTCATATATAATCTGGTGGGCCTTAGTAGCTGCTAGTCTCTTTTTGATAACTCTAACTATGAAAGGTCTAAGATGATTATAATCAACGATAATAAAGTAAAGCAAGAATGTGGCCTATGCGACCAAGAGATTTTTGGAACATGCGGATGATCTTCTACGAAAAAGCACGTCAATGCAATGCTGAGGCTAATTGCAAGTATGGCATACTCTGGCAAAAAGTCAATGAATAGGGCATAGTGGGCTTTAATTCGCGAGTTGGAACCATAATCTGGAAATAACTCCCAGCGCCCAGTAAGCGCGCACTATTGACATTTCATTGCATTTGTGATATAATGAAAGCATTAACTGTTATTCCAATAACGTGTTTTTTGAAAGGGGGGTGTTCTTTAATGGACCCGAAATATGAATTTACAGGAGAGCAGAAGAAAGTGGTCAGCAGCGACGGCACGACGCACATTGTGCGTCGCATCCGATGTCTCATCTATATTCGTCGCCACGGTGTCAAGCCTGGCGACCTCGGCGGATGGATCGAGAATGATGACAACCTGTATCAGAATGGTACGGACGCCTGGGTAGCCGGTGAGGCAATCGTTTTTTGACAAGGCGAAAGTTATCTCGGATGCACTCGTCTGCGGCAACGCCCAAGTCTACCATCATGCGGAAGTATGCGGCTCCGCCATCGTAACTGACGACGCCAAGGTCTTCGGCATGACCTATGAGGTTAGCGGCTCCAAATACGCCAGTATCAGCTACCCGACAATCAATGGTTGCGCCATCGTCTCTGATCGTGCCAAGATCTACGGAAGAAATGAAGTCTGCAGCTTCGCTCGAGTCTTCGGCGACGCTGAGCTTTCTGGTAATGCTAAGGTCTCTGGCTTTGCGCGAGTTTTCGATCACGCAAAAGTCTCTGACTTTGCGAAAATCTATGAAAACGCTGAAGTCTACGGCCATGCCAGCATTAAAGGCAGCTGCAGCGTGCATGGCTCCGCGAGAATCTACGGCAACGCCGAAATCCGTGGCGCCGCTAACGTGGATGGCGGTACTGTTTGCGACAATGTTATCCTTATGGATAAGTGCCACGTAACAAATAATGCCACCCTACGCGAGGGTGTCATTATGGCCGATGAATCCGTGGTTGAAAGTGGGCTTGTGGCCGGCAGCGTCACTATGTTGCATAAAGCAGCGATCAAAATTGCGGGCGATGTCATCGGGAATGCTCGTTTGATTCTCGATGCCGTGATCGACGGATGGGGGACTGTTGACGGCGACAATCTTGTCATTCGGGACAATATTTACGTTGAGGGGAAGTTCCCGAAAAACTGACCCTCAAAGGGACGTGCTTTGCGCGTCCCCTTTTTTCTGGTGTAGGCGAATTGTCCAGGCACTAACAGTCTATAAGGAAGATATCTGCGAAAAGTGGCGACTTGTGTCTGATGATATAATTGCTGAAAGGGGCCAGTATGAAAATCGAAAAAGTTGAGCAAAACAAAGAAATCGAAGACTTTATCGAAAAGTCGCAAGAAGAGTACGAAAAGGAGAACGGTATAGATTGCAACTATACTCCTTTTTGTTTTGTTGCTAAGGACGAAGATCGGATAGTTGGTGCACTTTCTGGAGCGACCTTCTTCGCAGAGGTCTATATTGACGAGTTGGTAGTCGATAAAGAATCTAGAGGAAAAGGTATTGGTAGGCTTCTTATGAATGCTGTCGAAGATTACTATAGAGATTCTGGCTTTAATAATATTAATACGTATACCAATGGCTTTCAGGCACCAAAGTTCTACGAAAAATGCGGCTTCGAATTGGAATTTGTTAGAAAAAATAAAACAAACCCAAAACTAGATAAATATTTCTATGTGAAGTATTTTTAATCCTAGACCAAATTGGATAGGGTATTAACGGACGAATTCATAGGGGTAAAAATGTGCTTTCTGGCACATTTTTTGTGCGAAATCGGCTCAAAATAACATACTAGAACTTTGAAGGTACTTAACAGAAATTTACCACTAAAAAACGGCCAAAATGCCGAATTATATAAAGTTTGGTAGAGCTAATTGTTGTCACCTCGGCCTAAATACGTGCTACAATGAACATAAGTGGAATGTGTGTGAGTTAGTTACTAACAGTTTTTGTTGGAGGCTCGATGAAGTTAACTCGCACAAGCAGAATGAGGAGGCGTTCCCTACGCATAGTGGGCGTAGTTTTTGCCCTCATCTTTACTCTTGCCGCAATCGCCACAGGCTATTGGGTAGTTATGGCGGAACCTCTCGAGAATGACGTTCGCGTCGAAGAAGATACTGAACTAACTTACTACCTAACCGTTAAGTATAACGGCGTAGATAAATATGGCGTAGAATCTACCGACACTACTACTTCGGACATCGAAAGTGGGACCGTTGAAGTTACTGATCGCATTCCTGATGGTCTAGATTTTGTTGGATTCGAAACGACAAATACGGGGATCATCAGTGCAGTCGAGCGTGGCGACAACACAGTTTCCTGTCCTGGTCGCGTCATCGACGATACAAATGAAGCGTCTGTTGAGGCAGGCACCTGGAATGCCGGTCATACAGAGTTCACTTATCACGGGCTGCACTACAATGCGAATACTCGCACGGTGACTTTTAAGGCGGTCAACGTTCAGGCTGGATGCGACCTTACGGTTGGTATTGTTACGAAAACTCCATTATTAGGAAATGCGGAACGCATAGATTTCTATAACACTGGTAGAGTCAGCGAAGGCCCTCAAGATAAAGACTCGAATACGGTCCACACTTGGATGGGGAATGAAACGGCCTTAGTCTATAACGTTACTTATAGCTATACTGGTAACGTACCAGCAAACGCCCCCGCGCTACCAAATACCCAATCATATACGCAGGGCGCAACGGTCGGCGTAGCCATGGAGCCTTCCCTTGACGGATACGACTTCTCTGGATGGACAACCTCCGATGCTTCCGTAAGTGATGGAATGTTCACGATGCCGAGCGGCAGCGTGAACTTTGTCGGCATTTTTACCGAGAAACCAGCCGCCACAACATACACGGTTACTTATCAGATTAATGGCAACGCCCCCGCTGGCTATACCGCTCCAAGGACAAAGTCTTACGAAGCCGGCGAAACCGTCAATGTAGACTCGACTCAGCAAGGCGATGTTATCGACGACTACGTCTTCTCTGGCTGGGCAACTAATGATGCGACAATCACTGATGGCAGCTTCGCTATGCCCGCGAGTGATGTCGTCATCTCTGGTAGCTTTACTCGCCGAACCTACACTGTTACCTATGCCTTTGAGGGAGACGTTTTGCCACCAAACGCATCGTCATTACTGCCTGCAACAGCAAATTACCCTGCCGGAACTACCGTAACGCTTGCGCCAAATCCAAGCGCGGACGGCTATCGCTTTACTGGATGGTACGGCGAATCATCCTTCACTATGCCGGCAAACAATCTTACAATCTACGGCGAGTGGGCAACTCAGGCGGGTGTTTTCTCGCCAGCCATCTCCATTAGCATTCCTAACCAGAAAGACAGCTATCGCATTAATGAAATCGTAGAGTTCGACATCGTCGTAACAAACACGGCGGAATTTCCTATTACTAACGTAAATGTTGTCGAGCAACTCGATGGCGCAGCATTCGTAGCCGGAACCGGCTATACCATCTCCGATAATCTTTTGGCTACCATTCCAACCCTTGCCGCCGGCGAAAGCATCACGCTTAAGGTGCAGTATACGGTAACTGATGATGAGACTAGGGAAATAATCAACACTGTCGCCCTAGCTGGCGCTACGGCATCTGCCGCAAACTACAATATCGACACGACACAAGACTATACCGCATCGACAAATTTCAACACGCTAAGCTGGGATGATGTTCCAGCGACAGGGGTACTCATGAACGGAATCTTTCCTTTTGTGGCGATGGTCTTCATCGGGATATGTTATCTCGGTGCGTACAAAATGCTTAGAGGCTCCGCCAAAAAAACAACCCGAAACGCCAGTCTCATGTATCGTATGCGAAATCTCTATATCGCCCCCAGACTTTCCCGCCGTATCTTTGCAGGCGTATTCGTCGTTGTTGCAGTATCATCGTTCGCATTTTTCGTAATCGGACGGGTATTTGCCGTACCGACCGAGCCAGTTTCCTCGATCGAATTAACCTCTCAGTACGCCAGCTTCGCTAGCAGTGAGGCGGGCGCCTGGAAAGTCAACAAGATGGCTGGTTGGACCGGCGCTAGTACTGCCAAGATTGTTATCGATGTCGAATCCGTTATGAAGCTTCCAAATAGGGATAGCGACGTACTGTTCGTGGTAGATAATGGTGATTCAATGACGGAAGACAGGCTTCAGGCCGTCAAGAATGCTTTAACTAATTTCGCAGACGATTTTCTAAACGATGAAAACAATGCTCTAGCTCTTGTCACTTTCAATCATGGATATCAGATTGAGACAGATTTCACGAGCAATCGCAACGCTTTTCTTGCTAAGATTTCTGGTATTTCAACTTCTGATAACACGCAAACTAATTACTACCAAGGCCTCAACGGCGCCGAGCGCCTATTGCGCAATTACACTAGATACGACAATCGGGGCGTCATCGTCGTCTTCCTAACCGATGGCGTCCCGAACGAAGAGCTTCTGTATCAGATTGCCGAATATTCGCTTATCAAAAATGAGTATCCTTTTGTGAGTATCAATGCTATTCAGTATGAAATGGGTAATTCCATTATCGATGAGTTGACATCCATTTCGGATAGTCAATTCGTCGCAACTAAGAGATCCATTGCTGATGTAATCAATGGCGCGTCGGTAGCAGCTTACGCATATGACGAATTTATCCTTACCGATTACATTAATAATGATTACTTTACTATTTCCAGCGCGGACTCCATTAGTGTGGATAAGGGCGCGGTCTCGTTGGAATACGATAATTCGACTCCTGTAATCACCTGGGATATGAGCGGCGAACTGCGCTCTGGTTCGTCCGCCCGCATGGAGATAAACGTCAATCTCAAGTCCGAATACATTTCCGAGCCGGGGCTTTACCCAACTAATAAGAACACATCGGTCAGATCGTCTCTATATGGTGCCACCAGCGAAAATGTCACAACCACATCTACGCCATTACTTAAGACCGATTTCACGGTTACATATGCGGCAAACTCCCCAAGTGATTGCATAGTATCAGGCATCCCGAGCCAGGAGACTCACTACGTATATGACATTGTGGCAATTTCAAACACCATTCCGACCTGTAGTGGATATACCTTTGCTGGCTATGAAATTGTTGAAGATCAAGTCACCAGACTTAATGATGATTACTTCCGCATGCCAGAAAAAAATGTTACACTTGGCGCGACCTGGACGAAAGTCGATCTAGACAAACGCATGGATGGCACAATCTCTACTGCAAGAGTTCTCTATAATGAAATAGCCAAAAAATCTCTGTCTCAAGGCTCTGGCGGCACATACCACCTAGACGACGGCCTCGACTTCGCCAGTGCCCCGCTGGCTTCAAACGGTCAAGGCGTCAATACAATTGCTTCTACCGTGAACGATGAGTATCCGATTCACTATTTCCGCGGCGCAGTGACGGACAATAATGTTCTTTTCGCTGGCATTTGCTGGAAGGCCATGCGAACCACAAGTACTGGTGGCGTAAAACTGGTATATAACGGAGAGGCGGATAGCAATAACCAATGCGGCGATTCGCGCGGCAATCATCAGGGGTTTGGTGAACAATGGACAGCGTATCTTGCCACCGACCTTTATTACGGCACAGATTATACATATGATGAGACTACTCAAACCTTTACCCTGTCGGGCAGCAAAACTCTTGCAAGATGGAGTAACGCCACCAGCGACAGTCTAATCGGGCAATATTCCTGCATGAGCACCGATCCGAACGCTTCCTGTCAGTGGCTAATGTATGTGGAATCAAAAAGAGACGATACTTACGCCTATGTTTTGTCGCTAGATTCTACTATTCCATATAATTCCATTGGCATCACTAACTTTAATGGGGGTGCGTTTTCGCCGGCTTTCGTGGGGTACATGTATGGCGATACTAATGTTGCTGGGGCTATGACCGTTAACGGCACGCAAGATTTCGTTTTAAGTGAAGCTATTCTCAAGAGCACCACACTCAGCACCGACTTCTATTACGCTAGTGGCATGACCTTCGGCACCGATGTGACAGGTAAGTATAGCCTCACTAACCCATACCAAGTCGGCTCTGAATCAGATTACGCCAGCTTGCCTGGTAAATACACTTTCCGCGCCAGCCAGAGCGACTATCATAACAATGTTATTTATTACATTACCGCCGTAAGTGGTACTACGATGTACTATCTCGAGATGCAAGATGGTGAGACTCTCACGGATGTTGATGCTAGCTATATGGTTGGCAATAACATTACGGATAATGGCAACGGTACCTATACGCTCTATAATGCCACCGCCGTGAAGAAGAGTGAATGGAATTTAAGATATTCTGGAATGCAAGGGAAATATACTTGTGGCGACGGCGCTAGTACTACATGTAGCAGCCCGCAGTATATCCAAGAGGTATTACCATATAGCTACAACTATATTCCGGCAAATGTCGCAATCACTATCGCCAAGTCCCACGATGGGCTCAACCTCATAAACACTACGACGGTGAAGCTCTATCAGCTATCGCAGAATCCAAGCAACTATTCCGAATACAAGTATACTTGCGGCGACACTTCTACTACTTGCACGAACGATAGTTTTCTCCTGATTACCGACTACACGGCGACAAATTATTCTTACTTCAACTATGCGCTCTTTGGCTCTAGCGTAACTTGGAACGGATCAAGCTACACCTTGAACGATACTGTGGGGCCCGAAAACTATAGCAACCAAATGGGCGCTTCCACTCGTCACTTCGTTTGCCCGTCCTTCGGGCAAACCACCTGTAGTCAAGTGAACTATGTCTTCTTCTACGATAGTGAGGCTAACCTAGCCTACTACCTTACATTAACGGACGGCGTCGAAACTATTACCCAAGCTTTTGCGAAGATGAATGAGAATAGAACCGAATCGATAATCAAGAAGGTCATTGATATATGGTATGCTCATAACCTCACTGGTTATGCGGACAAAATTGAGGATACCCCATACTGCAACGACCGCAGCATTGGCAATATCGCTGGCTGGGATCCAAGTAATCCTCTGGTTAGTTACGGGTCTGCTCTTCGCTACGGTGCTTTTGTTCGTGATTATTATAGCGCTAGTCCATCTCTCGATTGTCCGAATAGTAACGACGCCTTCTCTGTGGATCCCGCGAACGGTAACGGCGACCTCACTTACCCAGTTGGCCTTATCTCCGAAGACGAGCTTACTCTCGCCGGACACGGCGTCGAAGGATACAGCGACGACTCGTATCTCTACACGAGCGATTCGGCGTGGACGATGAGCCCCTTCGATTTCTCGCATTGGAGCGTTTACGGCGTTGCGAACGGATTCTTCTGGACCACGAGTTCGACTGGCTGGCACGGCATAACCCAACCGCGCTCAGCGCGTCCAGTCATTTCTGTCATACCAGGGATTCTCATCCTGGATGGCGATGGGAGCGCAAGCAACCCTTGGGTATTGGAATAGATTCGGCGCTACCAGTGTTTTTAATCCTAGACCAAATTGTTTAGGATATTAACGGACGAATTCATAGGGGTAAAAATGTGCTTTCTGGCACATTTTTTGTGCGAAATCGGCTCAAAATAACATACTAGAACTTTGAAGGCACTTAACAGAAATTTACCACTAAAAAATCGGCGAAAATGCCGAGTCATATAAAACTTGGTGGGCCTTACTGGGCTCGAACCAGTGACCTTACGAATGTGAATCGTACGCTCTAGCCAACTGAGCTAAAGGCCCATAGCCAAATTATACCATAAAACAGATCGATGCATAAAGGCTGTATTGACATGTGTATAGAAACGTGGTACAGTATAGTCATGCTGAGTGATCGGCATTATGTTTTTTATCAAAAAACAGTTCTTTAAGAAAGGAGATTACTTGCTTTTTCTTTCGTCCCTCATCTAGAGGGCTTCATATAGATTTGTCAACCACAGATTCTGATAGGAGGAGCATATGACCATAATCAATATAGGCAACTCGTTAACACTGGCGCCTAAGACGTTAGCAGCCATTGAGAAACTCGGCGTGCATAAAGCCGTTTTCTTGGCGCTCTGTATCGCCCATGGCAACATGGATCCTAAGGACCGCCCTCCGAAGAAGCTTCTGGACTTAAAGAGCATCGCTTCTCTGGCGAAAGCTCTTGAAGAAAATGGCTTCGTCCGGCATGAGCTCGACCGAACTTTCGCATTCGGCTCTCTGTATGCGGCAATATATCACGAGATTGCGCCGAATCTTCCCCGGCAACCATGGGATCTGCTTTCGTCCGTATCACGCTTGCGGAACGAGCAGGATTACCGGATGGCGGTTGAGCGCTACGAAAACCTCCATTCGATATCCGAAGAGGAATACCGTGGAGCCATGGATGAGATTTCCAATGCGTCTGCGTCGTATATAGCAACCATCATTAGGTTTCGGTACGGGCTTCGAGATGGGAAAAAATATACAACTGAGGAGATTTTGCAACGTCTTGGCGAGACTCCCTTTACAACGATGTACTTGGAAGCCCTTAGTGGCGAAGCAGTGTTGAACAACTTGAGGCGTATGAGCGTATTGCGTCACCTGGCTGGTGAAGATCCAATTATCAGCTATGACTATTCGAAGCATGTTAAGCTTGACGCATCGACTCCGCTTCGTAACCTGTTCATTAGCATTCCGACCAGAGATCGCCTCCTGGAGGCCGGCTTCACTACTGTCGGTGACGTCAGAGGGAAAACGAAAGGCGAACTTCGTCGTATAGTCCCGGGGATCCTGATTAGGGAAGCCGAGGAAATCGTGAGGTTTCTGGATGCTTTCGACGAATGAAATAAAGCTACTCCTGATCCGTTAATCGGACGCCCCCAACGATAGTTGGGGGCTTTTTCTTGGAGTTAGCCTACAACCCTTGCGCGACGATTGGCTCGGTCTGCACTGCGATTGACAAAATAATAAAACTGTGATATTATATTAATATGACTACCGTCGTTTGGCGGATTTGTAACTTACATTATCAGAGCTTAAGCGAAGGAGGGGAATATGAAGACGTCTAAGCAATTTTTGTTTTTTATTGCAGGCGTAATCTTTGGCGCAGGGGTCGTTATAATCAATCCTGGCCTCAAGTCTTTCTCATCGTCGACAACGAAGCAGTCGTTCACTGATGGAGTAGTTACGGCGACGCTCGATCAGAGATTGGGCACGCTGACCTTTTCTGGGCATGGCGCCGTAGATGGGGCTCTCCTGGAAAAACTCCCGCGCGAGCAACGAGTCTTCGTCAGAACAATCGTCTTCGAAGACGGCATAACTTCTGTCGGAAGTCATGCGTTCTATGACGGCCAGGGACTCATAAACCTCGAAAAAGTCGTCTTCAAGGGGGATATCAACAAGATCGGCTGCTTTGCATTCGAGAACAACCCCAACCTGACGACTGTTGAGTTTGGCGGAAGGTGCAAGGTGATCGACTTTGGCGCATTCAAGGGATGTGTCTCCTTAGGACCCGACGATCCCACGCCCGACGATTGCGAGGTGGACTGTGCGGTCTATAGAGACACCTGTATTGTCCGCGAGAACTGATAAAATTCACCGCGCTCTCATCATGGGCGCGGTTTTTTCTTATGTTATAAAAACTATCTAGTTATGCTTGTTGGTTGTATTGCCGAAATGCTACCATTACGGTGTAACTTTTATGTCTCTTTAATACGGAGGCATTAGTCTCCGAGAAATCTTCAAAAGGAGGAAAGATATGTACCTTAAAGAGAACCATATTATATGCGAATTCTTAAGGATAGGAAAGATGGGCTGCTGGATGCCCTATTACTACTCCACCGGTTACGCATGCTTAGCTAGGCAGCCCAAGCCAGAAACGATTAAGTGTACATTCAATGGCCAGCCTCTTGAGTATGACGACTTCGATCCATATGAGCGGACACTCTACTTTTCAATCGACAAGGCTTTCTATTTCGACAGAGTGCGAGAAGAAGCAGGAGATGATAAGGATAATCTGCTCGTAAAAATTGAGTACGTCGAATCTCCGCCGCTCGAAATAAAGACAGAAGATGTCGATACAGTTGAGGGAATCAAGAAGGCTCTGAATGATGATTTGGCTGGCCTGTACAAGTTAATAAAGGAGCGGATGTGGCTTGCGAAGTATGGCAACAAAGGGGAGTTTATGGCTCTGCATGAGTTTGTCCTCTTTGGGGGGCGGATCAAGTTGACGTCGGAAGGGGGAGTTCGCTATATCATAATAGACAACAAAAACACTGCCGAAGGCCGAGTATTGACGCTACCTGCTTGCGGAGATGTGATGACGTGGGCGGACTTCCGTGACAGCCTGGAGCGTCTTGGGGCACACTGGAGTGAGACTGGTCAGGCAATCCCCTCCGAAAAAGACAGGTGCCCTCTTTGTGGGGAAAGCTTTACCTTAAAAGATATCAGGTATGGAACGATCGAGTGCAACTCATACATGAATGCTCCACTTCATGGCTACTTCCACAACGACTGTTTGGCGGCATATAGGGAGATACTCAGAAAACGAAGGCAGAAACGGTAATATGGTTTTACGCCCCAGAGCTAGCTCTGGGGTTTTTGCTAGGTTGGCTGCCTCTAGCGACTATAGCAAAACGCCATAAAAGATGTTAAAATATTACAAATGAATCTGGAAGTCGATTTTGATGTATTAAATAATGAACGCCAAGAGCTGACGGACTTTTTGAGTCAGCCAAACGCTTACGCTGACCCGAATTTTGCTGCTAAAAATCGCCGTCTCCAAGAGGTGAGTGAACTTATTCGGCTTGGCAAAAAGCGCCAGCAACTCATCGATGACCTCAAAGAAGCCGAGGGTGACCCCGAACTCGCCGAGATGAAGCCTGACCTCGAGAGAGAACTCCAGGAAACAGAGACAGAACTTACTGAAATGCTTATTCCAAAGGATCCTAACGACGACAAACCGGCCATTATCGAGATTCGCGCCGGTGCAGGGGGTGATGAAGCTAGTCTCTTTGCTGGCGACCTCTATCGTATGTATCTTAGATATGCCGAAACGCATGGTTTAAAGGTGGAACTTCAATCAGAATCCGTAAATGACGCCGGCGGCTACAAAGAAGTCATCTTTCGCGTTACTGGCGACCAACCTTATGGCAAGCTCAAGTTCGAAGGTGGCGTACATCGCGTTCAGCGCGTTCCAGTAACCGAATCTCAGGGACGCATTCATACTAGCACCGCCACCGTGGCGGTTCTGCCAGAAGCAGAAGAGCAAGATCTCGAAATAAAGCCTGAGGACCTTCGTATTGATATTTACCGCGCTGGCGGTCATGGTGGACAGGGCGTAAATACTACCGATTCGGCCGTACGTATTACTCACCTTCCGACCGGTATTGTCGTGACAATGCAGGATGAGCGCTCTCAGCAACAGAACCGCCTCCGCGCCATGACTATTCTGCGCAGTCGTCTCTTAGAGCAAAAAATCGCCGAAGACCGTGCTAAGGCATCCGATGCGCGCAAGTCTCTGATCGGCACCGGTGATCGTTCGGAGAAGATTCGCACCTACAATTACCCTCAGGATCGCATTACTGATCATCGTATTCACTATAGTCGTAGCAATATTTCTGCCGCTATGAATGGCGATATTGAAGATATAATTGAGGCGCTTACCGCCCATGAACGTGAACTCTTGGCTTAAAGAGCCGCCTATCCAAAGATTAGACTCGGAGTTAATTATTGCTCATATTTTAGGTAAAGAGCGATCTTTTTTGCATGCTCATCCGGAATATGAGTTTAGCGAGACTGAGCTGGCTCAAATAAGAGCCGCCACGGAGCGTCGCGCTTCTGGCGAGCCGCTAGCGTATATTCTGGGCTATAAAGAGTTCTATGGGCGTATCTTTAAGGTTACAAAAGATACACTCATTCCTCGCCCAGAGACGGAGGCCTTGGTTATAGAGGCGATTTCTCTTCGGCCTAAAAGTATACTTGATGTCGGTACCGGCAGTGGCTGTATTGCTGTTACGCTCTCTCGGGAGCTTCCTAACACTCCAATTGATGCAATAGATGTCTCGGAATCTGCTCTGGCGGTCGCTAGGGAAAACGCCCAAAAACACCATGCTCAAATCGCTTTTATGCAATCTGATCTACTAAGTAACCTCCACAAGGCGCAAAAATACGACCTAATTATCGCAAATCTCCCCTACGTAGACAAAAACTGGACTTGGCTGGGCGCCGAGCTCTCTTTTGAGCCAGAATTGGCTTTGTTTGCAGAAGACGATGGCCTCGAGTTAATCAAAAAAATCATCTTACAAGCTCCGAGTCATCTAAACTCGCACGGGTGTCTTCTTTTGGAGGCAGACCAAACCCAACATCAAGCCATCATAGATTTTGCCCAAAAAAGTGGCTATTTCGAGAGTGTCAAAAAGGCCGATGAAAAGTCGGCTTTGGCACTGGTCTTGCAGTTGCGTTAGCGGCACCGCTAATGCGCGGTTGTACTCCACCTGTGCTGGTGCTACCAAAGCGCAGATTGGAGCGAGTGTGCGTATCGAATCTGTGCTGGGCGGCCATTTCGGCACTTGATGTTCGGCCGTATCCAGGACGTTTCTCGGCGGCTTTTGCCTCTTGGAGTGCTCTCGTCTCGTCTACGTTTAACGCCTTAGGGTACTTGTTGCGTTTTTGGCCGATCATAGAACGGCTATAGGCGCCACCCTGAGAGCTTAGGCCTTGCGTTTGGCGAGAGTTAACGCTAGTGCCTCTGTTACTAAAGCCACCATTATTGCTAGCATTAATCGCGCCAGCGGTGTGTGTATCGCTAGCCGTAGCCCCCGTAATACGGCCAATCATTTTACTATTAAATGCCATCTTATTTCTATTCTAGCACAAGCCTAAATGCTTATGGATAACATATTTTTTGCTAAAGGTAAATTACTATATAAAACTATTGACAAAATGCAAAATCTTTGATATAATAATCACAGCTAATTGCAAGTACTGCGAAAGGTTTGGCAAGAGGTGTAGTGTTAACAAATCAGATCATTACTGTGTAAAACCGCAACATTACACAGTAGACGGTATTTTAGAATGGTTTTTGAAGCTTGACCATTCGCCGTCGCCATAGAGCCCTTCAGGGGGCGATGTTATTTTTCAGTCAACTCCCCCTCAGTGGCAATAAGAGGGGATATAGTCACACATGCCGCGGAAAGGAGCGGCAGAAGGAGGAACATATGGCAACTACAACAAATTTTTCTCTCGATGAATTCAAGCAGTTCACCAGCGGTGCTATCGCTGCGGGCACCAAGGCCACAAACGATTATACCAGCGGTGCTGTCGCTGCAGGTACCAAGGCCACCATCAATGGCGTAAATGGTCACACCGATGACGTTGTCGGCCGGGCCCAGGCAAAGCTTGAGGACTTTATCACGGGCCAGAACGCGTCTGTGATCAACAATGCCAACGAGAACACAGCAAAGATTCTGAGGAACCAGTATCTCGGCAAGGAGCCGTGGATCTGGGCAGTCTTCGCCCTGCTGTTCGCAGCGGCATTTGCCGTTGTGTACCTCGTTGTCGCGAAGCCGATTGCTTACACTCCCATGAAAGTATTCTTGGGAGTGCTCGCCGGCCTGATCGCATGCCTGCTGGTCTTCATGTCTCCAATCGCCAACAAACAGCCACAGTAACGTCGTCACAGTTTGAATGGAGGTGAAAGAAATGCGTAGAGGAGTGGCAGTTATTACCACGATTGCCTGCGCAATTGCGCTGGTGATCGGCCTCGTAGCGTCCGGATGGACGCCTGAGAATGCGAAGAACTCCGTCATTCCCAGTAATGCGACTATCGCCTGGCACGACTATACTGAGCCTGGCGTTACTACTAACGGCAATAAAATGCCGGACGGAACCGTCATCAATCCTTGGGAGGCCACTGAAGGTCTCGAGGGGGATGAGCGTTTCGATGCAATCATGAGTGAGCTTCGTGCTCGCGTTAATCCGGACGATAAACTCGAGCGGCCGTCGGCGGCTCTGCTTGCAGAACTCGCATTTGACGCCCAGGAGAGGTTGGGGTTCGATATTCTCGGTAAACATAAGGACGAGAAAGACCCCAACGTAATCCAGGAATATTTCATGCACGACCCGGCGTATGCCAGGGAAGTGTATGCGAAGCTCGACACGATTTGGAGAAGCGCCATTGACGGCGAGACCTTAGATGACTACTCCTACGTATCGGCTTTCTACATGGAGCACGACGCCATCACGATTGATGGCAAGCCCGCTCCTAAGGTAGTAGCCGCTAAAAGTAGCCATACTGGAGGTCATTTCATCAGGTTAAAAGTGCGCAACTCAAAGGGTGAAATCGTAGACCTTGTCTACAGATTAGAGTGCGGATTCCAGCCGGTCAACATCACTGTGCCGACCAACCACGAACCCGTGGTTGATAATCCGCCCAGCCCTGAACCTGAACCTGGACCCGGACCTGGACCTGAGCCTGAGCCTGAGCCTGAACCTGAACCTGAACCGAAGAATCCCAATGACGGCCCCAGTGGTCGACATGAGGATAATCCTGATCCGGACAGCGGAGGAGGTCCAAATGATGATAAAGAAACTCATCATGAGGAAACCAAAGAGCCGGATACGGATAAGTCTCCGTCGGAATATAAAGCACCCGACCCGCCCAAGGCGGATGAAGGTGGCAACTCTGGCGGTGGCAACTCCGGAGGCGGTTCGGAGAAGAAAGCGAAGGACGATAACGGAAAGCAGGAAAACTATAAGGATCCTGACTCCGGCAAAGAATCGTCCGGCACTGTCCGCACTGGTGACAGCAAGGAATATGACCACCGCGACGAGAAAGTCGACAAGAATCCTTCGCCGGTAGAGAAGGGTGTAAACCCTGATCCTCCGAAGAAGGAGTCCGGTGGCGATTCCGGTGGCGGATCCGACAAAGGGTCCGACAACAATGATTCTGGCGGGAGCAACGACAAAGAAATTGCGGCTCCTGAATAAAGCTTCATTTCCCTCATGAATGCCCCAGTTGCGAGGGGCGCCAGATAACCTGAGGGAAGCACCTTAAAAGGCGGAGAGCCTAAAAACTCTCCGCCTATTTCCACGTTTTACTCGGTAATGATCTGATTTGGAGACGATTAACAATGCGGCTAATAAAATCTTTCAAAGAACTTTTTCCACTCTGGATATTTTTACAATCAAGAAAGGAATTATAACTATATGAATAAGATTGCTAAGGCGGGTATTGGCATCGCAGCCGTTGCTGCTGTTGCTGCTACCGGTGCGCTTGTAGCTTTTGCTTGGGGCCCTTCACGTACTACATATACGCTTGAAAAGCCTGCTACAAAAGTTACATTCAACTCTATTACTAATAACAATAAAGAAGTTGGTGATGAGCGCTACTTTGTAAGCGCTTCTCCATACACTGGTGATGCTTCTAAAAATCACTGGACTGATAACACTCAAGTTGAGAATGGTAAAGAGTATGTCGTTCGCATGTATGTACATAACAACGCTGCTTCTAACCTTAATCTAACCGCAAAAGACGTAAAAGCTTACGTCGTTTTGCCAACCACTACCGGTACAGAAATTACCGTAAGTGGTAAAATTACTTCTTCAAACGCCGACCCAGTCTCCGTTTGGGATGAAACTACTTTTAAATCCAAGAATGGCGAAAAGTTCAACCTTGCCTACGTAGATGGCACCGCAAAGTATTACAACAATGCTGGTACTTTCAAACTCGGCACGAGCGTATTTACTAACTCTGGTCAGCTTCTTGGCTATAGCAAGATGGACGGTAATATTCCAGGTTGTATTCAATACTCTGGTTACCTTACCTTCCATGTTAAAGCTCAATTCGCTGCTAAACCAGCTCTCGAAATTCAAAAGGAAGTGAAACTTCTTGGCACTGATACTTGGAGCGAACAAATTAAAGCCAAAGCTGGCGACACCGTTCGTTATCGTATTCAGGTTAAGAACACTGGTGATACGCAATTGCAGAACGTTCACGTTTTCGACGTTCTTCCTAAGGGTCTAACTTACGTGAAAGGTTCGACTACTGTTGCTAATGCTACTAATCCAAAAGGCATCGCCGTTAGCGATAACATCGTTACAGATAACGGTATCAATATCGGTACTTATGGCGCCGGCGCAAATGCTTGGATTTACTTCAACGCTACGGTCGATAAGTCCGTAAGTGAAGAATGTGGTAATACGATTCTTCGTAACATCGCACAAACTTCCGCTGGTTCCAGCACTGGTACTAAAGAAGATACGGCAGATGTCATTGTTGACGGTAAAACCTGTAAAGATGGCTTTACCATCGACAAGAAAGTAAAGAACGCTGCTGGTGAGTATGTTGAAACCGCTAACCTTAAGGCTGGCGAAAATGCTCATTATCGTATTGCATTCAAGAATACTGGTGACACCACTTTGAAGAACGTCATCATCAAAGATACTCTTCCTGCAAACATGACCTATGTCAAAGGTAGCACGAAGATCGACAGCAAAGCTGCTGCTGATGGCATCGTTTCTGACGCTGGCCTCAACATCGGTAACGTAGCTGCCGGTAAGACCGTATATGTCTACTTTGATGCTCTTGTTGCTAAGACTCTTGGTGACAAGTGTGAGACTACTACCCTTACTAACACCGTTAAGGGTACTTACAATAAAGATGACAAGACTGCTAAGACTGATACTGCAGTCGTAAAGGTTGAAGGTAAAACCTGTAAAGATGGCTTTACTATCGACAAGAAAGTAAAAGATGCCAACGGTAATTATGTAGAAAGCACCACCCTCAAGGCTGGCGAAACTGCACATTATCGTATCGAATTCAAGAACACTGGCGACAACGAACTCAAGAACGTTGTTCTCAAAGATACGCTACCTTCCAAGATGACCTATGTTAAGGGAAGCACCAAGATCGGTAGCACAGCTGCAGGTGACGGCATCGTCTCTGGCGAAGGCCTCAACATCGGCAACGTCGCTGCTGGCAAATCCGTTTATATCTACTTCGACGCTAAGGTTAACGCTGGCGTAGGCGAAGATTGTGCCGACGCTACTCTAACCAACATTGTTGAAGGTAAATATAACAATGACGATAAAACCTCCAAGACTGACACTGCAGTCGTAAAGGTTGACGGCAAAGAATGTAAAGATGGCTTCATCATCAACAAGATGGTTCAGGCCGACGGTGGTAAAGAGTGGAGTGAAAACGTCACTGTTAAGGCGGGCGACAAAGTTCGCTATCGCATCCAATTCAAGAACACTGGCGAAACAACTCTAAAGAATGTCGTAATTCGCGATCTTCTTCCAAGCAACATGACCTACGTCAAAGGCAGTACGATTCTTTACAATTCTGCAAACACCAACGGTAAAACTCTTGCCGACGGTATCGTATCGACCGAAGGTATCAATATTGGCGATTATGCCAAGGGTACCGAAGCAACGATTTACTTCTACGCTACGGTCAATGCATCTTTGAAAGATAACTGTAACGATTCTACTCTTACCAACACTGTAAAAGGTAAGTACAACAACGACAGTAAGACTGAGAAATCGGATACTGCTGACGTTACCGTACCTGGTAAGGACTGCAAAGAACCAACTCCAACGCCATATCTCCCAGAGACTGGTGCAGGAGAAATTATCAGCGGTGTACTTGGCCTTGCTGCCGTAAGCACTGCTGCTGGCTACTATATCATTAGCCGCAAAAAATAAGTTGACCGCCTAGTATAGAGCTTTCCCAGAAGCTTTTAGATGGACGGGAAACTAATATAAAAATACTCCCCGAGCAATCGGGGAGTATTTTTTGTGTGCGTTTATTTCTGTGCCGCTTGTAATACGCGCTCGAACAGCATTGTCACGGTGAGTGGCCCCACGCCGCCAATCTTTGGTGTAATCGTCAAATCTTCGCGTTCACGCACGGCGTCATCTACATCGCCTTTAATTACACCACCTTCGGAAGCCGTGCCGGCGTCGACGACAACTGCGCCGTATTTGAGCATCGCGCTCTTAATCAATCCAGGTACTCCCGTAGCCGTTACGACTACGTCGCAATCTGGCAGAGTTGATGTATCGTCACCTTTATCATAGACCGTTACATCGTATCCGCTTTCGCGCCACATTTTTTCAAGCGGCGCACCGACTAATTTACCGTGTCCGACAATTCCGAGTTTCTTTTTATGTAAGTCAATTCCGTAACCTGTCAACAGCCAATGAATTGCCATTGCGGTCGCCGTGTCTGATTCTCCACGTAGTCCGTCAACATCCTTCGCTACTGGTATTAAGTCCAAAATTGACATATCGCATTCGGATAGCGGCAACTGCACTATGATGCCAGTTATTGTTTCGTCCTTCGCTGCGGCCCGAATCTTCTCCTCGGCATCGTTTGCGGCTATTTTCGTTACTGCGACTTCTATGCCAATATCCTCGCCGTAAACCTGCTTTAGTGACATATACTTTGCAATTACGGGCGAATCGTTATCGTAGAATATTGCTAGTTTCGGAAAAATTTTTCGACTACGCAAGGCTTTTACAGTATGCGCTTGGCGCTCTTTTATGTATCCTGCTAGCTCGCGACCATTCAACTCTTTCATTCGTCTCCTAACTCCATCGGTTCTTGCTCTAGTGTGTAGCCAAATTTTTCTTTTACGGCATCTATCACTGCCTGGCGCGCTCTCGCTAAATCTGCGTAATTCTTTGCGTTCTCGTTGATTAAGATTAGGGCCGCCTTATCTGACACGCGCATGCCATAGAATTCCTTACCTTTTAATCCAGCATGCTCAATCAGCCAACCACTTGGCACCTTACCGCCATCCCAAACTGGAATGTCTTTTTTCTTAGCCTCTTCGGCTTCCTTTTCGTTAAGGTAAATATTCTTAAAGAATGAGCCTGCCGAGGCGAACTCTGCCGGATCGGGCAACTTGCCAGCACGAATCTCCGCCACCGCATCGCGCACGACTTGCGGAGTAAACTCTGTCACGCCGCGCTCATCAAAATAGGCCTGGAGAGAAGTGTAGAATGGCGGCTTCAGCCAATGCTTGTGTAATTCCACTGTAACGCTAGAAATAAAATAGCGTCCCACGCCGTCGCCGGTATTAAAAATACTGTGGCGGTAGCCGAGATCCAACTCGTCGGCCATCATATGTTTGAAAAGATTATCACGACAATCATAAACGCATACCGAATGCAAGGTTTGTGCTATTTCTTGACCGTAAGCACCCACGTTTTGGACTGGCGCCGCGCCAACCGTGCCAGGGATTTTCGATAACGCCTCAATACCAGAGTAGCCATAACTCTCGCCGTTCCAGAGTTTTACGCTGTATTCTACTAAATCGTCTAATAGGTCGCCACTTTTGGCGCAGAGACGTATCTTGGCTGGGTCGCTATCTATTACGTAAATGCCGTGTAATTTATTCACGAGAATGACGCCGTCAAAACCACCGTCGCGTCCAATAACATTGCTACCGCTGCCCAGGATGTACGTTGGTAGGCCTTTCTCGTCCGCAAAATGATAAGCTTCCGCCAAATCTTTATCTTCTTCGATATCGATGACATATCTTGCATTTCCACCAAGGCGCATGGTTGTTAGTGTTGATATTGCTACATTCTCGCGTATCTTCATGCGATAATTATACCACCAGGCGCATAAAACTACTACAAATTCCGCCCTCGATTGACAATTGCTAGTAATAGTGGTATAATTCAACAACGCACATTAATAGTACAGAATAGAAAGGGGGTAAACTATTGGGAGAACTCTCATTTAGTATTCCTAACGCTGTCAGGCTTGGCAATATTGCAGAATATATCGCACCTAATTTATACGAAGCGGCGCAGGCGCGTGTTAAAGAGGGTATAGAGCAGAGCGGCTGCATAGTTATCACGCCCGCGCAATGGCGAGAGTTATGTGAGCTTGAGGCGAAAAATCAGGAAAAACTTCCGGAGCCTTTTTCTCGCGAAGTGTTGCCGCGCGATTTTTGTCTTGAAATTGCTGACACAGACTATCTTGTCAGCTATCGACGGTCTGAATTTGCGTCAATCAATCTCGAAGATGGTCGACGGCTCGAACCGAAAGTCGACTGCTTAATCGGCTGGCGCGATCACATTGAATTATGTAAGGACGGTCGGTGGCGCAAAAAAGGCGAAAAAGGCGGATTTAAACAGCATATTGGCGGTATTGGGCTTCTTTATGAAAAAGAACGAGCGCCCGAAGTTGCCTATTACTGGATCGGCCAGGCAGGCGAAGCGGCCGAAGAGGCGATCGTAGATATTCTCAGTGACTACTTCGCAGTGCAGTATGCATATTATGTACGGCCCAATCTGGTCGCCGGCATAGGACACATCTGCAACGACTGATTCTGTACAGAGAAGACAGGCGGTCCTCACGGGCCGCCTTTTTAATTGCGTGTTAAAATATAGCCAAGTGCACCCGTAGCTCAGTGGAAGAGCACTGGTTTCCGGTACCAGGTGTCGCAGGTTCGACTCCTGTCGGGTGTACCATCCGAAATGATTTATAATTAAGATACATAAAAAGCCGCTCACTTGAGCGGCATCACTTTTTGTCAATAATTGTCTTTGTTTGCTATTGATGGCATAAAAAATGCCCCGCTGAGCGGGGCGGAGACCAGAGGCCTCTTTAAGGTGCTACCTTACGGTAGGTGCTGGGCGTTACTCGCCAGCGGCGATCTCTTCTTCCTGGGGGGCGGCTTTTTCCGAAGTCTGATCAGTCGCAGTGACGACGGTATCTTCCGTTGTTACTCTTGCTTTCTGATGCTCCGCTTCAAGTGCTCCTGCACAAGGCAGCGGGTCACGTCTGTAATCCTTAATCTTTCCCCATGCCATATCTTTTTTCCTCCTTATCTGAAAAACAATGGCCTACGTTCCGAAAGAATCATCATACCAAAATGGTACAACCCTTTTATATTAGCACACAATCACTAAATTGTCAAGCCTAATTTTGCCAAAAACTAACCATGCAGGTTGTCGTAGGCGCCATTAAAAATTTGCGCATACACCTTCTGTAGAAGCAGATGCTCGCTTTTAGCGATTTTGGGCGCATGCAGGAGCGCAATAGGCTCCAGCAGGGGCAGATCTCCGACGAGGTTTACTCCGCTTCGTCGCAGATAGCGGAAAAGTCGACCACCAAGTATTGGTAACAGTCGCCGCAAATCATCATCGGGGCTAACCAGCAATAGCTCCGACTTAACCTGTTGTTTGCTAGGATATTTGCTCAAAACTTCCACCTCCCTTGAAGAAAATGAGATTTAAAGGATACGCCTATGCCTAGGTTGTTTTAAATGTAGCTTAGCTTGCGAAATCTCGTCAAGTATACTGCATGAAAACCAACTTCAAGTTAATATCTGATGACCCCAATCTTAAAAAATGCTATAATCTCCCTAGTGCACCCGTAGCTCAGTGGATTAGAGCACTTGTCTTCGGAACAAGGGGTCGTGGGTTCGAATCCCTCCGGGTGTACCAGCGATAGAGCAGAGCATGAGCTCTGCTTTTTCGCTGGTCTCCGTGAGGGATGAGAGCCCAGGGTTCGCCCAATGCCCGGTTTCGCTTGCGAAACGACGGCGCATTGTTTATATCCCTCCGGGTGTACCAGCGATAGAGCAGAGCATGAGCTCTGCTTTTTCGCTGGTCTCCGCCCTAGATGTCAAACGTAGAACTTTGCTATACTGGCGTAAAGAGGTTTAAATGTTCGAGAATCTACATAACTTTATAAAAGATAAACCAGAAAAAGCGGGCGGTACAGAAAAAAATTCTTGGGATATGACTCCGCCAGAAAAGACGCCAACTTCTGCCGCAAAACCAAAAGAAGACGTCGATTTGTTTGATTTATTAAATAATGTTGATGGGTACGACCCAAATATTAATACCGTCGAAACGGAGACATCTTCGGATAAAGATTGGTTTGCGCTGGTGACTAATACGCGACCAGATGCGTCGCTGGATAGCATGTTAATTTCGTCGCCAACCGTATTTATACGCGAATATAAAAGGTTCCGCCTTGGCCCCGATGCTACAAAAGACGACATTATGCGTGCAATTGACGACGATGTCAGGTTTGACTATATCGAACGTTTCGGGCTAGACCATGACGCCACATGGGATACCATACGAGAAGAGGTGGTAGAGGAACTAAGAGATATTTGCGCACGTCATGGCTATAACAAAAGTAAGGGCGATTACGCAACATTCATGAAAACGCACCCTAGGTCAAGAAGAGCAATATATCTAGAATATACGGGGCTAGAGAACGAGTCCGCTAGCGATGCAGACCTAATTAGATGCGCGGTAAATAAAACCCGAGTGCTAACCGAGCGAATGCAAAAGAAATCCTCTTCCGATTTTTTCGCCAAGAACGTAGACGAGGCGACGAATATCAAGCATGAGTAAAACTTCGCAATCGAAGTGAATAGCTTTCTAGCTATATATCCTCTTCGTGTTATTATTAAAAATAGAAGACGAAAAGGAGGTTTTTATAATGAGTAAAGAGTCCGGCCCGAATAGCGCCGAAAACCAAGATCAAGGCCCATCGAGCTACGAGCAAGTGATGGCTGGCGCCGTGGCTTTTAATGCGGCTGAAGCAAGCGCGCGCGCCGCAGAATATAGGAAACAGAAGGCAGATCAGGAGGCGGCAGACAAAGCCGCCGCGGAAGCGGAAGCGGAGCAGCGCAAGCAAGCATACGAAGACCGGGAAGCGCAAGAGCGCGCTGAAGCCGAAGAGAGAGCGCGCCAGCATCAAGAGGCTTGGGAGGCGCGTCAGGAAAACCACGATTATCCAACGGAAATTATTGATACCTTTATGTCGAATATTAACGAAGCCATAACGGAAGCGACTAAAGATGGACAAGAAACCGCCGATTTTACAAGGGAGGTCACAATATACTATGGGCCAGGATATGCAGATTATTCGCGCAAAGGTATAGCTAGTACGCTTACAGGAAAAGAGGCTAATGGCGGTTCTCCTGATGTAGTATGCGAGGCTGCAATCGATAGTGTTATTAATAAAGACCCCGACAATAAGGATTATGACGGTGATATACGTGGTCTCGCTACTGAACAAATGCCAGCAATCAAGGCAAAGCTTGAAGAAGCTGGATATTTGGTTCAAACCGATGCTAAAACCGGCATCATAACATCGATTGCCTGGGGCGAAGAGGCGGCAAGAATAACAAAGGAAATGGAGGAAGCGGCAAAGGAGTCGGAGAAACCAGCCCAGACGCCAGCAAAACAGCAATCTGTTATTTCAAGAATCTTTTCACGTCTTCGCGGGAAAAATTAAAATCTTTTAAAACCTCCTAATCCATTGCTTATCGTTAGTCGCACCTCCATAAGCTATGGTGCGACAAAAAAGCGTAGCCTCCGCCACGCCAAAACGTCTCCATCTTTGGTCTAAACGCCAATCAAATCCAAATCGTAAATCTTGCCATTCTCGACGGCTGCAATGGCTTCAACTATCCATTCATAAGAACGGAGTTCATCGCGCATTTCTACGATTTCGTCATAAGAGAACCATCCGGTCTGTAGAATCTCGTCTTTATTATTACTGCTGTGCTTTTTTAGAATTTTTGTGCTGAAGATAATACCAATAAACGAGTCGCCAGCCACCATGCTATTTCTTATTTTTGCTATACCAGTTAGCTCGACATCGTATCCACTTTCTTCAAAAATCTCGCGTTTTGCACCTTCAAAAACATTTTCATTTAGGTCAAGCATTCCTGCTGGAAGGTTCCATTTTCCCCTAATTTCTTTTTTCGCTTCTTGGACTAGCAAATATTTGCCGTTTTTCTCCAACACGCCACCTACTACAATTATTCCCATGTGAACCATTTTATCACTTGAACTTTTTGTTGCATACTTGATAAATGCTATACTAGACGCATGTCTCAGCCAAAAACTCAGCGGAGATTATTAATTGTTCCAACTATTATATTGATTGTTTTTGCGAGTATCTTCATCTGTTTTTACCAAGCCGTCAAAAATCGTTATATTAGTATCAATGAATGGTCATTAAATTCAAACTCCGTTCGTGGCGTAGATATCTCTGAGTATCAAGCCAACGTTGATATGAGCAAACTCAAAGAGCAAGGAATTCAGTTTGTTTACATTAAGGCTACCGAGGGTAGCACTCATATAGATGGGCAGTTTGCGACCAATTGGCAAAATGCTCAGAACGCTGAGCTACCTGCGGGTGCATATCACTTTTTTAATTTTGAAAGCCCCGGCGCCGAGCAGGCGGAGAACTATATTAACACCGTCGGCGAGTCGCTGGATGGGCGTTTAATTCCCGCGATAGACCTCGAGATTTATGGCGGAAAAGAATTGGTTCAGCCAAACAAAGATAGTCTTCGTAGCGAGCTTAAGATTATGCTCGATCGACTCGAAGCGCAATACCACGTTAAACCAATAATTTATGCGCAAAAAGATTTTTATGACACCTATTTGACGGATTTTTCGGATTATCCGCGTTGGGTCCGCGATGTCTATGTGCCGGCAAGATGGAATAATGGCAATGACTGGCTGATATGGCAATACAATGACCGTGGCCGACTGGACGGTTATTCTGGCGGAGAAAAATACATTGACCTCAACGTAGTGAATAGTAACAAAAGTTTAAATGACCTTAAGGTTTAGATAAAGATAATATATAATTATTAAAGATGAGCATTTTGGAAGTCCGTAACCTAAGTAAGTCTTACGGTAAAGGTGATAATCTCGTAAAAGCTGTTGACGATGTTAGCTTTACTGTCGAAGAAGGTGATTTTGTCGCGATTGTTGGTGCTAGTGGTTCGGGTAAGTCTACGTTGCTTCATATGATTGGCGGGGTAGATAACCCTAGTTCTGGCGAGATAATTGTCGACGGCGAAGATATTACAAAGTATAATTCCGATAAACTTGCTATTTTTCGTCGCGAAAAGGTTGGCATCATTTATCAGTTTTATAACCTCATTCCCATACTAACTGTTCAGGAAAATATCACTCTTCCATGCGACTTGGCTAAAAAAGAAATTAACCAAGAATATCTAAAAGAATTAATTGAAATGCTCGGTTTGAGTGATCGAGTGAAGCATTTGCCAAATCAATTATCGGGCGGCCAACAGCAACGTGTGGCTATCGGACGAGCTCTTTTTGGACAACCAAAAATTATTCTCGCCGATGAACCAACGGGTAACCTAGACAAGAAAACCGGTGACGAAATCGTAAGACTTTTGGAAGTTGCGCACGCAAAGTATCGCCAAACCATAATTATAGTTACTCATGATATTTCCATTGCGCAACACGCTCAGCGCATTATCACGTTTGAAGATGGAAAAATCATAAAAGACGAACGTAGGGAAGAGCATGAAGATTCTGACGAAACTCAATCGCATTAACCTGAGGCAGAATCGCGCTCGTACGATTGTAACTATTATTGGTGTCGTATTGTCTGTTGCGCTAATCTTATCTGTAATTGGTGTAGCTACTAGCTTCTTAAATAGTTTGCGTCTTCGCGAAATTGAAGAATACGGCGACTATCACATCGTGTATCGTGACGTTCCGGGCAACCTCGTGTCGGTTATTGAAGAGTCAAAATATGCTAATATACAATACTACTCCGACCACATTGATTATATAGTTCTCGAAGATGGTACGAAGGACTATTATGTTGCAGGTCTATTCCCGCGAAATTCTTATACGCCGATTACCGACGCCAGCATGCTTCGGCGCGACGAGGAGCATCTGTATAACGTATTTATAAAATACCGTAATCCGCA
This sequence comes from Candidatus Nanosyncoccaceae bacterium, assembly GCA_045546295.1. Taxonomy (GTDB): domain Bacteria; phylum Patescibacteriota; class Saccharimonadia; order Saccharimonadales; family Saccharimonadaceae; genus UBA2834. Next base: position 116,567 of record JAZQCP010000005.1, on the reverse strand, counting down.
CGATTATTCTCACAGTGAAAAAATGTTAACTCGTGAACTAAGAGATGCTGGCATGGAGGAAATTGAAACGCGCAGCACTCTGATCGCGACCCTAGATGGCTGCGTGCCGGAAACAACGCGCATTCTCCTGTGGTCATTATCGGTTTTCGCCATTGGCACGCTCGCTATTGCGTCAGCTTTCGTTATTCGAAATTCATTTAATATTTCAATTACGGAGCGCGAGCGTCAATTTGGTATGCTTTCAAGCATAGGTGCTCGTCCACGCCAAGTTCGCGGAATGGTTTATCGCGAAGCTTTCTCAATCGGCGCCGTAGCGATCCCAGCTGGCATCATCCTAGGCGTTATCGCAACATTGATCGTCTGCGTTATTATTAATAAACTTGACACTTATGTTTTGGGTTTTTCGATGTCTTTCTATATTCCAGTTGGTGGATATTTCTTGATTACTATAATTGGCGCAATCATAATCTTTCTTTCCGCTGCTTCGCCCGCAATCGTGGCAAGCAGAGTTAGTCCTATTGCCGCTTTGCGTAACGAAAAAGATATCAAAATTAAAGCCAAAAAAGTACGCACATCAAAACTAACGCAGAAAATTTGGGGGATTGGCGGTGTTATCGCGGCTAAGAATCTCAAGCGCAGCCGCAAAAAATATCATACAACCATCATTTCGATTGCGCTTAGCGTATCGGTGTTTATCGGTGTTTCGACCTTAATCTCTTATGGCTATAAAGATATCACTTTTTTGATTGATGATATGGGTTCTAACTTTATGATTTTGGGTGGTACGAAGGAGCTCTATGAGGACGTTATTGAACGCTTTAACGTAAAAGAGTATGCATATTTTTACGAATCTGCGTCCGGTTCTGCCGATAAGAGGGAACCGCTACGACTTGTGGCAATATCTAAAGATGAATTCGTACGCTTCGCCAAAAAAGCAGGGTATCGCGGCGATGATTATGCAAACGTCGCGATTCTGCGCGATTATTATATAGATTACCATAGCAACGGTTCGGCAAGTTTCAAGCGAGGGACTGATTACAAAGTTGGCGATACGGTAAAACTCACTCTTGATGACCTGAATCGTATTTTTGGCCCCAAAATCGAAAACTGGAATCTAGGCCATAATGAAGAGAATGAAGAAAAAACAAATTCGGGTAGTGGCAAGTCGAACGTGAAGACGGTCGAATTGGAAGTTACACTAATTACCGAGGAGGTGCCTCTTGGAGTGTCGAAAAAAACTTCCTATAACAAAGGTACACTTTATATTTCCGAAGAAAATAAGATACTAAAAGATGTCTCCGGCATCTATTTTATGATAAGGGACTTTCATGTCGCCGACTCTGGTCTCGGTGAGCAAATCGGTAAATATTTAGACAAGAATAGAGGTAGAAAGCAGTACAAAAACGAATTTGGAAATGATGCAGATTATTATTACCAAAATGTTGAAATAGCCTACACTTCAATCCGCAACTTACTGTTGACCTTCGAAATATTAAGCTACGGATTCATCGCGATTGTTTCATTAATTGGCATAACGAATATATTCAATACGATAACTACGAATATTGCTCTTCGCGCTAAAGAGTTTGCCGTACTAAAATCCGTTGGTATGACTGAGAAGGAATTCGGTCGAATGATTCGTCTCGAAAGCGCAATGTATATTACGCGAGCCTTACTAATCGGCTTATCAATCGGTCTACTTATGTCGTATGGTACATATAAACTCCTCGATGCGGGCGGGGCGGGAATTGAGCTAATTATTCCGTGGTATGCGGTAGTGATTTCAATTTTGGCAGTAGTGATTCTTGTAGCTGGCACGATGCGTTATTCGATGCGCCAAATCCGTAAACAAAATATCATTGAAACAATTCGCAAAGAAAGCTTCTAATTAAGATTTTAGTTGCTCTTCAATCATAGCAGCGTCGATTTCTATTTCTGCGCCGCTGTTTGCTACTCCGGCTAATACCATCTTGGCGACTAGATTCTCAACAGTATTTTGCACAACACGTCGCATCGGGCGAGCTCCTAATTTTGGATCGTAACCACTCTCGACCAATAAATCTTTTGCCGCGTCGTCAAGCCTGACGCTAATTTTTTGTGGCTCCAAAGTTTTATTTACGCCTACAAGAATCAAGTCGACAATTTTTCGCAAGTCTTCCTTCGAGAGTGGCTTAAATATGCAGACTTCATCAAAACGGTTTAAGAATTCCGGTTTAAAATCTCCATTTCGGATTAGATTGTTCGTAATTTCGTCTTTGACGCTGTCGAAATCTGCCCCATTTTCAATTAGGCTACGGATCTTGTCAGCGCCTGCATTGCTTGTCGCAATAATAATTGCATCGCGAAAACTTATTTCTCGATTTCTAGTATCGCGTAATATGCCTTCGTCTAGCATTTGTAGCAGAGTGGTTAATACTTGCGGATGCGCTTTCTCGATTTCGTCTAACAATACAACTGAAAATGGGTGTTTCATTACCTGCGCAGTTAAACTCAACGCATCTTCAGCTCCATCTGCAATTAATCGCGAAACATCCGAAGCTTCGACAAACTCGTTCAAATCTAATCGCACAATCTCGCCTTCGCCCCTAAAATACACTTCACTCAATGCTTTGGCTAGCTCAGTCTTGCCTACGCCAGTTGGACCCAGGAAGAGAAAAGTGCCAATTGGTCGATTTTGATTGCGTACTCCTGCTGCAGAGCGACGCAGAGCATTGCTGACGGCCTTAACAGCGCCAACCTGGTCTATCATGCGCTCATGGATGAGATCCTCTAAGTTTAGTAACTTGCTTTTCTCTTCGTCATTCTGCGAAGATTGCATTTTAATTCCATAAACCTTCTCTACGGCGGTCTGAACGGAAGCGTCAGTAATAAAGTCACCTTGAACGGGATAATTTGCGGCAGACTCCAACAAGTTTATTGCGCGACCGGGCATTACTAAATCATGAACGTAGCGTTCGCTTAAGCGATACGCTTCCACTAATGCCCAATGCGTGTAGATTACGTTATACTTATATTCTAATCGTGGAACATGATCTTCCATTACTAGCATAGTCTCTTCTTCGCCTGATTGTTCAACCATAATCTTGTTGAGCGCATTAGTCAGTTGTGGATTGCGTGCAGAAATCTCCAAGAATCGTTGCTGATCCATGGTCAAAATCATGCGTAGGTTGCCTGCCTCGATTATTGGCAATAGCACATTGCTAATATCGATTGAGCCAGTGCCGTCCTCAAAGAATAGGTGTGCATTATCCATCCAAATAATAATATTTTTCGCCGCATAAGCTTCACCTAGGATAATCGGCACGAGTCGTTCTAGTCTTCCGCGTTCGCCGCCTTCTGCAATCATCGATGCGGCATCGAGCTTGAATATTTGGCGAAACTCCAAATCTGCTGAGAGCTTATTGTCGGCATCAAGCAATTCGTCCGCCAATGCGGTTACGATCGTTGAACGCCCACTTCCGGCGGGGCCGATTAGAGTTACGTTCTGACGCCCGCCCTTTGAGAAAGTTTCGATGATGCGCTGTACGATTTCCTTGTGCTGAGCGAGCTGCATCTGCTTGTTCGCGGCCCCTGCGCGAGTCATTGAGATATTTCGTCCAAAACGGGATAGATTTGGTGTGTATCCGAATGCTAAATCGCGCGCAATACCGCCAGTATGTCGTGGTCGGTGCGCATTCTTTACGAGCCCGTGCAGATAGTTATACCAAATTATGCCGTTATATAAATCTTTAACTTCCAATTTCATCGTACGCAACATTTGCTCGTGATTTGGATGTGTTTCAATCATGGCTACTGCCAAAACGCCACCCGAAATAGTTTCCGAGCCAGTTGCCTGTTGTACTTCGCGGGCCTTTGCAAAAATTGGAGTAATATCTTCTGGTAATGCTTCAGCTACTATACTTAAGAATTTCGGCGTAATTGCGTAACGTACGGCTAGAAAGCTGCCGCTATTTGTTTTGTGTGCTATTTGTGCAATCTCGCTTGGGGTGGGAGTGCGGCTAAATAGCGTTAACAAATCGCGCGACAGTAAATCGTTAATATCATCACTTGGCCCAAGCGGCGGTTTGAGCAGTTCGTCTTTTATGTAAATAAAAATAACGAAAATTGCAATTGCTAAACCCCAGCACGCCCAAGCGATGGCGGAGTGCAGCATGAACATCAAGTATGCGCCCAGCGCAACTAAAACGATTGCCGCAATAATCATCAAAGCGCGGATCGCAGCGGGCTCGAAGACTTTGCCGACCCTCGACTCTTGCGCTCGCTGGCTACTATAATGAAATTCGTTCATCAGAATGTTACCCCCATAATAGTTAAGACGACGCTGGCAAGTGGCAAGATTGGCAATAATGGCCAAACCGCAATCGCGATTAAACTAATGATTAGAACGACTGTCAGTGCAATAATACCAACAAATATAATCAGCAGGCGCATTATGAAACCAATCATGCGCGAAAGCAGCTTGTCAAAGAAATCGCCAAATTGAGCCTGAACCGATTCGCCGCCGCTGCCATAGGCGGATATTTGCTTATATGGCGCAAAAAGAGTGCGCAAAAGTAGCGAAATCGAGAAAGAATCGGCCAAATTACGTAGAGTGGAGAACGTTTTTCGCGCAAAGTGTTTCCAACCGCGAAGGTACCACCACTGAAAAAAGCCGACAACTAACATGCCTATATTATAGCAATTATTGCCAAAATATAACACTTATGTTAATCTTAAAACAAATTAAGAAGGAACAAAAATGCAAAAGCAAAAGAACGTACAACTTGCAGTAATCGGTGTACTAGCATTCGCCGTATTATTTATGTCCATTGGCTTTGCGGCTTATTCGCAGATGCTCAATATCAATGGTGTTGCCACTATTGGCACCACGGCAAACAAGTGGAGCGTCCATTTAAATCCAAACAGTTACCAGCTCGGCGAGGGAAGCGTAGAGGAAAATTCGAAATCCATCTCCGACAACTCAATTTCGTACGACATTACATTAGAAAAACCAGGCGACTATTATCTATTCCAGATTGATGCCGTGAATGATGGTCAGCTCAATGCTGTACTTGATAGCATCCAAATGAGCGAGCTAACCGCCCAACAAGCCGACTATGTGAAATATACAGTCAGCTATGACGACATTAAGTTCAGTTCTAGTGCCGACAAGCTCAATATCGCTCTTCCATCCGCTACTGGCGTTAATCGTAAGGTAGTAACCGTGCGTGTCGACTATGACATTACGGACGAGCATAAAGTTCTCCCGCTCACTGAGCCGCTTGAACTGAACCTATTTGCGTCGTTCAATTATAGCCAATCTGAATAATGCGCATTAAGCGAAATGAGCAGCGAGTATATCTCTTAGAAACTGCCCTCGTAATAGCAGTTATACTTTTAGCATCGTTCCTATATTCTTTTACGCCGAGTATCAAGTCATATTATATGGCTGCCGTACTCGGCGTTTTGCTCGTCGTAGCGATTGCCCAGTTCGGCTTTCATCGTGACAAGCATTATCTCAAAAACTACGTATCGCGCATTGTTGTTGCCTGCTTGATGGTGACTTTTATCGTCAGCTTTGGACTAGGACTATTTCTAAACTTTACGCACAGCTCATTTTCGCTTAATCCTCACGTAATCCTATCCGGCTTTTTGCCAGCGTTGCTGATTTCTTGCGAAGCAGAAGTATTTCAATATGTAATATTTCATTCATATTTTCGCAATCTTCGACCAATAGCAATTTATGTGGTAACCATTGCGGCTGCAAACATTCTCATCTCTACGAATTTCAGCTCTTTTGCTAGCCCTGAGGCGGTCTTTATCACGATTTGTACAATCATATTGCCAGTATTGGCGACCGAATTACTGTGTAGCTACTTAAGGTATAAGATTGGTCTGCGCCCAGCTCTAATATATAAGCTATCTGTTCGCCTCTATCCCTTCGTTTTGCCTATTTTGCCAAATCTCGGACCGTTCATTTACGCAGTCATGGCAATTTCTTTGCCAGTGGCAATCTTTTTGTTTACTTACAATTTGCACGTAGCTAATCGCAAAGATCAAAAACGCATTCGTCGGCGTAACCAAATGATTATTACTACGCCCATTGTCTTCGTTTTGTTAGCGGTAGTAATACTTGTGTCTGGTATTTTTAAGTATCAAATTATAGCAATTGCATCCAACTCGATGAATCCAACCTTCGCGCGTGGCGATGCAGTTGTTTTAGAGAAGACTTCTGCCGATAAGATTGCCGAAAATGATATACTAGTATTTAAGCATGAGGGGATAATTATTACCCACCGTGTTACCCAAATATACACCGAAAATGACCGCCTCTATTTCGTCACTAAAGGCGACAATAATGAGGAAGTTGACGCCTTCAAGACTGACGAATCGCAAGTTGTCGGGCGGGTCGTAATTATAAATAAATATATTGGCTACCCAACCGTTTGGTTGAGTGAATTATTCAAAACGGAGTAAAGCATGGCTGAGCAAATTCACTACAGTTTGAGCAAGCGCATCTTGATGATTATTTTGATTTTTGTCTGCGCCGTTTTTGGCGTGTTTCTTTGCGTGCTTGGTTTTAGCCCATATAATGGCGTCGAGCTTGTGCAGAAAACGAATAATGACCTCGACTATACGGTAAGTTTAAAAGATAATAATTATTTTGAAAAAAATGTTTTACCATCCGGCGGTAAGTATATTTCTAATCTAATTGATCATTTTAATGTAAGCTTCAAGTATAATTCCGAATTTACGCAGCCAGTTTCTGGTTCATATTCGTACCAGATTATCGCTACAATCAGCGCCAATGAAAGCAAAAGTCAGAGCAGTGCAAGCTATTGGTCGCGCGAGTTTAAGCTCTTTCAGTCAGACGCAAAGGAGATTCGAGAAACTCGAAATTTGACCTTCACGGATGAAGTAAAGGTTGACTATGACGTGTATAATAATCTCCTACGCGATTTTAAAAAGAGCTATAGTCTTTCCGCAATGGGTAAGTTGGAGGTATCTTTAGTCATTACTGGCGACCTGACGAATGGTTTGTTTAGTAATAAAATGCCACTCAAATCCGAAATGAGTATATCTGTGCCACTGACAGAGCAGGCCGTGGAAGTCTCGATCAATACGGACGCAAAGAATAAGGAACAAGTTTTAGCATCGGCGCCAAAGATGACCGATAGCGCAATCATAGCCTGTCGCATTGCTGGTTTACTATTTGTGGCGATTACTATAATTGCCGCGTTTGCATCGCGCTATGTCGGTCGTATCAAGGAGGCTGGCGTAGAATACGAATTAAATGTCAAAAAACTATTATCTAGCTACGACAGTATTATTGTAGACTTAAAATCGGCGCCAAATTTAGCTGGCGTAAAAGTATCGGAAGTGGACGATTTTGATGAACTGCTTGATGTTTACAATTCAATCCATCAACCAATCAATTATTACACTAGCCGAAATACCAGCATTTTTATTATCATCAACGAAAAGATGGCTTGGAAATTTACCGTCAGGCTAAGTGACTATAAGTAGCTAAACCCTAAAATCCATCACCGCCACCTCTGGCATGTCATTGTTAATTCCAATAATATTGCCCACTTTGCGCACGTTATCGAAATGGCGCGTATATTCATCTACGGTGCTAAGAACATCGTAGCCGAAACCGTCGCCACGATAATGCATCGGAATCGCACATTTTGGTGCTAAGCTTTTGGTAATATCTGCCGCCAAATCGGCATCAATTGTAAAATGGCCACCTACTGGAATCATCAAAACATCCAGATTCGTCAGTTGTTCTTTTTGTTCTTTGTTTAGCGGACAGCCCAAATCGCCCAGATGAGCAATGCGCAAATCTTCGCAAGTAATTACATGAATAAGATTCGGCCCGCGCAATGCACCCTCTTGGTCGTCGTGCCAACTCTGAATAAAATCAACTTTAAACTTGGATTCGTCGCCATCGATTATCTTTACGCAATCTACGCCATAATGATCGGCGTGCTTATGAGAATAAATGACCATGGTAGCTTCTTCGCGTAAATGCCCGAAACCGTCTACGCTATCGTCCGCATATGGGTCAATAATCAAACTATCGTTTCCGGAAATCAGTTTAAAACATGCGTGCCCTAAATATTGAATTTTCATAGTCACTCCTTTTCTATATTGTAACAAATACTACTTAGACTAAGGCTTTATCTTGTATAAAAAGTATGCTCGGCACGTTTTCTCGGGTTTATATCCGGGCACCTCGAAAGCGTGTGATATTAAAAATAATGGCCGTTTTAGTTTTTGCGCCTGTTCCTCAACTTTCTTTGCGATACGTTTCATATCGCGCCCATCGCCAAATACATATACAACGGTCGTATCGAGCGGTAAGTCGCTATGAAAGAAATCATTCATATTAGTGCTTACGCGCGGATTACTAATGAAGCGAACTTTTGAAAATAAGAAAAGAAAGGGATTTAATTCGATACCTAACGCGCGGGCGCCGAAATCGCTCGCCACTTTCAAGACTTTGCCGTCACCCGAGCCTAAATCGACTAGCAAATCGTTTTTGTTGAGTTTGTAGAGTTTCTTAAAAATAATATCCAATTCTTTGCGCCGTGATGGTACGAACGGCGCGCCGGTCAAAGCCGTGCCGCCAAAGACCAGCACTAAGACAATTCCAATCCACTTAAGAATTTCCCAAGGCATATTTTAATTATACCGCAAAGAAAAAGAGGAGACCCGAAGGCCTCCTCGAGGAGGATTCTGTCTTTTTGCCAGCCGGAGTAGCCACGGGCTGTCAGAGGATTATGTAAAAGAGGAGAATGATAACAATTATCGCACAAGCTAATATTATCACAGGCATTCTTCCAGTCTTCGCAGAATACCAGACAGATGAGCTTCGTTGGGTTGTGGTAGAGTTGGTCTCTGCGGGCGCTTTTCCCGAAGCATTATCGTAAGAATCTTCGAGCGACGCTATGCGCATCGTGGGGCATATGCTATCGAAAAAGAAGCATTCGGAGCGTCCCGTATTCGCCTGTCTCTTCCAGAGCCTCGCCTTCTGCATTCTTGCTCTTCGTGTTCGCCGCATCTTCCGCGACGCACGCTTCTTCTTAGCAGATGCGGCTTTTGTTGCTCGCGCCATCTTGCGTCTTTTTCGGTTAGCTTCCGTTCTGTATCTCTTTCGTGATTTATAAAGACTAGTTTCCATTTTTTACCTCCCTTTTTCAAGAACTTAGCTAGCATTCCGCCATGGCATGCTTTCACTATGTGCATATCATAGCATGCAAATGCGAATAGCCAATGATGTGGCCTCTGCAAAGTAGGCCAGGGGGCCCTTGCCAAAACGCTAAATCTTTGGTATAATTCACTAATGATGAGGGCCGGTAGCTCAGCTGCTGTCCGAGCGCGAATGCGCGAGCTCATCAAAAATTAGCACGCTCTAACCAGCTGAGCGTTAAATAAATGCTGGAAATGTAGGTGAGGGCCGGTAGCTCAGCTGGTTAGAGCACGAGCCTCTTAAGCTTGGTGTCGTGGGTTCGAGTCCCACCCGGCTCACCAACAGGGGAACCTGTGGAAAACTCAGGTTCGAAGATGAAATTAAATGGTGATTTATATCTGTAAATCACCCTTTTTTGTGCATCAATTTCAAGGTTCGAAACCATATTTCTGACCAAAATGTCCTTTTCGACGAGATCTCCTTTTTCTAACCTGTTAATTAGCGAATTTAGCGAGTTCGAAAACTTTTCGATGGTCATGCGTAATTTTTCAGGATTCTTAATTTTGGCTTCAATTTGCTTGATTCTTTCGTCGATATTTACAACATCATTTTGCAAATCCGCCATATCCTTTTTGAGCTTGTCTTTTACGGCTTTTGGCGACTCTTTGTCGAGTTCAGCGTACTTTTCCGCTAAGTCGTCAATCTTTCTTTGTTTCTGTGTTTTCTGGCCGAGTAGCTCGTGTTTCTCGACAGTGAACTCCTGCATCTTTTTGTTCGCGTATTCACTCATATCGTCGACAAAGCTTGTAAAGTCGTATTTCTGGCTGATACGGCCGAATTCCTCGTAGAGTTGGTCCATAATGACATGCATGCGTATATTGTTATTTGGACGCGTGCAGGCCTTGTTATGGCATCGATAATTGAGATAATACGTGCCAGAGTGGCCGCGGTTTCTGGCCGGTATCATATAGTGGCCACATACTGAGCATTTGATAAGGTGGCGGAATGGTAAGAAGTATTTGCCGTGCGTGGCTTTTTGATTTTCGTAGCAGGAAGATTGGATCGAGCCACGGTCTTTTCTAAACATTTTCTGAACTTGGTCGAATTCTTCTTCGGTTACCATTGGTTTGAAGTTTGGTGTTACGACGCGTAAGTCTACATAGTTGCGGCCTTGCTCCAAGATGCCGTAGTAGAACGGATCGTGGAAGATGCGGTTTGCGGTACTTTCGCAGACGCCGTAGCTTCTGACGTGCTTGTTTCGGCGCGATAGTTTCGTAGAGCGTTCCACATTATTCATCTTCCAGTAGCGGTAGACTTCCATTTGTGACGCGCCATTTAGAATCATTTGCCAGCCTTTCTGGATCATCTTGAAGTTCTTGTCTGGCTTGTAGTAACCGGATACGTCGTCTCTAATATAACCCCACTTCGGCATACCGCCGGATTTACCTTGTTCGAGGTTAGAATCGACACCGCGTTGCACGCTTTCGGATAAATGCTCTGAGTATTGTTTTGAAAGCGCAAAGAGCATGTTTAGCGTCAGCTTGCCGCTTGAATCGTTATGGAATTCGAAAGTCGGGAAACGCAGGTCTTTAATAACTCCGTTATCGACCATATCGACAACCATTCCGGCTTCGAGCGAGTTACGGGACAAGCGGTCTGGGTGCCAGGCGAGAATAGCGTCGTACTTGCCTTTCTCGATATCTTTTAGCATTTGCGAGAAAAGCGGACGGTTACCGGATTTCTTCGCGGACTTAGATTCCTGGATCGGTTCGCCAACTAGAAGCAAACCATGGTTATTCGCATATTCTTTACAATCTGCGATTTGGTCTGGTAATGATTTGGCTTGAGCCTCGGCATCTTCGGAAGATTTACGTACGTAAAGTACGTAGCGTAGTGGCTTCTGAACTATGCCGCTACTCGCATTAATTAGTGCTCTATTCATAGTTTTAGAACACGACAACTACTCCGTCGTCGCACACTCCTTTCTCTTTGTTGGACTCGCGCTCTGGCGAATCGTCTATGTCGTCTAATGCGCAAAGTAATTGCACTAGGTTTTTGACGGCTTCTTTTTGGTCTTCTACGACCGGCTGTTCCTTTTGCATTTAAGGTACATACTTTCTCCACCCAAGGTGTTGCCGATTTTATGACGGCAAGTATCACTTGTAGTGCAGAATCTGCGCATAAAATATGAGGGGCTACCCCCCTCTCACTGGAGAAAGGCGCAGAACTCTGCACCGCAATTAACATAAGTATATTACATAAGTTCGAAAACACCAAGCATAAGCGTTTTGGAAGTGTGGGGAGATATGTATTTGGTGTTTCGCGTATCTGTTATTTGGCGAGTTCGAACTTGCAATTGTTCCAATAGTAAGCTTAAATACGCAAAACATTTTAGGAGTTTATTATGGCTATTAAGTTAGAAGATGCTGTCGCAGTTGTACAAAAAGAGATTCGCGACTTGCGTGCAAAATATGAGTCCGTTGCTAAAACGGAAGAACAGGATCCGATAATGGTCGAAGGCGAAACATCGACTGGGTATTATTGCCAACTAATGGCAGATCCGAAAGACGTCGCTAAGATTTTGCTTGAATATGATTATCCGGTTTGGCGCGTGCTTGACGAAGATGCGCCGCGCGCGATGTGGGAAGATTTGGGGCGAGAGTTGGGTCTAGAGCATGTTTGCTCGGTGGATCTATGAAAGCCCGTCAAAAGCGCCACAAATGCCCCAAATGTGGCAAATATTATGTAGGTTATCCTGCGCTATCGCGTGAGGATAATAAGACGGAGATTTGTTCGGAATGTGGAGTGAAGGAAGCACTAAAAGCACTAGTTTTTCGCGACGCTAACACCTTAAATTGTTGGCTTTTTATGTTATAATATACGTATCATCTCATTAAGGAGATATACATGGTCCTAATCACAAATCGTGGCGGCAACACGATGGAGAAAGCGCTCTCCGATGCTTTGCCGGATGCAGACAGTGTCGATATTTGCACCGCTTATTTCTACTTTTCGGGATTCGACAGAATCGCCCCATTACTAAAGGATAAACATGTCCGTATTTTGGTTGGCAAAACCGTTGAGCCGGAAGCTACCGATGAGTTGGCAAATGCTCTAAAAATAAATCCAGACGCATCCCTTGATGCATTTACTAGCAGGAAGCAAAATCTTACTCGCGGAGAAAGAAAAAGCTTCTTTACAGAAAGCTTTATTAGATTATTTAATCGATCGGCATTATCTGAGGCCTTTCATTCAAATGAAGGGCTGGAAAGTTTTAAGATTTTCGAAGATAAGCTTCGCGACGGATCACTTGAAATTAGAATGACGGACCATGATAATCATTCTAAGTTTTATATTCTTACTAACAAGCCCGAGCGCAATCAGGGCGGCAGTTATCTTGGGACCGTATTTATGGGATCATCAAACCTTACTTTCTCTGGCCTGCTTGGTCAGGGAGAGCTAGTTGAGCCCCACCGCGATAACGACAACTACAATTCATACAGGACGCATTTTGATGAATTATGGAAAGATTCCATCGATATCAAATCGAAAGATGGCAATGACAGCTTTATGGAGGAAATTCAACGTCGTCTTTGGGTTCATTCGGTTCCGGATCCATATCTTATATATGCACGCATTCTTTATGAGCTATACGGCACGGTCGAAGAGAAAGAAGACGTTACTACTCCGCAAGGTATTACTGGTGGAAAGTTCTCGAATCTAAAATACCAGTTAGATGCGATAAAACAAGGCATTGATTGTATCGAAAAATATAACGGCGTTATTATTGCAGATGTCGTCGGTCTCGGCAAATCTATCATTGCCTCCGCCATTGCCCATAATTTAGACATTAATAGAACCGTTATTATAGTGCCGCCGCATTTGAAGCAGCAATGGGAAGGGTATGTCCAAGATTTTGGCATTCGTGGTGCCATCGTAGAGAGTTGTGGCAAAATCGCCTCATTGCACCAGCGTTTAGCGAACGACGACAGAGATACTTTATATATAATCGATGAGGCGCATAGATACCGCAATGAGCTAACGGATGATTACCAGAATCTACATCAGCTTACGCGCTCTAGCGCAAATAATAAGGTAATTCTTCTTACTGCTACTCCATATAACAATAAACCTAACGATTTATTTGCATTAATTAAGCTTTTTCAGACACCGAGCCGCTCTACGATTAATTCCGTTGAAAACCTAAGTATTAAGTTCCGGGAGTTAATTGGGCAATACATTAAACTCGAACGACAAGGCAAGAAGAACCGCGACGACGAAGTAACGAAGAAACTCGAAGATTTGAGTGCTGAAATCCGAAATCTGATTGACCCAGTTATTATTCGCCGCTCACGCTTGGATTTGAAACGCATTCATGAATATGCTGACGACCTGAAAGCACAAGGTATTGATTTTCCTGAAGTTGTGGGGCCAGAACTCGTAGAGTATGATTTAGGTGCCATTAAGGGCCAATACATAAAGACTCTTCAAGAGATAACTGATACAGAGGATGGCTTCCGTGGAGCTCGCTATCAATCCGCAAATTACATTAACAATCGCGAGGAATTCGTCGATAAGTACGGCAAATTCTTTGATGAGTCAGACCTTAAAACCGCGCAGAAAAACTTGGCGCAATTCATGCGAAGACTATTAGTTACGCGTTTCGAAAGTTCTAAATATGCATTTAGGTCCACCCTTTCGAATATTATTAAATCTCACGAGGTCATTGCTCGATGGTGGAACGAGAAGGGTGTGGTACCAATCCAGAAGCAGGGCCAAATCTTATCTCCGGACGAAGTAGGGGATGATTTTGGTAGTATTGAAGAAATGTTACAACAGATTGCTGAAAATGAGGATTTTGAGCGCAAGAATAATGAAGCGCTTTATATTCCTCGCGAACTATTCAAGGACGATTTTATTTATGATGTAGAGAATGATCTAGAATTATTGCGTCGTATTTATGATGAATGGTTTAGTGATGAATCATTTGCTGAGATTGATCCAAAACTCGAGGAAGTTAAATGCGAGATTAATTCGCACCTAGAAGACGATATGAGCAGAAAGATCGTCATCTTCTCGTCATATGCCGACACGGCGGAATGGGTAGCCCAAAAACTCCGCGAAGCGGGTTATCGCGTTCTGCTATACACCGGTTCATCGAATGCTCAGGATAAGATTGTAGTTTCTCAAAACTTTGATGCGTCGTGGCCAATAAATGACCAGAAGAACGATTACGATATTATTGTTGCTACGGATGCACTTTCGGAAGGTTTTAATCTTCACCGCGCAGGTGTGATTATTAACTACGATATTCCTTATAACCCTACTCGCGTGGTTCAGCGCATTGGCCGTATTAATCGTATCAATAAGAAAGTCTACGACAAGATTTATATTCAAAACTTCTTCCCGACGGATCTAGGAAACGATATTACTAATATTAAGAATATTAGTACGCTAAAGATGCTTCTTATTAATAATATCGTCGGTTCGGATACACGTACTCTTACGCCGGATGAAGACCTTGAAAGTTTCTTTAGGAGTAGCTACGAAGAGGCCGATGCGGAAGCTGGCGAATTATCGTGGGATGTTGAATATCGCAACGACTACAATGCGCTGAAAAACTCTCCAATCATGAAAGAAGCTCGCGAAATACCGGAACATACACGAGTCATACGTAATGGCCGCCCAGAAACGACCTCGATAGGCTTTGCTAAACGCGGCGAGAGCTCTTTGTTTGCAATGACCGGAGAAGATGGCTCCACGGCTGACATATGGCCAGCAGAGCGTGTTTTGCCACTATTTAAGGCCGATCGTGAAGAGAAGTCAAAAGAAGGTGATGACGAATTAAGCAAGAGATTTTCTGTACTGTACGAAAAAATCACTGAGAAACATCGCGTTCCGGAAATAGAGGGTCGTCGTCAGGATGCGCTTAAAAATCTGGAATTCTTAATTGAAAATTGTCCACAAGAGAAAGATTATCTCATAGATTTACGTGACGTAATTTTAGAATTTGATGATTTGTCTGATGGTGAGTTGAAATATATAGCTCAATTACATTTTAAGGATGGACTACCGGAGGCCGTAAAGGAGCTGCGCGAGAAATTCTCGGACCACTATATTGCCGTCATAAAAGAAAAAGCAAATGCAGTTGATGCGGTTGCCGAAATCATGGTTTTTGCAGAGGATCTGCGTCAATAGTAATTCCGACGAGCTTTATATATTTTGAAAGAGTGCACCGGTTCACGCGAAGGACTTTCGCGATTGTCGTTAATGAATTTTGCTTTCGTAGCAGTTCTTCGATTACATGGTCTTTGCCATAAAGCTTGTAATTTTCAATTTTTGAAGAGCCTTTTGGGCGCCCCAAAATAACACCCTCGGCGCGTTTGCGTGCGAGGGCTTCTTTGGTTCGTTGCGATATTAGGTTTCTTTCAATTTCAGCAGATAAACCAAATGCGAAGGCAAGTACTTTACTTTGTATGTCGTCTCCTAGCCTGTAACCCTCTTTGACGGTCCAAACGCGGCATTCTTTAGCCATACAAATATTCAGTATTTCCATAATCATAAAAAGAGAGCGCCCCAGTCGGGACACCTCGGAGCAAATAATCGTATCGCCGGCTTCCGCCTGCCTGAGAAGACGGCCAAGCTTTCGTTTATTGTAATTTTTGGTACCGCTAATAGTTTCGGCTATCCAGCCGTCTATTGTTAAGTTGTTCGTTTTACAAAACTCTTTAATTTCATATTTTTGGTTCTCAACAGTTTGCTTATCGCTACTCACGCGAATATATCCATATATCATATAAACTCCTTTTTGTATGAATTATATGAACGTTTTGGTACGCCGCTTAAAGACTGGGATATTAGAATAAACCGAGGAATACTCACTGGCTTAAATGAAGCTTACATTATTAATGAGGAAAAACGGTCAAAGCTTTTAAGTGCCTGTAAAACAAGCGAGGAAAGGGATCGTACCGATAAACTAATACGACCGATTTTGCGCGGCAGAGATATAAAGAGAAACGGATATAATTGGCCTGGTTTGTATGTCATATTAGCCTATTTTGATTTTCATAAGGACATCAATCTATACCCAACAATATATAGCCATTTAAAGCAATACGAGGCTGCTTTGAGAAAACGCGGCCAGGTACGATATACGAGTAGCGGAAAGCCTAGGGCGGGCGCTGATTACCCCGGACAACACCACTGGCTAGAACTAGACAACAACCCACGCAAAGAATATATGGACGATTTTTCTAAGCAACGCTTTATTTGGACCGCCGTAAATTCCGAGTATCGTTTTACTGTGCTTGAGGATACCATTTATTACAATAATTCTATTTTCCATGGAGTGTGCGACGTCTCACGTGGGATAGCGAGTTTTATGAATTCTGATGCGCTTAGATGTTACTTAAAACTACTATCATCAGAGGGGTATCAATACGGAGGTAAAGAAATGATAGGAGCAATTCCAATTCCTGCAAATATTAAAAACCATTGCTACACTAATGAAGAAGTGAATACTTACTATGGTTTTTCGAATGATGAAATAAAGGCAATTTCTTCGTCAGTTAATTCGAAATAGCGATAATAATTATCTGTTGCCTCAGGAATCACGGCTGGTACTGGGATTGTTTCTACGAATTGTTTAAAGTATCTTGACCCGCCTCCAAGGTCAGTGGCTATCACACGAGGGAAATACCATCGAACAATGTCGGAGTTTAGATATGCTACTAGTTGTTCGGTAGCGCCATTTCCAACTATCATGTAGCACGTATTATTAAAGTAAATCTCCTTCTCTTCATAGATAAAGTTAGGTTCAGTTGAAATGTCGGACCAGATTATCTTTTGCTTAGAAAAATCGTCCATATACGCACAATCTCTAAGGTTATAAGGGGTATCGCCTTTATCCGTACGAATAGATAATCTTTCTATATTTGTTCCGCTTTCTGGCTTCATATTCCAGCTACCGTTTTCAAACCACTCTTTGAGTGCAGGATAGTCATTAATCTCAATACGTGGCACATATATGCCGTCACTATCGGTATATCCATTGTGGACTACGATTATATAAAGAGCGCCCCATACGTAGCTATTTCTCTTTATGTCTCTGCCGCGCAAAATCGGTCGTATTAGTTTATCGGTACGATCTCTTTCTTCTTTATCTTTACACCCAGCCAATATTCTTTCGCGTTTCTCGCTGTCTATTATATAGGCCTCATTACAACCGGTCTTAATTCCATAATTAATGCGAATCCCCCAGTCTTTAAGCGGCGTACCAAAACGTTCGATTTTGTTCTTTATACTTTGCTCTATAGGCGATAATATGGCCCAACTTTCTTCTTGCTTGAACTTACATTTTACGGCAGACTTATGAATGAATTCAGTGATGTTTTTGGCATTAAGCTCCTTGTTTGCTGCTACTGCAATCGTATCCCCATCGTACTTTTCTTTTTTAAGGATAAGAATGTCCGTATCGACAGTAGCACTTTCGAATACGCCACCGCCTAAATCGACAATCTGAAGCGGATTAGTATTCTTCACAAAATAATCACGCAAACTTTTGCCGTATCCAGCGCGCATCCACTTATTGCTCGTAATATACGTTAATACGCCATGTTCTTTCAATAATTTAATGCCACGTTCAAAGAAGAGAGCATAAATATCGCCACGTTTTTCGTAGGTTGCGTATTTTAGCGGTTCATACAATCTACTCGCATCATCCTTTATATCTTCAAGGTGAATATATGGCGGGTTTGCAATCACGATATCGAATTCGCTTACACCAAACATCCATCCTGGATCAAACCAGTCTGTCGGCGCATTTTTAAAGGGCTTCCAGCGCATCAGCTTGTTATAGCGCGTAGAGACATTACCGCCGAATTGGTCAATGCGTTTATCGTACATTTCGGTTTGCAGTTCCGCAAAGCGACCACGTAATCGTTGGCGCTCGTCGGCAGGAGCGGTGAAATACTTGTTGCGAATATCTTTAAGTTCATCGATTTGACTAGTGTCTTCAAGCAGCGACGTCTGCATGCTATGCGCATCCTCTGGAAGCCAAATAAGAGAGTTCGCTGTTACGAATTTGAAGTCTAGATTCGGAAGTGGATGTACGCCTCGGTTTTCTTTGCTGTCGTCGACATCCTCTTCGATAATAAGCGTTAAGAAACAGCGCAGCTTTGCGATTTCGGTGGCAATTGTTTGAATATCTACACCAAAAATACTTTGACGAATGACGCCTAGTTTGCGAATGTAGTCATAATTTTCTTTTTCATATTTGCGTTTTAAATCATTTTGCATCTCGTATGACGGAATGCTCTTGATTTGACGCTCAAACCATAGCGAACCACTTTCGTCGGCTTGCTGAAGGATGTAGACAACTTTTTGGAGAATACCAATCGGAAATGCACCGGAACCGCAGGCTGGATCGAGAATAGTCAAAGAATCGATTGCGTCGACAACTTTGCGTTTTTCTTCGTCATCGAGCGGATGAGCTTCATCATCATCTTTGCCATAACTGATTAGTGCCTTTAATTTTGACTCATTGATTCCGGTCTTATCCTTTAGGAATACAAGTAATGAACTATCAACCATGTAGTCAACGATTTCGCGCGGGGTATAGAAGCTACCGGTCTTTTTACGCGCCGTTTCGCCCGTATACGGGTCAATTTCTGCCAATAAGTTCTCGAAAATACGACCCAACATTTCCGGATCAATGGACAAATCTACGTTGAAGCTAGTGTTCTCATCGACCGTAAAATTATATTGGTTGAATACTTCAAATAACTCCGTAAACCACGAATTAGGGATAGAGATATTGCTGCTGTCTTTATTGTAGTAATCTGTATCTTGAGGGCTGAAGAGGCCACCATTAAGATAAGCTACACTGTCAAATAATTCTGTACGATATTGCTGAGCTCGCTCGTTTACCGGACGGTTCAATAGTTCGAAGAACATCGGCTCCAAGATTTGCTGATAATAGTCAGAGTTGTTTGAAACGGCGTCGAGTGACATAAGTTCATTCGCCATTAATGATTTTCCGTTCTCGGAATGTTTCTCTTTCAGGAACCAGCAAAATACGATACGGCCAATGAGGCGCACTGCGAACTCTTGACGTTCTTGATTTGGAACGACACCGTTATTCTTGATGTTTAGTAATCCTTGATAGAATTGTCCGTTCCTGTTTCCGCCGACTAGCTTTGTAAATAGCTCAGCGATAGAGCTATAGAACTGGCGGTTAACTACTTCGACAGAGAATCTATCAAGCAAATCTACAAAATCAGTAACTTTGCCTTTTTCGATTAGGAATTTGTATGGCGTTTTGGTTTTTGCGGTAGGTCCAACAAGATAAGAATAGCGGCGCGGGTTACTTTCTTCTTTGACTACATTTCCTTTATCGTCGAGGCGTAGAGAAGACGTCAATAGCGATAGGCGCCAGTCGCCGTCATTGTAGCGAAAGGCGACTAAGGCGTTTCTGATGAAATGGCGACGCATAAGTTTAAAGGCGCTTTGCGTAATAGCTACGCGTCTATTTTGTGCGCTTTCGTCAACTTCTAATTCGAGGACGCTTAAATTGAGAGACTTACTTTTACCTATTTGTGTCGCAGATTTAATATCGTCATTAACATTAAAATCGCGAATATCTATCTCTAAATCCGATAAGAAATCTTTATTGAAATCCAAGAATGAATCTCTGCTATACGCCGCATTTAGGAACGCCATCTTTTGTCTCCATAGAGGCAGAACAAGGCTAAAAATTAGGACGCAGCTACGTCCTTGAATAAAACTAGAATCTAATCTTAAATTAGGACGCCTCAGCTGAGTCCTAATCATTTTACAACAGAGACATACATCCTTATTGTCTGAGACGTCCAAATTCATGTACGTCTCAACGCAAAAATGACATCTCTGCGCTTATTCTGTTGTAATTATTAAATTGATTAGGACTCTTTTATTATAACACAAAAACACCTTAAAATCGATTCTGAGCAGCGAACAACTAGAGTACTTTTCCACAGGGAAAATTCAAATTAAAGCTCTCATCACTAAGTAGCTTCTTCGTTTGAATCAGTAATGAATATTTGCTTAAATTGGCATTCACCTGGTTCTAGCACGAGCTCGCCAGCCTTATATTTTCTTTCGGCCAAATTGTAGGCTTCTTCGACATTGCCTGCTTCGACTTCAAAGTCTTTTGCTACAGTTTCTTCTATCGTGATCGTATATTTCATGATCGGATCTTATGATCGTTCATCAATTTTTGCAAGGTATTTTTTGTCAAGACTATTTTTTGTTATTATGGTTATGTTTTTCCACAATTACACCCCTGTTTGCCATAATCTTTTTGACAAGACTATTGACTTATTATATAATATCGTGATATAATAAAGGTACTGACATACCAAGCGTATGATTAGCTATAGAGACGCCCCCTGGGCGTTTTCTAATTGCCTGAATTTTTACCTTCTTCTAACCACTTATATAACTGTTTTCTTTCATATTGTTCCGTGACGGCATAAGCAGTTATTAACATCTGGCCTTGATAAAAACCTTTTGTTATACGGCGTAGTATTACAAGAAAATCATGACTCTCTAACCATAGATAAGTATTGTCTGTTAGGCCATATTTTTCGCTTGACTGTGTTTTCTTTATTACAACAATAGATGGATCGTCTGAATGTTCGATTATTGCTCGGACCCACGGTAGTTTCGTTGCTCGGTCATAGTCGATAATTCTTTGTCCACCATTTTTTCTAGTAATCAAATGGGTGAAACCATGTGGATACTCTCCAGGGGTATTACGATCAATTGCTTTTTGGTATACCACTCTTTCACCAGAGAAATACAATTGCGTTTCGATAAAGTCGCGCCTGAATACTTCGGATAATTTGCCGTAATCATCCTCTAGGTTTCCGGACAGCAACGAGAGTTCATTAGGAAGCCAGTCCATTTTTGAAAGTCACTTTCGGCTGCCATATTAGTATATTAATCTTTTCGCTTGCGCTAGGAGAATCGCATGTTGGGCAAACCCCAGATTTTTCTTCTAAGATGCGGACTAGCTCTTTTTTCGCTTCTGATTTTTGTTCGCTCTGATTGCTATTAGCGTATGCAAATAAGCCGTTCAAGAAATCCGCCACCTGCAATAATGCCACTTCGTCTGATCGTAATGGCTGCGCATCGAAATCATCGCCAGCTAATCGTCCAGTTTTCTTTAGATAGTCCACAGTGCCGTTTGCTTTATGGCTAGACCAAGTATCCTTATAGTCGAAAAATAGTCTATATTTTGCTAAACGATGGCACGCAATATTTCTGATTACAAGGTACTGCATCCTATAGTAAAAATCGTCTTCGGTCAAACCAAAGCGTTCATAATCTATTAATTGTTTATCTATTATTATTCCTCGATAGTTCACGCCCGGCTCATTTAAAAATGTTTCCAGCACCTCTTTGTAGTAATCTAGCTTTGCAGGGCTAACTTTTGTCCACTTTAGTTCTTGGCTCGTAGGAATGCCATGTTTAATTTTGATCATTTTTATTTTGTTATTAAAAGAAGCACATATTTCTTTAGTACCCCAGATTCCACCCAAGACCATAGGCCCTATGTTTGTTTTAAGGTGCCTTGTTTCGTCTAAATAGGCTCTAATTTCTGGCTTCTCCATTCTTTTATTATACCATGAAACGCGCTCTTTCTCGCTTGGGCCGACCAGCTTTTTGGGTGTATATCTTGCAACAATCCACCGTCTCGTGTCAAGAAAAAATCCCACCCCTATTTCCTGCACAATAACTTTCAAAACCCGATTGTGTCCAAGTGGACGCTATCTATTGACGAATTGACAGAATGTTTTATTAGAATCGTCGCCGTAATGTTTAATATCTTCCGGCTCGGCCCAGAGCGAAAGCTTATGTACGCGCCACTTACCAATGAAGAACATCTGAACTATCGCATCATTCACGTCGCGGTTATTTAGCGCACGTGGAATGTATGCGAGGGAAAAGTAGTACCATTTGTCGTCTTCGGCATCTAACCTCGCAAAAACGCGCTTACCGCGCCCCAAAAGGCGTACATCGAAGCGCTGTGCTAGTGTTTCTAGGGAATAGGTCCTTAATTCATGAATCGCGTCACGAACAGATGATTCTGTTAGTTCCATACGCTCAAACTTGTCGTAATCGCGTGAATTAAATCTGCCGTTATGTTCGAGCATGAAATTTTCAAGTTGCCGAGCGGTAACCGGTATTGGTTCGCCGGGTTTTGCTTTCTTGAATGGGTGGCGTTTTGCCATTGTTAACTCGTCTTTCTTGAGGTTGCGCTCTTTTAGCGGTGTTGTCTTTTTCTACTATACTTAAGTCTTCGATATCCTCTATATCGCCAACCCAACGTTGATATTCGTGACCGCCATCTACGGCTATGGATCGGCATTTACATTCTACGAAGTCATGCACGGATTTAGACTCAATAATGTCTCCGCATTTCTTGCATTTAATTCTGTTTCTAATAATCTTGTCCATTGTTTACTCCTTTATTAGTAAACAGAATCATACTCTAAGTTGAGATAATAGCTAGTCTTAATGTGGTATTTTAATCTCGCTTCTCTAACGGTACATTCATATTACCTGGCTCATGGAGCGTCGCCTCATAACTCTCGTCTAGCCAGCGGCATAGGTCTTCAAATGGCACCGTACCGTCTAGCAAAGCAGAAACCCAACCCCAGCCGGTATTCGGGTAGCCTTTAATGTATCCAGGTTGCTCGTATAGTGTTTCAGTTAGTTCATGATCGCGGATCTTAAAGCTCACGACATCTACGGTTTTATCTCCACCAAGTCCAAATTCGCTATATGGCTTCACGAAGAATACCGCAAACCACTTTCCGCTTGGTTGTCTAAAAACTGCATAATCTTCATGGTTAAAAGGGAGTTGCTCTTCATGAAGCTTATACTTCTTTTCGATGTAGGCTTCTAGTTGTTCTCGAATTGTTTGGTTTTTGGTCATGAGCAAGTCCTTTGTTTACTTATTGCTATTATACCATTGACATTGTATTTCTTTTATTTTCTCCATTGTCATTGTTTTAAGCCCCTACCCAATACCGTTCTGTGCAAAATATAGGCGATGACGAGGATGACCAAATTGGTTATGACTACTGTCGCGCCGGTCGGAGAGGTGATCAAATAAGAAATTGCCAAACCCAAAACAAAGTTGACTACCGATATTAATACCGAATAGACCACTACGCGCCCAAACGATTTCGAAAATTGCATAGCGATAAGTGTTGGGAAGATGATTAGACTTGAAATAAGAAGCGCGCCGAGTAACCTCATGCCGAACACGATAACGAGTGAACAAATTATTGCAAAATCGCATCATATACGTTAGTTTTTATTCCAATTGCTTTTGCAAAATCCTCATCAAAAGTAATTGCAAAAATGCGATTATGCGCGAATACGTATAACAAAACGACAGCTATCGTTAAAACTAAACTTAGCCAAACGTCGCTCTGGCTAATCGACAATATACTCCCGAATAAGTAGCTATTAAGGTCAATATTGACTCCTTTTGTTAGCGAAATCGCCATAGTGCCGATTGCTAGGCTCGAGGCGGAAAGTAGCGCAATCAATGCATCGCCGCTAACCTTTTTATTGTTACTTAACTTTAAAACGAGGAACGATGCCGCGATAACGACTGGTATAGCGAACCAAAGTGGCGCAATACTTAGCACTGTAGCAATCGCGAAAGCGCCGAACGCTGTATGTGATAATCCATCTCCAATCATAGAGTTTTTGCGAAGTACGAGCGATACGCCTACGAGTGCTGCACAAATGGAGATAAGAAGCCCTGAGATAAGGGCGCGCTGCATAAAAGTATATGATAACATTTCAGAAAGCCAGTTCATCTGTAGCTCCTTAGATAGTCAGAAGTTGAATAGCATTCGACTTTCGATTCTTTAATGCTTATAATTTTATTTCCAATTAAATCTTCGGCGTCTAGATCGTGCGTAATCATAATAATCGTAAGTCCAGATTCGTTGAGCTTTTTTAACGCATTATAAAACTCTTTGCGAGACTTATGGTCCAGATTATTTGACGGCTCGTCTAGGATTAAGATTTTTGAGGAAGCAGCAAGCGCTCTAGCAAGCAGTACTTTTTGCTTCTGACCACCAGAAAGGTTAGAGAAGCTATGGTTTTTAAGCTCTAAAATACTCAGCTTTTTCATGGCTTTTTCAGCTTTATCTTTGTCTTTCTTGCGATAAAACGCTTTCGTGCCAAGTTGCCCCAAAGTACCAGAAAGTACAATTTCACTAACCGTAGCAGGAAAGTTTAAATCTGTTTTAGTATCTTGGGGCAAAAACCCGATTGATTCTCGCTTAATATCGTCTCCAAATATAATCTCCCCAGAGTGTGGCTTAATGAGGCCTAGTATAGCTTTAATAAGAGTGCTTTTACCAGAGCCATTTGTGCCAACAACACAGACAAAATCTTGCTCATCAACTGTGAAGCTGGCGGAATCGATTACCTTATTTAAGCCATAGCTTATAGAGAGATTTTTTGCGAGAATCGCGTGGTTCATATTATTTCAATGCTTCCTTTAGCACCTCGACATTACTTTCCATAATATCTGCATAGGTTACGTCTTTTTCAAAATCTTCGCTAGAAATATTGTGTGCTGCGTTTAAGGTCATCACCTTTGCGCCGGATTCTTCCGCAATACTTTTTGCTAGCTTGTCTGAGGTTAGCTCAATTTTTAGAATTGTTTTGATATTATCGGACTTCGCTTTATTGATTAAAAAGGCGATTGTCTTGCTGCTAGCTTCAGTCTGTTCAGAACAACCTGGGAAAGCCGCATAATAATTTAGACCATATTCGTCTACAAAATAGCGGAACGGAAAACGATCGCCGAAGATTAGTTCCTTTTTGTTACCGTTTGCTACGACATCGCGAATTTTTTTGTCGATATCCGACAGACGAGAAGTGTAGGCGTCTGCGTTTTTTGTGTAAATATTTTCGTTTTCTGGATAAGTTTTAGATAGTTTTTCTTTTATGCCGTTTACTAACTTAACTGCGTTAACTGGGCTTGTCCATACATGCTCATCATATTCAACTTCTTCTTCATGATGATGCTCGTGTTCTTCATGGGATTCCTCAGATTCATGCTCATGTTCATGTTCATGTTCATGTTCTTCCATGCCCTCGGACAACTCTTCCTCTTTTACCTCGACTAAATCCATGAGGCGCAAGGTTTTTTCTTCTGGTATTTCATTGTCTTCTAGTAAATCTTCAACCCATTCGTCTGATTCACCGCCAACATAAATAAACAAATCAGCGTTTTTAATATTGATGATATCTTCTGGTGTTGGTTCGAAGTCGTGCATTTCAGCCCCTGGCTTGAGCAACATAGCGACTTCAGACTTATCGCCGGTAACGGCACGCGCAAAATCATAGCCGACAAAATTCGACGAGATGATATTTGCCGTCTTTTTGTTTTGGCTGAGTTTTGTAATTGCAAAAATACAAATACCCACAATAAGTACAATTACTAGTACTCCGCCAATAACTTTAAGTAATCTATTCTTCATTGTTTCTCCTATATTCTGCATTTATCGCAGATTCCGTAAATAGTAATATCTGTTTGGTCTATCTCGAAATGATGTTTGTTTTTAAAGTGTTTCGAGAGAGCTTCTAGTTCATTGCAGTCTGTGTGAGTTAGTTTTCCGCACGACTCGCACTTCAAAAGGCAATGGCCAACATGGTCACATTTTTCTAGAACCCGATAGTGCAACGTCCCATCGCTCCCTATATTCTTGGAAAGGATACCATCTTTTACTAGTCTCTTAACCACACGATAAACGGTAGTTAGGCCAATCATTTGATCTTCTTCGTTTAGTCTAGTAAATAGCTCTTTGATAGTGAACTCATTTTTATAGTTTTTGATACTATGCTCAATAAGTTCTTTCTGCTTAGTTTTGTATGAATCCCTCATATTAACTCCAATTTGAAAACGGTTTTCATTTTCAATTATACTAATCTAGACGAAAAAGTCAAACAATATATCTTTTTATGGCCTCATAAGGAAATACAAGCTCTTTAACAAGTCTGCCATTGACATTGTATTTCTTTTATGAATAAGTACGTCTGGTCGCCCCTCACCATACAAAGACGTCAGTATGGAGACATAGCGGCGTGAAGAAAGCCCCCGATTTTTCGGGGGTTTTCTTTATGTTTGCGCCAATTTTGAATTTATGAGTCGCTTTGGAGCGCCAAGAATCTGAGATTTTCTGGCGATGACTGGAATGGCTCACTTTTGATGCACCAATTTTGCCGACGAACGGTCAGGCAACCGGACATCAAAAATGCGAAAAATTGGTGCATTATTTCTTCTTATCCCCAATCCGTCTTGTTTTATCTAGACGCTCATATAATTCCTTCAGCTTTTTTACGTTTGTCCATTGATCTCCTTCCGTTAGTCAATAGCACCCTTAGTCTATTAGTAGCAGCTTAAATAACGATGAAAAACGAACAACTATTTCTTTTATTGCTTATTAAGATATCATTCGCCAGTGAAATTAGAGCCCTAAATAGACGTACGCCACATTCTGAACTTTTCTAGGTTCAAAGTACAGCTCTCCTACGCATCTATAGTGGGCAGACTATTTCGATTGACTAAATAGCCAATCCCTAACTGCTTCAATGCGATAAGCATAATTAAACGAACTCATATGCTCACTAGAACCCATACCGCGAGAGGAAGAGCTGCCAGAGGCAACCGTTCCGGACGTAAAGTTAAACATATTAATATTAGTATTCTTAGTCGTGATTTTATCGATTTCGGTCTTAAAATCGGCATTACTCATAGTTGCATCGAGATTTTTGACTCGAGTAACATTAACACCCGCAGAGGTTAACATATTATAGACTTCTTCTTGCCCGGCACTAGCTTTTTGGTCTCCACCCGCAACGATATAGAAGAACTTTTGCGATTTTAAGTTAGTGAGTTCATCAATTTTCCATTGTCCAGAAACGAATAATTCGGCAGCAAACAAATCTGGATAACGACTAGCGAGCACTAACATCGTCATACAGCCCATAGACTGTCCAGTCGCATAAATACGATTTGTATCCACGGTATACTTGTTCGAAATCTCGTCAATCAGATTCTTCGTCGCTTCAATGTAATCAGTCATCGTGTAACCATTATTATCATCAATAATTACCGATGGGTAAGTCGGAACAAGAACTATAGACTCATGCTTAGCTTGGTCACTCGCAGTTGCCCAGATTACTCCACCGTAACCCTGCTCGAGCGAAGCGGTGGCGCCTCGCCCAACTAGGCTGGAATCGGCAATAAAGACAACCATCGGGTATTTTCTGGAAGAATCGTAATTGTCGGGCAAGAAAAGATTATATTCGATAGACTTCCCAGTAGCACTATCTGCGAAAGTAGCTTGGGAATACTTACTCTCGACCTCTGAAAGTATGGCGGAAAGTTCGGGATATTCTGCTTGATCTCCGCCAGACGTTGAAATATTCTGGCCAGTTTGCTCCGTCGTGGCAGAGTCACTGTTTTCTGCAGCGTTATTTTTATTAATATTGTCCTTTATTAGGAAAAACCCGCCAACTCCTGCTAATAAAACTAGAAGTATAACAATCGGTATTAAGATTTTCTTATTCACTTTTACTCCTTAATATCGACTGGCCTTATGCATTTTTGCTACACGCCGATACTAATATTTTACCATAGAGGCCATGTTTAAGCTAGTTCGATGAGGTGATAAAAAAGAACCTCTTTTGAAGTTCCTTAACGGTGAGAAAGGCAGTTGATTCAATTCAGTATCTTATGCTTTTCTTCCTGATAATACTCTAGCATAAAAAGAAGATCCTGCGGGAGGCACCTTCGGCGCCGAGCAAGAACTTCGATACTTTTATTTTCTTCATTATCATTGTTTTAAGCTCCTGCAGCTCCAGTAAAGCTATAAATCCTTAAAAGTTCGAATCTCTTTGCCTGTATATGTATACCTCAGAAGTCGCACGGCATCAGAATAGGATAGTCCTTTTTAGGTATAACTTTGATCTTAGCCGTGTATTCGGGGTGGTCAATACACCAGTCCACCACCATACAAAGCCGAGCAACAACGTCTGGTCGCCCCTCGCCAAATACCGAAATAGTTGAACTATTTTTTAGTCAACTTGCGATTCATGAATCTTTTATATAACAAGATAGCGAAAGCCGCTATGATTATAATTGCAGTTATTGCAGTAGCGACAATTAAGCTTCCGACTCCATAAAAACCAAGCATTTTCGCGACCACGTTAAAGGTTATAGAAATAAATGAGAGTATAAAAATCTCTATCGTAAGGCCATATGATTTTTTATGTAGCCATAGTATGAATGAGTGCCATTTTATGACTAAGTGCTTAATAGCCATTACTTCGCTATCATATTTTTTGTCGTAGCTAAAACCGTATAAGTATCCAGTAGTTAACAAATAAATAATCCCCGAGATAATACTTGCACATAAAAATAATTTGAGCGCATTGATTATTGTTATGACAAAACTTTCAGGCCGAGCTATTTGCCCGAGTATTATATTGTTGTCATGAAAAATGGCCAACACGGCTATTGATAGTGCCACAAGTGCAGATATGATGTTTGTTCTTAGACTATCTTTTTGATCGTTGTGTTTACGTCTATTATTCATAATAATCCCGATTAATCATCCAATGTCCTCTAATCCTAAAGGCGGGAATGGTGCCACGAATAGCCTTATTTGTTGCGGACTGAAGATTAATATCATTATTCTTGGCCCAGTCGGCAACTGGAATAATCTTCTTGGCTGTAAGCTTAGTAATACGGCGATACAGCGCTTCAATTAATAGGCTCGCAAATAGCCCAGTTAGCTTATCTGCTTTGTTGGTTTTTGTATATTCGTCAAGAGCAGGGTAATACTCATTGAATTTCGATTTGTTCGGGATAATGATTGGCGGCAGGCCAAGCATGTCTAATTGCTCGTTTGTAAGCAAACGTCCAATGCGGCCATTACCATCGCCAAAAGGGTGAATGTTCTCGAATTCTGCATGGAAGTAGGCAATTTTCTCTAAGAAATATTCGCCGTTATCAGAGTTATAATCTCTAACCAAATCATGCATAAAACCATTCACGAATTCTGGGTTAGCTCCGATATGTGTACCAACACGTACCCACTCTTTACCGGAACGAAAACGACCAGCAATCTCGTCACGAATATTTGTAAGTAAGGTTTTGTGCAATTTCAAGATTAACTCTACGGAAATCTCTTTTTCTGGATTGTCCATCAGGTATTCTATGGCGCCAGCAAGATTCTTCGCCTCATAAATCTCGCGAATCTCATGGTCAGTACGTATTTGGTTACGAATCAGAATGTCTTCGGTGTCTTCAAGTGTAAGAGTAGAATTCTCAATGGCGTTTGAGTTATAAACCATTTCCGGAAGTTCAGAAATAGTAAGCTCTTTGATGGCTTCTTTATACTTGGCGGCTAACTTACGGTATTCCTCAGATAAGCCATTAATTCTATCTCTTGTAACTTGATTTATCATATCTTTATCATATCAAACTTTACGTTAAAAATCAAGGTTAGAGATAATTTTAAACGTAAAGTTACGGAACCCCTACCATTGACATTGCATTTCTTTTATTTTCTCCATTGTCATTGTTTTAAGCCTCTGCGGCTCCATCAAAGCCATAAATCCTTAAAAGTTTGAATTTCTTTGCTTACTTTCAAGTTCTATTTCAGGAAAGCGGTTGATAATGGTATTGTATAATGATTAAAAGGAAAACAAGCTTATGGAAAATGAAAATCTTAAAAAGAAAGATACCTCGAAAGAGAAAATCATTCTCTTCATAATTGGTGTATTAGTGGGCGCAGTTATTTCTACTGCGGCTTTCTTTGTTTATGCAAAGACTTTAGGGACTGGTAGTGCAACTAGTGGTTCATCATCGCAACAAATGCCAGGTGGCGGCACTCCACCAGAAATGTCAAGTGGCCAGAATCAGGGCGGTACTACATCAGAAACGCCAAGCAATACTGATTCTTCACAAAGCAGTAATAATTAGTGGCGGTCAAAATGAAAGTTTTTGCAAAAATGTTTAGCGCACTCGCCATAGCCGCGTCCCTATTTGGCATGAATGCCAGTGCGGCAAGTGCTACTACATATATAAACCTAGAAGAACTAAAATATTCTACTGATAAGGTAACATATCAGGATATTAAAGAATATAAATCTTTGGCCGATTTTTTAATGGACTATAATTCTAGCAATTTACCAGATATATATCTAACGAGTTTTCTTTTTGACGGGGTATCCGCTGTGAAAACGCCAGACTTAGACGATTTCATCGAAAGCTCTTCAAACGATACGGAAATTGAAGAGTTGAAGATTAAAGTTATAAACATCAATGCGGCTGGAAGGTATGAATTTGCTGGTGAAATTACTGGCGCAATGATGGCCATTAATACCAATGGCATAACTGGTAATATCGATATCGTTCTAAATAATGCTAGCATTGATACCGATTCAAAGAAGGCTCCTGCCGTTTACGTTTATAACAAGGACAAAAACTACACTGATTGCATCGTAACTATTAAGACTGTGTCTGGGACGAAAAACTATCTTGAAGGTGGAAAGTTGAAAAAAGTTAGTCTAATTGGTTCTGACGAGTTAGATAAATATAATAGTTACTATTCCGGAGATAGTTTAACGAACTATACTAATTATTCTGCATATTATGGTATTTATACGAATGATGAAATAGAGAATATTTTATTCGCAATCGTAAAAGCAGATAGCGAAGATTTACAGGATGGCGACCCTTATTATTTTTACAAGGCGAGTGGCGCTGTAAGCTCAGATATTGACTTGCACTTTGAGGGTGAAGGATATCTAAAAGTTACTAGTAAAAACAAAGAAGGCATCGAAACTAAAGGTAATCTAACTTTTAGTGGCGGAACTGGTGATTATGAAATTTATGCAGAAGACGACTGTCTAAATACGACTACTGCGAATAATAGCGCGACGGTCGTGAGAAATGACCTTACCATTAACGTCAATTCTTTACTCGCTTCTGTTTCTGCTGATGCCGATGAAGGCGATGCGATTGATTCGAATGGCAAACTCGTTATAGAAGGTGGCGCTATTTATGCTTTTGCAAATCCTAATAGTGGGGACGCTGGGCTCGATTCTGTAAATGGCATATATATTAATGGCGGGACAGTAATTGCCACGGGAAATATGGTAGATCAGATATCTAATGACTCTCAGCAGAATTTTATCTATGCTAGTTTTAATAGGATTACGGCTGATACCTTAATTGCTATTAAGAATCAAAGTGATGAAATAATTGCTGCTTTTAAAACTGGAAGGGACATCCAAAACTTAGTATATAGTAGTCCTGATCTAAATTATGAATCGTATAAGCTATATACTGGCGGTACTATTGAGGGAGAGGAAACTAACGGCTTATATACGGTAATTAATAGCTATGCTGGTGGAGAAGAAATAACTTTTAACGATTCGAGTAGCAAAACGGCATCTTATGGTCAGGATGACATTAGTAATGTAGCTCTCGTGGCTTTAATTGTAGAAGTAGCTTTATTGTCTGTGGTTTTAGTGTTTTACTGCAAAAAGTATTAGAGTTATATGTCCTAGTCCACGACCATGCAAAGTCGAGCAACAACGTCTACTCGCCCCTCATCAAAACCGAAAAATACCTAGAAGGTCTAAGTTTTTTATGCTAATGTTTAATTAATGGGACGTGTATATAGAGGACGTATTAGCTTCCATAGGTTTATTCCAGTTGCTATCTTTATCTTTATTCTTTTTTTAGGCGCCGTTATTCTTAGTTACAACAACTTTAGCTTTGCGGATGACCTCAACCCTATTATTGATGTCGGCAATGAAGTTTATGTCCAGCACGACGAGAATAATAAGGATCGCTATCTACTGACTTCCGAAGGTGCACAGACAGTTGTCTACAATATTATTCCAGTTAAGTATAGCGCCAGTCATCAATGGACTGAAGATGGTCAGTATATCGAGAACTTTACTGGTAGCGAATATCACTATAGTGCTACCGCTCCAAGCGATTATATTAGTGTTCATGGTGGCGAACAGTTCTTTGTTCGTATTTATGGTGTTCACGATCTTTATACTGGTCCAAATAATGACCAGTGGGTACGCACCGTGCCAATTCTATTTCTCGATGATCAAAATAGCGTCATTAGTAGTGCTCTTGGTGGCACCTATACAGACAGCAAAGAGGGGGTTGAGATTACTGCCCCAAACGGCGCAACCAGAATGCATATCACCAACTACAATTATCAGGGCGTTAGCATTCAAAGAAAAATCACTCTTAATTCGCAACAATTTGCTCAGCTTAAGGCCAAGCAGGATGAAATCCTCAATTCGCTCGATGCCAACTACCAGAATGTTAAAAATGACCCAGTCATATATAGTGATTTAGAGAAAAGCTATGTTGCATTTGTGCTTGACGATTCGCGCTACGATATGGATCAATTCGCGGACTTATTTATCGAAAAAAATATACCACTTTCGCTCGCTACTATTCCGGACGCTCTTTTCAATATTGCTTCCAACCATACCGAAACCCGCCATCAGGTCGCTCAACGCGTCCAGAACGCCGGTGGTGAAATTCTCGTTCATAACGAAACACCAATTCGTAGCGAAGACACTGCAAATGATAACGATTTTATCTACGACTACTTCGTTGGCGAGAAGCAGAAATTAGCCAGCATGGGTCTTAATACTGACGGCATCATCCTGGCTGGTGGCTCTGGCGATGTTTTGAAGGGTAATCCACTCACGGCCAAATGGGCCTACTCACTGTATAAATACTCCGATTTACTCGGCGATTATTATAATGGCAATCAGCATAAAAACTCTTTCTATTACTATTGGCGTAGCTGGCTCGGCGACTACAAAGATAATTCCGCCAAGATGGAAAGTGATGTCGATTACTTAGCTAATAATAGCGAGTTTAAAGTATTTTATTTCCACGACACTTCGGAAATATCTATTGCCGAAGTCTCTGCGATGATTGATTACATTAAAGCTAAAGGTTCAGATAAAATTGAGTTTACAACCTATCGTGATTTCTACCAACAGCATGCCAAGCGTGCATCAGAACTGCAAGCGCCAAAAACCTATTATGTTTCGGCAAATGGTACGAGTAAAAATGGCACAAACATCAATGATCCTACAAATATCGACTATCTAAATGATAAAGAAATCCATTCTGGAGACACGATTTTGTTTAAACGTGGCGATACCTTCTATGGTGGCATCGACTTACAGACTAGCAATTCAAACAACGACGCAATCACGATTTCTAGCTATGGTGAAGGTGACCTGCCAACCATCAGCGCTACGCGCTATGTTAATAAAAGTTGGGAAAAATATAGCGACGGCATTTATCGTATCGACATTCTCAATAATAATAATTTCACTGGCTACAAATACACTGATGAATACTCGCTCAATATTGGCTTCATTGAGGATGATAATGGCACTAAGTATTTCCGTAAACAACCATCGATTGATAGGCTGACAGAATTATACGATTTCTACAGCGACAACGAACGTTACGTTTACATACGTAGCGACGGTGAGCCTTACGAAACTCTAGGCGGTCTCAAACTTGCTTCTCGCGTTAAGCTCTTTATCTTACGTATGGGGATGGATATTAGTAATTTGCGCTTATCTTATACTGGTGCGCATGCTTTCCAGGGTTCTGGCGGTAGCACGAAAAACATCAAAATTCACGACTGTGTCATTGAGGATATTGGTGGTAGCTACTTAGATATTAACTGGGAAGAGAGATATGGTAACGGTATCGAGTTTTATGAAACTGATACGGAGAACGTCGACATTTACAATAATATCGTACGCAATGTTTACGATGTCGCCTTCACGATTCAGGGGGATGCCGGCTCCGCTAAAGATGTGCTTGTGCACGACAACATATTTGTAGCTAATACGCAGGATTCTGAGATCTGGGAGGACGAGCAGGCGACTGGTATTAATAACTATCAATTCTATAACAATATTTCAATTAACCAAGGTCGTGGTTGGGGCTATGATGCGCGTCCAGACCAAGATGCGGCTGGCCATATTATTTACTATAGTTATTCGCCAAACACGGGTGATATGTATTTCCATCACAACCTCGTATATAATCCGGTGCGCATCTATGCCAATCATCCTAGCATTGAAAATCTCTTCATTAATCAAAACTTCATCCGAGCCGACTACAACACTTTTTATATGGGCAATGAGGCTTACATTTATCGCTTTGGTTTCCGAGTTTGGGAGAAAGATAGTTTCATTTCATGGGCAAACAAAGAAGCCAATTCCACTTTTAATTATCTAGAAACCCCCGATCAAAACATTATTAATGTATCGAGCACCTCGGACGACATTGAGTCAATTCGGAGATTATTCAACGACGGTTCTGCAACCCTTACTTTCCATGCCAACGATAACACTAACACTACGGCCACCCAAACCTTCCACAAAGACGAGAGCTTCCAACTCCGCCAAAACACCTTCACTCGTTCTGGATATATCTTTAAAGGCTGGAACACTCAAGCTGACGGCCACGGTACTTCCTACCAGGATGGCGCTACCGTAAGCTTCTCCAAGAACACTGATCTCTATGCCGTCTGGGAGAAGGAAAATATCACTACGTACTACACAATCAAAGATTACGAAGTTGATGAAGTTAACCATTATATCAGCAAAATCATGGTCGATACTACCGTCAATGGACTCAAGTCTCATATTGTACATAGCGAAGATTTAGACATCGCCATCGATAATATTGACGACCTAATTCATACCGGCGGGAAGACGAAAATGATAAAAGGACAAGACACTTATGCCGAATATACCAATGTTGTAATTGGCGACATTAATGGTGATGCTAAAATCAACTCTGCCGACTTACTCAAAGTGCGCCAGCATTTGCTTGGTCAGAATATTCTAACTGGCTATCATTTTCTATCGTCCGATATCAATTACGATAGCACTATCAATTCCGCCGATTTGTTGAGGGTGCGTCAACATCTATTAGGAACCAAATTAATCAAATAAGTTAGCCAAAGGAGAGCAAGTGAAAAAAATTCAAATTATTCTAACAAGCCTAGTTGCAGCCTTCTTGCTTGGCGCTAATTCATTCGCGGCTTCTGGGAATATATATGTTAGTAAGAGCAGTGTTTATGTAGGGGATACTTTTTCGGTCAGCGTAAGCATAGCTTCGTCTGCGGCGTGGAATATCCATGTTACGGCTAGCGGACCCGTGTCTGGCTGTACGATTAATGCTGCCGATGCAACGCCTGATGCTAATGATACCAATAAGACCTTTACTTCTTCCTGTAAGGCGACTGGTACTGGTACGATTACCCTTAGCTTAAGTGGAGATGTTACTTCTGCGAGCGACGGCAATGCGGTCTATCTTTCCGGTTCGCGCACTGTCACGGTTACCAAGAAACCAAGCTCGAATACTGGCGGCAATACCGGCGGGAATACCGGTGGCAATACCGGCGGTAATACCGGGAGTAATACTGGCGGAAATAAGCCGACGACAGGTGGCGACAAAAAACCAACTAGCAATAAGTCGACCAACAATAGGCTAAGTAGTATCTCCGTTGATGGTTATTCTTTGACGAAAGTTAATGACAACAATTATAGATTAAAGGTTACGCACGACATTGAATCGGTCAATGTTAAAGCGACTGCCGCCGATGCGAAGGCTAAAGTTTCAGGAACTGGCAAGCACAATATTAAAGACGGCGAGAACGCTATCGTTATTACAATCACTTCGGAATCTGGCGCAAAAAACTACATTAACTTAACGGTTACCCGTAAAGATGGCTTCTATCTTGAAGATCTTGACTACATTATTGCAAAGAAAATCAACAATGCGGATATTATTGTCGGTGGCGATACTAAGGTGAGCTCGTCTAACATTGCCAAAATGAAAGACAGTGGCATGACTTTCAAGCTGATTTACTCAAATCAAAGCAAGCGCTTGATTTCTGGCTGGATCATTGATGGCTCAAAGATCGAAAAAGAAAAAGATTTCAACACTGCGGTTTCTTTTAATTCCGAGTATCGAAAAGAAATCTTAAAGCTTTCTAATTATGCCGACGGTCTTATCGTGTCTACCCATACACCTCCGGACGGAGCTAAATTGCGACTTTATGTTGGCGACAAGTTCGAAGACGGCGATCTGATTAATGTATATAACTATTCGCCGAATGAATTAAAAATGGTTGGCGAAAAAATTGAGGTTAAGAATGGAATAGTAGAGCTAGACATAACTGGCTCCAATACTTATTTTCTCACCATGTCATCTATTGCCGGCGCCAAAACGGAGCCAAAAGAGGTGGCTGAGGTCGATTCACGAAAAGAAGATAACAATGGTCCGTTCATTGCCATTATTGTTGGCGCACTTGCCGCAATCCTATTATCTGTAATTGTTGTATTAATTATTGTTGCCAAGAAAAAGAAGAAAGAGGCCGAGGTGCCTGAAATGCCTCAATCTAATCCTTTTTCTTCTTTATAATGTTTTATCTAGCACGACAATAATAGAGCAGGACGTTTACTCTCTGGCTTGCTCCAGTTCTTCAATCTAGTCTCCCAATGCCTTTATTGGCACCGCTTCGGCCACTTCCGCCATCCAAAAAATCAATTCACCACAGACTATGCTTTTTATTCTCGTTTTTCTACGTTGCTTACTTATTGCTATTATACCTATTTATCAGTCAGCAAATAACTCTTCTTAATTAGTTCAAATATCATTTCGTCTGGCAACGACTCGTCTAGCGCAATCGTAATCCAGTTGCGTTTGTTCATGTGGTAGGCAGGGTAGATATGCTCGGTGCTTTCTGCGAAATCCAAGGCCTGATCCTTGTCGAATTTAAGATTAATAATCTCGACCAATTCCTTACTGTCTTTGCCGAGACTAGTCCATGCAATACATCCAACTAGTGCGAACCATTTGCGATTATTACTGTGGCGATAAATAAAATAATCCGGGTATCGTTTTGGCCACAAGAACTCTGGCTCGGCGCCGTATTCTTCCGCTACGTGCTGTTTTACTCGGTCTGTCTGTGTTTTCATATTTCTATTATAATGAGTTTAATGATTATTGTTGCTCGGATTATTACCACGATTATCTTAATTGGTTTAATTTTTCTTTGCCGAAGCAGGGTGCGCAAAATGGCGCATGTTTCGATGTATTCGTACCGTATCGTGTCCCTACTTGGCTTGATGATCTTCTTAGGCGGCTGTCTTATCTTGGTACTGCTTCGTATGCTTGGGAACATTCTCAATTACCAACTAGCAAGTTTAGATTTTCTCTTTAACTGGTTTGGCGGTATTACAAATACGTTTACGGCTCTAATATACATCGCATTCATTCCGGCAGTTTTGTTTTCTTTCTTCCTACTGATTGCAAATATCGTTTTGTTTATTAAAGAAGGGCGCTCGCTACATAATATGCTTGGCATTGTACTTGGCGCATTTCTAGTCTTAGGTTCGCTGGGCGTGATTAATGTCTATCTGGCGCTTGATCAAATTATGGACGTGCATTCATATTTTGGTTATCATTTCTCGCTCGCTGTCGAAAATGTATTTGCGATATGTTTTGTTTACTTCGAATGCATGATGCTAGCGACAATTTATGTGTCATACAAGGCAATGCGTCACAAAGTGCCGCATAATAAGTCCCATATTATTGTGCTAGGTTGTCGCGTGCGCGAGGATGGTCTGCCTGGCGGCGTATTGCGTAAACGCGTTGAAGCGGCTATTAAGTTTGCTAATGAGCAGAAAAAAGAATCTGGTCAGTCTCCAGTCTTAATTTTCTCTGGAGGGAAGGGCGACGATGAGCCAATTTCCGAAGCGGAATCTATGCAGAACTATACTATCGCGCAAAAATACGAAGGCGAAATTCTGCTAGAAGATAAATCTACGACTACATATGAGAATTTTAAATTCTCCAAAAAATTGATTAAGAATCCGCACAATGTTGCATTTGCGACGACGGATTTCCATATTTTTCGTTCCGCAGTCTTTGCGTCAAAAAATGGCTATCGTGGAATTGAAGGTATTGGCGCAAAATCGCCGTGGTATTTTTATTACAATGCATTAATTCGCGAATTTATCGCCAATCTCAATTCTGAGCGCAAAATGCACATCTTTAACATTCTAATTGCTAGTGTAATTATGATTTCAATTATCGCCTTTAGTTATTCGTTTAACATTATGTAATCAAAACAGGACGCTCTAGTTAATTAGGCTTTTTACGCCTCAATATTGTCACGAATGAACTCTTCAATTTTATCAAACGGAATCTTTTCAAAATTATCGTAAAGGTCCACATGTGAAGCGCCTTCTACGATTAATAATTCTTTATTGCCAACAATGGTTTCTCCGAGCGGTGCATTGCCAGCATATGGCTCGGGCACATTATGGGTTTTGTATTCAAAGCCAGTCATCGCTGCAAAAGCATCTTCGCCCAAATAGCGAGAATGAGCCTTTTCGCCATGCACTATCATTACGGCATTTTTAATCTCATTCGAATTCGTAAATGCGGTCGTATTGGCTAGCGAAATGTTGCCCGTCATCGCCCAGCCGTCATTCGAGTTTAGGCTGCGCTTATGATAGCCGCGCTCGGTTTTGTAGTAGGCATGATAATCTTTTAAGAATTGCGGCGCATCTTCTGGTAGTGGATCGACTACGCCACCAGCGAGTTTCAGTGAACCGTTCTTAAAATCTTCCGTGCGCTGTGCATTGACGGCTTCTTTGGATTTTTGGCGCGCCTCGGCGCTATTTTCGGAATCAAAATAACCATTACGAGCCACGCGCGGCATGTCGTACATGGTCGAACAAATCGTGGCTTTAATGCGCGTGTCCAAACAGGCCGTTTGTAGCGCTACGCCACCCCAGCCACATATGCCAATGATGGAGATTTTTTCGGCATCTACATTCTCGCAGTTGCTCAAGAAGTCTACTGCGGTCTGGAAATCCTCTACGTTTAAATCCCAGCTTGTTACATAGCGTGGCTCACCGCCCGATTCGCCCGTATATGATGGATCAAAAGCGACAGCAACAAAGCCTCGCTTTGCCATCTCTTGTGCATAAAGGCCAGAAGATTGCTCTTTGACTGCGCCATAAGGCCCGGCAACTGCAACGGTCGGCAACTTGCCGCACATCTTTAGGCATATACATATCAGCCGCCAATTCTATGCCGAAGTGGTTTTTGAAAGTTACTTTTTTATGTTCTACGCTATCGTTTTTAGGGAATACTTTATCCCATTCTTCCGTAAGCTTTAGTGTCATATTGTGCTCCTGTTATGTTAAATATTATATAATGCACGTATGAGCAGTAAAAAACGTTATTGCCATAGTCTTAGTTGTTGTTGGGGCTCCTAGTCGTTGTCGCAGGAGCTATTTTACTGCTTAAAAAAGACACTAAAGACGACGGCGCAAATCAATCAAACCAATCGACTAAAACAGAAGGAGAAACACCTATGAATAAAGACGGTAAATCAATTGTTGTATATTTTTCGGCCCAAAATCATACTAAAAATGTCGCAACTAAAATTGCCGCAAACGTCGGTGCGGATGTGTTTGAAATTGAACCAGTCCAGGCTTATACAGAAGATGATTTAAGTTGGACGAACTCTGAATCGCGCGTTTCGCGTGAGCATAACGATGAGTCTCTGCAGGCTATTGAGCTCAAAAATACGGACATTCCAAACTGGGGAGAATATGACACGGTATTTATTGGCTATCCAATTTGGTGGGGCGGCTCAGCCTGGCCAGTAGATTCTTTTGTCAAAAAAGTAGATTTTGGCGACAAAACTGTTATTCCGTTCTGTACCTCTCATTCTTCCGGTCTCGGTACTAGTGATACGGATCTTAAAGCTAAAGCTACTGGCGATAATTGGCAACCAGGCCATCGCTTCTCGCAAGACGCCACTGATGCAGAAATCAAGACTTGGACTGATAGTTTGCTATAATATCCATATAGGGCAGTTGTCTAGGATTATGCCCAAGGGTTTGGGTATCTCGTCTAGTGACGAGATACTTTTTTACGCTTCGTCTTCCATCGAAGTCCTAACGTAACTTCCACGTACCACGCTGAAATGTGGATCCGCACATTACTCCTTTCTCGGAGACTCTGGCAGAGCCTAGCATACCGTTCATCAAGCCCCCGCGAGGTGAGTTTGATTACTTTGCATAAAGGGAGAAGCCCGCTCCCGTATAATGATCATAATTATTTACGCAGGCAGGAAAAAGCACGAGTTCAATGTAATGTATAATACCCATACGAGCCTCATTGTAAATATTTACTATACCGGTGAAGGAGATAATGCTAAAAAGTTTGCCGAAGAAATGGTATCAAGCGGCATTGTGGACCGCGTCCGCGCAGAGGAGGGCAATGAGTACTATGAATATTTCTTCCCAATGGGCGACCCACATACTGTAATGCTAATTGATCGCTGGACCGACCAAGCCGCACTCGATGCGCATCATAAAACACCCATGATGGCAGAAATCGCCGCCCTGCGTGAGAAATATCATCTGCGTATGCGGGTGGAGAAGTTTACTGAGGTAGAATAACTCTATGGACGGCAGTCTTGTTCTATTAATCGTCGTCGTAATCTTTACCTATTTACTTGCAGCAGCTATTTGGCTTTTTGGCAACCATGGCATAGACAAAATCCGCCATCCCGAAGAATGGAAAAATAAAGGTGGTTCCGGAGAACGAATAATCTATAGGACTCTCGTAGATCAAATTCATGTTCCTGAAAATCAAATTCTTCGCAACGTATATATCCCAACTTCGGAAGGTAGAACTTCAGAAATTGATATCTTGGTCGTATCCAAGAAAGGTATATTTGTTTTTGAGTGCAAGAACTACGCTGGCAATATTTATGGTGATGCAAAACGTCATAAATGGATTCAATATCTCGGCAAAAAGAAAAGCTTTTTTTATAACCCATTCATGCAAAATCGTACTCACGCAAAAAATCTTAAAAAATATCTCGAAAAATATGGCGATATTCCAATCATTCCTATAGTCTCTACAATTACGCGTGGTAAATGGAAAGTAAAGAATTACAGTCCAGAAGATTATCTTCTTGGATATAATAGTCATCTTAAAGACATTTATGCTCAAACTCTCGATTCGGAGCTAATGGCTCAACATTTCAGGGCAATCTTGACGACATTGCAACCGCTTTCGCGCCCTGATCAATCGATAAGGGAAGAGCATATAGCTAAAATTAGACAACACTAGCTCTCTTTAGGTAGATGTATTCTTCTTTATCCATTACGATTCTTCTCCATATAAATATTTGTTTGGTGCTTCTATAAACTCATTCAAATAATCGCCCGAGAAATAATGATCGGCGCCATCCACGATATGTACCTGTGCATATTTCGCGAACTCGTCGCGGTACTTATATGACGGATCGTCGCTGCCAATTAAAACATGATTCGAATTCGCATCACGTTCGTATAAACTCTTAAAATCTTCGCGGTCTAGACTAATTGCGGGATTAATCATTAAAACCTTATCTACGAAATCATATGCGTAAGCTAGCACGCCAATTATGTACCCGCCCAACGAATGTCCAACTAAGTCAAGTTTAAGCCGTGTCGTATCATAATGCTCTTCAACATAGTCCATCACTTCATAGAAATTCCGCGTGTGGTCGTGCGCAAAATTCAGCGGATTGCTCATCCGAATCACGGTCGTGTCATATTTTTGATTTATCTGCTCGGCAATCGTTTTATATTTGCCCCGATATCCATCTACTGACCCATCCACGCCCGGCATAATTAGGATCATTCGATCCGTCGTGCCTGGATGAATCGCCAAATCGATGCTCATCGGCATATCAAAAACGTTGCCAGGCTGAGTGTAGGTTAAGGTAAAATACTCCATCATATATCCTTAAGCATATTATAGAGTATAGAAAATGAAAATATGATTAAATAGTATCAGAAGACATATAAGAGGTTAAACAATGAAAGAAATCGATGGCCATTCTAAGCCCCTAAAAGATTTACTATTTAATACGAAGTATACTGTAAACTACTACCAACGTGAGTATATGTGGGGAAGAAAACAGGTAGAAGAGCTAATCGACGACTTAACAACCGAGTTTTTGGAATACTATAATCCAGATTTGCCGCGCACCAGTATACGTGAATACGGCGCATATTTCATGGGTTCAATAGTTATTACCGACAAAAACAGTGCTATCATTGATGGCCAGCAGCGTTTGACGTCACTAACATTATTATTGATGTATCTAAATTCACAATTAAAAGCACAAGGAACCATCGACTCAACTATAGATGGAATGATTTTTTCTGAACAATACGGTGAGAGGTCTTTCAATATTCATGTTGACGATCGAGAACAATGCCTAAATGCTATTTATAACAATGAAGAATTTGATCCGTCAAATGCAAATGAATCTTCGCGTCATATTTGGGCTCGCTATAACGATATAGTGTCTCTATTTCCAGATGAAATAGATGATCGAGCTATGCTGTACTTTACGGATTGGCTAAAAGAGAAGGTATATTTCATTCTGATCACCGCTAGCTCAGAACAAGATGCACAAAAAGTATTCGTGAGCATGAATGACCGCGGCCTAAACCTTACTTCTACGGAAATGCTCAAGGGTTACTTATTATCTGAAATTAATGATGATGCTAAAAGAGAAGAGCTCAATAATACCTGGAAGAAATTCATTGACAGACTGAAAACATATAATGAAAACGAAAAGGGGGAAGACGAATCGTTTATTAAAGACTGGCTACGTGCTCAATATGCAGAAACCATTCGTGAAACCAAAGCCGGATCGGTCAATCTAGATTACGATTTAATCGGTACAGAATTCCACAAATGGGTACGCGAAAATGCTTTGAGGCTTGGACTTAGAAGCAGCAATGA
This sequence comes from Candidatus Nanosyncoccaceae bacterium, assembly GCA_045546295.1. Classification (GTDB taxonomy): domain Bacteria; phylum Patescibacteriota; class Saccharimonadia; order Saccharimonadales; family Saccharimonadaceae; genus UBA2834. The sequence continues at coordinate 73,380 of JAZQCP010000005.1, read as the reverse complement.
CTACGAACAGTTTATAAAAAAGATGGATTTTTTCTGCGATAAGTATTTGTTAATTCGAAACTATTGCGATGAATATAATGATGATCAAAGATATGTGTATTATAACGCTCGTCTAGATTTTACTCTCCAAAGTCAGTTATTATTGGCGCCGATATGCTTTGATGATGATGCCGATACTATTAATGCGAAAATTAGGCTCGTTTCAAAGTTTATCGACATGTATATCTACTCGAGAGTTATTAACTACAAGCGTGTCAATTATAGTGGCATTAAAAACTATATCTTTAATGTTACGAAAAAGATACGCAACCTCGATGTCAATAGTTTGAGTCAAGTTTTGATTGAGCTCTATAATAATCTCGAATGGAAGATGTCTACTCTGAGCGAATGGGGAGTTAACGGATTCACGAAGCCATATATTCATCATTTCTTAGCGCGTATTACGTCATATCTTGAACGCGAAACCGACAAAATCGATAATTATGTTAACTATGTAAACTGGCGTCAAAAGAATCCATTTGAAGTTGAGCATATTACTTGCGACCATTATGAATGGTTTATGGATGAGTACGATAGTAAAGAGCAGTTCGATCGATTTAGAAACAATATCGGCGATCTATTATTGCTACCAAAGTCGCTTAATGCCAGCCTAAATGAAAAGAAATATGATTATAAGGTCGAAAAATATCGCTCTGCCGACGGCAATATTTATTCAGAATCTCTGCATCCAGATTGCTATAGGAACAACGTCCGTTTCGTGAAATTCATAAACGAATCAGGCTTAGGCTTTAAGAGCTATGAGCGTTTTGGCAAAAACGAAATTAATGAACGTGAACAATTAGTCGAAAAAATAGCTAGCAAAATCTGGAATGTCGACAATCTATCGATTTAGCGCCCTCTGATCTTTAGTGGAAACTTTGCTATCCTTACATTCAAAACTCTTGAAAAACCATCCTATCCGGAAAAGAATCAATTGGTGGCTATCGTCTTACCAACGAGCGTAATAAAGATGGTATTTTATTCTCAACTGCCCGTAAATTCAAAGGTCTCGAAAGTGGCGTGATTATCATTACCGATATTAATGGCGATACTTTCAAAGACAACAATGCCAAATGCGCCTTCTATGTTGCTTCTAATCGTGTCAAATTCTGTCTCACTTATATCAAAATCACAACAAGTTAATTAATAATTACGCACAATTCTTCTTGTGTGCTTTCAACTTTTTCATCGCCCAATCGTAATGTGACGACAAGCAACTTACGAAATACGACCCCAAAACCGAGCCACCTACCCATGGATACATGCCTTTAGTAAATAGCTGTTCTTCGCTCAAGCTTTCCGCCAATTTCATCACGTCTGCATGCGACTTCTCAAACATCTTGCGTGCATCGGAAAGGGAAGTCTTCTGATGTTTCTTCCAGTATTCCACGTTCATATCGCCGTAAGTTTTCCAAGTATAAGGCTCCGGCAAGAATGGCGCATTGCCGCCTTTGTTTAAATTCGTATCTACAAATTCTAATAACATGCGGTGCCATTCGTATAAGTGTACCCAAATATCGCGTAGATTCTTGTCGCGTCCCCAGTGGCGTTCTTTTTTACTTGGATCACCCGAGAAATCGAACTCAGTGTTCATTTCTTTCTCGCTCATAGAATCCGCCATTTCAATCAGCTTGGCGTAATATTCTGCACCGGCTTTTAATAAATCTGCTTTATTACGTGGTCGTGACATTTTGCACCTCATCTTTACTTTGTTACTATTATAGCAACGATTTAAAGTCTGCTAATAGCTTCCGTACGCCTTTGTCCGCCTTGGCACCTTTATTGCGAGAATCTTTGATCACGAATTTATCCAAAGTTGCTAGAAGGGCGGGGAGTAGAATCAGGATAATCAAGGTTGCGCAGAATGTCCCTAAGGAAATTGCCTGGCAGACTGCTGCTGCAATCGCCGTCGCTAAGTTGCCTACAATTGCCGTCACAATAATTAAGATCGAGGCTGACGTAAGGATGGCGTTTATTGAACGATTATATGTACTTATCAGCGCATCACGGATACTCATTTTGAAGTAACTTCGATTCTCTACGTAATATGAAGTAAACAGAATTGCATAATCAATTGTTGCGCCCATCAAAATCGATTGAACAATGATTAACGCAATGAAGAAAATGCGCGAACCGGTCAACGACAAATAGGCCATCACGATATAGACCGCGCACTGAATTACGAGAACCAGCAGCATTGATACGAAGAACGACTTAAAAGTACAGACTACGACCGCGAAGATTGCCAGCATGGTCAGAATCGTAATGAAATTCATCTCGTCATTAAACGTCTGCGACATTTCGTAGGCCATCGCCGAATCTCCCACCATGTAATAATCGATTTTATTGCGCGGTCCAAGCTCGCTCTTCAAATCACTAATCAGGGCAAAAGTCTGATCGCCTTCAGCTGGTAAGTTTGATTCAATCAGCGCACGATAATGGTGCGGTCCGACTAATAAATCTTTTGCTTCGTTAATTGTTTTGTGGCCGTCATTAATTTTCTCGCGCATTTCGTCATCGATACGTTCCGCAAAACGCCCATCTGGCAACACTTTGTCTGACAGGAAGTTGATAAACTTTTCAACCGTCAGCGTCCAGTTTTTGTCGTAATCGTAGAGCGAACCGTGATATAGATAAGCTAGAAATAGTTGGTTCTTATCCACGTTATTAGCCAGTGGCATAATTGCGCGATACAACGCCTCATAATTATATGTATTTCCATTTGCCGCAGCACGCATTAGCGTTGCGATTGTATGTAGTTGTGCTTGCTCATTTTTGCCTAAACGATTTGCATAATCTGGGTTAGGCAAAACTTTCTCGTCGATAAAATTAATCAATGTTTTTAGTGAGATTTTTATATTCTTATTTTCGTAGCGATAATTATAAAGCGCGTAAACAAGTTTAACTTTTGTCGAATCCAACGTAAAAGTCTGCGCCAAGCTCCCAGCTGAATACTTAGTGTTTTGATTATTCATAATATATTGCACTAGGCTTAGCTGCTTAATTGTTCCGCTCGAAAGAGCATTTTTTAGCTTTGCATCATTGTGGTGTTTGAGCAAGAAATTCACTAATTCGCGCGGGGAAAGACTGATGGCGCTAGAAGTCGTCTCGGCTTGGTAGAGTTTGTAGATATTCTTCAGCTTTGCTAGCTTATCATTCAAATTGACCTTTTGACGTACGGCGATAATTTCATCGTTCAACTTTTGGGCAATATCAAGGACAGTCTTTTTATCTTCCTCGCTTAGTCTATCAAATAATTCTGGATAATTTGATTCCAGGTTATTTAGCCAATTGGTCGTTTGATCTAGAGCAGCATTTAGTTTTCCGGCGGCCGTTGCAATATCTGAATAGGAATATTTCTTCGTTAATATTTGTTCTGCTTCGTTTGTTTTTGCGACTATTTCCGCGCGCACCTTTGTGATTTCTGGCGCTAAGCTTTCTTGTGTTTCTGCAGACAATTCTGCTACGGCTTGGTCGAATAGAGCGGGGGTATTCTTGAGCTCGCTAACTTTAGTTTTAATCATAGCGAACTGTGTTTTTAATTGCACAACTTCATCCGCCGATAGTCCCATTTCGTTAATCACATTCTGATTAGAAAGCGCAAAATGAATCAGCTCTTCAATTGAAGCGGTTGCCGTTGGCGTGCTAGTTGTTGTGTAGCTATAGTAGACTAGTAACTGCTCGAGCGTCTTTTGATTAATTCCGAAAATGCTCGAAAGCTCAGCGACGGTCTTTGGCGAATCGGTAATATTTTTATTGCTAAAAATGCGAAGCTTCGCAAGATCGGCACGCTGTGCTGGCGTGACCATGCTGGCATATTTTGAATTCGATAAAATATCATTCGTTACAAACTGCGCAAATTCGTAAAGCGTAAGTTTGGTTGGAATATTTTGCTCTGACAAATACAAGACGTAAACATCATCCAATTTCTTGCTATCTACGCCCAGGATATTTGCTATATCTTGTTTGGTGCGCGGCTGATTGACTTTAACTTGATTTGTGAAGTTTGAAAAACGATCAACTTTCGCTACGGTGTCTTTCGAAACACTATCGGCGAAATTCTTATTCGGAAACACTTCTTTCTGCAAAAATGTAACTAGATCATCGAGTGTAATTTCGTGCGCACCTACGTCTTTGTAATAGTGATAGTAGATTGCTTTAATTAAATAATCTTCAGTTTCAACTTTCTCGCTGCTTAGGCTATTAATTTTTGCAACTAATTCGTTGTATTTTTCTGGCTCATTAATAGTGTTTCCATAGCAAAGGACGCGCGTCGTATCTTCACGTTTATCAAATTTCTTGCAAGCTTCCGTGACTTTATCGTCCATTTTTGCATCATAGACTAAAGCCATCTGATTGGTTTCATTAAAGACGTCTTTAATGCGATTGTTTTGCTCGGCCGTAAAGTTGATACCAGTGCTGCCTTTTAGAATGATGCTGCCCACGAAGACAAATAAGAATAGCGGCATTGCGATTTTGCGCAAATCATAACTACGCTTACCGAACCAATCCATTTTCAAGTTGAGAGTTTTCTTTTTGGTCTTCTCAATGGCTTTGTCGAAGAGCAGGAGTAGTGCTGGCAGGGAAGTAAAAATAGATACCAAACTCAATATTACGCCTTTGCTGAGCACGAGCCCCATATCGCGTCCGATAGTAAAGCTCATAAATACTAGCACGATTAATCCAACTACCGTCGTGACGGAGCTTGATGAAATTGCGCCAAACGAATAGCGCATTGCGCGACGCATGGCGGTCTTTTTGTCTGGATGGTCTGGCTTCGCTTTTTCTTGGCGATAGCGCGTCGATAACATGATGGCGTAATCCATCGATAATGCCATTTGTAAAATAGCCGAAATTGCGTCAGTAATATGTGACACGCTCGGGAAAATGATATTTGTACCTTTATTGGCAACTACGGCCAACAATATTGCAAATAAGAACAGCCACGGTTCGACCCAAGACTTGCTCATCAAAAGCAGGATAACCATCGCGCAGCCAACGGCTAGTATTGTAACGTGCAGCTTTAATACTTCGCCGTTAAAATTGTAAACTTGGCCAGCCTCTTCAATCTCGTACTTATCTTTATATTCATTATGAATAGTATTGTAAGCTTGATTAGCTAGCTCAGAATCTGCCGGCGCATTGACGTTGATTATGTAGCGAGTGTATTTGTCGCGATTATATGTATCACTGTCATCGTAATCTACGGATTTTACACCTTCAATCGATTCGATATGTTCTTTGATTTGCGCCTTTTCGTTAGCCGGAACGTCCGTTAGCATCATTTCGTAGCTACTGGTCGAGTCATAGCTAAACTCATCATTCATAATATTCAGACCTAAGGTGGTTTCCGAGTCGGCCGGCATGTAAGAATAGATATCTTTATTGATTGTGACTTTAGTTGCCGAAAAACCACAAATTACCACAAGTACCAAAAATACACCGAAAATTACATAACAATGATTTACGATGAAATCTGATATTTTGCGCATATTTGATTATTATATTCGCCTCTTATAATTCAAAGAAGAACAGTATTATTGCACTATGTCTAAAATTAGACACTATATTGACATATTGTTCAAAGAGTGGTATAATTATACTATGGTTAAAGTTTCTTATCGTAGGGCTACTGATCGAACGCGTCGAAAAATTCGCGAAGCTTTTGCGGATTTGTTAGCTAAGCATGGCTCCGTTAAAAATATTACGGTGACCGATTTAGCTGAACGTGCCGAAATTACGCGTGGCACTTTTTATAATTACTACAATAACCTCTACGAGGTTGGTGCTGAGTTGCAATCCGAACTCGAAGGGGAACTTTTTGCTGATAGCTACGAATTTAACTCAGTTGACGATATTGAGCAGTATGTAAATCAGGTCTTCACTTTCTTAAAGCAACAAGAGGATGTTTATCGTCAGCTTTTGTCTAGTGATGCTCCATCCGCCTTTTTAAGCCAACTTGAAATTAGCATGACTCGACGCGTTCTGATGATCTTGCGCAAAAAAGACATCCGTGACAAAAACGCAGAATTTGAGTTATTAATTCTTACAAATGGCGCCTTCGCTATCATTCGTAAATATTACCGTAACGAAATTACCGTAAAGCTTGATGATATTCGTAATTATCTGAATCAAAAGCTTCGCGATATGTTCGTGCGCTATGTCAAATAAGTTATAGCAAACCCTTAATATCTTCTTCCATATCTTCTGGCTTGAAAGTCGGATCAAATCGTTTTACAACCTTGCCATCCTTCGCAACTAAGAACTTCGTAAAGTTCCACACGATATCGCCTTCTTTTTTGCAGGTCGAACTAATTTTTGCTACGGCTTTCATCGCCATCTTGTTTTTCATACCTTGCGGCATTTCTTTTGGCTGTTCCTTTTTTAGCAGGGTATAGAGTGGAATTTCATTTTCGCCATTCACATCAATTTTGGCAAACTGGTCAAACTTCGTTTTATATTTTCCAGTGCAGAATTCGTGGATTTCGTTATCGTCACCAGGCGCCTGATGTCCAAATTGATTGCATGGAAAATCTAGCACCTCCAAACCATCATCGTGATATTTCTCGTATAGGTTTTCCAGGCCTTCATATTGTGGTGTAAAACCGCAACCTGTCGCCGTATTTACGACCAGCAAAACTTTGCCTTTTAATTCCGACAACTTAAAATCTTTGCCATCCCTAGTCTTTACTGCTAAATCGTAAATACCCATCACGTTGGTTCTCCTTTTTCCATCATTATATCAGTATCTATCTCTAATCGGCTTATTATCATATAATAAGCTTATGATTAATATAGTCGCCACCATCTTAATAATATATAGCATTGGTCAAATCGCGCTCGGAATTGCGGTATTAACTGGCAAATTTGAGCCATTACTGCCAGTAGAGCGCAAGAAGCTTCCCGCCAAAGTTCGCAAGAAAGCTCGTTGCCTCAACGGAATCTCCATGTTGGCCACTAGCGCCATACTCTGCTTGCTTAGTATTGGTATGCTTACTAGTATTGACATCTTAATCTATATTTCCGCCGTAGCAATGGTGGTGTTTATTATTGTCATGTCAGCTATTAGCCTCAAGACCGAAAGTAAATATTTTAAATAGCCAAGTTTTCAACTTTTTCAGCATTATTTCAGACATTTATCCCATAATTATCTTGTACAACATAAGCATAGGAGATTTATTATGGAAAACAATCGTAAAAATGAAACTAAAATGAGAATTATCTCATTCATTATCGGCGTGCTAGTTGGCGCAATTATTTCAACTAGCGCATTCATTATTAGCGTCAATGTTCTTGGCGCAAATAATAGTAGCAATGGCCAATCTTCGCAAATGCAAGGTGGTGGCACTCCGCCAGAAATGCCAAGCGGCGAAAACGGTCAACCACCAGCCATGCCAGGTGAAAATAATAACCAAGAAAATAGCCAAAGTACACAAGATAGTAATGAATCCTAGGGAGGTTAAATGAGAAACAAGACAGCTTCAGCTTGCGTGGTTGCGGTTATCGTTCTTGCCGTCACGCTAGGCGTAGAATGGTTTTTCCTTATTAGCGCTATCAGTAGTAGTAACAACGGCGCGCAAAATGGTAATACATCTACGTCGCAGCAGGGCAATTCGAGTTCGTCTGTATCATACTCGTCTACCAAAGAAATTACTTCTGATGAAGAAATTACGAACGGCGATTTTACTTCGTCTAAGGCTGACGAAAACGCCATCTCGGCATCGGGCAATATAAAAGCTACGCTCTCGAACATCACGGTCACTAAAACTGGCGATTCCGATGGCGGCGATAATACTAGCTTTTACGGCACCAACTCCGCCATCCTCGCCAAGGGCGGCGCTAACTTAACGATCAAAAATGCCACTATTACCACTGATGCCAATGGCGCTAATGGTGTCTTTAGCTATGGTGGCTCCGCCACGACCAACAACTCGTCCTCGGATGGCACGACGGTTAATATTTCCGACTCCACTATTACTACCAAAAAGAATAATGCGGGCGGCATTATGACGACTGGTGGCGGCACGATGAATGCCGAGAACCTTACTATTAATACGGCTGGAACCTCTAGTGCCGCGATTCGCTCCGATCGTGGCGGCGGAACTGTTACGGTCAATAAAGGCACCTACAAAACCACTGGCAAAGGTTCACCAACCATCTACTCCACGGCAGATATTACTGTCAAGAATGCCACTTTGGTCGCCACCGCTTCTGAAGGTGTCGTGATTGAAGGAAAGAATAGCGTCACGCTCGAAAATGTCAATCTGACCGATACTAACAATACTCTGAACGGTCAATCTACCACCTATAAAAATATCTTCCTCTACCAATCCATGAGCGGCGATGCGGCATCTGGCAAGGCGGTCTTTACCTCTAAAGATTCCACCATTACTACCAATAAAGGTGATAGTTTTTACGTTACAAACACTACCGCTGAGATTAATCTCGAAAACAACAAGATTATCAACAACGATACGTCTGGCAACTTCCTTCGCATCCAAAAAGATTCTTGGGGTAAATCTGGCAGCAATGGCGGCACAGTTACGCTCAATCTGACCAATCAATCTGCCGCTGGTAATATCGTAGTCGACTCCATCTCGAGCCTCACTATGAGTCTCAAGAATGGCTCTGCCTTCAAGGGTGCCATCAATAGTACCAACGCCGGCACGGTTTCGCTCAGCCTAGATAAAAGTAGTACGCTATCATTAACCGGTGATACTTACGTCAAGTCGCTCACCAACGCTGACTCTACGAATAGCAATATTAATTTCAATGGCTACAAACTTTACGTCAACGGAACAGCAATAAATTAGTTATTTAACTTCCTTATTATAGTTCGCAGCTATCCATTTCATCAGCACGCCTACCACGTGTTCAATCTCTTCTTCTGTTAACGCGCGGCCTTTTGGAATTTTATGCCATTTCTCCAGACACCCCCTACAGCAACATGCACAAGCGTGCTGCGCAATGAATACTGGATGTCCGCGCATTGGTGTTTGTTTGCCATCGTTCTTGGGTCCTGCCGGCGCTAGACGTTCGCGAACGAAATCGTAAGCGTGACTTCTAATCTTTTCCATGCCAATACGGTCTATATACTCAACGTCTTTTGGCTTTAGACAAAAACTTGAACGGAACTTTGACCGCGCCAAAGCGGAGAATAGAGTTTCTATCCCAGATTTTTCTACTACCATAAAAATATTGTACCTGATCATTTGGTGCTATAATGAAGTCCACATTGTTCTTTACTAGACGAATATGAAAGGTAGGTGATAATGCGTGAGCGTAGAGAACGACAGAACGGTAAATGCGTATATTGTGGCCTCTGAAAGGTATATAGAGATCGAGGAGAGGCATGTTGGCGATGGTTCGGGGGAGAAATATCAGAAGCTTGAGCAGTTTATATCAGAGGCATATCGGCCACTGCCTGATGGGGCGAGCATCCTGGAGATTGGCGCTGGCCCTGGCATAGACGCACAGCGCCTTCGGGATAAGTTCGGCTATATAGTTACCGCCAGCGATATTGATGCGCCAGGATTTGCGGACGCCGTCCGCAAACGTGGTTTTGAACCAGTAGCATTCAACGTTGTAAAAGATGACCCGCCGGGCATTTATGATGGTGTCTTTTGTTGGCGTGTGCTGCAGCATCTCATGCCTAAAGATGTTGAAATTGCTCTGGGTAAAATCTATTCTGCCCTAAGAAACGGCGGCCGCTGTCTCCTAAGCACCATGAATCGTGAGGCGAGTGAGGTTGATTTTCAGGAAATCGACTTTGGCGGCGAATATCATATCGGCGTACCGCGCACTTTTTATTACTGGCGAGAATCGGATCTATCCAGACTGATTGAGCAGGCGGGTTTTCGCATCGTACATTTATCCAAGGATGGCGGCAAGCAGGGGAACAAGTGGCTTGTCTACATCCTTGAAAAATAAGGCATCCCCCGGAATCGGGGGATATTTTTTACCACGTTTTTCCCGAATAGTAACTGCCACCACTCCACTCTTTGTATTCGCCCAGCTGCTTCTGCCTTCCTTTTAAGGCAGTAACCTCTCCGTCTTTGAGTTGTTGTTCGATATTTTTTATATCTATATTGGCGGTCGGGTCGTCTGGATCACTACCGGGATCCTGTGAGGGGTCTTTATTTGGGTCTGCGGAAGGATCTTCTTGTTCTTTCTGGAGCTTATCGATTTCTTGCTCTAATTTTTCTGCCTTGTCGGACTTTCCGCTATTATCGTTTTTACTCGCGCAATCATCTTCGTAAAGTACGTCCTTTGCATTTTGTAGTTTTAGTTTGACATTCAAGTCGCCTTTTTTAATCTGCTTAATCATCGAAAGAGACAAGTTGATGCGCACGTCGCAGATGCGGTCTTCTGGCGGGCTATTTTTTAAGGCCGCCTCGAACTTTGCCTGAGAATCTTTGAATTCGGTCAACTTATAAAGGCGAATTCCATCGTTGTAATGGACGATATAAGGCTCTTCTAGATTTAGTGCATATAACATTTTTACTAGACTATCAGAATAGTTGCCGTTGTTAATATTAGCTATCAGTGCCTCATTTAGTGCTAACGATGCGCCAAATTTTAATAATACAAACCCGACCATAATCAAGAATGCGGCGAGAATCTTTTTAGCCGTCTGCTTACTCATACCTTCCTCCGCCAAAGTTTATTGAATTCGAAGAATAATAACAGTAGAAGCGGTACGGCAAATATATAATATAGATCCATTCCTGTAGGTTTATCGTCCGGCCGAGTGTTACTGGTCGTAAGTTCGGAGATCTTTTTTAATGCTGGGTCTATATCTTTTTGTGATTCTGCATGTATATAATCACCGCCAATATCTTCTGCAATCTTCTTGAGATTAGCCTCATCTATTTTAGATATCGCATAATGGTCGGAGGTGCTCCAATCTGCGCTATAATCGGTGGGATAGTATTTAATATACGAATCTAGACTATAAGTATTGTTCGATTTCATCTTTCCGCCGTTAATGGTGCCATACCCAAGCACTAGGCCATAGTCGAAATGTTCTTTTAGGCTGGCGTAACTCTTTAATGTACTGTCGTCTGTAATTTCGCCATCGCTGATGAAGACTAGAATTCTTGTCCTTTCTTCTTCTTTTTTCTCGGCAGATGTCACGATAGTGTTTATCGAATCCATTGGTGCATTAAGACTTGAACCTCGCGCGTATGAATTAGGGAGCGGCGCCATGGCTTTGATGGCCGATTCGATCATATTATAGTCATAAGTAAACGGCGCAATAATCGTAGCTGAGTTTGCAAAGGTGATTAAAGAGAACTGTGCTCCGTTCAACTTTTCTAGGATGTATTGCATATCAGATTGAACCGCGTCTAATCTCGGCTCGTTTCCGTTATAATCCTCCGCAATCATGCTAATCGTATTATCAACCACGAATAGTACATCTAAATCATTAGTTTCGACTTGGGAGCTATCTTTCTCTGGAATCATCGGGCGCAGACCTATAATTAAAAGCAAAATAATTATCGCAATCTTCGGCGCTAAATACTTTAGTTTGTTTATTGCCGCATCTTTTTTGTCGATGAGGCACGGAATAGTTAAAATGCCAAATAATAAGATGGCAATTACAATTAATGACCACAATGGGATAATGGGCTCCAGCATCATTTCGCCACCTTTCTGCCTAATATAGCAATTCCACTAACTCCCAGAAGAAGGATTAAATAGGGGATTAATGGCACATCTCTCTCCTTTGCCTCGCTTCGCTCTTCGAGTTTGGTTTTTGTGGTCTGCTCTATATCTTGGACGATACTATCCGTAGTGCCGCTAGAGTATGTATATAATTTACCGCCATTAATATTCATCGCCTGCTTAAACTCCAAAAGATTTTGATTTGAGGTTAATTCTGGACTAATACCAAATATTTTTATGCCTTTCTTTTTCGCGATTGCGCTAGCTTGAGCAGTAGTTAATAGCGGTTTACCAGCCAAATCGTTATCAGTCGAGAATATAATGATGCGCGTCCGCTCCTTACTATCTATGTCTGGGAAGTCTAATGTGCATGATGCTAGCCCATCTCCAATCAATGAGCTACCGCGCGACGCAGCCCCCTCGGTAGTGCCACTTTGGATGTATTGAATCATATAGAGGTACTCATCGATATCGAAAGAAGAATAATCCATTGATTCATAATACTCGATTGATTTTTTAATATTGCCTAAAATAGTTTTAGCGTATTCGTAATCTTCCGTAAGTGGCACAAGCGTTACGGAGGATGAGTTAAAGATGCTAATACCAAAACGTTCACCGTGTAACTTATCGACCATATTGCTGAGACTATTTACTAGTTCGAGATTTAGATCGTCAACAGATGCCGATGTGTCCATGCATAAAATAATGTCGCGATTATACTTTTCTTCTACGGTGACTATAGTTTCGTACGGGCGAGCAACCAAGACCGTCGCAGCAAAGATAGCTACAACAAAGAGAGTTAGCAATAGCCTGCGAAATATCTTGTAATTACGTAAACGTCGCTTATAATAGTCGGTATTCTTCAAGAAGAACGTGTTTGCGATTTTGCTACCGGAGGAATATTTTCGTCGTTTCTTGCGTACGAAAAGAAAGTACGGCAACAGTAATAAAAGAATTCCGACAATTACGAGAGGATATCTTAAGTCCATTTTTTGATTACCTCCGCAGTCTTTTCAATCGATTTTGCAATATTTCCATTCGATTTAGCCGCAAACTCTGGGTTATAATACTCGCGAATAAGCTCAGTCAGACTTGCCATCTTCAAAGTCTCAATTTGTTGCAAGGTGTAATATTGAACCCTTATGTTCGTAGCCTCAAAAATGAAACCCCGAATTAATCTGCTTAGTATTTGGTATGCTCTGCGGCTAGTAATTTTATTTGACGCGACGTCAGATTTTAGCGTTCCAATTTTATCTAGATATTCTTTTTTCAGCTCGGATAGGTCCTTCTTCTTTGGTGTTTTGACCACTTGCTTGATTGGCTTCTTGCGCATTAGTAGCAACAATATAATCAGCCCACATATGAGTATTGCCGAGCAAATAATTGTAGGAGTAGGTGAGTAATGGAAAGGCGGTCGTAGTTCAGTTTGTACTTGCATAACGATGCTCCTCTAGTAACTCGATTACTTTGTAGCTAATCTCTTCTTTTCTGCCGATGGAAACCATACTCACACAATTACGTCGCAATTTCTTGCGATTCTTATTTAGAATCTCACTCTTTAATTCGTGCTCGAGCTTGTTCATTTTCTTGTCCCCTAACAGAAATTCTGGCACGTATTCATTTTCCGCCACATCGAAGACGTTCGCGCCGAACATGTAATTGTCGGTAATATTAATCACCAACACATTATGGCGTTGGTTGAGCTTTTTAAGAGTATTGGCTTTAAGGTTGTCAATCCCGGCTAGATCGGTCACAATTACTATAATCATTCGTTTTGCGACATATTTATTTGCAAATTCTAAAATATCGTTTAGCGACGTGTCTGTTTTTGCGGCATTCTTTTCGTAGCCTACAAGATAGTCTTCTAGATTGTATAAATTATAGCGAAAAGGTTTTAGCTCAATCTTTTTGTCGGTTGCATAAAGCATGCCAACGTAGTCGTTATTCTTAATGGCAAGATAGCCTACGGTGCCAGCCGAAAAAAGCGCTAACTCTTTTTTATTTTCGAGCGCATCCGAATCTGCCTCCATTTTGGTGCCGGTATCCATGACTAGTAGTATGTTATGTTTCTTTTCGGCGATGAATTGCTTTGTGAGGATCTTGCCACTGCGCGCCGATGATTTCCAGTCAATGTCCTTTACGTCGTCGCCCAGGACGTACTCGCGCAAATTCTCAAAATTCATACTCTTACCTCGGTAGATGGACTTGTAGGTCCCATCTAAAATATTGGTGGTTTTTTTGTTAGAGTATATCGAGATATTGGCCTTTATCTGATTGATATAGCTTAGTTTCATGGGGTCGCGACGGCTCCGAAGAGAGCATCGATTATTTGCTCGACAGTTACACCATCAGCAACAGCAGAGAAGTTTAACGATATTCTATGTCTAAGGATGCTATATCTTAAGTCGCTAATATCCTCAGGAATTACATGGCCGCGTCCTTTTATTAATGCCAATGCCTTTGCGCACTGCATGAAAGAAATCGCTCCACGCGTCGATGACCCTAGGTTTATATAGTCTGCGAGTTCGGTTTTAATAAAATCTTTCGGCTTGCGCGTAGCTGCAATGATACGAGCAATGTAGTCTTTAATTGATTTGTCGACATATACTTTCTCGGATAGTTTTTGTAGAAAAACAACACTATCAAGATCTAATATTGACGAATCGTCATCGAATACTTTATTCTCAATCCGTTCAAGAATTTCGACTTCTTCTTCTGGTGTTGGGTAATCTAATTTTTCTTTCATCAAGAAGCGATCAAGCTGCGCCTCAGCTAAAAGATAAGTTCCTTCTTGCTCGATTGGGTTCTGTGTTGCTATGACGATAAATACTTCTGGCATTGGGTAAACCTTGTTATCTATCGTAATCTGTCTCTCCTGCATCGCCTCTAGTGTTGCAGATTGTGTCTTTGCGCTAGAGCGGTTAATCTCATCAAGTAGTACAAAGTTCGCATAAATTGGGCCAATTTTGGTCTTAAAAGCGTTTTCTGCGTAATTAAAAACCTGCGTTCCAACAATGTCGCTTGGCAGAAGGTCTGGAGTACACTGTATGCGCGAAAACTTTCCGGCCACTGCTTCGGTTAATACTTTTGCCGAAGTAGTTTTAGCTAGGCCTGGTACCGACTCTAAGAGAATGTGCCCATTTGCCATCAGTGATATTAAAAGTGCGCGTCCCAGATTATTTTGTCCAACTATACGCTTCTTGTAATAACTCTCAATTTTTTTTAGAATATCTTCGCTCTTTTTTAGCTCTTCGTCGGAAATGTTATGATCATTGTTCATTTTTTTGCCACCTTCAATTTATATATATCTTATCATGCATTAGCGTTTTGCGTAATTTTCTATGATGTTTTTTATGCACAAAAATGGTCGGGGCTACCAGGATCGAACTGGCGACCTCACGCCCCCCAGGCGTGCGCGCTACCACTGCGCTAAGCCCCGATTTATTCACTCATTATAATATATGCAATTAAATAATAAATGTATTCAGTTTCAAAAAATATTTTGACAATAAAAAAGGTCCGGCACAGTTGCACTGCCGGACCACTGGTTTGTTGCCACTTGGCCCCTATCGGGGGGCGCTTGGGCGTATCTGATTTTTTCTTTTTTGGGCTTATACCATACTGGCACTCCTGATCTCTGAGCGTTACTTGATGGTTGCCCCTTCTGCCGCGATCCTTGTCTTTTTGTTCATCTCCATCATCACGAATGAAGTAGGTGCACGATTCTTGCTCATAGGCATTTACCTCCTTTATAGAAGCTGTATTCAGTTTTTTTAGAGCCCCGCATTTACCGCGGGTAACAAATCCTAGACTAAAAATCGACTCCGGGCTCATGAAAAGGCCCAGCTACTTAAAACATCGGACCGCACCTCCTTTGAAAAAATCATAAAGTTCATCACCCTAAGGTAAAGCGAGTGATAGAATGATTATACGCAAGTGATAATAAAATTGCAAGTACTAAATGCATTTATAGTATAATTACATCGATGAAATTATTACTCCATACGTGCTGTGCACCTTGTAGTGTTTACTGCATAAAAACTTTACGTGCCGACAATATAGAGCCGACACTTTATTGGTATAACCCTAATATCCATCCGTATCAAGAATATAAAGCGCGCCGCGATTGTTTGCGCGAATACGCTAAGCTTATTAAGGTTAATCTCCTAGAAGACGACGCTTATGGCCTCGACGAGTTTGTCTGCAACACTTACGACAAGTTAACTACGCGTTGCCAAGACTATTGCTATCCAAAGCGTCTCCGTCAAGCTTTTGAATACGCGAAGGATAATGGCTTTGATACAATTACGACCACTTTACTATATAGCATTTATCAGAAGCATGATTTTATTAAAGAATTAATGAGCAATCTCTCTGTCGAATACGATATTGATTTTTACTATCATGATTTTCGTGAAGGTTGGAAAGAAGGACAGGAAGAGGCTCGTCGCATTGGCCTGTATATGCAAAAATATTGCGGTTGTGTGTTTTCTGAAGAGGAATCCTTCCTAGGTCGCGAAATCGCTCGAAAGATGCAGAAAGCAGGCATTTCGCCAACCAATGCGAATGTTCGTAAAGTCATAGAAGAGAACAAAGTAAATAATATTGTAATTCCAGAGCAACTAAAGAGCGTTACTTTTGGAGAATAATAAAAAATATCCCCTCTTTGGGGATATTTTTAACGTCCGTCTTTCAAGCTATAGTGTTTGCGTTTTTCGCTATGCTTGTGATTATTATTACGATTAAGCTTAGCTGTCGGAACTTTGCGCTTTATTTTTCGTGCCATTTAAACCTCCAAGTTTCAGAATTATTTGTCAGCCTTGGCAGCCTTTTTTTCGGCTTCCTTTTTGGCTTTTGCGACCTTGTTGCCAAGTTGCGCCTTCATAGCGGCAGCTTTCTTAGCGCGGGCTTTGAAGCGATCAACGCGACCTTCGGTATCGATAATCTTCTCTTCGCCAGTGAAGAATGGGTGCGATGCGCTAGAAATTTGCATCTTCACGAGCGGATACTCGTTGCCATCCTCCCACTTGATGGTTTCTTCCGACTTTGCGGTTGAGCGAGTCAAAAACGAAAAACCTGCTTGCTCATCGGCGAATACCACAAAACGGTAGTCTTTAGGTTGAATTGATTTTTTCATAATTACCGCCAATTATATCAGATAAAACCCTAGAAGTAAAGTATCAAAGAAGCTATGCTCTTAATTCTCAAAAACTAGCAATCTGCTATAATTAAACGTAAGCATAATTAGGAATTTAGAATGTCTCCAGATGATCCAAATAGCTCAGGCTTAAATACTAAGCCAGATTTCAGCTCTGTGCCGCTGCCAGAGCCGTCCCCAATCAAATCCCCTTATGCGCCCGTGGGTGGGACGCTTGGTGATGTAGCTGACGATATTTCTCAAAATGACACAAATTCAGCTAATCCGCCCGCGCCAATTGAATCAAATAGTCAATCGTCAGAAATCCCCTTGGCGGAAAAAACAGACAAAAAAGAATCAGACGCGCAAGATTCGTCAATTGAAGCGAGCCTAAAAGACAAGAAACATCTAAAGATTCCCAAAAAGTTTATCATTATCGGTGCAGTGGCCGTGGCGGGGATTGCTTGTTTAGCGATAGTTATTAGTGTGATCGCCAATTATAAGGATTATGGGCCTGGCTCGAATGGTAAAAGTGGATCATTCTTTAATACTAAAGCGGTGTTTGCGCCTTTCGATGCGAATAAGACAAAATACGCATTAGTTAATGATGGGAAAATGGGCGATTATGAATATAGCTACGCCACAGCTTTTCTCGACGGATATGCTTTGGTTAAAAAGAATGGTGAGTACGGCATTATTGACGAAGCGGGGAATATAATCGTTGATTTTGGTGAGTATGACAACATTGTCGAGTATGGCGGTCTGTATGGTGCTACTAAAGATAATCGCAATCAATTAATTGATGGGCAGGGGCGCGTCATTAGGGAATATGGAGATGAATTTAAAGATTATGGCGAGATTGAAGTATCAGCGCGTGCCGCTTTGACAATTTTTCCAGAGGGCGACAAAAAATACTCCATCTATAGCCCTAGAGGAGAAAGACTTGTCGGATTTGAAAGCGACGATAAGCCTACGATATCTAGCACAAACTTAATTAATACCGAAAGCACTACGGCGGTCGTTTATAGCGGCGGAATCTATATTTATGATGATGCGGGCAAGGAAGTACAACACATCGAACGGAATGTCGCAAAGAAATACCTCATTATCGACTCATCCAAAGATAGATCAGTGATAGTCTTATCGACAAAACCTGGAAAAGTTTATAGATCCGAAGGGAACGATATGAAATACGGGATTAAGTATGAGGTTTTGCACGACGAGCGTCATAATGCCGCCATTGTTAATGGTAATTTGAATGAATACGACAATAGTAGGTGCACTAATATAGTTTACGAGACTAGTTATAGTGGCGGCGATGGTGGATATCTCGCATGTTTATATGAGAATGTAGTCATTACGCCTTATAGCAGTGGCGACGTAAAGTCCGTTGAACAATATCAACATTTTATTAATAGTCAGGGAATAATAACGGATTACTTAATAAGTCTAGATTCGCTAGCTACCGGTTCAAATATATTTCCTCTAACTTCTGTCGATTATGTCGTGAAAGAGAACGGCGGCAATTATGCGCTCTATGTTGATGGCAAAAAGAAAACTAGCTTTAAATCTCGCAACGATGCAAACGGTGTAGTGAAATATGTAGTCTTAAATAATTTTGCTGGCAGATATACAGTGCAGAGGTTAACTTTGGGGCCAGCCGGCGACGATAGCGCGTCCGTAGACTTGTCTTTTTATGATCGTAATGGAAATAAAATATGCACACTTAAGGATGGCTATAGTGCTAATACTCCTAAGGTCAGCCCTAATCCAAGTGGAGGTAGAACAGTCAAAATCGAGTGGCTATCGGCGGGAGATCTAGGCGGCGGAGGTAATCTTTCCCTAGTCACTTATGGAAATGGAATTAGTGCAGCTGATGTCTATTCTCTTCGTGAATCTGGGGAGGAAAATAGTATGGCGCTAATAGACGATGAGTGTAATGAGATAGGAAATGAGCGCTATTATGCCGCCTTGGGCTTTAGGCGCTACGGCTATTCCGGCGATGCGATGCTTCTGGCGAAAAAGGATAATGGTAATTTCTACTATTACTCCGCAACCGCACTCAAAGACAAGGCAAAAACGTCAATTGAAATATCTACATACCCTAGAAGCGAAGATGGTGGCGAAGCAATAGACGGGAATTATAGGATAGTGGGCTATTTTAAAGAGCGACTGATAACGTATAAAGAAAAGACTATAGCTAAAATCCCTCCCGTACGCTTTACGGATGTACTTACGGATACTTGCTTTATGATCACCTATAACGAAAACTACGACGTCAATAAGCGTATCGTATATGTGTTTAGTCTAGATGGCAAGATACTGTATACGAACAAGAAATAGTTTTTATAATTTATATAACTTCTTTGTAATTTCTTCTAATTTTTGGGTGCCATTCTCTAACTGGTAATAGTGGCGTATATAGAATAAGGTAACGATAACTAGAATTAATGTCACGATTCCGAGGCAAGATGAAATAATTGCGCCGTAGTTACCAGTTAGATATATTGCCGTAAATAAAAACATCGCAAAAGATAAAAACATATACAACGCAAAAAACATCGTCACGATTAGATGGATAAAACGTTCATGCTGAAACTGCGCCGTCATTGTTTTGTGATATTCAATCAATTCCATACTAGGATTCTTGCTTGCTTTTTCTATCTCTTTTATGTAATCTCTAAGTTTCTTATCCATACCTTTATTTTACCGCATTCTTTACTAGTCACAACAGGGATAAGATGTTATGATAGAGTTATATGTTAGATATTAATTACATCCGTGCGAATCGCCAAAAGGTAGAGGATGCAATCAAGAACAAGGGATACGAAATTGATCTTGCTGAGATTCTCGACCTCGATGACGAGCGCAAGAGTCTATCGCAGAAAATTGACAACTTGCGCCAAGAACGCAATCAAGTCTCTGCGAAGATGAAAAACGGTAAGCCCGACAAGACTCTAATTGAGCAGGGCAAAAAGCTAAAGAAGGAGCTTTCCGAGCTCGAACCTAAGCTTTCTGAAGTCGAGAAAGAATACGTTTCAAAACTTAAGACTGTACCGAATGTCCCAGAGGACGATGTTCCGATTGGTTTATCTGAAGATGAAAACCAAGTTGCTGAAGTTGTTGGCAAACCGCGCGATTTTAACTTCACGCCAAAGAACCACTATGAGATTGGCCAAGAGCGCGACTGGATCGACAAAGAGCGCGCCTCTAAAGTTACTGGCGCTCGCTTTGCTTATATAAAAGGCGAAATGGTCAAGCTACAGATGGCAATTGTCAACTTTGTTATGGATAGCTTGTCCGACGAGCGTGTTATTAAAGAAATAATCGAAAAGAACGGCCTCGACGGTGTATCCACTAAGCCATTTACGCTCGTGCTTCCACCACTTATGCTTCGCACCGAGATGTATGATGCTATGGATCGTCTTGAGCCGAGCGAAGATCGCTACAAAATTGAGGGAGAAGAACTATGGCTCCAGGGGAGCGCTGAACATGTCCTAGGAAGCATGCATGCTGGCGAAATCTTTAGCGAAGCGGAGCTTCCGGCGCGCTACTTAGGCTACGCAACTTCTTTCCGTCAAGAGGCTGGCACCTATGGTAAAGACATGGAAGGCATCATTCGCATGCACCAATTCGATAAATTAGAGATGGAGAGCTTCTCGACAAAGGAAACTAGTCGCAAGGAGCATGAACTATTTGTTGCTATTCAGCGTTGGTTGCTCGAACAGCTGATGCTTCCTTATCGCGTAATCCGCAAATGTACTTACGATATTGGTAAGCCCGACGCTCGTGGTATCGATATGGAAGTATGGCTTCCGGGCCAAAACAAGTATCGCGAAACGCATACGGCGGACTATATGACTGATTATCAATCGCGCCGCCTCAATACGCGCGTTCGTCGTGAGGATGGCGAAGTAGAGTTGGTTCATACTAATGACGCTACCGCCTTTGCGCTAGGCCGCATCATGATTGCTATCATCGAAAATAACCAGAACGAGGACATGACCATTCGTGTTCCTGAAGTTCTGCGTAAATATTTGAATGGAAAGGAGATCTTATAAAATGATCGAAAATATTGACATAAGTGGCTCAAATTATGACGTCGAAGAGAGCCTGCAGAAATACGTTCAGAAACGTATTGGTAAGCTCGATCGTTACCTTCCGCGCCAAAACCGCAAAGATTTGGTTGCAAAAGTTGTAGTCACTCAAGTTAATCGCGACCACGGCAATAAGTATGAGATTTCTGCTACATTAGATATTCCGGGCGGCAAAGTTCTCAATGCTAAGGATGAAGCATCAAATGTATTTGCCGGCGTTGACATTCTGGAAGCAAAGCTAACTGGCCAGATTCGTCGCTTTAAAACCGAGAAAACTAATTACGATAAGAAAGGATTTCTCAAGCGCTTCTTGAAGAAGTAAGCTGCGTGATATACTGGAACGATGAAAGAGAAGAGGTCAGAAGAGAAGCAGAAAAGGGTGGATATCGATGCCGAAGAGGCCGTAATTACCGAAAAAATCAAAAAAACTAAAAAAGCCAAAAAAGCCCCAAAAGAAAAGAAGCCAACCGACAAACTTGCCGACAAATCTGGTATGACTAAATTTTTGCAACACATTTTTGGAGACGCCCAAAAGCGCACTCTCCGTCGTTTAGGTCGTCGCGTCGAGGAAATTAATAAACTTGGCGCAAAATACTCCGAAATGTCCGATGGCGAGCTTAAGGAGCAAACTGAAAAGCTCAAAAAACGCCTCGCAAAACTCACAAAGCAAGAGCAAGCCAAGCTTGCGCTAGAAAAACTCAAGGCTGAAAAAGGTAAAAAGGGAAGCAAGAAAAGCGCGAAGAAGACCAAAGCAAAGCCTGTTCAGGACGACGCCAAAGCTCTTGATGCTATTTTGCCAGATGCTTTCGCTCTAGTTCGCGAAGCTAGTGATCGCGTCCTAAAGTTGCGTCCATTCGACGTGCAGCTCATTGGTGGTATTGTTCTACACGAAGGCAATGTTGCCGAGATGAAAACTGGTGAAGGTAAAACTCTCGTGGCAACTCTTCCGGCCTATCTTAATGCTTTAACTGGCCGCGGCGTACATGTCGTCACCGTAAACGATTATCTCGCTCAGCGCGATGCTGGCTGGATGGGTGAGCTCTATAATTGGCTTGGCCTTTCCGTCGGTGTAATTATTAACGAAGCTAGCTTCTGCTATGACCCAGATTACACTAATGAGGAACATGACGACGAGCGCATGCGCCATCTTAAGCCATGTACACGCAAAGAGGCTTATAATTGTGATATTACCTACGGCACGAACAATGAATTCGGCTTCGATTATCTTCGCGACAACATGGTCAAGGATGCAAATTATCTTCGCCAACGCGAACTTAACTTCGCTATCGTTGATGAGGTAGACTCCATCTTGATTGATGAAGCCCGCACGCCGTTGATTATCTCCGCGCCAGCCGCAGATAACCCAGAGAGTTACTATCAGTTTGCCAAAGTCTGCGCGCAGCTTGCTAGTGAAGATTATGTCGTGGACGAAAAGCGCCGTACGGTTGCTCTAACCGATGAAGGCGTTGAAAAAGTTCAGAAGATTCTCGGTATTGACACTCTCTATTCGACCGATAATACACGCATTGTTTATCATCTTGAACAGGCTCTTCGTGCCGAAACTCTTTTCCATCGCGATAAGGATTATGTCGTAACCAACTCTGGTGAAGTTATCATCGTTGACGAGCATACTGGCCGTCTCATGCAAGGTCGTCGCTACAACGAAGGTCTCCATCAGGCTATCGAGGCAAAAGAAGGTGTACTCGTTCGCCAAGAGTCTACCACTCTTGCCACAATCTCCTTCCAAAACTTCTTCCGCCTCTATCGCAAACTTTCCGGTATGACTGGTACTGCCTTCACTGAAGCCGAAGAGTTCCAGCAAATTTACGCCCTTGATGTTATTCAGATTCCGCCGAATAAGCCTATTGTTCGTGTCGATAAAGATGACCTCATCTATCGCACTACGGCTGCCAAGTTAAAGGCAATTGCGAATGAGGTCAAAGAGTACCATGAAAAAGGCCAACCAGTACTAATTGGCTCCGATTCTATCGAAAACAACGAAATGATCGCCTCATATCTTGAGCAACAAGGTATTCCGTTTGAAATTTTAAACGCTAAGAATAATGAGCGTGAGGCGGCGATTATCGCTAAGGCTGGCGAAAAAGGTGCCGTCACTCTTGCAACCAACATGGCTGGTCGTGGTACGGATATTAAGCTCGCTCCAGGTGTCGCCGATCTTGGTGGCCTCGTCGTGATTGGTACCGCCCGTCACGATTCTCGCCGCGTCGACAATCAGCTCCGTGGTCGTGGTGGTCGTCAGGGTGATCCTGGCACTACGCAATTCTTCGTTTCTTGTGAGGATGACCTTATGCGCATCTTCCAGGGCGACCGCATCGCTATGCTTATGCAGCGTCTTGGTATTGATGACGACATGCCGATTCGCAACCGTACTATTAGTAAAACGCTCGAACAGGCTCAGAAACGCGTAGAAGGTTTCAATTTCGACTCACGCAAAAACGTTGTTCAGTACGATAACGTCATTAACCGTCACCGCAAAGTAGTCTACACGATGCGCCGCAAGATTCTTGATGGCGATAATATTCATCCAGAAATCACTCGTCTCTACAAGGAAGAGATTGCCGAATTAGTCCAATTTAGCTCTCGCGTAAACAAGAAGTTTGCCGAAAACTTCAAGCGCGTCTTTGATTTAGACGACGATTTAATCGATACAATTGGCCTCATGCGCAAAGAGAAAGACCGCAATCGGCTAGCTCTAGCGGCAGTTGAAGAAATGTATCACGATAAAGAGCTCGAGTTTGGCGAAGAAACCATGCATAAGATTGAACGCGAGGTCTATCTTAACGTCCTCGATACCCTCTGGATGCAACACCTTGAAAACATGCAACATCTCCGCGAGGGCATTCACTGGCGTTCCGTTGGCCAACGTGATCCGCTCGTAGAATATCGCTCGGAGTCCCAGAAGCTCTTTGACGGTCTCCAACGCGCTTTGCGTGAAGAGGTAATGCATATTCTTCTCTCAATCAGGCCGCAAGATGTCGCCGAAGTTTCCGACGATAAATATGAAACTGAGCTCACTAAGATGGCCGATTCCGCTACGGAAAAGGGCGTAAATGAGATCTCTGCCGGCGAAAAGAATCTCGACGATGAATTCACGAAGGATGAACATGGCGTCAGCAAGCCCGCCGAACGTCGTACGACTGCTACTGGAAAGAATACAAATCGCAATGCGAAGCGTAATCAAGCGCGAAAAAGCAAGAAGAAATCTCGCCAGAATAAGAAAAAGGGCCGTCGTTAACTAAAATGCAAAAAAGAACGCGACCAAATCAGGCCGCGTTCTCAGCGATACTATTATATTATCATATTATTGCGTGAAAGTCAAGTATAAGCAGTCACTACTAAAGAAACGTATGAAACACTCTATTGAAGAAGTGCGTCTGAAAAATGGCGCACGCGGTCTACTTATAGATGCCCCTAGCTCAGAGGTAATTAATCTGAAGGTTGTTTTTCGCGCCGGCAATAAATTCGTAAAGAGACAGGATATTTACGAAGTGGCTCACCTGATGGAGCACATGGCTTTTGGCCGCAATGCTGAATTTAAAGACGAGCAAGCTTATGAATCCGAGTTCACAAAAAACGGCGCATATCATAATGCCTGGACTTCGGACAATTTCATCGCCTATGAGGCGGAATGTGCAGATTTTGAATGGGATCGCATCTTACGTTTGCAAGAATTAGCAATCGCTAAGCCTAAATTTAATGAAGAAGAGCTCAGCAGCGAAAAAGGAAATGTACGCTCTGAGCTGACGGGATATCAGAATGACTATGCTCGTCTAATCTGGCCAAAGCTGCAACAGGCTCTTGGCGAACAAGTGCTAACATATTCCGAACGCCTAAAGACTATCAATAATATCGAACTCAAGGATGTGCGCGAACACCATCGCCGCACGCATACTGCTTCAAATATGCAATTTATTATTTGTGGTAGCCTGCGTGGCCGCAAACGCAAGATTATTAATATGCTCGAAACCTGGGACTTAAAGCCTGGCGAAAAGTTTGAAGTGCCAATTAGCGCGTTTGTCGGAACGAGTCCAGTATTAATTCGCCGCAAGGATGCCGCCAATGTATGTTTCGGCTTTTCTTTCATCATTCAGCGTCCGCTCGAGCCAAAAGAGCAATACGCTATGAGTTGTCTCAATCATATCCTAAACGGCACCATGAGTAGTAAGATATTTGGCGCCGCTCGCAAACGTGGCATTGTCTATGGCATCGGCTCGAATACTGAAAGCGATAAGTGGAGTAGCACTTGGGACTTTGACGGCGAAGTAAATCACGAGAATGCTGCGGAGCTGTTTGACTTGATTGCTGTAGAATTAGCGCGAGTTATTAATGGTGACATTAGCGAAGAGGATATCAATGCCGCCAAGACCTATGCTCTTGGTCGCCATCAGATGCTCGCTCAGACTGCCGACCAAATTAGCAGCTATTATATGCGTGAATATATCACTACTAATACTTATGAACCGCTTAGTGAGGCGCCAAAAATGATTGACGCTATCGACAAGGGTACCATCGTTAGCCTCGCCCGTGAGTTTATGCAATCTGGCATTTCTGGTCTCGCCGCCGTTGGCAATATGAATAAATCCGTTGTTGATGAACTCTGGTCGCGTGTGCTCGGTGCTATTTAGCCGTATTTGAATAATAAGATAATGTCCAGAAAATTCGGACCCAAAAAATGATTCATCATCAGGGGTGGCGCTTCTTTTTTTTGTAACCTTCAATCTATTGTCTTCGGTTACTTTAAGTCTTAAATATTCGGACATGGTGTCAAACTTTGCGAAAGCATACGGCAGAACCGCTCAACGGGGAGCGCAAATATCGATGTAGTATAATTTTAATATGGACAAAGATAGCAAAGACATCAAGATTGTTGCCGTAGTCGGGATGTGCGGCAGCGGTAAATCAACGGCGATTGAGTATTTAACCGAGCGCGGCATTCCAAAAGTCTACTTTGGTGGAATTATCTATAAGGCCATGGAGGAGGCAGGCATTCCGCGCACGGAAGATGGCGAGAGTGAGAAAAAATTCCGTGAGGGGATCCGCCAGAAAGAAGGCAAGGATTTCGTAGTCTTGCGTGCTATTCGGGAGGCCAAAAAACTGATTGAGGCTGGTCAAAAGCATATCGTACTTGATGGTCTTTATAGCTGGACGGAATATAAGATTCTACGCAAAGAATGGCCAACCGAAATGACGGTCGTCGCTATCGTCACACCAAAAGCTCTGCGTCGCAAGCGCGTTGCCGAGCGCCCAGATCGCCCATTCGACGCGCAGGCTGTCGCCGAGCGTGACCGCGCCGAGATTGAAAATCTTGAAAAAGGCGGGCCAATCGCTATCGCTGACTATTACATTGATAACTCTGGTACGGTCGAAGAGTTTCAGGAAGCTTTCGGCAAGCTCATGAAAGATATTCACTTTATTAACTAGCATGAAAGATCTTCAAATCCCAAACCGAGAAACCGATATTATTTTGCGGGAGCTAGATGAGACTACGGCCATCCCTGGTGATGTCGTAGAATTCGGCTGCTATGCCGGCGACACATCAGTTTTGCTAGCGGAAGCTTTGAAAAATACGCCAGATAAATGGCTCTATCTTTATGATTCCTTTGAAGGATTGCCCGAAAAAGCTCCCGAAGACCAATCTGCGGCTGGCTGGCGTTTTAAAGCTGGCGAATTAAAGGTGTCGCCAGAAACTGTTGCGCATAAATTCAAAAAGTTGAGCCTTCCCGACCCAGTTATCGTGAAAAAGTGGTTCGATCAGCTTAACGATTCTGATTTGCCTAGTCAAATTTCATTCGCATTACTTGACGGAGACTTCTATCGGTCAATTAAAACTAGTTTTGAAAAGGTTGCACCGCGCATGGTGAGCGGTGGGGTTATTATAGTCCATGATTATCGCAATGCGGAATTACCAGGCGTAACCAAAGCCGTAGGCGAATTCCTCGACAATCATTCAGAAGAATACGACTTTAGCTTGCGTGCAAGTTTAGCCATCTTACGTCGGAAGTAAAAAACATATTACAGCAATTACCATCAAATGCGCTGGATAGAAAATATAGCCAAACCATTTCGGCAAACGATGCCCCAACTTGCCACCATACATTAAGATTGGAAAAATTGCGAGCAGCGAGAACAATTGCATTGGTTTATTCTCGATTATGACCATGAGGGTCATAGGTACAAATAAGCTAAACATATAGCCAAACATCCGCCCAATCTTCAATTTTTCGCCCTTCAAGAATCTCGAACACAAGTAGAAGTTTATTACTAATAATACTCCATACATCCCATAATCCATACCTAGTATTTCGGCGAAGAGCAATAAGATTGACAGATAAATCGCCGTCCAGCCACCATATTCTATGGCCGACATAGCTATGAAACCGAAGAGTAGGGTAAAAATTACATTAAGATATAACTTGTATTCCATCAATCCAGCGGATAGATGAAGCGGTAGACCCGATAGTTGCCCGCCTGATGCGGCATAATGGGCCAAATCGAAAGGCAATTGTGAGATAAAAGCAAAGGCCAACAATCTACCAAAATAACGAATCCGTTGTTTACCTTTGGTATGCAAAAAACCTTCCGATAGCATAAAACAATACAACGGCATTGCGAGACGACCAATCGCGCGCATCCAAATTGGGCTATGAAAAATATACACGCCCAAGTGGTCAATAAACATAGTAACAATAGCAATCAGCTGCAGGCTAGCAGAAGTAAGCATATATACTTATCTTAACACGCCAGTAAAATATGCTAAAATATGTGCATAAATGAAGAAACTTCGTCGTGGTTTTTTAATTGCTATTAAGCTTTGTCTGCTCGTCTATGCGATTCTTACTGGCATCCGCTGTCTTGTTGATCCTGGCTATAGTAAATATGGCGGCTTCTTGGCGGGTCTCTTCTTGCCGTTTATTCCCAATATTGTCGAAAAAGTGTTCAAGTGCAAATTCGCCTTTCGAATAGAACTTCTATATTATGCTTTTATCTTTGTAGCATTAGACATGGGTATATGCATGGATTTATACAAGACTGTCCCATATTTCGACAAAACAGTACATTTTTGTTCGGGAGTCTTTTCTGCGCTAGTCGGACATTATGCTCTCGTTTACTTCAAGGTAAATAAAAGCCCTAAGCTTTTCAAGGCAATGTTTATCATGTTCTTTTCGATAGCAATCGCCGTTCTTTGGGAGTTCTTCGAGTTTGGCTGCGATAAGCTTTTGGGGCAGAGTATGCAACAGCTAATTTCGATCGGCGTCGACGATACGATGTTTGATTTGATTTGCGCTACGATTGGTGCTGGGCTAGGTGGGTATCTGCTCACTATTCCAAACTTCGTAGAATATCTCGAAGAATTATAATTTTTTAAGTCCCACCTCTGTTTAGCAGACTTGACACTAGAGTGCCAACGCGTTACAATGATTACAAATTAGCACTCACTGGGTGCGAGTGCTAAAACATAATTTCGTTTATAATTCAAGGAGGATAAAAACCAAATGAGTAAAATTATCGGTATCGACCTCGGTACGACCAACTCGGCATTTGCCTATATGGTAGCCGGCAAACCAGAGGTTATTACGAATAGTGAAGGTGATCGCACTACGCCATCCGTAGTTGCCGTCACAAAGAAAGGCGACCGTCTAGTCGGTAAGGTCGCGCAACGTCAGCGCGTGACTAACCCAGAAAACACCATTTATGGCATTAAGCGTCTAATCGGCCGCAAGTTCAGCGATAAAGAAGTTAAAGATGATATTGACATCCTTCCATACAAGATTGTCAGTAAGGGCGCTGGCGTAGCGGTCAAGCTTGGCGACAAGGAAATGACTCCAGAAGAAATCTCCGCCATGATTCTTTCAAAGATTAAGGCTGATGCAGAGGCTTTCTTGGGCGAAAAGGTCACTGAAGCCGTCATTACCGTTCCGGCCTACTTTGATGATTCTCAGCGCCAGGCAACCAAAGATGCTGGCAAAATTGCCGGCCTCGAAGTGAAACGTATTGTCCCAGAGCCAACCGCCGCCGCCTTAGCGTACGGTATCGACAAAAAAGAGGACGAAAAGATTGTTGTTTTCGACCTTGGTGGTGGTACTTTCGATGTTTCCGTTCTTGAACTTGGCGATGGTGTTCTCGAAGTAAAGGCTACCAATGGTGATACTCACCTCGGCGGTGAAGACTTTGATAATAAGATTGTCGACTATATTCTTTCTGAGTTCGAGAAGGAAAACAGTATTGACCTTCGCAAAGATGCGGCGGCCATGCAGCGCATTAAGGATGAGGCCGAGAAAGCCAAGAAAGAGCTTTCTAGTGCTACTGAAACCGATATTAACCTTCCATATATTACAGCCGATGCGGATGGTCCAAAACATCTCGAATTGACATTAACTCGCGCCAAGCTCGAAGAGCTCGTTGCGCCACTTCTCGATCGTCTAGATGGCCCAGTCAAGAAAGCTCTTGACGATGCTAATCTAAAAACTAGCGACATTGCTGATGTTGTCATGGTTGGCGGTATGACTCGTATGCCAGCCGTCGTCGAGCGCGCCAAAAAACTCTTCGGCAAAGACCCAATGCAGGGCGTAAACCCAGATGAGGTTGTCGCGGTCGGTGCAGCCATTCAAGGTGGTGTTCTTGCTGGCGACGTTAAAGACGTACTGTTGCTCGATGTCACTCCGCTCACTCTTGGTATTGAGACTATGGGCGGCGTCCGTACTCCATTGATTGATCGCAACACGACCATTCCAACTAGTGCATCGCAGGTCTTTAGCACTGCATCAGATAATCAGCCACAGGTGGAGATTAATGTTCTTCAGGGCGAACGCGAATTTGCTAACGATAACAAGTCGCTTGGCCGCTTCATCTTGGACGGTATTGCTCCGGCCCCACGTGGCATTCCGCAGATTGAAGTAACCTTCAACCTCGACGCAAATGGCATCTTGAATGTTACGGCAAAAGACAAAGGTACTGGTAAAGAGCAGAGTATTACTATTCAGAACTCTGGCAACATGAGCAAGGAAGATATTGAAAAAGCTCAACGCGACGCCGAAGCTCACGCCGCCGATGACAAGAAAAAGAAAGAGGCTATCGAAGCCAAGAATCACCTTGAGAACACTATTTATCAAGCCGAGAAGATGCCAGACGAATATAAAGACAAAATCTCCGACGAAGATAAGGAGACTATTAAGAAAGCTGTATCTGAGGCTAAAGAAGCTCTCGAGAAGAATGCTGATGACAAAGATAAACTCGAAGAGGCTACGAAAGCTCTCAATGACGCCATCATGCCAATTGGCGCAAAGATGTATCAGCAAGCCTCCGAAGACGGTAAGAAGTCTGACGACGATAAAAAAGACGGTGATACTGTCGAGGGCGAAGTTGTAGATAAATAATCAATTAAGCTAGCCAAAAATACCCCAGCTCGCGTTGGGGTATTTTTTATTGTATAATATTACTTATGGATATTTTGGCTATCGTTTTGGTTGTAATATTGATTGTTGTATTTTTGACAACAATTATAATTTTGACAAGTAAATTAAACACCCTTTCGCGTGTGCTCGATGACAAAATCGACAAAGAAAACAAACGCACGCAAGATAAAATCGACCAGATGAACGAAGCGGTCAATCGTAAAATAGACTTTAACAACTCGCGTATTCAAGAATCGGTTTCGCATCAGCTCACTGAATCTGGACGCCAGATGCGCGACAGCAAGCGTGCTATTGCGGAAATATCTGCCAGACTCGCCACGATTAATGAGACGAACAAGCACGTCGAATCGGTCGCCGACGAGCTTAAGACTCTTCAATCCGTTTTACAGAACCCTAAGCAACGTGGCGTTTTTGGCGAATACTATCTCGATACTGTACTCGGTAATGTTTTGCCAGTCGGATCATACTCTCTTCAATATAAGTTTAAAGATGGTGAAATTGTCGATGCGGTTGTGTTTCTCGATAAGGGTAAAATTCTTCCAATTGATTCCAAGTTTTCGCTCGAAAATTACAACCGCATGGTGGCGGCAAAGGATAAAGCTGAGCGCACGGCTTTTGCGAAAAAGGTCCGCGATGATCTGAAAGGACGCATCGACGAGACTTCAAAGTATATCCGTCCGCACGAAAAAACTATGGAATTCGCCTTCATGTTTATCCCGTCCGAAAGTCTTTATTATGATTTACTCATTAATAAAGTTGGGACTACTGGAACTGAGCGTGATCTAATAGAGTATGCATATCGTGACAAAAAAGTAATCATCGTTAGCCCGACTAGCTTTATGGCCTATCTGCAGACAATTTTACAAGGGCTTCGTAGTCTCGAGATAGAAAAAGATACTGCCGAAATCCAAGCGCGCGTAGCTAAACTTGGGCAGCATATTACAGCCTTCGATACCTACATGAACAAACTTGGCTCATCGCTAGGTACAACCGTAAACCACTACAATACAGCATATAAATCACTCTCGCTCATTGATAAAGATGTTGTAAAGATTACAACAGGCGAAGCCAGCGTAGACCCAGTTATTGTAGAGCGCCCTTTGCTTGAAGAGTAAAAATCAGAAGAAGCGGACTCCCGTAAAAGGAAAGATTCTAGTAGAAACTGGACCAATCACTCGGCAAAACGGAATTGTGCCTAGGCCGTTGCGCGAATCGTACGAATTTGAGCCTTCGCGATTATCTCCCGATACGAACAACTCACCTTCGGGTACGATTATATTAACCGAGCCAGATATTATTTTTTTAGGACCATCCGTGTCGGATTTGCGCGTATCTTCGTCTGGATTAAAGCCTTCTGGATGCTCGTCGTTGTAGACAGTCAAGACGCTATTTTGAAGCGTGACACGCTCGCCCGGGAAGGCAATGACACGCTTGATGATATATTGGTCCACTACGCCGTCTAGGGGTTCGCAATTTGTAATGGAAGAATTGCCGCCGTTGGCAAATACAATTATTTGCCCACGTTCTGGTATATATTCTTGCTCATTGAGGTGAGCTAGACTAACTGGAATTCGGTTTACGATTACGCGATCGCCAGACTGTAATGTATTTTCCATACTGCCGCCAATCACGTTATAACTGCGAAAAATGAAACTGTTCAAGATAAAAGTGCCCAAAGCTACCGCGCCTACAAATAGTAGGAAACTCAGAATATCTTTTAATGCGGGGTATTTTTGTCCAAACGAGGGTTTTTGCTCCATAAAGATTATTTTAGCATAAGTGGCGGAAAACGCCGACACGTGCTAAAATTATTAGAGTTATGGCAGATTACGTCATGTTAAGACGCGGTCGCAACGCACTTAGTACGGCGACACACGTTATGCTCAGTATTGGCCTTGCAGTCGTCTCAACGGCATTAACCGTGGTGAGTGCAAATTGGGTTTTTGCAATTATCTTAGTTCTGCTGTCTAAATGGCGCGTGGTAGCCGTGCGCCCTCGCTACTGGTGGCTAAATCTAAAAGCGAATCTTGTTGATTTTACGGTCGGCATTAGCCTTGCACTGTTGGTTTATTTGGCTAATCCAGCAGGCGGTTCTGTTAACTTTTGGCAAATAATACTTACTATCATTTATGCGACATGGCTAGTAGCTATCAAGCCGCTAAGCTCCAGCCTCGCTACGGAAATTCAAGCACTATTCGCAACCTTCTTTGGTGCTTTTGCATTATCCCTGGTTACTGCGCAGATAGATCCTCTTGTTGGTGTTATAGTTAGCTTCATTATCGGCTATGGTGCTACACGGCATGTTCTTATTCAGAGCGACGATCATGATTTCGTCCTAACTACTTTTATTTTCGGTATGATGATGTCGGAATTGTATTGGATTTTCTATCATTGGACGATTGCTTATCAGCTTGGTCGCGCCGCTACAACGGGTTTTCTTTCGAGCTTTGCTATTCCGCAATTTCCAATCGTATCTGGCATTATGCTCTTTGTATTTGCGCGTGGCTACAAGTCTGCAATCCGTCATGATGGCAAAATTCGCGCCGATGACATATTGGCACCGGCAATTTTTTCAGCTTTAATTATGATTCTGATGGTATTTTTCTATTCAGTGCCCAATTTTAATATTTAAGGAAAGGAGAATTATGGACAGTGGGAATTCAGAAAGCCTTAAAAACACCGAGACTACGGAACGAAAGCAAGATGATTGGCGCAATTATCGCCCCAATTCACCTAGTTTAAATAAAAATCCGGAAACGCCGGTTGTCGATAGGCTACCGCGCCAACGTGGCGGCGGTGCAGCGCTTGGGCTAGCAATTTTTGCCGTACTCATCGCGATGGTGGGCTGCGGACTGGGTGGCTTTGCTTTCTATAAAGTACTAACAACACCAGCCGCTACTACTACAGTTTCTAATTCGGACGGGTACTATACGGGTAATTCGGTAGAGTTCGAAGAAACGTCCATTGCTAACATCGTCGGCAAAGTGACTCCTGCCGTAGTCTCGATTGTTAGCGAGAGCTATAGCGCTTCGAGCTACTATGGATTCGGCGGCGCATCGCAGTCGGCTGGTACAGGCATGATTGTAAGCTCTGACGGCTACGTTATTACAAATAAGCATGTCGTAAAGGGTGCAAGAAATATCAAAGTCATCACGGACGATGGCGATACTTATAGCGATGTCGAATTGCTGGGCCTCGACCCACTTAATGATGTCGCCTATCTTAAGATCAATAACGCCAAAGACCTTCCAGTCGTGAAACTGGGCGACTCTAAGACGATAGCGGTTGGTCAACCGGTTCTGGCCATCGGTAACGCGCTCGGCGCATATCAAAACTCTGTAACCCAGGGCATAATTGGCGGTATGGGGCGCTCTATCGAGGCTGGCGACTCGAATGGTAGTAATGTTGAATATTTGTCAGATATGCTTCAGACCGACGCGGCGATTAATCCTGGTAATTCTGGTGGGCCTTTAGTTAATGCTGCCGGCGATGTAATCGGTATTAATACGGCCACTTCAACTACTGCCGAAGGGCTCGGTTTTGCAATCCCGATATCTGCCGTGAAGGGCATGCTCAGGCGCATCATGGATGATGGAAAGGCAGAGCGTGCATATATGGGGCTAAGCTATTTGGTTATCACGCCAGACGTTGCTAAAGAATACGACCTCTCAGTCAAGCAGGGCGCGTATGTATACAACTCCTCAAAGAATGGCTCATCGGTTCTTCCGAAAGGCCCAGCCGACAAGGCGGGAATTAAAGATAAAGATATTATTACGAAAATTGGCAATATTGAAGTTGGCCATGCTGGTTCGGTGTCGACGCTAGTTGGCGAATATAAGGTAGGCGACACTATTCAAGTCACCATCTTGCGCGACGGTAAAGAACAAGTCGTCAATGTCACGCTAGAAGCCTATCAGGAATAAAGTAATAAAAATAAGCCGTCTCCTCCCAACTTGGGCGAGGCGGCTTTTTGGTCAAAAGTGCGAATTGCTATGGGCGCCAATCGTGCCCATCGTAGTTGTCGAAGAGCAATGCGACGGCAAGCACTGCGGCGCAGAGATAGCTAAGCGTCGCCAGTACAACTACGCCGACCACGCCTGCTACGACTTTTAATTTGCTTCCCACGTTTTCCACCTCCTTCCGCTGGCCAAGCAAAGTATCATATAATTATAACATAAAAATGCAAAATAGTAAATGCATAAACGCTATAGGGGGCAACTATGATAATTTGGTCTATGCAAAAGCTAAAAGATATGTTAAAATAGTCAAGTAATAAATTTTAATGAATCAGCTCGTGCGAGTTACGAGTGAAGGAGAAAGGTACAATGCCTGTACAAGCAGATATCAAGGAGCTTCTTGCCGCTGGTGCGCATTTTGGTCACAAGACTAGCCGCTGGCATCCAAAGATGGCTCCATATATTCATAGCAAGCGCCAAGGTGCTCATATTATCAACCTTGAAAAGACCGTAGACGCTCTCGATAGCGCTCTTCCGGAAATTAGCCGTCGCGTCGCTGGTGGTAAAAAAGTTCTTTTCGTTGGTACCAAAAAGCAAATGAAAGACACTGTTAAGGAAGTCGCTGGATCAGTCGACATGCCATATGTTACTGTTCGTTGGGTTGGCGGTATGCTTACTAACGTTGAGACTATCAACAAACAGATTCGCAAGCTCAAAGACCTTGAACGCCGTATGGCTTCTGGCGAACTAGAAAAACGCTACAATAAGCTCGAAGTTCAACGTTTTCAGGAAGAAATTGATGATCTTAATGAGCGTTACGGCGGCATTAAGGATATGACCGAACAGCCAGTTGCGGTTATCGTGTCCGATACGATTCAAGATAAGAATGCGATCAAGGAAGCTCAAAGTCTTAATATCCCAGTATTTGCAATAGTTGACACAAACAGCGATCCTACCGGTATTGACTATCCGATTCCAGCCAACGATGACGCTATCAAGTCCGTCAAGCTTATCCTCGAATACTTTGCTACCGCTATCAAAGAAGGCAAAGCTAAAGCTACTAAGTAAAAACTAAAAGGAGTAATAAAATGGCTACGAAAAAAGAAAAAAGCGTAAAAGAAGTTGCTGGTGAAGCAAAAGCCATTAGCATTGAGCTCATCAAGAAGTTGAAAGAGTTGTCTGGTGTTGGTTTAACCGATGCAAAGAAAGCTCTCGTAGAAGCTAAAGGTGATTTCGATAAAGCTCTTGCCGAAATGCGCAAAAAAGGCCTTACGAAAGCAGAGAAGCGCGGCGATCGCGAAACTCGTGAAGGCATTATTGAGTCTTATGTGCATGGTGGCCGCATTGGCGCTATCATCGAGGTTAACTGCGAAACTTCTTTCGTTGCAAAAACCGATGAGTTTAAAGATCTCGCGCACAAGCTTGCTATGCAAGTTGCTAGCATGAACCCACAATGGGTCAGCGAGGAAGACATTCCTGCAGACAAAATGAAAGAGGCTAAGAAAGAGGCTGAGGCTACTCTTACCGGCAAAGAACCTGCTGACAAAAAAGAGCAAATTGTCGCCTCTAAGGTTTCAAAGGCTTTCGCGGATCGCGTACTAATGAATCAACCATATATCTTCGACGACAAGAAAACGGTTGCTGATTTAATTAAGGAAACCATCGCAAAGACTGGCGAGAATATCAATGTCAAACAATTTAAGCGCATTGAGCTCGGCGTAACTGAATAATCGAGCAAATATAAAAATACCTCCATCGGGGAGGTATTTTTTATATTCGGTAGATTACGATTATTTTGAGAAATCGATCATTTCAACGGTTTCCAGAACCGTATCGACAACTTCGGTGCGCGGCGTAACCAAGTAAATTGTTGATGCGAGAAGCGCCCAGGCGATAATGCCAATAACTATTTCGAGGATTCGAGTTTTCGCCTTTTCGACGCTTGAGACATTATCACGCGCGGTCATTATGATGTATCCGCAACGCATAAAGCCGATTGCGCCGATTGTGCCAACGCCAATTGACATCGTTTCAATTATGAAGATAAGAATCTGTTGAATTGCGGAACCGTCATCACTTTCGCATAGTGAAGGGTCGAGGATAGAAGTGCATCTGATTTCATTGTCTGGGGCTATATTAATATCTGGCGGATTCTCCATTGCTTCTTTGGAGCGTCTCAATGCGTCATTGCCGGAATTGCCATTATCGCCAGTATCGGGATTACTGCCACCCGATGGCATGCTGCCGCCTTCGGACGGAGAAGTATTTAACACTTCATGGGATATTTTATAGAAGGTCGCACCACTTTTATTGTAGGCTAAATACATGTCGCCGTTTTCGTCAAATGAGATACTTTCGAGCTCCTCGGCCAAGACATCGGTATTTATGACGAAGGTTTTTTCGAGTTCGCCAGTTTTAATATTGATAGCGAATATTATGGCGGTACCGCCGTGACCTGGCCAGCAAATATCTTGATCTTCCCAGTGCATATTACCATGCTTAGGCCAATCGCCACACCCCCAATCGTTGGCTATTCTATAAATATAATCATTATACGAGGCCTGCTGCTGCGGGATTAGCCCATGCTTAAACGAGTTACCTTTTATTCCAGAAACTGTATGCCAATCGTCGGTATAGAATTTGTCTCCAACATTATAGGCGTCATGCTTATTATTGTAGGCAAAATCTCTCCTATTCCGTTCGACTCTTCTTGTTTTCTTCATAGTCTTGTCGCTAATATATGTCCAGTTTCCATCTCCGCCAACAACTACCTCGTCGCGCTTCCAGTTGTAAGTTAGTGGCGCGTGCTCGAAATAGCCAGATACGTAACCCTGGATATGGTATGGTGGATTCCTGTCCGCAAAAACAATTTGCACTTCAGTATGATTATTTGCCCAGCTAGCCCAAACTATATGTCTCGGTGTAATTGCAGAGCCTTGGCACCAGCGACCGCCTTTAGTTGTGGTTCCGCCAATTTCTAGACCGCCGCTATTTTTGAAGTTAATCAGTTTAACAAGCTGGTCCTTTTTGATGTCGATAATTTTCCATTTACTTTTATATTCGTCGTGCCAGTTCAAGCGCTTTGTTGCCGACACTGGTTTCGCAAATAAGAAACAGGAGACTGCAATAATTATTAATGATATAATCCTAATCTTCTTAGTCATCTAGTTTCCTTTCGCAAACATACGCGTTGTCGTCGTCTGGGTAAAGTAAGAGTTTATCTTCTTCCTTTGAAACCGAATATTCATTTTGCCACGTATCGTTCTCCGTTATAGGCTTCTTTTCACCATTTTGGACAGTCGAGTCGATATCAAAAGTAATCAGATTAGTATCTGGATCATATGAATAGCTACCCGAATAGCCAACCTCGTCATCATCGAGCTTATTTAAAGAAGTAAAGGAATCATTAGTGAATATAAAAGATTTGTCGTTGCTGCAACTCCAACTTCCGAGAAGGTCATTAGCAGTAAAACCTGGCGTTACGTGCTTAGGTTTATAAGACGTAACCGGTTCGGCCTCCATACTGCTAAAATCGTCGCCCCCTCTATAGATTATTGTCGGATCCAAGCTTAATAATACGCAGACGACTATAATTACGGCAAAAATAAAGAAAAACACAGAGGCAATTTTAATAATCTTTTTTCGCTTTGCCTTTTCCTCGGTGACTGGTTTATCCGTCATCTGAGGCTGAATCGTCGACATAGGGGTTGGTGTATTATTAAAATCTTGATACATATTTCTAATAACTATTATATCATTTTTAACTCATGTGTAGCGATAAGCGTAAATATTATATCGAGATGTGCGCACAAAAAACACACCCTGCATGGAGTGTGTTTTTGTGTGTTTAAGGATTAATTCGCTAACTCTTTGCCACTTAGCTTTGAAGCGAAATCGGACAAATAGAAGCCAACTACGCCACCTAGTACTGGGAACAATACATAGGTGACAAGCATCGGCATTAATGCGTTCATTAAGGCATCAAAACCTTCCGCACTACCTGGCAATACGCCATACATAAATGCGACTGCTGGGTTCAATACGAATGAGTTTTCTTGAATGCCCAAGTAGGTACCAGTGATGACGACTGCAAATAGTAATGCCAAAAAGACGCCAGTAGATACGGTTGCTGCAAACGTAAAAGCACTACGCTTGTAGGCGAGCGCGCGAGCGTAGAAGAACGCGATAATAATCGCACCTACGAACTCTAATATCGTGATTGCCCAGAAGAAGCTAAAGCCTTCGGTTGTGGCGGCCAAATCACTAGTTGCGGTGAGCGCCGGTAGTGTAGTATTGTCAGCGGCAATATTGCCAGATGCGATGCCGGCATTATAAAAGCCGTTGACGATTGCAAAACCTGCCCATGCGCCGATGACCTGTGCGATTAAATAAAGAACGCCACGAATGGCTGAAACGCGGCGACTAGCCATCATACCGACCGTAATGACCGGATTAAGATGTGCGCCAGAAAGCGTGAAGACAGCTAACGTTACGCCGAGATAGCCAAAAATCAAATAAAGTGGATTAAATAGGCCGAGCGTTAATGCGATAGCTGCGATAACGCCAGTTCCAATAATCTCGCCAATGATTGCTCCAATGATTTTTGTGTCTTTAAATATTGTCAAAATATTTTCGGAAGCATCAAATTTGCGCGCAAAGAACTCTTTGATTGGGTGTGACTTTGCGGATACTATTTTGACTTTTTCCTCTGCTACCTTTTCTGCCTCATCTTGAACCTTATCCACCGTGGTAACTTTGGCTTTTTTGGTAGTTTTGGCTTCAACTGCTTTGACAGTTTTTGGCTTCGAAGACGCAGCCTTAGACTTCGCGGAAGTCTTTTTGGCGCCAGATTTCTTGGCCGTTTTGGCTTTGGTTGTTGCCATTTTACCTCTCCTTAAGTGTTATATATAAAACATCATATCATATTTCTAGATAAGTTATCTATTTTCTGTATTTTTTAGATATAAGCTTTTTATGCTAAAATAAAAAAGTTCAATAAAAAAAGGAGATACGTCGTGGGAATAATGGTAGAAGGAAATGAAGAACAATCAAAATTGCAAGAGCGTATCTCTGCCGATTTGCGCGAACGTTCTCGCCGTAATTCGCGCGATGAAGACGTAGACTTAGTGGAAGATTCCGAATATCTGCGCGGCACTCAAAAAACCGGTCGTTTTAGTTGGTTTTGGTTTATACTGGTTTCACTAGCTGCGGTGGCGCTTATTATTATCTTTGTTATTAAATAGTCAACAGATAAGAGATATGATAAAATACTAGTTATCATGCCTAGTATTTCGGATTTAAAAGTAGAGCTAAAACAGCTCAACGCAGAATACGCCAAAATCAAAGACATGCCGGCTGAAAAGCGGGCTGATTTTGGCAAAGAACTAAATGTTAAAAAACAAAAAATCATGCAACAAATTGCCGATGCCGAGAACGCAGCGCAAGACGCAGTCGTTACTCCGCTCGATATTACGGCCTCGCGTGATATTAATGCCGATGCGCCAGAATTTTTGACTGCAGATTTTGGTAGTAAGCATCCACTCATGACCGAACTTGATCGGGTAGTCGGAATTTACCAAAGCATGGGTTTCGATATTATGGAATCCGTCCAACTCGACGATGAATTTCATATGTTTGATAGCCTCAACTTTGCCAAAGGTCATCCAGCACGTGACGGTTACGATACCTTCCGCACAGAAGAAGGTTTTATTCCGCCAGCACATACCAGTACGATGCAGAATCGTGTATTAAAAACTTACAAACACAAATTAGACGAGGGCAATGCGATTGCCGTGGCGGTTCCTGGGCGTGTCTATCGCAATGAAGACGTCGACGCCACGCACGAACATACATTCTATCAATGTGAAGGTGTCTATGTCTCTGAAACTTGTACGCTCGGCAACATGCTCGGCATTCTGCGTGAATTCTTTGAAAAATACTATGGCCAAAAACTTAATATTAAAACCCAGCCGGGCTACTTTCCATTCACGGAGCCTAGCCTCGAATTCTTAATTGAAAAACCAGCTGCATTAGGCGGCAAAGGTAAAGGCGGCGACTGGCTTGAAATGCTTGGTTGCGGCATGATTCATCCAAATGTTCTTAAAATGGCCGGCATCGACCCAACTAAATATCAGGGTTTTGCGTGGGGAGGCGGCATCGATCGCCTTGTCATGTTACGTTATGGGCTTGGTGATGTTCGCAATTTCGAGGCAGCCAAACTTGATTTCTTGAAGGAGTTCACATGTTAATTTCATTAAATTGGATCAAAAAATATGTTGACATTAATGTCTCTAATGAAGAGCTCATCAAATTGATTGGCGCGCGTCTCGTAGAAGTTGAAGAGGCAATCGATGAGACACATAAATATGATAGTATTTTTGCTGTAAAAGTTATTAACGCCGAAAAAATACCAGACACACATTTAACACTTTGCAAAATAGACGATGGCGGAAAGGCTGAAAAAGTTGAGCGCGACGAGAATGGCTACATCCAAGTTATGTGCGGTGCGCCGAATGTACATGAAGGAATGCTTGCAGCTTGGATTGCTCCAGGAGCCATCGTTCCATCGACATATCACGACAAAGAGCCGTTCGAAATTGGCATGCGTAAAATGCTTAAAAAATACGATTCATATGGCATGTTGGCTGGCGCTGATGAGCTTGCGATTGGTGACGATCATTCTGGAATTGTAGAGCTCGACCCGGCTACCACTACGCCTGGTGATGATTTCGCAAAGCTTTTCGAGCTCGATGACGTTATTCTTGATATCGAAAACAAATCACTTACGCATCGTCCTGATACTTTTGGTATTCTAGGTTTTGCGCGCGAAGTGGCTGGAATTTTGGGCCAACCATTCAAAACAGACGATTGGTATCTTCGCGATGTAGCTGATTTTACTAACGATTCAAACATTAAGCTTAGTATCGAAATAGACGAAAAACTCTGCCCACGCTATACGGCCGTCGTGCTATCGTTGAAGTCTAATAATACTCCAAAATATCTTACTTTGCAGGATACTTTATTGGCGCGTTCCGGCATGCGTCCAATTGATCCAGTTGTGGATTTGACGAATATGTTAATGCTCATTTCTGGGCAACCTTTGCACGCATTTGACTATGA
Source organism: Candidatus Nanosyncoccaceae bacterium (assembly GCA_045546295.1). Taxonomy (GTDB): domain Bacteria; phylum Patescibacteriota; class Saccharimonadia; order Saccharimonadales; family Saccharimonadaceae; genus UBA2834. The sequence continues at coordinate 31,931 of JAZQCP010000005.1, read as the reverse complement.
CAAGTTCGTTAAAGTTGGCCAGTCTAAGAATCCGAAAATTATCGTTCGTGCAGCCAAAAAAGGCGAAAAACTCACCCTGCTCGATGGCAAAGAAGTCGAATTAAATATTGATGATATTGTTATTACGAGCAATAACGTGCCGGTAGCGCTCGCTGGCGCAATGGGCGGCGCAAACACTGAGATTGATGCGAATACTAAGCGTGTAATTCTCGAATCCGCTACATTTAGCTTATATAACTTGCGCAAAACTCAAATGGCGCACGGTATATTTTCTGAAGCAATCACGCGTTTCACGAAAGGTCAGCCGGCTGGCCAGACTTTGCCGGTTGCGTTGCGCTTTGCGGAGCAAGCTAAGGCTCTTGGTTATGAGCCACTCGCAGTTTTTGATAGCCAAAAAACTGCTCCTGTCGTCGAGAAAGTTGAGCTCAGCTTATTGCAGCTTAATAATCTGCTTGGCACAAATTTTGATGCAAAGTCGGTTCAGAAAATTCTTCAAAATGTCGAATTTGAAGTTGAGATAAAAGGCGACAAAGTTGTTACAAAAGTGCCATTTTGGCGTACCGATATTCATATTTCGGAAGACGTTATCGAGGAACTTGGGCGACTTACTGGCTACGATAATATCGCTCCAGTCCTGCCACTGCATGCTACGTCCGACCCGAACGAGATGCTTGCATTAAAAACCGCACTACGCGAGCACCTATCTGCGCGTGGCGCTAACGAAGTGTTGACTTATTCGTTCATTCACGGCGATTTAATTAAAAAAGTTGGCGAAATTCCAGAAAATTCTTATAAAATCGTCAACTCAATTTCGCCTGATTTGCAATATATTCGCCAAAGTATTGTGCCAAGTTTGTTGGACAAATCATATGCCAACCTTCGTGCCGGTCACGAAAAATTTGCACTATTCGAAATGAACCAGGTCTATCCACGCACGAATGGCACGGACGAAGATGGCGTGCCTCAAAATAGTCACAAACTTGGCTTTGTTATTGTTGACCAGTCCGGAAAATCTGATTTTTATCTCGCCAAAAAATATCTTCTATCGATTCTAGACAATTATGGCGTAGATTATAAAATATCGCCATTTGTTGAAGCGAAAGATAAAACTAATGCCTACTGTGAGCCGAAGCGCAGTGCGCATGTTGAGACCAAAGACGGACGGCTGATTGGTTATGTTGGCGAAATTAAACAACGCGTATTGCGCGAACTTAAACTCCCGACTCCAACGGCAGCGTTCGAAGTTGATTTGTCGGTCTTGCTAGAGCTCAAAGGCGCTAGCGCAAAAGACTTTAGTTTCAGCCAATTCCCATCCGTCGCGCGCGACTTAACGCTTACTCTGCCACTGAGTTGCAAGGCGGGCGAAATTGAGGCCAAAATTCGCAATACGCTCACGCAACGCCGTCTGATTAATCGCGTTGTCTGTACGTCTATATACCAAGCTAAAGGCGCTGACACAAAGAATGTAAGCTTTCATTTAGACTTTGCTCGTACAGATAAAACACTAGAAAAAGCCGAGATTCAAGCTATAATGAAAACATTGGAAAAAATTAAATAACGGGTGGAAATACGGAGGTAATATGATTAAAAATGATGATTTGAAGACGTCTCCAAAACAGCGTCTCGTTATCGCTGCGGTCGCGGTCTTTATGCTCGCCTCAACTTTTGCGCTTTATGCCGGCATCGTTCTCAATTATGGCAGCAAAAATAATGCGTCGAACAACTTAACTAGCGAAGAGCAGGCGCGCTACGATGAGCTATTGGCTGAGTATAATGCCAATGTTGAAAAGCAGGCCGATGAATTGTCTGCAAAATATTTTGACTCTTTCAAGAGCTATAAGAGTCAAGTCAAAGCTTTTAATGCAGCTAGTGTTGATAATCTCAAAACAGAAGATCTAAAAATTGGCACCGGTCGAACCATTTCCGGCACAGAAGATGTCGACTACTCCGCCTACTACATTGGCTGGTTGGGCGACGAGACCGTGTTTGATTCGAGTTTCGATAATATAGAAAACCCCACCAAGCTAAAATCGCCACTAGGTGGCACTACGGGCCTGATTGAAGGATGGAAGAAGGGCATTGATGGTATGAAGATTGGTGGTGTGCGTATTCTTAGTATTCCATCGGCGCTTGGCTATGGTGATACCGACCAAGGCAACATTCCGGCAAATAGTCCATTAAAGTTCGTTATTATGCTTATCGATAAGGTAGAAGATGTTGAAATGAATAGTGAATTAATGAATCTCTACTACAAATCTATGGGCGTCAACCTTAGCGATATGGGCTCTTCATCCGAAGATGCCGGCACTAGCGACGAAGCTGCAGAAGCCGAAAACGCAGAGCAATAAAGAATAGCTACTAGAAGCGGGCCGAATCGACGGCCCGTTTTTTGTGTGTAAACATAAGCATGGTTGACAAAAATATGAATGTGTGATATAATGAAAAAGTAGTCTTACAGACTAGGCACATAAATAAGCTAGTTGCACAAAATGTTCTCGGATACGTTTCTGCATTTTTGTCTACTTATATAGCAGGCAAAAATGCAGGAATGTATACAATTTTTTCTATTATAAGGAGGAAAAAATATGGGAACTGGAGCAAGAGTAGCTATTGACGCTATTGTGTATGTGGCAATAATCGCGTTCTTCTGCGCGGTCTCGCTCGCCCACGTAAGGCTGCACGATCGAACGGACGACGTGATTGCCCGCAAGGATAAGTACGTCTGGCGCAAGCGCAAACTTGCGAAAGAGTACCGCCACGCCAACAGGCGATCGGAGATGATCGAAACGGAAAGTATCATCATGCTTCCGTCCGAGACTTTCTTCTCTATGACCGGCGTATTCTCCGCAATCGCAGCGGAAGCTCTCGTAGGGAAATATGTCAAGGATATGCTCGTCTGGCTGCGCAACACAGCTCGCGATCCTTTCGAGTTCGCGTATGTGGAGCCGATCCTCGCGGCTATTATCGCACTGGTCGCGTATGCAATCGCTAAAGCCGTAACGGCACGCGTAGCTATGAGCAGTGCGAGAACGATCGCCGACAGGCGCATCCAGAAAGGGCGCACGGCTCGCTTCGACTGCGACTGCGGAATCGTGGAAACGATCGAACGGACTGGCGCAGGGGTAGTCGCATGGTTTACTGGCGCCAATGGAAGAGGCGAGAAAGCCGAGGATGTGGCTTCTGCAGACACTGTAGACTGATCCTATCTCGCCCATGTTGCAACTAGCTAACTTCAGGCCGGACGAATATAATTGTCCGGCCTTTTTTCCTTTTTATGGATCTTAAAAAACCGCCCACATGGGCGGTTTGTCTGCTTTTTGGAACAACAACTCAACTATCGCTCTTCCAACATTAACTCGGGTAACTCCTTGACGGACCTTTTCACAATCCTCTCAATTGTTGCCACCTCGTCTGCATCGTGGCAGGCTATGGAAGGTAGGAAGAGAACGGGTCTTTTTGGGTTTATTTTAATGGGGCCGAGCAAAAAACTAACACCTGACTTTTGGTAGTAGAACCCACGCTTAGATTCTCCCAACTCGACGGGCAGGATATATACATCCTTGACGAAAAAATCGCCCCAGCAACGCCTGCCATAACTGACGCGTATCTTGTCGCCCCCTACGTGAAGGACGTACCGCGCATCAGCTAACCAGATTTTGTCAATCACCCCACGCGCTTCCAGTGGTTTTGTGGTTACCAGGAAATGATATCCGTCTTTTTTGTTGAAGATGTAGCTACCTCCGGCGTTAAAATACTTTTTAATGGACGTTTTGTTATAGGACAAAGCGCCAATACTCCAAAGTATATAGCTCGCCAGAATGACTCCTCCAAATAAGCAGAAGCACATAATAAAGAACATAATACACTCCTTTCTTCGTGGTTCGGATATGTATACAACGCATGAATTATATCACAAAAACAGAAAAAGTAAATATAATAACATTAACCCCAAGCTAGGCAAGCTATGATTATATGGCACTTTCTCTTAGCTTTAAAAAGACCGCCCATATGGGCGGTCTGTCTGCTTTTGAGATCTAGCATTCGCTAGTCTTCCTGCTCATCTTCCGGCTCTTCTCCGCGCATGCGTCGGCGCAGCTTTCTCCACTTCTTCCTTAGCCAGATAACGCTGTCCGGAGTGCCGTCCGATACCCACCAAAGAAACCAATAACCGCCATATATAAATATGAGATACAAGAGTATCCCAATCTCAGTGGAACTCAGTGTTGCGGAACCTGCATGCGTTGCTGTCGTTTTTGCCTCCACGAGACAATGATTAGCTACGGTGAGCATATTATTGAGTGGGATAAGGTACATGATAATTAACCTACCTTTCTTATAGTGTAGATGTATATGCAACATAAAATATATACAATAGAATCTCTTTATTGTAAACGGGGCTGTCGGCTGAATAATTATGCTAAGATGAAGGTATGGACTCAGAGCAGACTTTCTTCTTTTATGATTTAGAAACTTCCGGGCTTAACCCGCGCGAAGACCGTTTAATGCAATTTGCAGGTATTCGTACGGATATGAACTTGCAGCAAATCGGCGAGCCGGTCAATGTGCTAGTAAAGCTCGGGGAGGATACTTTGCCGAGCCCGCAGGCCATTATGGTGACTAAGATTACTCCGCAATCAACGTTGACGGACGGTTTTTCGGAGGCGGAGTTTTGCAAGTATGTCATGGATGAGATATTTACGCCTGGTACTATTGCTATGGGCTATAATTCTGTACGTTTTGACGATGAATTTATGCGCCATACTTTTTGGCGAAACTTTTACGATCCTTACGAATGGCAATGGAAAGATAATCGTAGCAAATGGGATTTACTTGATGTTGTTAGAATGACGCGCGCATTGCGTCCAGAGGGAATTAACTGGCCTGTTACAGCAGAAGGTAAGGCAACAAACCGCCTTGAGCTAATTACTAAAGAAAATGGTATTTCGCACGAGCATGCGCATGACGCATTGTCTGACGTTGAGGCGTTGATTTCGGTTACGCGTTTAATTAAAGAAAAACAGCCACAACTTTACGGATGGCTTTTCAAAATGCGTGACAAAAAATCTGTTCAAAAACTAATTAATCTCGAGAAACCGACGCCTTTCGTTTATAGTTCTGGTCGTTACTCTTCTGAATTTGAAAAAACTACCGTTGCATATCCTATCGCACCTGCCAAGAATGGCAATGTGTTAGTGTTCGATTTGCGCCAAAATCTCGATGGCTTACTTGCACAAGAAGAACCAAAATTCTTTCCGACCGTAAAAGAGCTGAAATATAATCATTGCCCAGCCGTAGCGCCAATCGGCGTATTGGAACAGGGGGATGGGTGGCGAAAAATCAAACTAGAAAAAGCCCAGATTGAGAAAAATCTTCAAGCATTATTGGCGCATCCAGATTTTATTGAAAAAATGCGCACCGAAAACGAAAATCGCGAAGAGTTTCCTCCAGCCACCGATCCAGAGTCGGCGCTGTATGACGGCTTCCTGGATAATTCCGATAAGACTCGTTGCGATGCGGTACGCCGCGCCACTATTAATGAATTGACGGATTTTCATCCCGATTTTCATGATCCGCGCTTACCGGATTTGCTATTGCATTATAAGGCGCGCAACTTCGAGCAAACGCTTTCCGAGGCAGAGCATCAGAAGTGGGAAGAGTATCGTATGAGTAGAATAAAGGCTCGCCAGAACTCATATATTAAGGCTATTCAAGAAATCGCTGCTTCTCCGAATGCGGACCCGTACATTTTGGAAGAACTGCAATTATGGTATCAGTCTCTACTGCCATATTAAGTCGCGCTCATGCTCGCGAATATCTGAAAAAGTCATTATAATTTAAGCATGCAGTGGTTGACGGGCATCAATTCATTACGGTTTTTTGCAATTTTTTTGATTGTCGTCTATCACCTTTTTCGCAATTTTTTGCCGGGTGGTTTTATTGCGGTCGATATCTTTTTTGTAATATCGGGCTTTCTAATAGTAGGTAAACTTATTCGCGAATCATCGCGCGGCCATATACATTATGGACGCTTCATTGGCGGGCGCTTATTGCGGATTTTCCCGGCCTTATTGGTATGCGTTTTAGCGACTTTGATTGTAGCTCTTTTTGTGCACCCCGACGTATTGGCCGGCATGAAACTAAATACGATTGCGGCATTGTCTTTTTCAACAAACATCGTGCAGCTACTAACTGGCGGGTCGTACGAAAATACTATTTCGCCAAATTTATTTCAGCATACTTGGTTTTTGGCGCTTGAGATGCAATTCTATCTTCTTGCGCCATTGTTAGTAATTGCCGTACTTTCGGTATCAAAAAAGCATAAAAGCGCCGTGAAGAAGCTTGCTATTATATTTCTTGGCCTTGCGATTATTTCGGATTTATTGCTCGCAATCTATGGTGGCGTGTTTGGCTTGCAGGATCGAGCGTATTTTACGATCGATTCGCATATGGGCGCTTTTTGTCTCGGTGCGGCCTTTGCGGCTTTCAATTACCTTGTGCCACGCACTCCAAGAACGCCAAAACTTGTACCAACTCTCGGAATTTTGATTAGCTTAGTTACGATCTTAATCCTATCTTTCAAGCTAGACTACGTAAATCCTATGACCTATTTCTTTGGCCTACCTTTTACAGGCTTTCTGACGGTAGTTATAATATTTTGCATTATTAAACTGCAACCAAACATCCACACGCGCCGCAAACCGGCAAACTTTATTCGAGTTCTGGAACGATTAGGCGCGTTGTCGTATGGTATTTATCTATTTCATTATCCGCTCTATATTCTCCTACCGAATCTCCTACCCGCCGGCGTACCGTTTTGGTCTTATGCGGTGATTGATATCATTCTTAGCGTTGCCGCGTCGGCCATAATGAATAGGGCGCTACATGTGGAGCGAAGGTTAAAGATGCTTAAATATTACAAACGGCGTCGTTTTGCGTATGCTGCTATTGGTGTTATTCTTTTAATTCCGTCAATTTTTAGTTACCTACGCATACCTACCACTTCTGGAATTGTCGACCAACTCAACGATATGTCCGCTCGCGAAGAACGCCTAGAGGAAGAATCAGTTGAATATCTCGGCATAAGCAGCCTAACGAATATAATTGATAGTACATTAGATAATCAGCTTGGGCTAGCCGCAAAATCTACCAACCTACCAAAAGTCAGTAGTGGGGCTGGCGCAAAAAGCGCCAATACAGCCAACGTGCTAGTCTTGGGCGATTCGGTTACGCTCGGCGCAAAGGAGGCGCTGGAATCAATTATTCCTGGTGCTTATGTCGACGCAAAAGAATCGCGTTCGATCATCACCGCCACGGGGATAATTGCCGGATACTCCGCGAAAGGGAAGTTGCCAAACACTATCGTGATTAGTTTAGCTACAAATGAATATAATATTACAGATTCACTTTTGCAGGATATTATAAATACGGCCGGAAGAAGTAAAACCTTCGTGCTCGTGACGGCTTATGCCGGACCGCAACAACCGCGCGAAAAACAGAATGCTTCGCTAAAGTCATTTGCTGACAAACACGATAATGTTTATATAGCTGATTGGTGGGAGATTGCGCATAACGATTGGTCATTAATGTATGCTGACCATATTCATTTAAACCCAGAAGGGCGAATCACTTATGCGAATTTGGTGCATAATGTTATAAAGGATGCACAGAGATGAAACAAGGGATAATAGAACGTCGCCGTACGCGCCGCGAGATTCGTAAAGTTAATCGTATTGCACGTGTAGATAGCCACCATTCGCAAAGGGTGCTCGTTACGGTGGCTTTAATTATATTATTGATAACCTTTGTCGTAGCTGAATGTTTTGGCATCGTCTGGGCGAAACGCGTGCATGATCGTAATTTGGTTCGCAATCTCGCCGACGAGGCAACTATTGAATTGAGCATGGTTAATGCTGGTCTAATGACTGGCGACCATGCGCTTTTAAAAGATTCTCATCAGAAGTATCGCGTGACACTTGCGGAACTTAATGCAAATGGCTATATGAAGCGCGACCAATTGAAATTACTAGATGATTTGAACAAATATGACGAGTTATTGAGTGTCGAAGAAGAAAAAACTCAACTGACCAAGTTGCATACTGCTATTATGATATTTCAGGAGGAGCTACGGAATGTCGACTCCAAGAAAATCAGCTCCAAGAGTATGATTGAACTCAAAGAGCATTTTCAAGATTTTCGAGATAGTCTAGATTATCTCGACGGCAGCCAGTTTGACGAGATAAAAGCACAACTATCTAACTATAGCGAAGAGTTAATTGCGGTAGTGGATAAGATCTCCGTCTGCGTAGGTACGTGCACGGAGAGTACATTTAAAACGCGCAGCGGCGAGCTAAAAGAAATATCCAGAAAATACGGCAAAAAGTTGGCCGAACTCGACGCGTCGTTATCGGATTATTATAGTCCAGCTAGACTAGTTGAGTCTCTAAAGATGCTACAATAAATGTATGTATAAAATTCTTTTTCCTGAATCTAATAACGATTTTATTAAAGCTGCTGCTACTCTACTGAAGGGGCAGGGTGTTTGTGATCCTATCCTTGAAGAGAGCGATATGTCTATCGCCGGTAAGAAGTTATCTGAAGGATTAGCGGACGGGATGGTTGCTGGAATCGACTTCTCTTCACGCGACGTAATCTTAGCCTGTCGTGACCAGGTTGGTGTTGCTGGCCAAACCAATCCATCCGAAAAGAAGACTTTTTCTAGCCTTTTTGTGGCCGACTTTCCAGACGGTCGCCGCTATATTATTTCCGATGGTGCAACCTGCAAAAACCCGACAGCAGCGCAGCTCGCCGACATCGTAATACTTGTCCACGCCGCCGCCACTAAACTCCTGAACGACGCGCCGCGCATTGCGATGCTCTCATTCTCGACTTTTGGCTCTGGCGGCAAAGATCCCTCGATGGATAAGATTGCTGAAACTATCAAGCTAGTTCACGAGCGGAATCACGACATTCTTATCGATGGCGAAATGCAGCTAGATGCCGCCGTCAATGAGCGTATTGGCAAGAAAAAATCTCCGCAAGGCTCCGAAGTGGCTGGCCGTGCGAATGTTTTAATTACCCCAGATATAAACTCCGGTAACATTTTGTATAAATCCCTCGAGCAGTTTGCCGGCGCCAAACTAGCCGGACCAATTCTGCTCGGCTTCAACAAGCCGGTCTCCGACCTGTCGCGCGGGTCTACTACCGAAGACATTGTCTTTACTACCGAGTGTTTAGTTCGATTAATATAGGCACATGTGCTATATTTTAAGCATGAGCGCGAAGAAAACGAAAACAACAACAAGTACCAGTATAAAAATAAATACGGCGCTATTCTTCATTGCGGCTATCGTATTTGCCTGTAGTGGAGTATATACGGTTGCCGATACGGTAAAATTTAACGAGGCAATGCATCAATATCATCATATTTCTAATCCGGATGGCCTATGCTACGACGAAAGCGGCGAAGGAAATGATCGTATGACTGATAATGAATATATATGCATGAGCGGAACGGAAAATGAGGAGACCGATCCTAATCAACTAGCATTGTATCTTGACGGAGTAATTACTGACAGTAGCGATCTTAGTAATATATTTATTACTAGATTAATGACACTTGTCAGCTTCTTCTTCACCGTTTCGAGTTTCTTTGGTGGCATTATCTACTGGAACCATAATAGGTATAAATAAACCATTAGTAAAAAATCTCCCCAGTAGGGGAGATTTTTTACTAATCTTCAATCTGCTTCTTCGTAGCCTTTGGTTTATATGCATCCGCGCGTCCGCGCACGTCGCGCACCGCATTCATGAAGTACAAGAATGCATCAAACGGTGAGTCATAGGGTGAAAAGTATTGATGCACGCCACCGTCATTTAAGTGTTTAGTGCTCATGTAATAAAGATGGTCGGAAGTTAGTAGGCGTCGCCAATCGGCAATAAGGTCCTCGTCCTTGCTAGCTAAAACGCCTTCCTTGAGATCATATATCGCCTTAAGCGCTTCGTGTTGCATAGAGTTGCCGAGCCATGCGCTCAAATCGCGCTCAGTGTCAGCCCAAGTAACCGTCCACGGCATAGAAATCGTCTCTTCAGAGATTGAGCTATCGCAAGCCTCGGATACGGTCATGAAATTATGATTGCTGTCGTTGCTCCAACGAAGAACTAAATCGTTGAAGAATTCAAAAATACCAGTATCTTTCCAGACGTTCTCGCCAAATGTTTCAAAATCCATGAATAAATTAATGACTGGACCTTGGTTGCCCGCTGTTTCTAGCCAGCGTATATATTTATCGACTGTAAGTGGCCACTCATTCCAGGTTTTGTTTGAGAAACGGAAAGCAATATCGTCAGATAGGCGATAATTCTTCGTCAGTAATTTAATACTATTGCAACCGTCTGGCCTATACACCTTATTAGGAGTGCGTGTTTCTAGGATCTTATCCCATCCTTCAGCGATAATACCTTTAAAACCAAAGCTTTCAGCCCATTGTGCCAGATCGTTATTATAAGCCAACTCTGTGTTGCGGAATACTTTCGTCTCTACGCCAAAAAGCTGACGAACGCAGTCTTGATGCAAGCGTACTTCCGCCTCGAACTCATCGCGGTCAACGAAGAATGATAAGGAATGGTTATAAGTTTCATTTACGATTTCTACGCGGCCGGTTTTTACTAGCTTGCGAATGGAATCGATGACGTCGGGCGCCCATTCCTCGGCCTGTTCCAAAAAGGTGCCAGTCATAGAGAGTGAGAATTTGAATTTATCTGTAGTCTCAATTAGCTTGCCGAGTTGTTTCAGCATAGGTCGGTATGATTTCTCGGCAACCTTTTTAAAGATGCGCTCATTGTTTGAGCCGGTATACCAGTCTTTGTCTGTCCAATAATCGTGATCGTGATCAACCGAAAAAATACTATAATGCTTGACGCGATAAGGCTGATGCATATGCAAATATAGTACGATTGACTTCATTTCCTTGATCACCTCCACTTAATCTTTATTTTTAGAAACGATTTCTTTTATGTTTGCTAACCTCATCATACACCTGGATACATTTTGCCGCAACGTCATCCCAAGAAATGCGAGTATATTCATGACGAATGCCGTCTTGAAGAGTATGTGTTAGTGCTGGGCTTTCGGCGATGTTCACTAATGCTCCAGCCAACTTGTCTTCGTCCCAGAAGTCGTAGCGTACAATTGATTGTAACACTTCACCTACGCCAGATTGTTTTGTGATGACCAGTGCATTTCCGTGATGGGCTGCTTCTAACGCCGTCAAGCCAAACGGCTCAGATACTGAACTCATTACAAAGATATCGGAGATACTATAGATGTCGCGAAGTTGTTTGCCGCGAATGAAGCCAGTGAAGATGACGTTCTGCGAAATGCCAAGATCCGCTGACATGCGCATGAGTTGATCTTTTTGTTCGCCATCACCTGCAAATAGGAAAACCATCTTTGGATGAATCTGAATCGCTCGAGCCGCTGCGCGCATCAAGTGGAAGAGACCTTTTTGCAAGGTGAAACGTCCAACTGTCGACACTACGGTATAGCCTTTTGCCTTTAATCCCTCTAGATATTGATAACTGGAACCATCGTAATGATAATCGTCATCTTTTGGTAGCTCAAAGCCATTATATGCTACATCGATTTTTTCTGGCGGAATGCCATACTTCTCTACGATGATATTCTTCGTCGCTTGACTAACGGCAATAATTTTATCGGCCCAAACCAAACCTTCGTACTCAATTTGATGAATTAGAGGATTGCCGCCATTCGGACCACCGCGATCGAACTCGGTAGCATGTACGTGGGCCACTAAAGGTATTCCGAAATTCTTCTTCGCTAAGATGCCAGCTTCGTACGTCAACCAATCATGTGCATGAACTAAATCTGGCTTAAACTCCATCAAATACTTCTCAACAAAATTGCAGTAATTCTTCTGAATATCGCGCATTGAGAACATCTCTTTTGCTGCGCCTTGCTTAAAACGTTTTTCTTCAATATCTGCGGATATATATGCGGAGCCTTTATAAATCATTTCTGGATCAACATGACCAGCAGAAAGAACGTTCATGTAATCAAAATTATGCTCAGCTTCGTACGGTACCACGAAATCTATATCTGCGCCAAGTTTGGCGAGTGATTTCGATAGGTGTAGGCAAGCTACTCCTAGGCCGCCACTATTGTGTGGGGGAAGCTCCCATCCTAGCATTAAAATTTTCATCTATATCTAGTATAGCACTTATGCTTCGATTCGCAAGCAAAACGCTTATTATTTTTTGCATAAAATAACAGAGGTAATTTGCAATCGTGTGAAAAAATGTTAAAGATGAAAATCAAAAATACAAAAGTCAAATAGAAAAAAGCCGCCCCTGTAAAGGCGGTCATTTGTCCAAATTATGTAATCTTTCTAGCTATTTGCAACGCTTTGCAGTATGTCGTTATACTTGGCTGCGGCGTCGCTACTTGTAAAGCTAATTGAGCCGTCTACGATTTTCCAAGCCGACTTGTTTTTATTCAGATAATCAATCGCCTTGGCCTCGACGCGGATTGTGTCGGCTACGACCTTTAGCATAGAATCGTAATCATTGTGTAAATCTTTGTCGTCATAAAAAAGCTTAGCATTTTCGGAAAACAGGGCCGAATAGCTATCGCTCAGGTCCTGGCCGTCTATATATCCTTTAACGCTTTCTTCGTTGTAAAGCTTTTTGTAGTCGGATGTTAGTGCTTCAATCTTTTTGGATGCCTTGTCGAGCTCTGAAATAGTAGCTTCAAGTTTGTCTCGATTCTTTTCCAGATATTTGCCTTCAAGTGAACTATAGACGGCCTCAGACTCTGCAATTTCTTCAATATCGTTAATATTCTTCATGATATCACCGACATACTTCTTGATACTCTTCTCGACCTTAGCGTAATCGCCGGAACTAACGGTGCGATCTAGAACCTCGCTTATCTTCTGGTTGTCGCCTGCTGAAAAAGCCTCGTTTACTGCAACTATTTCTTTCTCGAAACGAGATTGTGCGGTAGCATTATTAATCATCACGCCAATTACCATTGCTGCCACTATTCCTAAGGCGCAACTAAAAATCATTACCTTGTTTGAGCGACCGCGCGTCTGGTCTTGCTGTTTTGTCATATCTAACACTCCTCCACGAATGTATATTACCTACATTATAACAGACTATAAAACAAACTGTGAATTATAGAGGTCGGCATAAAAACCACCTTTTGCCATTAGCTGCTTATGATTGCCAGTCTCAATGATATTGCCTTCGTTCATGACAAGGATTAAATCGGCATTTTTAATCGTCGATAAGCGATGGGCGATAATGAAGGAAGTGCGCCCCTCCATCAGCTTATCCATTGCCTTTTGAACCAATTCCTCCGTGCGAGTATCGACGTTCGAAGTGGCCTCATCTAAAATTAAGAACGGCGCATCTTCGACCATACCGCGCGCAATCGTAATTAGCTGTTTTTGGCCAGCTGAAACTGATTCGTTCTCTGAAATATCGGTTTTTAGACCTTTGGGAAGTGTTTTAATGAAGTGACTAAGGCCGACCGTGTCGCAGATTTTCATAATCGTCGAATCGCTGACGTCCTTGTGGTTGTAGGCGATATTCTCACGAATAGTCCCACTAAACATCCACGTATCCTGCAGGACCATCGTGAACAGGGAATGAACATCAGCACGGGTCATTTCTTTCGTCGATATGCCATCGATACGGATGTCGCCGTCCTTGATGTCGTAGAACTTCATTAGTAGGTTAACCATAGTAGTCTTGCCGGCGCCAGTCGGCCCAACGATGGCTATTTTTTGCCCAGCTTTAGCTTCGGCGGAAAAGTCTTTAATAATTACTTTGTCATCATCGTAGCCAAATCTAACGTGATCGAATATAATATTGCCTTCAATGTTATCTTTATTGATTCGACTCTTGATATTATGCTCGTCTGGCATTTCGTCCTCGTCGATAAACTCAAAAACGCGCTCACTGGCGGCCGCCGCAGGCTGCAGCCCACCTACGGCCTGCGCGATACGCGACAATGGCGACGAGAAGAGTCGTACGTAAGTCATAAAGGCAACAATAACGCCAAAGCTAATTGCTCCACTCATTGTCAGAAGTGCACCCGTCACGCATACCGCCACGTAGCCCAAGTTGCCCGTAAAAGCCATAATAGGGTGCATCATGCCAGATAAAAATTGACTATGCTGATTTGCGAAACGAATCTTTTTGTTGAGCTTATCGAATTTTTTATCGGCCGTAGTCTTGCCGTCGTAGGCTTTTACAACTGATATGCCAGAATAGATCTCTTCGATATGCGCATTCATATTGCCAAGTTCGACTTGTCGCATTGTAAAGTATTTCTGCGATCGCTTTAGGATCATTGACATAAAAACGAACCCGAATAAGCTAGTTACGACCGCTACTAGGGCCATCGTCCAGTTTGTAATAATCATCATTACGAGCGAACCTAGCAACAACGATCCTTCGCCAATAATTGCGCCGAACGAATTATCCATACTGCTAGATACAGAATCTACGTCATTAGTTACGCGTGAAAGTGTATCGCCAATCTGGTTGCGGTCGAAATATTTTAGGGGCAATTTATTTATCTTATGCGATATTCGATTGCGCAAATCTCGAGCGAAGCCGGTTGTGACACGCGCCATTATGAAGCCTTCCAGGAATTCTAAAACCGCCGAGGAGATATATAGGCAAATCATGAATATTGCAGCGTTTCTGATTGCCTCAAAATTCATTTTAGGCTTAATTATCTCTTGGATAGAAGCCGGCATCTCGTCTATGACCTTGTAGATTTTGACCGCATCGTCTTGCGTAAAGTTTGTTACGTTGCCTAGCTCTGATTGTATTTTTTGCATTGACTGCATAAAAGCAAGCTTATCTTCTTTTGTGATAGTTATGCCGTCAATCTTGCTGTCGTCAGTTGGTTTTTGCATTAGTTCCGTAGCTACGTCGGACACCTTCTGGCGATCAAGCATTAATCCGGCACTAATCCCGTCTGTAATTTCTGCTAATTTACGTGGAGCAATTACGCTAAGGATCGATCCTGCAATTGACATTATCATTGCAACCGTAATCAAGAAATAGAAAGGTCGCATCTCGGCAAGCATACGTCTTATAGCCTTGCCGAAATCCTTTACTTTTACATTTTGACCACCGCGACGGCCGCCACCGTTAAACATTGAGCTCCTCCTTCGTTAGCTGCGAGAAGGCAATTTCTTTGTAAATCTCGCAATTCTTTAGTAACTCTTTATGAGTGCCGTGACCAACGCATTTCCCTTTGTCGAGCACGATAATCTGGTCCGCATGCATGATTGTACCGATGCGTTGGGCGACAATTAGCGAAGTGGCATCCTTCGTATAATCTTTTAATGCCTGACGCAATGCTGCATCAGTTTTGTAATCTAAGGCGGAGAAGCTGTCGTCGAAAATATATATTTCTGGGTCACGTGCGACGGCGCGTGCGATTGCGAGCCTCTGCTTTTGCCCACCGGAAATATTTGTACCAGATTGTGCGATGTGGGCATTGTACTTCTTGTCTAGTTTTTCGATGAATTTTTTTGCTTGTGCCACTTTGGCGGCAGCTTGAATCTTGCGCTCGTCCGGCTTGCCGTTTTTACTGTCACCATATGCAATATTGCTAGTGACGGTACCGCTAAAGATTACGGCCTTCTGTGGTACGTAGCCGAGCTTTTGATGTAAGGCTTTTTGTTTATAATCTTTTACGTTTACGCCATCAACGTAAACCGCGCCGTCTGTCGCATCGTAAAAACGCGGCACGAGGTTAATTAGCGTAGATTTTCCAGAGCCAGTCGAGCCAATGAATGCTACTGTTTGGCCTTTCTCGGCCCGAAAAGAGATATCTTTCAATAGATATTCCTCGGCGTCCGGATATTTGAAAGAGACATTTCGAAATTCGACCGTGCCGGTTTCGGCGGTATCGTCATCGAAGCTGCCATCCTTTATCGTAATCTCTTCATCGAGCACCTCGTTGATACGTTCGGCAGAAACTTGCGCGCGCGGAATCATCATAAATATCATCGCGACCATCAAGAAGCTCATAATTACGTGCATGGCGTAAGTTGAAAAGACAACCATATCACTAAAGACCGTTAATTTGTCGGCCATAATCGATCGGCTAATGAGTGTTGCCCCAATAAGATAAATCGTTAAAGTGATGCCGTTCATGATCATGTACATCATTGGCGACATGACGCTTAAAACACGATCCACAAAACGGGTGGTATCCGATACTTTTGTATTGGCAACGTCGAACTTGTTTTCTTGATATTTCTCGGCATTAAAGGCGCGCACGACGCGAATACCGGTCAGATTTTCGCGAGTAACGCCGTTTAGTCGGTCGGTTAACTTTTGTATAATCTTGAAGCGCGGAATTACTACCATCATTATAGTAATTACAGTAGCGAGCATTATTATGACTGCTACACTAGTCGCCGTACTCCATTGCCAGCTTTTGTCAGATATCTTAGCAATAGCCCAGATTGCACTCATCGGTGCGCGTATTAGCATATTTGCGCCCATTGAAATCACTAGTCGCACCTGTGTTACATCGTTAGTTGTGCGCGTAATCAGGGAAGCGGTAGAGAATTTTTTGATTTCATTTACGCCCAAAGATTCAACCTTGTCGAAGATCTTCTTGCGCACAATGTAGGTAAAATCGGCGCCCACATTTGAGACGAACCAGCCTGCAATAATGGTGGAAATAAGACTGCCAAATGCACATAATAACATCATGCCGCCGTTTGCGAGGATGTCGCCCATCTCGCTCCCCTCAGTCTGCACTAGGCGCGTAATCGTGGACATATATTCTGGCATTTTTAGTTCTAAGCCAACTTGGCCCGCAATAAATAGGATTGCTAGAGCAATGAACAAGAAGTCTTTCTTATGGAAATTTTTGAAAAGTCTAAACATGTATTCCTTTAAGTTTTTGAAATAAGCAATTTAAAGTATAACAAGAAAAGGCCACTATTTCTAGTGGCTTGCTAGTTGGGTATGCGTGCTAAAAAATGCCCCAAAGCGCAGTTTATAATGGAAAAACTGGTTTTGGGGCGTGAAATTGCTAGACCGTTGATTAGGTACGTATGCTATCTGTTTGGCTGCCTATTCGTATTCGGAATAATCTTCGTCGTAGAAGTCTTCGTCTGCGAGGATGAATCCAATCGCATACAGCGACGCGGCGATAAACGCGGCGACAGCGGCTACTACTCCGACAACTATATGTCTCTTCTTCATATTATTCCCCTCCTTTTTTCGAAAAGAGCCTAGCAATTATTTAAGGTGCTGCTGTTCTGGGCGAAATGCTTTTGAACTAAGTTATAATAACATGAAAATAGCGATTAATCAAGAACAGCTCCGTCGGGGGGCGAAGCTGTTCTTATATTGATGTATTCGATGTGTTATTCTAGCGATCGTACCATTTTTATAAGCGCGTTGATTAAGTCATTTTTGCGACGCAGTTCTTCTTTTGCTTCGCTCAACTGGCTATATATATCTTCGCTACGGTGCCCGAAATCATTCTTTTCAGACTTAAGACATTCGGTAACCTTGTCTTCTTCTTCGTCTATGCGCAAGATGAGATTATTGCGCTCTTTGCGGCTCTGTTTGAGTAATTTTTCGGTGGAAGAAAGATAATCTACTAACTCAGGGCTTAATTCGCGTTCTGCGCTGTGGGCGGTATGAGTTTTTGGCCGAAGTGGTGCTTGGTCGCGACGGATTGCTGGCTCATCGTCCGCGTCTGGATTCTGATTAAGCATTGGTGGCTCATTCCTTTCTGGCTCTGGGCTAGGGGACTGCTCATTTTGTTCGCTAGTCGAATCGGGGCTTGCAGGAGCGTCGGTCCCCAATGGGTCTTGGTAATAGTTGTTTGCGTTGTCCGGTTGTGATTGGTTGTTGTTTGTGAAATCTTGCATTTTTGCCCACCTTTTATAGGATATGTTAGTTACATTTTAGCATAAGAATTATGCTATAATGCAAGAAAGCATTAATGGATCCAAATAATTTATGCCAAACTCTAGTAAAACTACTAAAACAAAAAACGAAAAAACATCTCATAAGCAAAGCCCAAAAAGCCTATCACGCAATGATGAAAGAACTTGCGCGCGTCTTCGTATGATGGGTGCATTAATGGCTCTTGCCAGCGTCTTGATGGCGCTACTACCGATGATGTATTCGGGAATATACCGTTATATTTCTGCTCGCACCGGCAGATATGCGGATAACTTGGGTGTAACTAGTATGATTATGAGCGGTTTCGTGTCTGCATTATTATATTTCTTGCTTGGGCTTCATGTAATTCGCGCCGGAGAGCAAAATACGCGTTTAATTCGCGGAGTATATAGATTTAACTTGGCCATAATGATTATGTCTATTATTGCTGGCGCATTGTTATTTTTGCCATGGCCAGTTCCGACTTTTAAATTAATGATGATACATATGGCTACTACTAAATACATCGAACAAGGTATTATCCCGATGTTTATTATGATATTTGTCGATATGGCTCTGATTATTGGGCTGACTGCTTCCATATCTGGCATTTCGTATACTTGCTTGGCGGATAAGAAAAAATAAGTTAGATATATGAATTATACCACATAAACGTAGATATGTCAATGGGTACTAGCGGTTTAAAAATGTTTATGTAATAATGAAAAATATGAGGAAAGCTGCAAAAAACGGCAAGGCTTTAATAGTTGTAATAACGCTCGGAATAATCACTTTTATCGCGCTCGCGGCAAGTATTTATTTGTTAAGCCAGAATACTACCATTGCTCAGCTGTTTGGTGGGAGTGATAATGTTTACGAAAGTGCCCGCCTTGAACGCGTTACTATCAATGGTTACGAGATCGGGGAAACGTTGGCTGATGAAATCAAGTCATATCATGCTCAGGATGCGGATTTTGACTATTATTACGATAATGTAGCTTTTTGGAGCAATAAAGAAGGGGAGATTACTGGTTTAGGATTCTATTCGTTTAATACTCCCGAGGGCGAGAAGCTTACCGATATAAACGACTCGGACATACGCTATGAAGGTCGTCGTCTTGCAACTCTAGATGATTTTGAAGAAGCGTTCGGCATTGGCAAATATGCCAAAGAGGATGAATCTGAGACGGTAGTTTACCAGCAGGGCAACTATGAGATGACTATTCGATACGACGAAGAAGGCATAAAGAGCGTAACGCTGATTGAGCAAAAATAGATAATTCTTTATAATATAGTACCCAGAGGTGTTTTTATGGGTATAGATAGCAATCTGATTGTTAAGAATGTTGCTTTATTAAGGGATGAGGTTGAGTCGTTCAAAAAATATCCTTTTAATATTGATGTAGTAAAAAACTTTAAAGAGTTAAAATTTAACTCGCAAGTGACTTTTTTCATTGGCGAGAATGGGACTGGAAAATCGACTCTAATAGAAGCTATTGCGGTAGCATTAGGCATGCCCGCCGAGGGTGGAACGAATAATTTCATGTACGAAACTAAAAATACCACATCGGAACTGTCTGAGTACTTACGAATAGGCGTATATAGAAGGCCGAAAACGAAGTTCTTTCTGCGGGCAGAAAGCTTCTATAACTTTTCTACCGAAGTAGAAAGGCTAGTTAAGGAAGATCATTTTTGGACACTGCGCAGTTCTTATGGCGGAAGTCTTCACGAGTGCTCTCACGGAGAATCCTTCCTTCGGCTAGTTCAAAATAGGTTTACCGATCATGGATTGTATATATTAGACGAGCCAGAAGCCGCCTTGTCTCCACAAAGACAATTATCGTTATTGTGCCTAATGGACCAACTGGTCAAAGAGGGGAGTCAGTTCATTATTGCGACGCATTCACCTATATTAATTAGCTACAGAGAAGGGGAAATATTAGATCTAAATAATGGTATGAAGAGAGTGTCATATAGAGACACGGATATTTATTCGCTATATAAAATGTACCTAGATGAGCCAGACAATATGCAACATAGGTTATTTGACTGATTCATCGGATTTGCTTAAACAAAAAACTAACTATCACTAGTTAGCAGTTAATCCTCTTTTGTGGCAGGGGCGGCAAGACTCGAACTCGCGACACCTGGTTTTGGAGACCAGTGCTCTACCAACTGAGCTACGCCCCTATGTACCAAGAAATTATAACACAACTACTCGAAAAATGCTGTCTACGGCCGTAAATGATGCTATAATAAGCATAAGTATAAATAATTAAGGTGGGATAATGGACGCACAATCGCTTCATAAGCATACTGTTTCAGAAACGACTAAGCCGCGCTTGCGCGTGGGCTCTAAAGAAAGCCTAGACAACGCGGAGACATTCTTTAGAAATGAGAAGCTCATTAAAGATGAAATCGACAAAGAAGAGCTGGATCAGGACGGAGACGGTGTTGTTTCGTTAATGGAAGAGTTAGATAGCGTAGAGGATGCACGGATTTCGGCTGAGGCTATCGAGGAGCGAACCCGTTCTGAAGAAGAATCAACGTCGCCGCAGGATGACCAGAAAAAAGACAATGAAGAAAACGCGCTCCCACAAGCGGCAATTCTTGACGTTAGCGGAGAAAGTCAAGTGAAATTTAATCCCGACTTGTCACAAAGTGCTCCAGCTCCAACTCAAAAAATCAGCCACAAAACTCCAGTCGCTGAAGCGAAGCCAGTCAAGGATAATACGACGGCAATCATTATGATTCTTTTAATAGCCATTTTGATTATTGCGGTTGCTATTTTCTGCGCGGTTGTTCTACGCGAAAACCATAATACTCATTCCAATACCAAACAAACCACAACGTCTACCACGACAACAGATAAGGATGAGCCATTAGTGACTCCTACGAAAAATAATGAGAACTTTGCCATGATAATTGGCACTTGGGTGCCCGTATCGGATCAGAAGTCGTGCTTCGATATTGATGGGAATGGCCTAGTGTCCTGGCATGCGTCATGCGCAGACGATGCGTCGGATTATTATTTTGGTCAATCAAATATCTTCCGCGGCTCAGAAGCGCTTAACCGTGCTGGCATTAATATTGAGCGCGTAGCCCGTATGGTGGGATTAAAACCTGACGAGATAGAGTTAAGTGATGTATATTATATCGTTACAACTCCAGACGAACTCGTAATTGATGGACAGAGCGCGAATAGTCCCGAAGGCATACGTGCGCTATTTGTATTGACCGACAAAAATGAAGCCCATATTCATGACTATCGATACAATGAACTATATATCTCCAAGCGCAAAACGGAAGATTAATCCTTGAGAACATGCTAAAATTGTCGTGATATGTACGACAAGTTTTCGAATTTTATTAAAGACAAAAAGCATATTTGCATTATTCAAGCCGAAAATCCCGACGGCGATTCTTTAGGTGCTGCTCTCGCGTTGGAGGAAGCTCTATCCGAAAAAGAAGTGTCATTATATTGTCCAGTTGATATACCTAAGTATTTACGTTATTTTGAGGGCTGGAGCAGGGTGGACATTGAGTTCTCCTACAAAGCGGACGCGTTTATTATTGTCGATACGGCCAGCTCAACCCTCATCTCTAAATTCCTTGACGATGCTGCCATCCGTAACTGCTTATATACGGCTCCTGTATTAGTTATCGATCACCACGAAACGGCGCCAGACTTGGATTTTGAACACGAAGAAATAATCGAACCGGTATCTAGCTGCTGTCTCTTGCTTTATCGTATTTTCAAGAGTCAAAAAACGACTATTTCGCCTCTTTGTGCGGAGAATCTATTATATGGCATCGAATCGGATACGCTGGGACTAACCTCTCAGTCGACCACCTCGGAAGATTATCGTGTGGCGGCAGACTTAATGGATGCTGGCGCAAAAGTTGCCGACATGGAAGAACGTCGGCGTGATTACATGAAAAAGTCCGCACGCATCCTTGACTATAAGGCCGACCTAATCAAGCGCGTAGAATATCACTTAGATGGTAAGTTGGCGACGGTTTTAATTCCGTTCGAAGATATTCAAAAGTATTCCGACGAATATAATCCTAACGTATTAATATTAGAGGAGTTACGTCTTGTTGAGGGGGTTGAAGTCGCCGTAGCTATTAAGACCTATCCCGACGGAAAACTCACAGGAAAAATACGTAGCTCAAAACCAATTGCTGACCAACTAGCTGGGTTCTTCGGTGGTGGCGGTCACCCCTACGCGGCTGGCTTCCGTATCTATGAGGAATATGCTAGCACGCTACCAGAATTAATTGGCGCTACGATGAAATTACTCGACGAACTTCCGCAAGACAATTTGTAAGTACTTATGCTAAAATAAAAGTATGCACATGCACGGGTTGGGCGTAGATATTCGCAACATAGAAAAAAGAATTCGTTTTTGCAATTATCTGTCGGTTGCTCAAATCTTTTTGCAGGACAACTTCTTATTAAATCGCGCATTAAGTTTCTCTGATATAAAACCGCGTTTATTGGGTCATTGGGGGACTTGCCCAGGCATTAATATCGCCTACGCTAATCTAAAAGCGCGCTTTCCGCGGATGCAATTCATCTTGGGGCCAGGGCATGGTTTTCCGGCATTGCAAGCTAACCTCTTTTATGATGGTGACTTGGTTGAGTATTACCCAGAAGCGACATTAAATCTTCACGGGATTGAATATATTTGTAAACGCTTCTCTTGGCCTTATGGATTCCCGAGCCATGCCAGCCCAATGACGCCGGGCGTTATTGCCGAGGGTGGAGAACTTGGTTACTCGTTGGCTACTGCCTATGGCGCTGCGCTCGGGCGCCCCGAAAAATTCATTGCCGTCCTAATTGGCGACGGCGAGCTCGAAACCGCTACGGCACTTGGTAGCTTAAATCTCAATAAGCTACTCGCCTCGAAGCGACATGGTCATGTCTTGCCAATTTTGCACCTAAATGGCTATAAGATTTCCGCACCGACAATTTATGCGCGCAGTAGCGAAAGAGAGCTATTAAGTCTCTTCCGAGGCTTCGGCTATGACCCAGTTATTATCGATGGCACGAATACAGAGGAGTTTCAAATGATCTTGTCCGATTTGAAGCCGAATACTTTTATCATCATGAAAACACCAAAAGGCTATACTGGGCCAAAAGAGCTCGATGGTAAAAAACTAGAAGGCAATTGCGCTTCGCATCAAGTTCCCCTACCGCTCGCAAAAACGGATCGCGCGCAACTTCAGATGTTACAGAGCTGGCTCGAGTCTTATAATTTTAAGGAGTTGTACGATGAATTTACCACAGAGCGTTAAAGAGCCGGGGGCGGAAAAGTACTCTATTGCAAAAGTCTTTGGCGAATGCCTTCGTGCCGAGATAGAGAAGCATGAAGATTTCTACTTTTTCTCGCCAGATGAAACCACGTCAAACCGGCTTAGCGAAGTTTATGAAGCTACCGATCGTGCTTGGGTGCGTTCAATTGAGTCGTGGGATGTTCATCTCTCTCAGAGTGGCCGAGCTATCGAGATGTTATCCGAGAATGTGCTATTTGCTACGTTGGCGGGCCACATTCTTAGCGGCGGTCGTGGCTGTATGACTTCATATGAAGCGTTCCTTCCGATAATTTCCTCTCAATTAGATCAGCATCTAAAATTCCTCAAGCAGGCCAAAGAGGCTTCTTGGCGTCCGCGCTGCCACGCATTAAATATTCTTTCGACTTCATGCTGGCAACGCCAGGATCATAACGGTTATACACATCAAAATCCAGCCCTCATCTCTAGTTTGTTGAGTAAACCAAGCAATGAAGCAAACTGCTTATTCCCGATTGACGACGTTGCAGCAGCTGCGGCTTGGGAATTCATGACGCGTACAAAAGATGTTGTAAATATCGCAACATTTAACAAGATAGAAGAGCCGCGCTGGATTGATATTAATCACGCTCGTTTTCAGCTTACGAATGGCGGCGCATCGGTCTTTCAGTTTGCTTCTGATAATAACCCAGACATTATCGTTTGTGGCATTGGCGACATTCCGACAGCCGAAGCCCTCGAGGGTATAAAGCTTGCCAAAAAAGACGCTCCTGATTTACGCATTCGCTTTGTAGGGGTAGCGGCTTTATCTTATGGTGCGATCGGTACTACCGAAAACAAACTCAAACCAAATGACTTTAATGATTATTTCACGCCAGATAAACCAATCGTTGTAAACTTTCACGGCTATCCGGAAACCGCTTTTGGTATATTCTCGCATTATGCTAGCCCGTATCGTCTCGATATTCACGGGTACGAAGATCAAGGTTCAACCACCTCCCCTCTGGATGAATTAGCGCGCAATCGTTGCTCGCGTTATGATATTGCCGCAAGTATTCTCGAGCGCTCTGGGCGTTATGGCTTTATGCGCAAATATCAGGACATTGTGCTTGATAATGCTCGATATACTAGCCAGTTTGGTATCGACGAATAGGACGGGTCGTTAATCTATCTGTAACAACCGAGATAGAATGATATAATGTCCCTATGAGCAAACTGATTCTTATTACTAATCCGGGTAGCGCCAGCCGCAAGTACGCCCTTTATGATGGCGAAGAACTCATGGCGCAGTTTCATTTCGAATTTGAAGGCAAAAAGGTTGTCTGCACAATTAAGGATGTAGATGATGGTAAGAAAAAGATTAAACCAGATATTGACAATCTAAACGATGTCATTATGATTTTGCCAAAAATTCTTAGCGACGAGCAGTATGTTACTGGTCAGCACAAATTGGCTGCAGTCGTTGTGCGCATTGCTGCTCCAGGCGATTATTTTACGGAAGACCGAGTGGTTGATGCGGAGTTTATGAAGCAACTCAAAGAAGCTAAAAAACGCAACCCAGTCCATGTGCCAACTACCGCAAACGAAATTCGCGGAATCCGTGAGTGTTTCAAAGGCGTGAAAATCATCGCAGTTTCCGATTCGGCTTTCCACTGGGACAAGCCAGATACTTACAAATACTACAGCTTTGACACTGAGCTAGCAGATAAGTATGAAATTAAGCGCTATGGCTATCATGGCCTCAGTTATGCTTTTATCTCTCGCTACATGAAAGATCAGGGCATTCTTCCCGAGAAGCTTGTTGTTTCACACTTAGGCTCCGGTTCTAGTGTTTCGGCCATTCTTAACGGTAAGGCAATGGACAACTCTATGGGGTATACGCCACTAGAAGGTCTAGCCATGAGTACGCGCGTTGGTACGATTGACGCAGCTGCAGTACTTGGCCTAAAGAAAGCATTGAAAATCACCTCCGACGAAGAATTCTTACTATATCTCAACAAAAAGTGTGGATTACTGGGCTTATCTGGCATTTCTGACGATATGCGTGAGGTTATTCAGGCTCGTGACGAAGGTGATTTGCGTGCTAGTCTTGCGCATTCCATATTTGTATATCGAATTCAAAGCTATATTGGCCAAATGGCTGCCACGCTTGGCGGTATTGACGCATTAGTCTTTGCTGGTACTATCGGCGAACGCTCAGATGAAATTCGTCGTTTTGTTACGCAGAAGTTGGGATATCTCGGTTTTCGCCTAGACGAAGACAAGAATCTAGCGCCAGAGTTTACTGGTCGTCATGCGCTAATATCCACCGCTGATTCTAAGCCTATTTATATTGTTTTTACAGACGAAACTGCTCAAATGATATATCGCGCGCAAAAGTTCTTAAACGAAGAAGCTGAATAAGATATCGTTTCAATGAGAGCCTCAAAAGAGGCTCTTTTTTGTTACACTAGATATATGGAGAGATTTATTAATTATTTTGTCCCATCGCACTATGATTTGGACCTACATATAAATGCCGAAAAAACTATCATTACTGCTACTACCGCCATCTATGGTGATGCAATAGCTGACAGTATTAAGCTACATGCCGTAAATCTCGAAATAAAAAGCGTTACGATCGATAGTATATTGATCGAAGATTACCTATATTTAGACGACACGCTACATATTCATAATATTGCACCAGGCAACCACGAAATAATTATCAAATATACTGCGCCAATCACTGCAAATATGGAGGGCGTATATTTATCGACCTATGAGGCGGAGGGCAAAACCGAGAAAATTGCTGCAACGCAATTTGAATCCCATTATGCTCGACAGTGTTTTCCATGTATCGACGAACCTGCAGCTAAGGCAACCTTTTCTCTAAGAATTTCATCCGACGACAAAACTGACATTATTCTTTCAAATATGCCAGTCGAGCAACAGAGCATCGATGGCAATCAGAAAGTTGTCGAATTTGCTGAAACCCCAAAAATGTCTACTTATTTAGTAGCTTTTGCGCTCGGTCATTTTTGCAGCTATGAAACTACGTCTCAGCACGGCGTGAAAATAACTACCTATGCCGGCATCCACCAACAAGTGACCGATCTAGAATATGCGGGGAAGTTTGCTGCCGACGTACTGGACTTTTACGATGATTGCTTCGACACGCCATTTCCGTTGCCAAAGATGGATTTGCTAGCATTGCCGGATTTTGAATCGGGGGCGATGGAGAACTGGGGATTAGTCACTTTTCGTGAAATATGTCTACTTTGCAACGATGACTCTTCGCAAGACGTTAAACAATATGTTGCAATCGTGGTCGCGCATGAGCTATCGCATATGTGGTTTGGCGACTTAGTCACGATGGAATGGTGGGATGATTTGTGGCTAAATGAATCATTTGCAAACATGATGGAAGTCTACTCTACGGATAAAATTAGACCCGAGTTACGCGCGTGGGAGGACTTTTATTTGACTGCCATACAGCAATCATTGCAGCGTGACAGCCTGCCAGGTGTTCAACCAGTAAAAGTCGAAGTTAATAACGTTGAGGATATTTCGAATTTATTTGATAGTGCAATTGTTTACGGGAAAGGCTCACATCTACTATTGATGTTGATGCGCGCAATGGGTGAGAGTAACTTCTTCGCTGGTCTGAAGGATTATTTTGCCATACATAAATATGAAAATACGACCGCGGATGATTTATGGGACGCTTTAACGCCACATGCCGACTTTGACGTGCGTGAATTCATGACGCCTTGGCTGACTCAGTCTGGTTTCCCGGTCATTAATGGCGATATTCAGAGTCGCTTCCTAATTACTGGCGAGACCGATGAAACTCAATATCCAATCATGAATCAGTCCGACGATTTGTCTGGCCATTACATTATCAAGCTGAGCGACGAAGAGCTTGATGAAAAGTTGCACCATGTTTCTGACCTGTCGCAAGAGCAGAAATTGCGATTATTAATTGATCGTCGACTACTAGCGAAAACCGATTATGTAGAAAGCGTGTCGCTACTGCCCTTAATTCGCGCATTTTCAGAAGAGACGGATTCTTGTTTGTGGGATCTAATATCCGCAATCGTTTCGGACCTAAAGGTGTTCTTTGATCCAAAAACTGAAGAAAAGCGTAGATTTAAGCGTTTTGTGCGCGATTTGGCTTTTTCAAATTACCAACGCCTAGGCGTCGCATCGCGTCCGGAAGACGATTATGATGATACTGAACTTCGTGCCACTGTCATGTGGATGTTGCTTTATGCGGAAGATGAGGAATATCTAAATGCAGTTCAAGATACTTACGCCAACGTGGAAATAGACAAAGTTGACGCGAATTTACGTTGGGTTGTTGGGGCGACACTAGTTAGGCGCAATCATAAACTATGTAATCAATATTTCGAATTATATAAACAAACTTCAGATGCTGTTCTCAAGCATGATTTAGTCGATGCGATTACGACAACCAAAGATCGCAAGACGGCTCTCGGTCTATTCGAACATCTTAGCGATGGGACCATTCGCACGCAAGATCGTCTCTCGTTCTTCCTTCGCCTAATGCGCAATTATGTCGTAAAGAATGATGCGCTTGAATGGATGTATCAAAAATGGGATTGGATTTACGAGGAAGAGGGAGATAAAACGATTCCAGAATATCCGCGCTTTTCGGCGACCTATATTCGCAAGAAAGAGGAAGCAGAGAAATTCAAGAAGTTCTTCGATGCGCATGTGAACGAAAAAATATTAAACCGCGACATTTTGGTCGCATATTCAGAAATCGACGCACGCCTGAAGCTAATCGCCTCTGACCAATCTGCCATTTTTGATTTCCTGAAGAAAAACACAATATGATAAATGTATGCGAAATAGTATAAATAAACACGACGCCAATGGGGGCGATAATAAAAAGGCAACTTCCGCAGACTACTCACCGTCAAAACATCACTCGCAATGCGATAGATGGGAATCGATGCTAAGCAAGTTTGCGGCTATATATGCCGTCATCGAAGGTTCCATTTGGTTACCAACTATTCTGATGTTCGAAAATGGACAGATGACCAATCCATCGTGGCGTTTACCTATCATTGTAGCCATAGTAATGGTCGTTCTCTTGATACCCACTCTCTTATTTATTGACGGGCGCATAATTAAGCGCCTAAACACCTCGTTCGTAAATGGGGAAACGTATAATATGCTGGCCGGATATCCGTCCCTTTTGCTTTTGCATCTCTTTGCGATATCTTTTGCCGCCGCAATTCCATTGCAACTGCTCGGCGTGAGATTATATACTTTTCCTTTTAGTTTTATGTTAGTAGTATGTGCAGTTATTATTGTCGTAGTCGTAGGTTTTGCAGTGATTCAAAAAGGCGAATATATTCGGATTAAAGGAAAAACCATATCGTTGCTCAATCAGCTTTTATCCGCCGCCGCCACAATTATGACTTTTTAGTAGTGGCAGATATCCTGCTCTTTATCCTCAATAACTAATCGCATTTCATCAGTGATAATTAGCAAATCCACTCTGATTAGCGGATTATTCAAAAAATCTTCAAAAAAACCCTTGCATTAGTCGAAAATATGCGCTAATATAAGGACAGTTTTTGTTCAAGTTCGTTTCTGAACCTCTGAAATTAGTCTGATAAATTGCGAGGAAAATTACACTATATTTCTTTGCGCCGAATTTATCTTTTAACAATTTGAACATGACAACGAAAGAAATTTAATTGGCGGCATAGCGAGAAATCGCATGCGCTAGTATTTGAAGATCAATTACTAGTTAAGTCAATGCATAAAAAGGTACATAAGGGCACTGATAGTGGATGCCTTGACATTTGCAACCGATGAAGGACGTAGAACTCTGCGATAAGCTTCGGGTAGCTGAGAACAAGCTTTAATCCGGAGATTTCCGAATGGGGAAACCTAATATGGGTCATGCCATATTGCCGTTAGCTGAACACATAGGCTAATGAGACGGGAACCAGCCGAACTGAATCATCTTAGTAGGTTGAGGAAAAGAAAATAACCAATGATTCCGAAAGTAGTGGCGAGCGAAATTGGAATAGTCTAAACCTCAAGATAACCTTACGGGTTAACGCCCAGAGTTATAAGGGGTGTTGCGTGTTTATACAATTTTTATGCTGAGCAGTTAAGCTTGCTTGACCGTTCGGCATAAAAACCAACAGCGTTAACTGAGTGGATAAGATTCGTAGTTGTTAGCGGAAGCGTTTGAATGGCGCGCCAAAGATGGTGAAAGCCCAGTATGCGAAAACAACTATTAGAACTTATATGTGTTTTCACAAGTAGGACGGGGCACGAGAAACCTTGTTTGAATCCGGCAGGACCTCCTGCCAAGACTAAATATTGCAAATGATCGATAGCGAACTAGTACAGTGATGGAAAGGTGAAAAGAACCCCGGGAGGGGAGTGAAATAGATCCTGAAACTCAGTGCCTACAAGGTGTCGGAGGGCTTCGGCCTGACGGCGTGCTTTTTGTAGAACGATCCAGCGAGTTAATTTTATCGGCGAGGCTAAGTCAGTTGATGGAGCCACAGTGAAAGCGAGCCTGAATAGGGCGACAAGTCGGCAGTATTAGACCCGAAACCGGGTGACCTAACCATGAGCAGGTTGAAGCTGCGGTAACACGCAGTGGAGGACCGAACCAGGGTACGCAGTAAAGTGCTTGGATGACTTGTGGTTAGCGGTGAAATGCCAATCGAACTCGGAGATAGCTGGTTCTCCTCGAAATAGCTTTAGGGCTAGCGTCATGTGGTAGCATTTGGGGGTAGAGCTCTGAAAAGGTCTGGGGCCCGCAAGGGTACCCATCCTTATCAAACTACGAATACCGAATGTGTAATCATGGCAGTCAGAACGGCGGGGCTAAGCTCGTCGCTCAAAAGGGAAACAGCCCAGACCATCGTCTAAGGTCCCTAATTAACACTAAGTGGGAAACAAGGTGAGATTTCTTAAACAGCTAGGATGTTGGCTTAGAAGCAGCCATTCATTTAAAGAGTGCGTAACAGCTCACTAGTCAAGAGATTTTGCGTGGAAAATGTAACGGGGCTCAAGTGTTAAACCGAAGATATGGATTATGTATCGAAAACTAAGTCTATAATATATATAGACTGTTATATAAGCGGACGGGCGCAACGGGCGCCCACCTCTAGGGATGGTAGAGGCTATCTTTATTCTTATTGAGGCGCAGACGGATAAGTCCTCAATTGAGCCAAGAATAAAAGATAGGGGTTCAAATCCCCAAGTCCGCACTGGCTACCGACGGTAGGTAGTCAAGTTCCCATGGTTATGCTGGAGGGCTAGTTCCTTAGTCCTCCGGCGGCAAGCGAGTATCGCACAGTGGCAGGGCACTAGATTGTGCAATCTAGAGATCGTGGGTTCGATTCCCACTACTCGCTTTTAGGATATGTGGCCCAGCCTGGTAGGGCGACTCCCTGAAAGGAGGAGGTCAGAGGTTCAAATCCTCTCATATCCGTTAATGGCCATATAG
This sequence comes from Candidatus Nanosyncoccaceae bacterium, assembly GCA_045546295.1. GTDB lineage: Bacteria > Patescibacteriota > Saccharimonadia > Saccharimonadales > Saccharimonadaceae > UBA2834. The sequence goes on along the minus strand of JAZQCP010000005.1, from coordinate 1,183 downwards.
CTCAGTTGGCAGAGCGGCTCCTCTAGCAGGGAGTGCGTCGGGAGTTCGAACCTCTCTATGGTCATTTGTTCTTTCCGTCAGGCAGCGTAAGCTGCCTGACTCATCCAAGATTATAGATTTAGTTTTCGATACATAGTGGTAGAGGAGCGTTGATATTGCGGTGAAGCAGAATTGTAAAGTTCTGTGGAGCGTTATCAAGTGAGAATGCTGGAATCAGTAACCTTAAGACAGGTGAGAATCCTGTCGGTCGTAAGAGCAAGGTTTCCAGGGCCACAGTAATTGTCCCTGGGTTAGTCGGTCCTAAGCCGAGGCGTATTAGCGTAGGCGATGGACAGCAGGTTAATATTCCTGCACTGGTAGTAGTTGTTAGCAATTCACGGAGAACATCTCGGAGCGGATTCATGGTATATATCCGTCCAAGGCTCTTGGGAACAAGAGTTGAGTGAAAGTTATCCTTCGGGATGACGATTCTGAGGCAGGCTCTGGCTAGAAAAGTTGACTAACTTAGGCTGCTGCCAACCGTACCGCAAACCAACACCGGTGCTCGAGTCGAGTAGACTCAGACCTACGAGGGAACCTTCGTTAAGGAACTCGGCAAAAAAGCGTCCGTAACTTCGGAATAAGGACTGCCCGCCTATCAAGGCAATAATTGCTAAGTAACTCAACGAAGAATTCGTTAAGATTACTTTTATGTATCTTAGTTTTATTCGAATTTCTTCTGTTGAGACAGAACACTATTGTTCTTTAACTTAGCGCCCAATTATTGTTTTAATAGGCGGGCCGCAGCTAAAGAGCCCACGGAACTGTTTACCAAAAACACAGGTCTCTGCTAACGCGAAAGCGGATGTATAGGGGCTGACTCCTGCCCAGTGTCGGAAGGTTAAGGGGAGAACTTCACGGTTCAAACTGAAGCCCCGATGAACGGCGGCGATAACTATGATCGTCCTAAGGTAGCGAAATTCCTTGTCTGGTAAGTTCAGACCCGCACGAATGGAGTAATCATGTGGGCACTGTCTCGACGAAGGTCTCGGTGAACGTGCATTGGCGGTAAAGATGCCGTCTGATCATGCCAGGACGAGAAGACCCCATGGAGCTTTACTACAACTTTGCATTGATTGTTGGGATATTTTGTGTAGCATAGGTGGAAGACTTTGAAGCAGATGCGCTAGCATTTGTGGAGTCG
>JAZQCP010000004.1:0-4100 GCA_045546295.1 Candidatus Nanosyncoccaceae bacterium | reverse complement strand
GTTAGTACTTGGACCGCTAATATATGGCTGAGCATTGTAGTTGTATGGGACCATAACGTTAGCTTCGGCTGTAAGTTTTGTATTCTTCCCGCTTGAGCTAAGGCTGTCGTTGACCACCTTGAGGTAATTCCAGTTTAGACGTTGCGTAATAATGTGGCCAACATCGCTAGCAACAGTAGTCTTTGAGTAGGCATGGCAGGATGTATCGTTAGTACTATTTACGCCAGCAATTTGGTAGTGATTGCTTTGGAATGGTGCGTTTTCGTTTGGAGTGAGACAGGAATAGCTCTTGTTATTATACGTATCGCGTGCATAGGTGGAATTAGTAGTATTCGATGGAGATTGTTCACTTAGCTCAACGTTGTCGCCAACTAGGAAAGAAGAGCCAGTGTCGGTGCTACTCCAGGTCTTAGACGAACTGTACTTTAATGGTGAGTTTTGGCTTTTTGCTGAAAGCTTTTCGCCAAACAAGTAGTCGTTGTTGTTTATGTCTACGGCGCGTAATGGCGATGACGTATAGTGTCTGAGCTTGCCGGTAGAGTTGTAACTGGTTACGTTCGAGAGGCTGGAATTGTTATTAATTGCATATTGAGCACCCGCACATCCGCCGTGTTCGAATTTAATAGAGTCGCCAGGACGTGCCCAAACCGTAACTCTTTGAGTGTGGTCGGAGGCGTTTAGGTAGGACGATGCGTTGTTGGGTGTATAAGAGAAGTTGTCGTTTCCGCTTACGCTGTAGTTGACGGCACCGATGCGGCCAAGGTTCTCGCCATTATGAATACCAAACTTGACGCCCGTATTGATGTCGCAAGGCTTCGGATCGCGATAAACTTTGACGCATTTGCGGGCATTTGTAGTTTCAGCATTGTTCTCAAGCGCGTAGTTGATTACATTGTTGTATCGTAAATCGTCGCAGATTACTTTTGTTTCGCCATACTTGAGGGTGCCAGTGTATGAATGGTTGTTGCTTTCGTTAATGACTGTTTGGCTCTCGCCGACGCTCAACGCATCTGTTACTCTATTTGTAAAAGCGCCACCTTCGCCCAAGGCTGGAACACGTTTGTTCGGAATCTCTGGCCCGGTAGCCCCATTATCAAAACGCATCCTTGTATACCAGTGGGTAGATACAGTGCCCCCAGCGTCGTCGTCGTCTTTATTGTTAGTCTTAACGCGGGTGATGGTATTTGTAAATCTAACAGTGAATGAACCATCGCTTGTGGTAACCTTGTTGCCCGCAGGAGTGGTAGTTTCGTTTACGGGGTCCACGAAGTTGGAGCCGTTTAGCTTTACCTTCGCTGCGACGCTTCCTGTGAATGTTGCAGGTGGACGATAGAGATGAACGCAGATTGTGCTGCTTTTATAGTAAGAGACGGCCGAACATTCACCACCTCCATACGGATACGATAATGCGCCTAAAGCTGTATGGACGTTCGACATTTGGAACCATAACCTTTGCCATACGCTGACCGTTTGTCCCGGATGAACGGGTACGGTCATCGGGTTACCGCCAGGTTGATTGTTGGGGCTGTTTGGTCTATACACGTCATTATGGGTATTTTTAGCTGAGTCATATGCGCAGTGTGCATTTGAGAGACAGTAGTTGCCCCACGATAGATGCTGCCTGGCGTATGTATTTGGGTAGTAGGGATCGTCGCCGTTCATCTTTACTTGAACGTAATACTCCTCATTATCCGTGTCTGGCCCGATATTGTTATGGATAATTCGGTGCCAAAATGCGACCGTCTCGGAGTTTTTATGTATAGTTATCTTTGAGTTGTTTGCCACTCCACTACCAGTGTAGTTGGATCCAAAATGGCCTCCAACGTCAACCCATGATCTGCCGGTATATATGGTGCCGGTGATGGGGGCTGCAGTGGTTCCGCAGTTCGAGCCTTGCCAAGTGTAGCTAAAGCTATACGGATTAACTACATACAAAACGTCTTCTTTTCCCGACTCGCCGGTATCTGATACGGAATTATATATGTACGTATAGCTGCCGCCTTTACTAATATTCAATTTAGTATTTGACGATACGTAAAATGGCGCAGTGTATTGGTCGTTAGGAATTGCAACGTGTTCCGCCCATGTATGACTACTGTCGTATGTTTCGTCTCCATTAGTTCTATCCGCAACATCGATGTCGTCAAAGCCCCAGATCATCGATTTGCCGGTGCTATCTATGCGCGTTCCGAAGTTTGTGCCGGATTTGTACAATTTGATGTTGACGTTATATTTAATTCCGTGGTTTCCGCTATGGTGCGCATCTGCATCGTATGGGAAAGAGCCGAATTTAAGCGATTTGGCGCTACCCCATACGACTGGTATGCCGTAGTCCCTAGTTCCGGTAGTTTTATATTTCATGCCCCAAATTGTCATGAGTAAATCGTATTCTTCGCCTTGAATTGATTTGGCGGCATTAGCGAATTTCAGGTAGATTGTGCCTGGGATATCTCCACTACCGGAAGTGATTCTTTTATTCCATGAGATTGACATATTGCTTCCGCCGTAGATGGTGGTAGGGCTGATATCGTAATCGCCAGTCATGGTTCTCGTACTAAACGTTACGGTGCTATCCGTCATCTGATGAACGCCAGTGCCATTATCTATGTCGTAACTTATGGATGCGTCCGCAAGACCTATATTATCGGCAATTAAAACAATGTTTGTACTGGATACGCCGCTTAGACCCCACTTTTCAATGCTTGTACCGTCTGGCATAGTTTTGCTACAAGTGACATTAGAGCACGAGGCGGCGGCAACTAGCTTTGCTTGAGCAAGTACCATAATGAAGCTGAACGAAAGGATGGCTACTAAGTAAAAATTAAGAGGTTTACTAATTGTATATTTTTGGCGTTTTGCAAAAATGGACATTATTTTTTTCTTCATTTATATTTCTCTCCCTGCTTTATGCATATCTAGAATATATTCATTGATTGTCTCGTCGGCGCTGCTGAAGCTTTTTAGTTCTTTGCCATAGTTGTAATGATAATTGTTGCCTGATCCGAAAATCATGACTTCTACATCGTCAACGTAATTAAAGTAGTAGAAGTTAGATATAGTATCTTGTCCGTCTTGACTAATACTAAACTTAATTGACTCTGTGTCACCTTCGATGACGCTAATATTGCCACTTTCGCCTGCATATATCACGGTTAAGCCCGAGTCCTTTGAATTGACGATTTCTTCAAGTTCCTCTTTTGTGAATTCCTTGCCGGTCAATTCTTTGTAGATTTCTATCATGGTAGTTTTCTTTTCGGTGATGATTTTTTCTTCTGCAGCTTTTTTAGTTTCAGTCTCAATCTTCCCAGCAAGCGGAATGATAACCTTTACTGTTAATACGATAGCTACTATGGCTAAAATTATGCCAAGAAATACGAATTTCAGTTTCCAAATCTTTCGGGCAGTAGTTCTTAAATTATTGATGCGTTTGTTGCGCTTGATTACTTGTGCGTCGTGTTTGCGCTTACGTTCTTCGGTTTTTTTGCGTTTTTCGGCTTCTTGTTGATCTTTCTTTTTTTGTTTTGCTTCTTCAATTTTGCGCTTTTGGGAGCCTTCGATGTTAACCATCAGATTCTTACCGTCAAGATGACTAATATCCGCAGAGCGGAATTTCATCTCGGTTTGTCGTTCGGCCGTCGGCTTTGTTGCTTCGGGATCCTCCGAGTTAGCAGAAATAGTTTCCCGCAGCTCGTTCAAATCGTTTGTATTAACGCTAATATTTGGCGAGTCGGTTATTCTTTCCTCCTCGACTTGACTTGTATCTTTATTGTCCTCGTTCATTGCCCATATTTTATTTAAGCGCGATAAGAATTATTACCTCACTCAAAATTTCTCCCATTTGAAATAATTTTAGCATAAGTATATTTTTTATGCCAACAAAAAGTGCAACCTATCTATGATAGTTGCACTTTACGTTTAGTTGTTGCCTAGTATCTTGACGGTAGTTCCCTTTGCTCAACCGTTACTGCCTGGCTGTAGCGGGACATCTGGTTGTAGCTCCAAAGGTAGGTTGCCATATTCATGTCAAATATCTCGGCGCGTTGGATAGTGCTGTTGCCTCTTTCACTACCAGCCGTGCGGTTTAGGATAAGCTTCTTGGT
>JAZQCP010000003.1:0-1761 GCA_045546295.1 Candidatus Nanosyncoccaceae bacterium | reverse complement strand
AAGGGGGTGCGATGATGGCGGGAATTCCAACGGGAGATTTATGAGCGATAATTTCATCGGGGTGTGGGAGGGTTTCTTTAGTAAGCGTGCGCAGGGGGGGGGTGGCTCCGACAACACCAAGCATGGGGGCGAAACCCTCATCGAAGGTGATTTGGTGGGCGAAGTCAAAGATGCGATCATCTTCAAGGGACCGTAGTTCGGTGTTGACGTATCCTCCGCCGAGAACGATTTTTATAGCGGGGAAATTTTTGCGGCAAAATTTTGCGATGTGCAGGGCGAAGAAGAGGGTTCCGGGGAAGGGGATTGTTATGCCGATTATGTCTGGTCGGTTTTCGGCAATGGTTTGAGTAGTGATGGAATCGACAAGTTGGGTAATCCACGAGAAATGTTTTTGCAATCGGGAGATGATGGGATCGAGGGAGGGGGCGCTAGTTGCGAGGTGTTCGGCGTAGCGGGAGAAGGAGAATAAATTGTCGCAGGATTCAGATATGACGGTGGCGATATCATCTAGGTAAAGCGAGGCGATAAGTTTGGCTTGATCGTGGATACCAGCGCAACCGAACAATCTTTCGAGGTTTTCATAAGAGGAGAGATTGGTGCCGGAAAGTTCAAGTTCGGCGAAGTGGGGACCTTCGGGCAGGAAGGAGCGTTGAACGATGCGGTGTGCCAGTTCGGGATTTTCTCCAGCGAGGAATTTGATGACTGGCTCGATAGTATTTATGTATAGTTCGTGGTGGGATAGAAAGAACGCGGTGGAAGGAGATGTTTTTGTTAAAGTTTTTTTGCTGCAGATGGAGACCAAGTGGGATATTCCCTCTTTACAGAATACTTTTCGGAGTAGTTGAATGGATATGTCTGTTTGGGTGACACTGATATTGTGACTTTTCAAAAAACCTGCGAGAACGGATGTTGCGGGATAGGGGGTATTGGGCTGAAGCAACGGCGGCGTTATCAGCAATATTCTTTTTCCACATGTTTTCATAGCATTATTGACAAAAGCGTACACCAAAAACCAAATAATGTGAAGTCGAATTTCTCTCCCTCCGCCAATCATCAAGATAAGCCTGGGATTTCTTACATTTTATGCAAATTTAGAGGTTGGACTTGGCATTGAGCTGCCGAGAACAATTAACAGATGGAGTAGAAGCGTCTGAGTTTATGCGAAAAGCGATTGTACGGAAGCTTTATTTGATGGATTTTTCTCAAATTACAGATTAACAGGCGCAGTTATTCTATACAGCTTGTCTAACTGCGTTATATGCGAACTTAATTTTTAGAGATGCAGCTCGTCATTTAGGAGGAGGGGGTTACCGCATTTAATCTAATATCCCTAAGCGCACTTAGTCCTTCGTTTTGCATATTTCTGAACGGTGCAGCTTTAGGCCTTTGATGATTGTTTTGCATGTAATGCTCTTCATATACGCGCAGAACAAAATCTGCTGACCCAATAACTGCACCTTTTGTAAAGTATGCTATCCGATGCGAACGCATTAACTGTCTGATGTGCGCCTTGCTTTTTGTATTTATTGATAAGCCTGGGATTTCTTACATTTTATGCAAATTTGGAGGTTAGACTTGGTATTGAGCTGCCGAGAACAAATAACAGATGGAGTAGAAGCGTCTGAGTTTATGCGAAAAGCGATTGTACGGAGGCTTTATTTGATGGATTTTTCTCAAATTACAGATTAACAGGCGCAGTTACCCTATACAGCTTGTCTAACTGCGTTATATGCGAACTTAATTTTTAGAGATGCAGCTCGT
>JAZQCP010000002.1:0-1645 GCA_045546295.1 Candidatus Nanosyncoccaceae bacterium | reverse complement strand
CAGGCTTTAATGATGCTCTTACGATTGTCAGGGAAGCTGACACGGAAGTTCTCGTTAAAGGAAGCTGTGGGCAGGGCTGGGTCGAAAAGTCCAAGATTGAATATATAGCCAAAGCTCCGGGCGATAAGTCCATGACGTTTGACGCTGTCGGTGTGCTTGGCTGGGCAGACAATCGAGAACTTATTGATATTCTCTCTGGTCATTATAACGACGATCCAGAAGTGGAAATCGATCGTGACTTTAGAGAATACCTGACCTACACCATGGACCGTGAGCAGACTGAAATGCGAAACGGCGAAAACTAAAAACTAATAGCGTAGACTTGTAATTTTAGCTCTGGAAGGGTGGCCGCCTTCTGGGGCTTCTTTTTTTCTTACATTTTTTTGTAAAAATGGTTTTTGTATAAACGAAAACCACCAGCTAGGCTGGTGGTTCCATAGAGCCTTCTGGCGATGCGCCCTTGAGAAAGCAAAAAACTCTTGGTTAGATTTGAAATGCGGACTGGCATCCTGCAAAACAAAACAACCAAGAGGTTAAAATGCAAAATAGTAATAATCATAACATGTTGGCTCATACAACGTGGAATTGCAAGTATCATGTAGTTTTCGCTCCCAAATTTCGAAGAAAGGTCTTTTTTGGAGAGAAAAAGGTTGAGATCGGGAAAATCCTACGTACGCTATGCAACTGGAAAGGCATAAATATCGTGGAGGCGGAAATGTGTCCCGACCACGTCCATATGCTTCTTGAGATACCGCCCAAAGTTAGCGTATCGGGTTTTATCGGATACTTGAAAGGGAAAAGTAGTCTGATGCTGTACGAGAAGTTTCCCGCTCTACAGATCAAGTACAGAGGTCGGGAATTTTGGTGTCGTGGCTATTATGTCGACACGACTGGTAAAAATACTGCGAAAATAGCAGCGTATATTCAAAATCAGCTGAAGGAAGACAAGTACGGAGACCAACTGACAATGTTCGGGAAGGTCTAGCCCGTTTACGGGCTCGCCGGTAAGGACATCATGCAGGTGCCAATTCGTGCAACGCGACGTGACGCGTGGCTAGTATTCTAGGGCAGGGCCCGCATATGAAGAACCACCGGCTACGCCGGTGGGTCACATTTTTTATGCTTTGAGCTTCTTCCTACTAAAATTGCATGTATTTAAATATTTGCATAAATTACCCCAAAGTCTCTTAAAAATGCTATCTTTGCGCCCATGAGTTATTTGAAGGGCTTAAAAGACGGTTCCCCGATTGGGCTTGGTTACTTTGCCGTTTCGTTCTCTTTTGGTATCGCAGGCTCGAAGATCTTTTCGTGGCCGCTTGTGTCACTTATATCCATGACGAACTTGACCTCGGCTGGTCAGTTTGCTGGGCTCCAGATCATGGCGGATGCTGCCGGCACGTTTATTGAGATGGCGCTTGCAACGTTTTTTATCAACCTTCGCTATTCGCTGATGGCAATTTCACTTTCTCAGAAGGTTTCGCCGGATTTTGGTACGGTGAAGCGCCTTTTGCTCGCGACGGGCATCACGGACGAGATTTTTGCGGTGGCGATGTCGCAGAAGCGTGTGACGCCGATATACTTCCTTGGGCTTTCGACGCTCCCTTACATTGGCTGGTCGCTTGGAACGTTGAAGTCGGATCGTAGC
>JAZQCP010000001.1:0-7604 GCA_045546295.1 Candidatus Nanosyncoccaceae bacterium | reverse complement strand
TACTCATCGATTTTCAAACAATGTTCAATAGCCTCTAATGTGCAGGCAAAAGCCTTGATATGCTCGCCAATTTTGTGAAGAGTATAACTACGGTTTACGGCAGCATCATACGCTATGCGAGCCGCAATTTTGTCAATATTGCTCTGCTGAGAGTTGACATCCGCTTTAATTTTCTCTATCTCGGCAAGTTTGCTCTTAATCTCCAATGCATTGATAATCTGCCAGCCGACAGCAAAGGTTACGAGTATGCCAATCATTGTTACCATAACACCGATAAAAGTATCGAGCGAAACATTGGAAAGCGAGACATTAAGGCACACCATCACAACAGCCAATACGACAACTCCGACAAGAGCTAACAACGAGAGTATTATACTTAGGTTTTTCTTCATTTTATTCAGGTATTACTTTTCAATCATTTTTAAGTATGCTTGGATGATATCGCTTTGGCGTTTTTGATATTCAAGCCATTCTTTATGTAACCTATCTAATAGCTCTGCCTTATCTTTACTATCAATCGCATTACACATTGGCTCTGCGATATGTGAAGGGTATGTGCTTCGAATCAGCCCCTTATTAAATTCACTTTCGGCTTTCTTATAGATAAGATTCCAAAATTCTTGTTCTGTCATAGCTTATATTGTTAATTTTTAATATCCCATTTGTTTTAGGTGTGCTGCGACTTTTGCCTCCAAATCGGCTATTTCGGCATCAATCTCGGGTAGCGTTTGTGCGTAACGCTCGGCAAGAGCCGACACCTTTGAGGTAAGCTGCTGGCTGATGCGTTGCATCTCGCCATCAAGGCGTGAGCCAAGTGATGCAAACCACTTCTTCTCGATTACCAATCGCTTAATATCCTTCTCCGAGAGGGCGGCATACTTAACCCAAAGTGCAGTAAGCAGGTCGTATTTGCGCTCCTTGATAAGTTTCTTATTGAGTGAGATATCGCCCTTAAGGTCGAGATATTTCTGCAATACGGCAAGCTCCTCGGCGTCTGCCTTATTATCAAGTGCTTTGATGCGTTTCTTGATATTGGCATCGGTCATCTTGCTATCGGGGAAGTTGTCCTCATCGAGATAGTTTTCCGCCTGCTCCTCGATAAGTTCGGCAAGTTGTGCCTCGTTCTGCGAGAGCAACTCCTCGGCTGCGATGATAAGATCGCGCTTGTCGGCAAAATATTCATCGATAACGATAGGCACAGGGAGTAGGTCGCAAACAATATCCTCGGGAGTGGCTGCTTTCTTCTCCTTTTTCTTGTCGTTGCTCTTTTTCGATGCGGGTTGTGGAGTATAGAGTTGCACCGTCCAACCACCAGAAGAAATCATATAGCAATCGTCCTGCATCGTCTCGCCCCAATAGTTCATCAGACAGTCATAGACATCATAAGCATCGACAAGCGACTTGTCAGCACCGAAAATTTCCAACAGCGAATTGCCGAGTTGCTCGATAAGCGTCTTGGGAGCAAAGCCCTGAACAAGTGAGTTGAGTTCGCCACGATGCTTGTCGCACCAATCGGCAAAACTGCGCTTAAATACCTCACTCTGTTTTTGAAAATCAACATTCGCAGAAACGGTGTCACGGATAGCATCTTGTTCACAGTTGAGCGAATAGTATCCTTCGCGCGTAGGATGTTCCGAGAAGAGGTCGCTACGCAACGATGGGCACACATCCCAATATGTCGCAAGTTGGTCAATGTCGTGCTTGGGCAGCCCACCATAGAGGTGTGCATTGATATCTTGCAATATCTCGGTGTCGGGAGCAGAGACATAGCGAGGGATATTGAGATTGTAATCGTTGCGCTCAATCTCCTCCATAGGCACAAAGCGAGCAAAGTGGGGTACATCGCGCTGCGATTGCCATACGTCGACAATGCGGCGGATATCCTGCTCACGCAAGCGGTTTTTAGCACCGTCCTTAATGTAACCACTCTTGGCATCAATCATAAAGATGCCCTTGCGACTTGCAGCCTCCGATTTCTCGATGATAATGATGCAAGCAGGGATTCCTGTGCCGAAGAACAAGTTGGCAGGAAGACCGATGATGCCCTTAATATATCGTTTCTCAGCAACGAGATACTTGCGGATTTGCGCCTCGGCATTGCCACGGAACAGTACTCCGTGAGGTAAGATGCAAGCTGCGCAGCCTGTCTGTTTCAACGAGCGTACAATGTGTAAAAGAAAAGCATAATCACCATTCTTTTCGGGCGGAATGCCAATCTTTATACCTTCACCCCAACGATGGTATTCATCCTCTGCCTTTGCACTCTTTAACCACGATTTGGTTGAGAATGGTGGATTTGCAACGATATAGTCGAATGTTTTAAGCTGGTCATCATCCTTGAATTGTGGGTCGTTGATAGTATCACCCTGCTTGATGTCGGCATAAATCTCATTGTGAAGAATCATATTCATCTTCGCCAAACCGACAGTGGCATTATCCTTCTCCTGACCATAAACGGTTGCTCCTTCTGGCGTTTCGCACATCGCCCTCAATAGCAACGAGCCAGAGCCACATGTGGGGTCGTATATAGTTGTGCGCTTGCCATTTTTAGCATTGCTCAAACCGATAACCTTCGCCATAACACGGCTAACCTCGGCAGGGGTATAAAATTGGCCTTTACTCTTACCACTTTCGGTGGCAAAGTTCTTCATCAAATACTCGTAGGCATCGCCAATAAGGTCATCATCTGCGGCTCTGTTCTTGCTGAAATCGAGGTTTTCATTTTGAAAAACAGCGATAAGTTTGCTAAGCGTTTCAACTTTATCTTTGCCTTTTCCGAGTTTTGCCTCATCGTCAAAATCGGCAACAAAGACACCATCAAGTTGATTGGCCTCGGCAAGTTTTTGCATCTTTTTATTTATCTCCTCGCCGATATTGGGATTACCTTTGAGTGCAACAAAGTCTTCAAAATAACAGTCATCGGGAATTTCGATGTCAAATGCGATATCGCTACGACTTTTATCGCTGATATACTTCACAAAAAGAATTACCAACACATAATCTTTGTATTGGCTTGCATCCATACCGCCACGAAGCTCGTCGCAGCATTTCCATAGTGTGCTATATAATTCTGATTTCTTGACAGCCATAATTACTCCTTATTCGCAATTAAATCTTTGGGATCAACATTCAAAATCTTGGCTATCTCGAAGAGAACTTCGAGGCTAGGCTGTCGGCGGTTACAAACATAAGAGTTCACCATGCAGAAACTTTTGCCTAACTTTTCAGCTAACCAAGTTTGTTTAATTCCACGCTCTTCGAGCACCTCTTTTATGCGGTTCATATAGAAAATATTTAATCATTTTCTACAAAGTTATAAAATATTATGAAATAAAAAGAGAAAAAGCAGAAACTTTTTCTCTTCTCTCGCAAACCGTAAGGTTTTTGCTCACTATGTTTGCCTCCTAAATTCTGGTAATTTCATTATTATTTCAGCCTACGGCTCCACTACCACCTTAATCACCCCGTCCAATTTATTCTCGAACAGATGGTACGCCTCGGCAATGTCGGCGAGTTTGTAGCGGTGCGTAATCAGTGGCGTGGTGTCAATCTTACCCTCCTCGATTAGGCGCAAAATCTCCGCGCAATCGCAGCCGTCCACGCCGCCCATCTTGAAGGTTAGATTCTTACCATACATCTTGGGCAGCGGCAACACTTGCGGCTTATCGTACAGCGCCACAACCGTCACAATCGCATTCGGGCGAGCGCACTCCCATGCCAGGCGAAAGGTATCCTCCGCACCCGCAACCTCCAACACTACATCAGCCCCTCCACGCTCGCATTTTTGGCGCACAGTGGCGATGCAATCCTCCGGCGCAATAACTTCCACGCTCGGATAGTGTTCGCACACGAAATGGGCTCTTTCGGGCGATTTCTCGCACACGATGATATGCTTCGGCTGCTTCAACATCACGCACAGCAGCGTACAAATTCCCGTTGGTCCCGCGCCGATAATCAGCACCGTGTCATCGGGCTTAATCTCCGAAATCCGAGCCGCCCAAAATCCCGTCGCCAGCACATCGCCAACAAACAACGCCTGCTCATCGCTCACGCTGTCGGGGATGCGGTTGAGGCCTTGGTCGGCATACGGCACACGCACATACTCCGCCTGCCCGCCATCTATGCGACAGCCGAGCGCCCAGCCGCCATTGGGGTCCGTGCAGTTGTTCACAAAGCCATTTTTGCAGAAGAAACACTCGCCGCAGAAGGTCTCCACATTGACCGTCACGCGGTCGCCAGGCTTGACATTGCGGACCTCGGAGCCAACCTCCTCAACGACGCCAACCATCTCGTGACCAACGGTAATACCCGGAACGGCACGGGGCACACTGCCGTGCTTGATATGCAGGTCGCTGGTGCATATACTGCCGAGCGTAATGCGCACAATGGCATCGCGCGGGCCTCGTAATTCAGGCTTCGGCTTGTCGATCAATTCGAACTTGCCGGGGGATATGTAGGTGTAGGCGAGCATAGTTTTAATATTAGTTATCATTGCGTTTTCCTAATTCTTGTAAGTTTCTTGCAATAATATCCAAACTCTTTTGCATCGGATAGTATTGGTTATTCTGTACAATGGCACCCTTTTTAATCCTCTCAATTGCCAATGTCAAATCATCTTTAACGACAATGGCTCCATTAATATACTCTTCAAGGCTAAAGTCCTCATCAATCTCATAAGTATTATTATACTCTCCCTTGATGATTATTCGGTCGCTTTTGTGCTCGTCAAGCCACTTTTTAATCTGTGACCCATCATAATTTTCATTTCCAATACGACAAGAAGCATCACTGTATATAGGTGATATATAGTAATACTTGCTAACTCCTGCCTCTATACAAAACGGTTTTTCTGCTAGTGTTGCAAACTGTTTCTTTATATTACAAGAAAAATGATTATCTAAAAACTGCTGATTTAATTTCAGTTTAATGTCATATGCTGTTATAGAGCCACAATTTGTAATTTTTAATAAGAAAAGGCCATCATAAGCAACAATTGCAAATGTTAATCGAGCTCTATTAGTCTCTTTCCATTGTCTTTTCATTTCATTAAGTGTTTTCCAGGTAAAGAAAATCATTATAAATGATGCTATTGCTGCAAGATAAGTTGCCCAGAAAGATGTCCACGGTGATGGAGAATGCAATATATGTATATTTGTTTCCCATAAATAGCAAGAGTTAATCAATAGTGGCAATATAAGTAAACATAATCCCACGGCAATAACTATCCAATATATTCTATTATTCTTCATTCCGATTTATTCTTTGTTGTAGTTTTGTGAGTTAATATCTTCAATCTCCCACAAAGTTAAGAATTATTTCGATTCGGTGGTTTTAGAAATGCGAACCTTTCGTTACATGGCAAACAAAAAGAGAAAAAGCCGAAACTTTTTCTCTCCACTCGCAATCCACACAGTTATAGCCCACTGCGATTGCACCCGAAATCTGGCGATATGTCGCAAAGATAACAAATTCCTACATAAGAGTTTTTCATAAATTCTCGCTTTCTCAAAAATTTTCTATATCTTTGTAATGGCTTATGTTTTTTGCCGTTGAGCCGTACATATTTGATTGGATATTTTTTGACGATTCTTCTGAACTCAAAAACTTGGCGGTTTTAACAAATCTGAAGAACGCAACAGATGTCCACCAGAGATGTTATATCTCCGCATTGTGCCCGTTTGGCTCAATGTGTGTTTGCATATATCATCCGGCGTGGGCTGTCTGTGTTGCTTGTTCAGATTTGTGGGCAGCCAAGGCCTTGAGTTCGGGATAAGTAAATGCAGCGCCTGCGCTTTTTTTATGGACTTATCCGGAAATAAGGACTTGCTCGATAGAGAGTTAGTGGCATTCTTCGCATCGCGGAAAGCAACGCCACACGACACGCAATTGGCGCTGCAATGGGCAGCTGACATCTGCCAAACCGACAAAGTCGTCATCAGCGGCTTCCACTCCCCACTCGAAAAAGAGGTCTTAAATATCCTGCTCGAATGCCACCATCCCATTGTTTTTGCGCTCGGAAGAGCACTTTATAAGAAGGTCCCACCACACCTGCAATCGGCTTTTGACGAGGGGAATTTGCTGTTTATTTCGTTTCGTGGCTACACACGCCATAGCTGGAACTCCGCCCTTCAACGCAACTGGGGCGCCGACGACCTCGCCGACGAGATCTATTTCACCCAATTCGACAACACCAGTTCCCTCAGCACCCTGCACTTTACGCTTGACAGGTACAGCGATAAGGCGGTGTATGTTTTAAAGTAAATTTTTTGCCTTTTGTCATAAGTTGTCAAAAATGTGGGGTTACTTTGTCGCAAAGTAACCCTTAAATTTGTTTTTGTTATGTCACTTTGGGATTGGCTGCTTGCAGCGTGGATTTATGAGGAACTGTTCGTTGATAACTCGGACAACACCTTGCACGACAACACTCACGACTATGATTCGTCATACGACTACGATGATTATGAGGAGGATTTTTAATTTTTGTATCTTTACACACAAATAACTTGAAGAATATGGACTTGAATATATACTACAATAATAAGGTCTTGTCTGCCCAAGAGAGAGAAGGGTTCAGAATCATTTCCGAAGAAACCATTCGTGACTTTTCGGAATCGATAGAAGGTTTTTATGAGTTGTCACAAGAATTCAAACCTTCCCCAAATAAAGAATATGACAAAATAACAAAAACTGTCCTTGATGTTGGGATTTTCACATGCTACACTTTTTGTGATTGTGTGGCTCTTCTAAAACATTTTGTTTTATCTTTAAACGCTTACGACAAGAGCCTTTTTCGAGGTAAATTAAAAGTGTTGCTTAACGAGGGATTTAAGAACTTGTATGGTTTCAACGACAAACAAAGAGAGAAATCATATTACATTAAGCTCGGAGAGATTATGAATTATTTCCCTGGCTTTCAGTCAGAATACGATTCTATACTGCTGAAACTTAAACAACTTTCCTAGCAAAGTACTTGGTGGAAGGATGAGCGAAATATAGAAGTTCATCTTGATATGTCTCAATTGTATAAGTCTAGACATGAAGAGATAAATGAAAGCAAGGTAGCAATGGAGGCGCATTTGCTGATAGATTTATTAGTTCAGATAAATAGATTAATGGGGCGTATGCATAAAGCGTACATAGTCTATATGATGATGCACTTGAAAATAGAGTAATTGAGATAGTAAGTTTTCTCCTTTTCAAAAACCGCCCAATTAAAATAATTCTTAACTTTGTAAGGAATTGTCTAATAAAATCATATCCTATGAGTACACTTGAACGGGCAATAGAGATAGCAACAGAGGCACATCGTGGGCAGTTTGACAAGGCAGGAAATGACTATATCAGCCATCCGTTGCGTGTAATGGCGGCAGGTAAGACTACAGCAGAGAAGATTGTAGGCGTACTACACGACGTTGTGGAGGATAGCGATTGGACTTTTGAACGCCTTGCTGCTGAGGGCTTTTCGGCAGAGGTTATCGAGGCGCTGCGATGTGTAACCAAATTGTCGGATAATGAGCCATACGACAAGTTTATTGCTCGTGTCAAGGAGAATCCGCTGGCCGTGGCGGTAAAGCTCAACGACCTGACGGATAATATGGATATCC